>JAFXFN010000006.1 GCA_017520505.1 Clostridia bacterium
AATATATGGCAATATCGCTCCAATGATCATATCATTCGTAACCGTCAGGACTATGATGAGCATTTGCGATATATTTATGAAAACCCCTATGCGGTGGTATTATGACGAATTATATGCCGAAGAATAGGGGTATGGGCGTTGCCTTATGTCTTTGTAATACAAAGGCGAAACCGGCGATAAAAGGAGGAGTATTTAAGAATGTTTTATATTAAGGCTATAGCCACGCAATTAATCGATAACAGTGCGTATCCCGAAATTGTACTGTGTGAATTCATTGATGTCAATGATAAGCGACACAACATTATCGAAAAATGGCCGGTTGTATCAAGCGAGAATTTTGAAAACATCTTTCCTAAGGATTGCTTTATCGGATGTGTAATTGTAGAGGAAAAAGCTGATTCTTACATTGTGGATACAGAGCAGCCATGGTATATTGAATCTGAAGAAGGAAAAACAATTTTTGAAATTCATAAGAGCCTTTTGATCGAAATGACAGACTAAAGGAAAGCCCCCCCGACAGATCGATGAAAAACTGTCGGGGGGGGATATTTGTCTGTGGAGCAAGTTTGAGCCAAGTGAGCAATAGGCTTGTAATTTCTCCGATAAGAACATCACGCTTTTGTTCGTACTCCTTTTTTTATATCTTACCGTGCAAGGTGACTAATTTCAGGTGTACTGTCGGGCAGCGATGTAGTCTTCCTTTCTATGGAGTTTTGAGAGCATGCGCCGACCTCAAACAGCAAAGCCCCGCACAAGGCGGGGCAACAGGTGTATTAATAAGACTCTTCTATGACGATTTCTTTTCCCGTCGTTTCATCACGAAAACGGAATCGGCACAAATCACCGTTGCTCTTTCCCTTTCCGATATAGGTACACGGCTTGCCCTCTGTATCCATCGGCCATTCGGACGACTGAGGCCAACAGGGATATCCCTTTTCGCACTTAAATGCTTCCTTGATTTTTGCTTTGATGGCTTTTTTACGTTCCGTCTTTTTCATTGTTTCGGGGAATAAAGGAATAATATGCTTTTGTATATACCTTTCCGATTCTCCGCCCTCAAGATATTCGGGAATCACTTCAAGAGAAAAGCTGTAAGCTTCATCATATTTGTAACAATACGGAATAGATTGATCTATCTGATAATAAATTGAGTAAACTTCTGTATAAAACGTAGAAGCACCATCGGCTGTTTCAACATCGTGTGTTAAAAGACGAAATTCATAAGTAAGACATTGACGAACTGTTTCATATCTCGGCGGACAATATTGAAGTCCGGGATCGTTTTCGGGATCAAGCAAATCCGGAACTGCTTCAATATATTGATTTTCAACACCATCAATCATTAAAGGAAAATAGAGAATTTTTCTATTTTGATCTTTTTTCATATCGTCAATGATTTTTTGTAAAAAGGCATCGATTTCCGATTTTTCATCGTATAATCTACGAAATTCCACGATGTCTAAATTGCCACTCAAAAAATCAATTATCGTTTGCTGAGCGTATTCCATATATGGCTCCTTGTTTTCGTAAATAAATTTCATTGATATTATATTTCAAAAAACGAAAGTGTGTCAATATAAGTTTTTTGCACACCTGCTTTACCGCAGATGCGCAAAATCGTTTTATTTAACTGTTAAAACTTCAAGGCAACGCTTTGCTATTGCAAGGTCGGATTCATAGGGAACGTATTTACCCTCGACCTTCTGGTAGACCTCCTCACCCTTTGCGGCAAGCACCACGACGTCGCCCTTTTTAGCCGTCATCAACGATTTTTCAACAGCCTCTGCACGGTCTTCAATTATTTCGTAAGGTGTTCCGTACGGTTCAAGATAAGATGCGATATCCTCGCATATCTTTCTTACGCTTTCAAACTGCGGGTCCTCTGCGGTGAGGTACATATAATCGGCATATTCACCGCTTAATTTACCGATGTCACGCCGTCTTATATAGTTTTTACCGCCGGGACAGCCTACCACAACAACGATACGTCTGCCGGGATAGTCAGCCTTCAGTGATTCATAAAGCTTGCTGAAGCTGAGGTAATTGTGCGCATAGTCAACGATGACCGTAACTCCGTCTTTTTCAAACAGATTCATTCTGCCCTTTACCTCGGTTTTCCAAAGTCCGTGCGCTATAGAATTTTCGTCAACTCCGAGAGCCTTTGCAACGCAGTATGCCGTCAAGGCATTTTCAACGTTGAATCTGCCTGCCATTGATATTCTGAAATTGCTTTCGTTCATATCTTTACATTTTATTGTAAATGAAAATCCGACGTCTTCTTTCTGTATGTTCTCTACCCAATAATCGCACGTATCATCACCGAATGTAATGACTTTTTTTGCATACTGCTTTGCAACGTTATATATTTCGTCAAATCTTGCACTGTTTTTGTTAATAACGGCTGTCTGACAGTGCTTCATAAGCTCAAGCTTGCATCTGAAATAATCCTCTGCATCCTCGTGCTCAAGCGGGCCTATATGGTCTTCTCCGATGTTCATAAAAACACCGACGTCAAATTCCGTGCCGTAAACACGGCTGACCTTATATGCCTGTGAGGACACCTCCATCGTCATATACGGAATACCGCTGTCACGGCACTGTGCGAAATGCTTGTGAAGATCGGGCGATTCGGGGACTGTAAGGTGCGCATCGTGGTCCTCAACTCCCGTATAAACCTCGACAGTTGACAATACTCCCGTACGCATATTGCAGAATTTATCGAGTATATTCTTGATAAAATACGTCGTTGTGGTTTTACCCTTTGTACCCGTGAGTCCTACGAGCTTCAGAGCTTTGTACGCTTCGCCGTAAAATGCTTTTGAAAGTACAGCCATGGCACGGCGGATATCGTTTGTGATAACGCAAGGAACATTGACGCTGTCATATTTTTTCTCCGCAATATATGCCCCTGCGCCGAGTCTTACGGCATCTTCAAGATATTTTTCCTTGAATGCCGCACCCTTGCAAATAAAGAAGGTGTTGTCGGTGACATCAGATGAATTGTAGGAAAGATAGGTAAACTTATGCTCCATCATCTCATCGGGACAGAAAATTTCAGCACCTATATTTTCTTTTTCAAATAATTCCTTTATTTCAAATATTGAAATTCTGTTTTCCATAATAGCTTTTTTCCTTATTATTTATCGTTTTCAAGATAGTACGTTGCTTCCATATCCGCAAAGCTGAGCGCAGGTGCAAGCGGGAACATTTCGTAAGCCGCACCGACATTTCTTACGTCGTCAGTACCCGAAAAGCCCATATGATACCGTATTGCAAACGCTTCCTCACGTGTTAAGCGCATATATCCGTTGATTATATACACAGATTTTTCGCCGTGGCCGTACGGCATTTTATCTGCAAATTCATAGCACGGCACTTTTTGCCAAACACCGTGGTCATCCTTCACGTTGCGGAAGCTCTGGGTGTAACAGTTGACCTTGCATACGTCGTGCAAAAGCGAAACGATTGCTATACTTTCCTCCGAATAATCAAGTCCGTACACTTCCTTGACTCTCGGACGCTTCATATAATCCGAAAGACATTTATAGACATTTATGCTGTGTGTGCAAAGTCCGCCCTCGCAAGAAAGGTGAAAGCGTGTGCTTGCGGGAGCCGTGAAGAAATCTGACTTCAAAAGATATTCAAGCATTTTGTCAGCGCCTTCACGCTTGATATGTTCGTTATATATAGCTATAAATTCGTTTTTGCAGTCCATTTTTTCCATCTCCGTTTGAATATATATTAAAGTTTTCGTAAAAATAGCCGTCAAATTGCCATATTCTACTTGTAAAATACACTTTAATATATTATAATATAAAAGTATAGCAAAGTCAAGCACAAAAATAATAAATAACGGAGGGTGTATTTATGCCTAAAGCAAAAGCTGAACTTACAGGTACACTGTATGCCGAAATGATAAGATCGGGTTTTGAAAACCTGAGAGTAAATGCTACTGTTGTAAACGATCTGAACGTATTCCCCGTTCCTGACGGTGACACGGGCGAAAATATGTGTATGACAATAAAAGGCGGCGTTCTGGCACTTGAAAAGATCGAAAATCTCGAAAACACATCTCTTTACACAACAGCTGCTGTTGTTGCAAAGGGTATGCTTCTTTCTGCAAGAGGAAACTCCGGCGTTATACTTTCAAAATTCTTTGAGGGTATCGCAAAAGGTCTTGAAAAGGAACACGCAACTAACTCCGAGGGCTTTGCAAAGGCTCTTATGGAGGGTGTAAGACAGGCTTATTCCGCAGTTGTAAAGCCCATTGAAGGTACGATACTTACTGTATGCCGTGAGGCAACAGTCCGCACATCTGCTATGGTAAGCAAAAACAGCTCTCTTGAAGAATTTTTTGAAATATTCAGAGGTGAGCTTAAGATATCACTTGAACGCACCCCCGAAAAGCTTCCCGTTTTGCGTCAGGCAGGCGTTGTTGACAGCGGCGGCGCAGGTCTTCTTTACATAGCCGACGGTATGATAAAGGCTATCAGAGGTGAAAAAGCACCTATAACCGTCAGAGAAACAGCCAAGACAGAAAAAGCTCAGATATCATTTGATGCATTTACTGAAGACGATGTAATGACATACGGCTACTGCACGGAATTTTTGCTCCGTTTACAGCGCAGTAAGGTCGACGTTGACATATTTGATGAAAATATAATCAAGGACTATCTCAATTCTATGGGTGATTCCGTCGTTATATTCAAGACGGATTCAATCGTAAAGGCGCACGTTCACACGCTCAACCCCGGACTTGTGCTTGATTACTGCCGTAAATTCGGTGAATTTCTGACGGTAAAAATAGAAAATATGTCGCTTGAGCACAATTCGACTATCGTTGAAAAGGAAGCTAAAAAAGAAACAAAATCTGAAGATATAATCAAAAAGCCGAAGAAAAAATACGGTATCGTTGCAGTTGCGACGGGTGACGGAATAAAAGAAACGTTCACATCCCTCGGTACTGACGTTATCGTTGAGGGCGGTCAGTCAATGAACCCGTCGGCTGAAAGCTTCATCGAAGCATTCAAGAGAATTCACGCCGAAACGATAATAGTTTTCCCGAACAACGGCAACGTAATTCTTGCCGCTCAGCAGGCAGCAGAGCTCTACAAGGAAGCAGACGTGCGTGTGCTTGAGTGTAAAACGATAGGCGAGGGCTATGCCGCACTCACAATGATCGACCTTTCGCAGGAAAACCCCGATGACGTTATGGAAGGTCTTCGTGAAGCGATGGATGGCGTAAAAACAGGTATGGTAACACACGCTGTACGTGATGCACAGATGAACGGCGTAACGGTTAAAGAGGGTGAGTTTATCGGCATTTGCGGAAAAGACATTTTATCCTCCTGCCCCGACAAGCTCACAGCGGCTTACGAGATGACCGATAAGCTTGATGCGGATATGTGCGATATAATCATTCTCATTCAAGGAAAAACGGCGACAGACGATGAAGCTGAAGCCCTTGCAAAGGGACTTGAAGAAAAATATCCCGACGTCGAGATCATACCTATGAACGGCGGTCAGGATATATACGATTTTATTCTTATATACGAATAATTCAAATAATGTGGCTGGTTCATTTAAAGAATTATATGGTAAACTTTCTATGGACGAGTATTGATCTTCCGATTTTAAATGGATAAATCGATTAAAAGTGAGAGTGTGCAATTCTCAAATGGGATGTCGTAGGCGCCATCCCCTACAAAAATATTAGAAAACATATGGTGCGGCTCATTTTTGGAAACATTTCCAAAAAACGAGCCGTACCATTTTTCAATTTCACCTTGTAACATCCGTGCCGATGATAATAGGTGAAATAAGGAGGTATTTGAGGGATAACAACACCATAAGGGTAAGCCGAAGTATGCGTGACCTTGCGTACAAGGCGCTCGGCGCACGTGACGAGCTTTCAAAGAAAAACATTTGTGAGCCGACAATAGCGCAAATAGCCGCATTTTTAGATGAGGATGAAAATGCAGTATCAGCCGCCCTTGAAGCAATATCGGAGCCGATCTCGATGTATGAGCCGATATTCACAGACGGCGGCGGTGAAGGAATGTGCGTTATGGATCAGATAAGCGACGAGAACTGCAACGACGGTGCGTGGATAGAAAATATTGCGCTGAATGAAGCTTTGAAAAAGCTTTCCGAGCGTGAGCGTTCCGTCATCGACCTTCGTTTTTATCTCGGAAAAACGCAAATGGAGATAGCAGACGAAATAGGTATAAGCCAAGCACAGGTGTCACGCATTGAAAAAGCGGCACTTGAAAAGATAAAAAATCAAATGTAATAAAATTTATTATCTGCCGACACTTAAATATAAAGCCGAAATAAATATTTTCTCAAATGTAAATGAGGGCATCGCAGAATGATTTGATATCATTTTGCGATGCCCTTAAAATATTCTGTTGTTTGTTTTACGATATAGCTTTAGCCGTTGTGATGCACACAGAGTTGGTTTTTATTACCGATTTTGCTGTAGACATTAAGAGATACTTTCTTTACCATATTGCCGACCGCCTATCCCGTATAATAAGACAGTCGGCAATACGAGAAACAAGAAAGATAATCTTAAATTTTAAGCAATGCACCGTATTATAAACGCATAGCCATATTGAACTTAACGATGCCTTTTTGAGAAACGGTTAGGGGAAACCAATTAACTAAACCGTTTTCTCGTTCAAAACCAATCTAATATCCTATCTACAACTACTTATCACTATGCTTTGACCAGGAAAAGAACTTTGTTATCGTTCTTATTGTATCTTCTGACACAGAATCATCTATACAAATAAACACTTTAGATGCAGAAATATCAGCGTTGTAAAAAGTCGAAACGTACATTTCAGATATTGAACCATCTCTGTAACAAATTTTCTTTCTCGAAAAAGCTGCACTGTTGGAAAAATTCTCATCACGTATCCATACCATATCTTCGATTTCGGAAAAATACGGATTTACTCCTGAATCATCTGCGTATTGAACCAATACATTTTTCTTTTCGCCATTTTCCATCCGATAAATATATGTGAAACCGTCAACGACACAAAGCTCCCAATTTGCAGGTACTTTAATGTATCCATAGTTTTCTATTTCGATTTCTTTCCAGTCACTCGGTGTCCCGCAATCACTCAAAAAAAGTAATAATAGTAACAATATAAATACACTAATAATTGTTTTTTTACCCATCAAATATACCTCAATATATCTCGAATAATTGATGGTTTGTATATGCTGATTTTACAAATTATTTTCACTGCATTTCCGCCTTCCCAGAACCATGCGTTGCTATCATAACCAATTTTGCCACTTGTTAGAGCCCCCATATCCGCAACACGTGCGTTTTCAATACCAGTTGTTACATACGCCAACCAGTGTCCTTGCAATTCTGTATTCAATCCACCAATTGTACGCCCATATAAGAAGTTTTTGTTAATTGCTTTGGCTTGTTTATACATAGCTTCCGCCAACGTCTTTTGGGCACCACGCCACAGTACACTCCAATAGTTATTATCATCAAAATCAAATCGTATAATTCCACTTGCAGTTATTCTGTATTTATATGTCAACTTGGTCCACGCAATATTTATTGTAGTCGTTACACTATAATAATCTTCGCCATTTGCACTCTTTACAAATGTATATGAATTTTTATAACTCGCTGTGCCTAGTGGATCCACTTGATTAACAGGATCATTTAAACAATATACAAACAGATTTGTACCCAACGTACCAGCATCCACATTCAATTGTGAATCCGCATTGATCCAACGACCGATCTCAGCATCGTAATAACGGCTGGATACATAGTAGAGCCCCGTCTCGACGTCGTAGTAATACCCACGATAGCGTATGGAATTTATTGCGCCTACTGTGTTTGCAAGTGCACCTGTTACAGATTCTATATTGCCCCAAGCGTCATAGGTATAGCTTGCAACGATAGTATTGTCGGCAGTTGCGATGTGCATTACGTCACCTTGCAGGTTTTTGATGTAGAAATACATCGTACCGTTAAGGCTGAACGAATGGGCACCGAGAGTATCATAAAAGTATTCGATATACGTTACATCGTCACCGTTTACGATAGTTTCGGCAGTTATGGTACTGCCGTTTAAGTAGTACTTATGAACAACTCCGTTTACCGTTTTTTCGTAACGGATACCGTCGGAATTGTATTTATAAGTTACGTTTGATGTACCTTTTGTTGCACTTGCAAGCTGTCTGCCGTTTTGCCACGTAAAGGTGTAATTTTCACCGTTGTAATACGTAAGGGGATTTCCCTGTGCATCGTAGGTGAATGAAACACCGTTATACGAGGTGAGCTTATCGCCCCAGTTAACATCGGTATACGCATATACGTCTTCACTTGAAGGTGTACCGAGTGCACCCGTTGTATATGCATACGTTTTAGCCGAAAGTATATTTCCTGCCGTGTCGTAGGAATAAACGTACGTTTTGCCCGTATCGGGGTTATTCTCACGAATCAGCTGATTTAACGCATCGTATGCATACGTAACTACACATCTTACATTATTATTGTAGCACAATTTTTTCACTCTGTCAAGGACATCGTACTCATATCGATACAATCACCCTTGCGGTGTTATATCAAGTCCGCTGTACACAAAGCAAAAGGACGGCTCATTGGGAATCGCTTCCTTCGTGAGCCGTCATAACTATTTTAAAGATCGTCGGCATCCTGAACGGGCTTTTCCTTTTTATCTCTGCAATTACCCGTATACCAGCCGTCGGGATCCGTCCTCTTCCCTGCTTTTTTATATTCATTAACGACCTTTTTTGCTTTATTTTCCTTTTCCATTTTATCACCCCTTTGTATTATATTTTACATTCACGCAAAAAATATACGACAGACGGCGCAGGAAATAAAAATACAAAATATCATGGTCAGAAAAGCGCATAAAAATGCGTGACGAGTTTTTTTGACATTTACCGAAGAAAAATAAACCGAAATAACGTAAACAAGCGTATCTGACGAACCCATTATAACGGATGCGGCAAGACCTGCGAAGGAATCGGGCGAAAACTTATCAAACAGCTCCTTCGCCATCGCAAGTGACCCTGAGCCTGATATAGGCCGCAAAACAAGAAGCGGCAGTATTTCCTCGGGAACACCCAAAAAGCTGAGCATCGGTGAAAGAGCACGGCATATGATACTAACCGCCCCAGATGAAGTGAACATACCTATACCGACCATAAGAAGTATAAGTGTCGGCAGAAGTCCGACTGCAACGTTAAGACCGTTTTTAGCCCCGTTTATAAAATCGGAAAACGAATTTTTATCAATCACAAAAATCACGCCCATAACGGTGAGCAAAAGCGGTATTATAAGATACGAAAAATACTGCATTAAAACACCTTTGAAAAGATTTTCGTGACGGTTACGGCGAAAATAACAGTCAGAGTTGAGGATATTACAGTCGGCAAAATAATATCGTAAGCCATCAAAGAGCCTGCGCTCTGACGAAGTGAGATAAGCGTGGCAGGCAAAATATCGATAGATGCCGTGTTAAGCACGGCAAGCATCACCATATCGTCGCTTGCACGTGTTTTATCGGGATTTATCGAATGAAGCCTTTTCATCGCACTTATGCCAAGCGGTGTTGCAGCATTGCCGATGCCGAGAAGATTTGCGCTTATATTTGCTGATATTTCACCGCACATTCCCCTTTTGTACGCATCGGGAAAAAGAAAGCGCAAAATGAATGAAATACGTTTTGAAAGTTTTTTTATTATCCCTTTTTTCTCAAAGACGTTCATTATCCCGCACCATAAACACATAACGGAAACAAGTGATAACGTCAGGTCAAGTGCCGAGGAAGCACTTGAGAAAATAGAATTTGAAAGCTCGTTAAGGCTTCCTGTAAATATCGACACGATAAGCGACACCACCGCCATAACGGCAAAAACTGTTCCTATCACGCAATACCTCCTTGTTTTTTTCGACATTATTCGACTTTTAACTGTAAATCATTTACTTTTATTGTTATTTATCCTATTTCGTTTTATTTTTACCTATTTAACAAAAAATGTATTTTTGGTACATTTTAACCATAAAAGCACATAATTTCATTATTGCTCAAGGAGGATTTGTTATGATGAAATCAACAGGTATCGTCAGAAAGGTTGACGAGCTCGGAAGAATAGTTCTTCCAATTGAAATAAGAAAAACTTTGGATCTCGACAAGAGAGATGCAGTCGAGATATTCATTGAGGATGACAAAATAATACTTAAAAAATATTTCCCCGCTTGTATCTTTTGCGGAAACGCAAACGGTGTTTCATACTACAAGGGCAAGCTTATCTGTCCCGAATGTCTTGATGCTTTGCGCCACATGGTTCAGTAAATAATATTAATTAAATACGAAAAAAATGCAAAAAGCTCTGTGAATTTCATCACAGAGCTTTTAAATTTATCTATTATAATACGCTTTCGGCTTTTTTACCCGCATTCTTCAGGACATCCTTCATAGAATATCTGCCGACTTTTTTGCCAACCATATATCTTGCCGCCTTGACAGCACCCTGGGCAAAAAGATCACGGCTGAGAGCTGAATGCTTGACGGTTATCACTTCACCGCCGCCGCAGAACATTACCTCGTGCTCGCCTACGATTGAACCGCCTCTGATTGAATGAATTCCTATTTCATTCTTTTCTCTTTTTTTGCGGTAAGGGGTTCTGTCAAAAACTCTGTCAGCTTCGTAGGGGAGTGCTGATTCTATCTCTTCTGCGATCATCAAAGCCGTTCCGCTGGGTGCATCAAGCTTGTTATGATGATGTGCTTCAATTATCTCAACATCGTAATCATCGCCGAGGATCTCTGCCGCCTGCTTTGCAAGACTGCACAAGAGATTTATACCGAGGGACATATTTCCCGATGTAAACACTGCTGTTTCCTTATCCATACGTGACATATACTCTTTTTCTTCATCGGTGTGGCCCGTTGTGCATATTACAGCAGGTATTTCCTTTTCCTTTGAATAAGAAAGAATATCATAAACAAGTGTATGGTGTGAAAAGTCAACGATAACGTCTGCCTTTTCTCTGACTTCAAATATGCTTTTGTAAACGGGAAAGGAAGAGTTTCCTTCTGTCACGTCAATACCTGCAACGATTTTGTCCTCGCCACCGCAAGCAGCCTCAACAGCCTTGCCCATTCTTCCGTTACATCCGCAAAGGAGGATATTCATACGTCCTCCTTAAACAAGACCGTAGTCTTTCAATATGTTAAACAGCTTTTCGTCTTCAGCCTCTGTCATAGGGCAAAGGGGCAGACGCATTTCGATGTCGCACATACCCATCATATTAAGCGCAGTCTTTACAGGGATAGGGTTAACAGTCATAAACAAAGCGTTTATAAGCTTCAAAAGCTTCAGCTGAAGCTTTGCGCTTTCCTTGCACTTGCCTTCAAGGTACAGATGTGTAAGGTCAGCAGTTTCCTTAGGCATTACGTTTGACAAAACGGAGATAACACCTGCGGAACCAACGCTCATCATAGGTACTATCTGGTCATCGTTACCGCAGTAAACGTCGATATCGTCACCTACTGCTTCCATAAGCTCAACTATGAAGCTCAAGTTTCCGCAAGCTTCCTTCGTTGCGATAATGTTCGGGTGCTTTGCAAGCGCACGGTAAGCATCAATGCTTATATTGACACCCGTACGTGAGGGCACGTTATAAAGAATAACGGGCTTACTGCAAGCGTCAGCTATCTTTGAAAAATATTCAACTATACCCTTCTGGCTTGTCTTGTTGTAGTAAGGTGTAACGTGCAAAAGTGCATCAGCGCCGACCTCGCAAGCGTGGCGTGAAAGGTCAACGGCATACGCAAAGTCGTTTGAGCCTGTACCTGCAATAACAGGTACTCTCTTATTTACCTGCTTTACAGTATACGCAATTATATCTCTGTGCTCTTCGTCTGTAAGTGTTGCCGCCTCGCCTGTTGTTCCGCAGACAACGATCGAGTCAACACCTCCTGCAATCTGAAATTCGATCATCTTGCCGTACGCTTCATAGTCGATCTTTCCGTTTTTGAACGGAGTTACTATAGCAGTACCGACACCTGTGAAAATAGGAGTTTCTCTTTTCATTTTATATTTCCTCTCCGACAGACTCATTTGTTTTTGCATAAACGGTTATATCAAGTCCGTCATCTTTAAATAAACTTTCTTTTGGCAGCTTCATAACTGCATACGTCATATATACATCGCCGACAGCACCCGAAAGGTTGATTATCTGAACGACGTATATCACCCAGAACCATCCGAACGGTACAAGCATATTGACAATGCCAAGCACGATGCCCCATATAACAATGGGAGCAAGTGCTATTATTATATACTCTAATCTGCCGAACATCGCTTCGCTTGAAGCGTAGGCAAAACCGGACCTGAATCCGAATTTGCCCCATTTTCCGCTTATAATTCTTATAAATATACCGTGTACCGCCTCGTGAAGTATTATATAAGCAAATATCATCACGCACAGCAAAGCGCTTTTGATAAACACCCCTGCAACCTCATCGGAAGAATTCGGTGAAAAATCAAACGGCACGAATATCCGCATAACTAATACAAGAAACACGGCAACTGCAAAAGCGGCAAGGTTTATATACGTTGAGAATTTTTTATCCTTTGTGAAACTTATCTTTTTTATCTGTTGATAATTTTCAGGCAGAATATGAAAGCAGATCATGTCATTTTTTCCTGCTTTACCTTTTTGTCAATTACGTGACGGCTTGCAAGCTCTGACATAACGTCGTCAATGGAAATGCCCATTTCAACCATAAGCACCATTACGTGATAGTAAAGGTCTGCAATTTCATAAATTGTATCCTTTTTATCGTTTGCTTTACCTGCAATTATGACCTCTGTTGACTCCTCACCGACCTTTTTGAGTATCTTGTCAATTCCCTTTTCAAAAAGGTACGTTGTGTAGGAGCCTTCTTTTTTATCCGTTTTTCTGCCCTTTATAAGCTCAAAAAGCGCATCTGCGGAGAATGATGAAGAATTTTCATCATCGAAAATAACCTCATTGAAGCAGGAGTCAGCGCCCGTGTGGCAAGCAGGGCCTGCTTTGATAACTTCAACTGTGAGGGCATCAAGGTCGCAGTCAGCAGTAATTTTTACAACCTTTTGTGTATTTCCCGATGTTTCACCCTTGCGCC
The DNA here is from genome assembly GCA_017520505.1 of Clostridia bacterium. GTDB lineage: Bacteria > Bacillota > Clostridia > Oscillospirales > CAG-272 > RGIG7213. The sequence continues at coordinate 13,188 of JAFXFN010000006.1, forward strand.
AAAGCTGTTGTCTTGAACGGGAGAAGAAGCAGGTCTTACCCTCGTCAAGAGTTATCTGCAAGCTCTCCTTGTTCATATAAGCAACTGTAAGTACCTTTTTTGTGAAGAAATCAACCACAACGGCAGGTATCAGACCTTTTTCATCATATTTAAGTTCGTTAATATTCATTTTCATATCCTGACATTTATATTATTTTGTTTCAAGAGCTCTTTCAGCTCATTTATTTTTACGTCGCCAAAGTGGAATATCGATGCGGCAAGTCCTGCATCGACCGTCGGGCAGGTGTTAAACAGCTTTACAAAATCCTCAGCACATCCCGCACCGCCCGATGCAATAACGGGAATTGTAACAGCATCGCATATTTTTGTAAGAAGCTCTGTATCGAATCCGCCTCTGACGCCGTCGGTGTCCATACTGTTTATTACAAGCTCACCTGCGCCAAGCTCCTGGCCTCGTTTTGCCCATTCTATCGCCTCAAGGTCTGTCATTTCACGGCCGCCTTTTACAAAGACTGCATATTTGCCGTCAACACGCTTGACGTCCATTGAAAGGACAACGCACTGCGAGCCGTATTTTTTAGCCGCCTCATACATAAGATTCGGATTTCTTACAGCACCCGAATTTACCGACACCTTATCAGCACCGCATTTAAGCACTCTGTCAAAGTCAGACACTTCGTTTATAGCACCGCCGACAGTAAGCGGAATAAACACGTTTTCGGCAGTTCTTGTAAGAACGTCCGTGAAAAGCCCACGCCCCTCGGCTGATGCGGTTATGTCGTAAAACACAAGCTCATCAGCACCGCATTCGCTATAGTATTTAGCAAGCTGTACGGGGTCTGAAACGTCGGAAAGATTCATAAAATTGACGCCCTTGACAACTCGTCCGTTTTTAACGTCTAGGCAAGGGATGATCCTTTTTGTTATCATCGTCAGATCCTCCCTGCTATTTTGAGTGCATCGGTCAGTTCTATTTTTCCTTCGTAGAGTGCTTTTCCGAGTATTGCACCGTACATACCGTAGTCGGTAAGTATTTTGACGTCATCGCACGAGGTTATACCGCCTGATGCGACCACATCTATATTATAATCCTTTTTAAGCCGTTTGTAAAGGGGTAAATTTGTTCCCGACAAAAGTCCGTCCTTGGAAATGTCGGTGCATATTACCGTTTTACATCCCATATTGCAAAGCTTTTCCATAAATTCAAAGCAGTTTACACCCGAATCCTCAAGCCAGCCGTTGACGGCAATATTCTCACCCTTTATATCAACGCCGACAGCGATCTTGTCGCCGTACTCGTTTATCATATTTTTAAGAAATTCGGTGTCCTTAACAGCAATCGTTCCGAGAATGACACGAAGCACGCCGATATCGGCATATTTCTTTATTGTTTTTTCATCTCTGATGCCGCCGCCTATTTCTATTTTCATTCCCGAATTTTTTACGACGTTTTCGATGACGTGAAAGTTTTTCATTTCTCCGTCCTTCGCTCCGTCAAGGTCAACCATATGGAGATATTCCGCACCGCACGCTTTGAATTCAAGTGCCTTTTCAAGTGCATCGGTGCAGTATGTTTTCACCTGACCGTAGTCACCCTTGGTCAAACGAACTACCTTTCCGTCCTTTATATCTGTAGCAGGAAAAATTATCATATTATTTCAACTCCGTAAATGCCTTCAGTATTTCAAGTCCGTGCTTACCGCTTTTTTCGGGGTGGTACTGCGTTCCCATCACCCTGCCGTTTTTAGCCGATGCGGTAACGTCTATTCCGTATTCCGACGTTGCGGTGATATACTTACTGTCTGTCTTTGCATAGTATGAGTGAACGAAATACACGTGTGTGCCGTTTTCAGTATATTTATAAAGGTCATCCTTGCTGCCCTTTATATCAAGCGAATTCCAACCCATCTGAGGAATTTTAAGCTCACTCGGAACAGCACCGAGCAGCGGTACTACCTCACCGGGAATAAGTCCGAGTCCCTTATGGCATCCGAACTCATAGCTTTTTTCAAACAGCATCTGCATACCGAGGCAAATACCCATTATGTATTTTCCGTTTTTCGCTTCTTCCTTCAAAAGCTCATCAAGTCCCGTTGCCCTTAATTTTGCCGCCGCATCCTCAAACGCACCGACACCCGGCAGAATTATACGGGGGGCTTTTTTTATCACCGCAGGATCGCTTGTGACAACACAATCAGCGCCGATATAAGCCAGTGAGCTTTTAAGGGAAAAGAGATTTCCCACACCGTAATCAATTATCGCAGTCATCAAAGCACACCCTTGGTTGACGGTATCTCGCCGTTTGCCCTTTCGTCAATTTCACACGCTTCTGACATAACTCTCGCAAACGCCTTGAACACACCCTCAACAATGTGGTGTGAATTTGCCCCTGCAAGCTTCTTTATGTGAAGTGTAATATTTGAAGCACGTACAAAGCCCTCAAAAAACTCACGTACCAGCTCACAGTCAAAATTTCCTATCTTTTCAGACGGTGTTTCAACGTCATAAGAAAGATGCGCACGTCCGCTTATGTCAACAGCGCACATTATGAGCGCTTCGTCCATAGGGAGTATTATATGAGAATATCTCTTTATTCCCCTTTTATCACCGAGGGATTTCACAAACGCTTCGCCGAGGGCAATACCTATATCCTCACAGCTGTGATGATAGTCTACCCACACGTCGCCCTTGCAGGAAATATTCAGATCAAACTTGCCGTGAGATTTAAAAAGCGTCATCATATGGTCGAAAAATCCGATAGACGTATCGATCTTTCCTTTACCCGAGCCGTCGATAAAAAGCTTTACGGCAATATCGGTTTCATTCGTCGTTCTTGCTATCTCTGCTATTCTCATACAAACCTCTTTGATAATATTTCTTTCGTTTTTATAACAAGCGTTTCAATGTCTTCCATTGTTCCGACGGAAATTCTTACAAAGTCCTTTATTTCAGCCTTTGAGAAGTGGCGGACAAGTATTCCGCATGCGCGAAGCTCACGGTAAAATTCCGCACCGCTTATGCTGTTATGCTTTGCGAAAATAAAATTAGCCTTTGAATCAAGCACGTAAAAGCCGAGCTTTCTGTATTCTTCCGTCAGATACTCTCTCGTCTTGATTATCTTCTGTGCGTTATCCATATAATAGCCGTCGTCCTCTATTGCGGCAACACCGCACGCTTGTGTCATACGGTTGACGTTATACGGATTTGTTGAATATTTTATTTTTTCAAGGTCTTTAATTATCTCCTCGTTTGCAAAGCAAAATCCGAGACGTCCGCCTGCAAGGCTTCTCGACTTGGAAAACGTCATACAAACAACGAGGTTTGAATACTTTTTGGTAAGCTCAACGCAGGAATCACCGCCGAAGTCAACGTACGCTTCGTCTATAAGCACGATATTGTCGGGGTTACTTGTCACGATTTTTTCAACCTGTGCCATAGTCAGACAAAGTCCCGTCGGCGCATTGGGGTTTGCAATAACGATATTTTTGTTTATTCCCTCATAATCACCGCTGTCAACGGAAAAATCATCTTTCAGGGGTATGACCGTGCTTTTACAGCCGAAAAGCTCCGCATACACGGGATAAAAGCCGTAGCTTATTGAAGGATACGCAACGTCACGCTCTGAGCAAAACGCCATAAAGAAGAACTGCAGTATTTCATCAGAGCCGTTTGAGGTAAACACGTTTTCGTATTTTACACCGTAACGCTCTGCAAGTCTTTGCTTTAAAAGCTTTGATTCGGGATCACTGTAAAGGTTTAACTTTTCCGCTTCCATTCCTGCCGCCGCTATTGTTTTTGGTGAAGGAGGATAGGGGGATTCGTTTGTATTGAGTTTTATATATTTCATTCCCTGCGGCTGTTCGCCGGGGGTGTAAGCTTCAAGACTTGAAAACTTTTCACATAAGAAGCGTGACATTTATTTCGCCATCCTTTTTGTGACTGCTCTTGCGTGTGCTGAAAGTCCTTCCTTTTCGGCAAAGTAAGCAATTCCCTCGCCGTCAGCTTTCAGAGCATCGTCAGAATAATATATAAACTGTGTTGTTTTGACAAAATCGTCAACCGACAAGGGGGAGGAAAATCTTGCCGTACCGCTTGTGGGAAGCGTGTGGTTTGTTCCCGCATAGTAGTCACCCACGGATTCAGGTGTATTTCTTCCCAAAAATACAGAGCCGGCATTCTTAACAAGTGATAAAATATCAAAGGGCTTGTCCACACAAAGCTCAAGATGCTCCGGGGCAATGAGATTAGATATTTCTACAGCCTTTTCGATACTGTCGGTTATAATAATTCTTCCGTGGTCATCGATAGACGTGCGTGCAATTTCCTGCCTCGGCAGCTCTGCTATCTGCTTTTCAAGCTCGGCACTTACCGCATTTGCAAGCGCTTCGCTGTTTGTGATAAGTATGCTTGCGGCAAGCTTATCGTGTTCAGCCTGCGAAAGCATATCTGCCGCCACAAGCTCGGGATCTGATTTTTCATCCGCAACCACGAGAATTTCCGAAGGACCTGCGATCATATCGATGTCAACGATACCTCTGACCTTCGATTTTGCCGTTGCAACAAATATGTTGCCGGGGCCGACTATTTTATCAACGGCAGGTACGCTTTCAGTACCGTATGCCATTGCCGCAACAGCCTGCGCACCGCCCATTTTGAATATTCTGTCAACGCCTGCAACGCTTGCCGCAGCAAGTATTTCGGCAGGTATCTTTCCGTCATTCTTCGGGGGTGTTGCCATAACGATCTCGCCCACACCTGCAAGCTTTGCGGGAATACAGTTCATAAGCACCGTTGACGGGTAGCTTGCCGTACCGCCGGGAACGTAAAGTCCCACACGTGCAAGCGGTATAACACGCTGACCGAGCACAACGCCGGGGCGGTCATTCGTTACAAAATCGCCTCTTACCTGACGGCTGTGGAAGTTTTTGATATTTTCAGCCGCCTGCTTCAGTATCTTTACAAATTTTTCGTCAACCGTCGCAAGTGCTTCAAGCATTTCGGCATCGGTTACCTCGATACGTTCAAGCTCTGCACCGTCAAATTTCTTTGTGTATTCAAGTAAAGCACGGTCGCCGTTTGCCTTGACATTTGCAAGAACTTCTTCAACAGCACCGTCAACGTTTGCGGGTGTTTCCACTCTGCAAAGTATTTCTTCCTTCGTTATGTTTGCGGAATTCAGTATCTTAATCATTTTTTAAGTTCCCTTAATTTTTCAAGTATTGCTTCTATATTTTCGTTTTTAAACTTATAACTTGCCTTGTTTGCGATAAATCTTGCGGAAATATCAACGATATCCTCATACGGCTTAAGTCCGTTTTCGTAAAGCGTTTTGCCCGTTTCAACGATATCAACGATAACGTCTGAAAGATTGAGTATCGGCGCAAGCTCTATTGAGCCGTTGAGCTTGATGATTTCAATTTCACGGCTTTTTGAAGCGTAATACGTTCTTGCGATGTTCGGGAATTTCGTCGCAACACGAAGCGTTCTTCCTCTGTCGTCGTAAAAATCGTTTTTAGCGGCAACGCACATACGGCATTTGCCCATACCCATATCAAAAAGCTCGTATATATCAGGCTCATATTCAAGCAGAATATCACGTCCGACAACACCGATATCAGCCGCACCGTGTTCAACATATACGGAAACGTCCGTAGGCTTTACCCAGAAGTATTTTATCTGTAATTCTTCATTTTCGAATATAAGCTTTCTGTTGTTTTTGTCCTTTATGCCCTCACAGCCGTATCCGAGGGATTCAAATATATCGTAAACGCCTTCTCCGAGTCTGCCCTTGGGAAGTGCTATATTAAGTGTGTTATTCACAGGGAAACATCCTCCGATCTCAAAATCTCACCGTATCTTACCTTGCCTTCGGTTTTCTGTACTCTTACGGATTTACCTGACGAGCGAAGCTCTGTTGCTTTTTTGAAAACATCCTGTGCGCAGTCAGCATCCGTATACGTAAGCAGAACATCCGCATCAAATCTTATATCGTCCTTGATGTACTTTTCGATCTCTCCGAGGTAAACGGCAAAGCCTATTGCTTCTGCTTTCTTGTCAAGCTTTTCCATAAGCTTATCGTATCTACCGCCCGAAAGCACGACCTTGGGAACGTTATTTATATAACCCTTGAAGATGATACCGTTATAGTATCCGTCATCGTTTATATTTGAAAAATCGAGGACTATACGTTTGTCACCGACGATCTTGTATATTTCACGAAGCTCGTCAAGCGCTTTTGTCATTTTTTCGTTCACGGCATACTCGCTTGCCTTTTCAAGAGTTTTTTCAAAATCACCGTTAAGCGATGCAATACCCTTTATGAGCTTTGCTGATGCACCGGGAAGCGAATATTCCTCGCAAGCCTTCTGAAGCTCGTGCGGTGCTTTTTTGTTTATTGCTTCAATAACTGCACTCTTTGCGTTTTTGCTTAAATTAAGCACCTCGAAAAGTCCCGATACAAAGCCCATGTGTGAAACTTCTATCATATAATTTTCATCGATGCACGCAAGGCTTTCCGAAGCAAGTGACAAGACCTCACACATACCGTAAATGTCGCAGTTGCCTATAAGCTCAAGACCTATCTGCGTTATCTCCGTGTATTCCTTTGTTTCACGTGAAAGGCGGTATACGTTTTCGTTATAATATACCTTCGTCTGTTCTCCGTCTTCATAATTTTTGGCAATCGACAATGTAACGTCGGGTTTGAGCGCAAGAAGCTTACCGCCGATATCCGAGAACGTGATTATTCTGTCGGAATTCAAAAAGCTCTTGTTTTCGGAATAAAGTGAATATTCCTCAAACTTTCTCATTTTGTATTTTTCATATCCTGCTCCCTCATAAAGCGAAGAAAGGTCGTAAAGTGCCTTTTCTGCTTTACGGAGCGCTCTTTTATAAGAAATTTCCATAAAATCAAGTACCTTTCAATGTAATACACCATACAATAGCACACTTTGGTACTTTAATCAAGTAAAGTGTTGAAGTGTTTACAATTATTTAACTTTTGAATTTATCTTTTTTGTGACGGCTTACAGCTATTATAACTGTTACAGCTATAAGAACACCGAAAATCGCAAAGCATATTATCTCGCTTGTTATTCTCTGCTTTTTCTCTTCATCGTCTTCCTCACCCGAAAACTGTGTAACATATTCCTTTGTTTCCTCATTCTCTGTTACAGCGCTTGTTTCGGGTACGGTTTCCGGAATCGTTTCCGAAATCACAGTTGTTTCGGGTTCTGTTTCGGGCGGTGTTTCATCTTCAAAAACTATGTTTTCAAAAAAGTCTTTTTTCACCTCGTCAACTCCTACGGTCGTTCTGTAAAGTCCGAAAAATCTACAGCTCGTTCTGCCGTTTCCGATAACCTTAAGATCATATATATGCTGTGATTTATGGCAGTCAAAGCCTGCTTCTGCCATCTGGAATCCCGTTTTTCCGCCAAAGCGTTCAAGCGGAATATCCCAATCCATACGTATCTGGTTTTCCTCGTAATTGTGTAAATAAGTTTTAGGAACGTCCCACACACCGTATCTTTCGGCAGATTCGGGATAAGCATCCTCATTCATCGAAATTTCAACCGCTTCGGTTATAAGAAGCGCTGACAGCATATGTGCGCCGTGTCCGTACTCACCAAGCAGGTCGTGGCCTAAAAGCACGTAAGGCTTGAAGCGTCTTATAAGCTCAACAATGTAGCCTCTGACCTCATCAGAGGCGTAAATATTTTGAGCCGTTTCAAGCGAAAACGTGGCTTTATCGGGAAATTCGGATATTATGGGATATGCTGTAATGCCTACCGTCCACATACCGTTTAAAAGCTCGTGCGTTCTTACAGGCTCGCCCCAATGGTTTGTGATATACGCCACCTGCACACGCATTCCAAGCTCACCGCCGTAGTACGGCATTGTACCGCCGAAATAAAGATGGTCGTCATCAGAATGTGTCGGAAGCATCAAAAGATCTGCCCTTTCGTGCGGAGGATTCCATATCTGAACGTCAGGCGGTATTTCGCCTTCCGAAAAAACACGCACATCGCATACAGTTTTACCGACGGGAACATTTACTGTAACATAGTCGCACGGAGTGTTTAGTGTAATAAACTCGTGGATAAATCCGTTTTTGCCGTGTGTGTAGGAAATAAGCTCCTCATTGAGATACCACGCACCGGGTGGGTTATCCCATATAACGTAAACGTGTGATATTTTTTCATTTGCCGACTCAATACGGATCGTTCCGCCGTCGTCATACTTTATTTTTGTTTTGTGATTTGCATCCGTCAGCTTACTCGCCTTTTCTGATGAAGTGATAACGTCAGCATCTGTTATCTCACCGCCAAGCGACGGCAAAGTAAATATAACCGAAAGGCATATAAGCGTAAAAATAAAAGCAAAAATTTTATTCATATACACAAAATTCTTTCTATATTTGGTATATATTATATCATAATATATATTAATATTTCTTTATGTAATTATAATATAATTAAAAATGTGTTATCTTGTTATATTCTGAAAAAAAGGTCAGCTTGAATTTTCGTTCAAGCCGACCTGATAATTTAACATTATAGCATTTTCTTTTTTATCAAAACGAATGCCGCACCGATAGTTATCACCGCAGATACTGCCACAGGAAGCCAGAAGTTCCACGCAAGAGGTATTCCTGCAGTACCTATATTCATTCCGTAAAATCCGCTTATCATCGTAGGAATAGCAAGAAGGATCGTTACGGATGTGAGCTTTTTCATCGTTTCATTCAAATTATTTGATATGACCGAGGAAAACGTTTCGATAGTTCCCGCAAGGACGGAAGCGAACGTGTCCGCCATTTCCCTTGCCTGTCGGAACTCGATGACAACATCCTCAAAAAGCTCCGCATCATCGGAATAAAGCTTCAAAATTCGACCTCTTTCAATTTTCGACAGCGTCATTTCGATATTTTTAAGCGCCGTTGAAATGTAGACGAGTGATTTTTGAAGATCGAGAAGCTGAACAAGCTCGTTATTTGTTGTAGCTTTATAAAGCCTTTTTTCGATAAAATCCGTGATTTTGTCGATCTGCTTCAGATATTGCAGATATCTGCCTGCGGTTTGCAGCATAATCTGCAGATAAAAGCGTGTTCTTAATGCAGGATTTGCATTTTTTATAAATCCGTTTTTGAAATCCTGAAGAACGGTGTTGTCGGAAAGACAAACCGTGATAAAATAATATTTCGTAAATATCATACCAACGGGAAGCGTTGAGTATGTAACGACGTTGTTTTCGTCCTTTGACGCTATAGGTGTGTCGGAGACGATGAGTGTTGTACCCTCGTCAAGCTCAATTCTCGCTCTTTCCTCTTCGTCAAGCGCAGCTTTAAGAACGTCAGATTCTATTTTCGTATCTGCCGATATACGCTTAATCTCCGCATCCGTCGGATCTACCGCATATATCCAGCATCCTTCGGTAAGTGTTTCAACAGAAGAAAAAACACCGTCAGATACAGTATAATAAGTTACCATAATAAACCATCCTTTCGAAACGAAATGCTTATTATGTACAAAACTGTATAAACCGGTGTCACTTCAACTTGTTTCACGGCGCAAAAGCGCCGCTGTGCTTTGCGTTATTCCGACACGAAAAAAGCAGGTGAGCCGGTTTTGAAGTTTGTACATGATCGACTACTGTCAGCAGACAAAACCGTCTCACCTCCTTATTTTTTCAGATTAATTAATCGTTTCTCTGCTTCTTCTTGAGCATATCGATGAGATAATCAAACTCATCCTGAGGAATTACAGATTCCTCTTCCTTCTTTTCTTCGACAGGAGCTGCCGCAGGAGCAGGAGCTGCTGTTGATGTTCTCACTTCGGGAGCCTTTACAGTTGTATTTCTTGCTGAGCCCTCAAAGCCTGTAGCAATAACTGTAATGCGCATCTCGTCTTCGAGAGTCTGGTCAAATGCAGCACCCCAGATAACTGTTGCATCGGGATGAGCCTCTGCGCTGATCATATTCGAAGCAATATCGATCTCTTCCAGACCGATGTCGGGAGATGCTGTGATATTGATGATAATACCTCTTGCACCTGTGATAGATGTTTCCAAAAGGGGCGAAGAAATAGCCGCACGAGCTGCTGTTTCTGCCTTGTCCTTGCCCTTTGCTGAGCCGACACCCATGTGAGCGTAGCCTGCATCGTGCATAATTGTCGTAACGTCTGCAAAGTCGAGGTTGATGATACCAAGACCGTTGATAAGCTCAACAACGCTGGCAACACCGCGGCGGAGAACGTCATCGGCAACGTCAAATGCGTTAGCAAGTGTGATGCGTGTATCAGATACCTGCTTGAGTCTTTCGTTAGGAATAACGATAAGAGAGTCAACGATCTCGCCGAGTTTTGCGATACCGGCCTCAGCCTGTTCCATTCTTCTCTTTCCTTCAAAGCCGAAGGGCTTTGTAACGATACCTACTGTAAGGATTCCGAGATCCTTTGCAACCTTTGCAACAACGGGAGCCGCACCTGTACCTGTACCGCCGCCCATACCTGCGGTTACAAATACCATATCTGCGCCTTCGATAGCTGCAATGATTTCATCAATGCTTTCTTCAGCGGCACGTGAACCAACGTCAGGGTTAGCACCTGCGCCGTGTCCCTTTGTAATTTTTTCTCCTATCGGAATCTTCTGCTGTGCGCTTGAATTGAAAAGCACCATTTTATCGGTATTTACAGCGATATATTCAACACCGCCTATGTTTGATGCGATCATTCTATTTACGGCATTGTTACCGCCGCCGCCTATACCGACAACCTTAATTTTAACTACGCTGTCGATTCCTGCATCGAGTTCATATCCCATTTCTTACTCCTTCTCCACCCGCTGTATGATTTTTAACGGCGGCGTTCGCAGAGTGGAAAACGCTCACCCAAGTAATATACAGTACACATCTTGCGAAGCATACCGTTTCTTTTTAATGTATACACCCCATAATAATATTTTTTCTTTTCAAATGCAATATCAAATTTCGAAAAAATATCACTTTTTACAAAATGTATTAAATTTATTTGCAAATTCGGAATAAATCCCGATATTATTTCATAAGCGAAATATACGAGCCCTTTTCCGTACTTGTCGAATCTATTATTCCCTTTTCACCGTCGGGAAGGCCGTCAATATACGCTTTTGCGAGTGTAAGCTTCGTTTTTACATTCTCGCCTGCACCTATCTTGACAGTAAAACGTCCGTCGTAATTTATTGTTATGTCGAACTTATTGTCGGCGTTCACCGAGATTATGCCATCTGACATATCGTGGCAGGTTATATCAGTCAAAAGATTCTTTATATAATCGTACTGATAATCATAGAAAAACTCTATTTTTTCACCTGTTACAGCCTTCTTTATATCCTTGACATCAATACTGATAAGCCCTTCTGTGAGCGTTTCATCAGATGTTCTTGAAATAACCCTGAGCGTTTCGGATAAAATATAATGCTCGCTGTCAAGAGTTATGCAGTAGGCAGGCGAATCATCCTCGGCAGTTAGCGTAAGCGAATTGGGAAAATCCTTTTCAAGTGTGATGTTTTTGAGCTTCGGAAAAGCCAAAGAAAGCTTGTCCTCAAGCTCCGATGTGCCCATAAACAACACATTTTCCGAAGCGTTTTCCTTTACCCACTCCGTTATTTCATCTGCTGAATATACCGTTATTCCCGATACATTCACGTTTTTTAACTTAAAGCCGAACGTTATCAGCAAAAAGAGCACCAGGGCAGTTATTATAAATACTGTTGATACCCTTGCCGTTATGTCACGGGCACGGCGCCTGTCAAAGTTAGCCTTAGCATTTTCAAGCGCCTCAGCATTGTCAGCCTCATCCTCCTCCTTGATGAGGCTGTCAATGAACATTCGGCTATGTGTGAGGGGGGCGGATTCTTCTTTTCGTCTGATGATCTTACCGTCTTTAAACTCGTAAGGCATGAGTTTTTTATTTTTCATTTTCCCCTCCTGTTTTTCTTATTTTTTTATAAGCTCAATGAGCTTTTTGTATATATCCTCATTGGCTTTGGGCATTGCGAATTTTTTAATGCTTTTCGCCATATCCTTTGCCGCATTTTCGGTATAAAGTATTTTATTTACCGCATTTTCTATCTTTTCTTCATCGAGCTCGCTGTCTGCAATGAGTATTGCCGCACCGCTGTCAGAAAGAACCTTTGCGTTTTTGTACTGATGGTTTTCAGCAGCATAGGGATACGGCACAAGCACTGCGGGCTTTGCTGTCAAAGCAAGCTCAGAAAGCGTCATAGCTCCTGCTCTGCACACAATAACGTCAGCTGCCGCCATACGGCACGGCATATCGTATATGTATTCAAGCACCTCGACTGACGGATCGTTTCCGAGTCCTGCTTCTGTATATGCATTTTTTGTTTTTTCGTAATCTTTTGTGCCCGTGGCGTGTGTCAGCTTTATATTTCCGTAAGCCTTCAGGTATTTTTCAGCCCATTTCACTACATTTGAGTTTATGTTTGCCGCACCGAGTGAGCCTCCGTATACAAGCATACTGTATTTGAATTTCCCGCCGATGCCAAGCTTTTTGCGTGCGCTTTGATAATCGTACTTTTCTCCGTTTTCAAAATACGGATTTCCGACATGCACTATTTTATGTCTGTACTGTTTTTTTATATATTCCTTTGTTTTTTCAAAATCCGTAAAAATAACATCAACATACGGCGCAAGCATTTTAATCGCAACACCGGGTATTGCGTTTGATTCGTGAACAGCCGTGGGTATTTTCAACTTTGATGCCGCCTTTACAAGCGGATAGCACACATATCCTCCCGTACCGACAACAGCATCGGGCTTTTCTTCTTTAAGAAACTTTTTAACCTTTGAAACGCTTGTAACGGTAAGATACAGCGTTTTGATATTTTTAAGCGTCAGCTTTCTTTGCAGTCCCTGAATATTGATATGATGTATTTTATAACCTGCTTTTCCGACGAGCTTGTTTTCTATTCCCGTAGGCGTTCCGACAAATGCTATTTCACATTCGGGATCGTGTTTTTTTACTGTTTCTGCAATGGCAAGTGCGGGGTTTACATGACCGCCCGTGCCTCCGCCCGTGAATAATATTTTCATTATAATTACACCTTATTGTGGTAAGAATATCTTGAAATTGAAAGCAGTATTCCCATTTCGCAAAGCAGGAATATAAGCGCTGTACCGCCGTATGAGAAGAACGGCAGAGAAATTCCCGTAGGCGGGAAAAGATTTGTTACAACGAAGACATTGAGTATCGTCTGTATTGCAACCTTGCCTGTTATACCCATTGCGACAAGTCTTGAAAAGCTGTCGGGGGCACGTCTTGAAACGACAATGCCTCGCCATATAAGTATACCGAACATAAGGAACATAACGAGCGCTCCGATAAATCCGAGCTCCTCGCAAATTATCGCAAATATATAGTCATTCTGCGGTTCAGGCAGGTACATATGCTTTTGTGTTGAGTTACCGAGACCTACACCGAAAAGTCCACCCGATGATATTGCATAAAGGCTCTGCACGATCTGCCAGCCCTCGTCAAGCTCATATTTGAACGGATCGAGCCAAGCCATAATACGGTCGCTCGTATACCCCACAGAGGTTATCATAACCACAGCACCGACAATTCCGACTGCGATAAGCGCACCTATCCAACGTGCTGACACCTTGCCGACAAAAATTACTACCATACCGATAGAAAACAGAATTATCGTACCCGACATATGCTTTTCAACAAGAGTAACAAGGCAGACAACACCGATCATACCGAACGGTATTACCACTTCCCTTACAAAAACGGGAAGATATTCTTTAAATGAGCGTTTAAAAACGGGTTTCTTTTTTTCCTTTGCCGTAAGTGAATCAAGATCACGTGCGGCGATGACATATTTCGAAATATACCATGACAGCATAAGCACGAGCGCAAGCTTCATAAGCTCCGTCGGCTGTATCTGCAAAGGCCCTAAAACTATCCATCTTTTCGCACCGTTTACCGTTTTACCGATTATAGGCACAAGGCACAAAAGTATGAATGAACATCCGAATGCGGCAGGCGACATAAGGCGGAAGAATCTGTAATCCACCTGCATTATAAGCAGCATCATACCTACACCGATGCCAACCCACATTATATGCTTTTTCACCCAATAGAAGCTGTCGCCGTAGTCATTCTGCGCCCAGGCATAGCTTGCGGAAAAGACCATTACCGTTCCGAAAAGGAGCAGAATGAGAATGATAACAAGAAGCGGTCTGTCAAATCCGGTTTTTATACGGTTTACAGTACGTTCAGCACGAAGCTTTCCTCTTTGCTTAGATACTGTAAGTCTGCCGCCCTGCACGATGTCACGGCTTACGGCATATTCAATTTTCTTTCTTTGCGCCGAAAATGCTGTCGCATCGTTTTTTCTTTCCGACACGGGGGCAATATCTCTTTTTTCTTTTTCATCCATAGCAATACCCCCTTAAAAGAATCAGACGGCGAAGTATGCAATAACGGAGCAAAGCGCCGTTACAGCTCCGAATGTAACACAAATTTTGATTTCGGAAAAACCGCACATCTCAAAATGGTGATGTATAGGAGCCATTTTGAAGAAGCGTTTTCCGCCTGTAAGCTTGAAGTAACCAACCTGTATAATAACACTGCAAGCCTCGATTATATATACAAGTCCGCAAAGCACCACGATAAGCGGTTCATCTATCATAAATGCAAGGCCCGAAACAACTCCTCCGAGGAAAAGCGAGCCCGTGTCACCCATAAATATCTTTGCAGGATATGCATTATAGACCAAAAATCCGAGGCAAACTCCCATAAGTATTCCGGAAAGTGCGGAAACATCTGTTGCGCTTTCGCCTATTTTGGAAGCAAATGCGGCAAAAGAACCGCCGATTATGAGCGTAACGGTTGATGCAAGACCGTCTATACCGTCTGTAAGATTTGCGGCATTGACGATACCCGTAATGAGTATCAGAGCAAATATGTAGTAAAAATATCCGAGATCAAGCTCAAGTGACGTAAACGGTATATGAAGCACCGTCGAAAGGTTATCCGTGAGCGTAAGCACGACGAGATAAAGTCCTGCGATAACGAGCTGTAAAAGATATTTCTGCTTTGCCGTAAGCCCCTCATTCTGTTTTTTAAGAAGCTTTACTCTGTCGTCTATTATACCGATAGCACCGTAAAGCAGAGCCATAACGACAGTACATATCAATTTAACATTCGGTGCAATTCCGTCATTATAAATACAGTAAATAATAACGCCGAGGCCTGTGATAAATGCGGCAATAAGCATCGCAAGACCGCCCATTGTGGGTGTTCCCTCCTTGCCCTTATGCCAGCGAGGTCCTATATCGAGTATTTTCTGCCCCATTTTAAGGCTTTTCAAAACGGGAATAAGCTTACGTGTTGCAAATGCACATATCAGAAATGAGCATACTAAACATACGATAAAAAATATTGTTTGCGATGTCATACCGTTCACTCTTTAAATGATCCTTCGAAATTTTCTATTGCTTCTTCAAGCTTTACCGCACGGCTTGCTTTGAACATTATTATGTCGCCGTGCAAAATATTAGCGCATATAGTCCTTGTCAGCTCATCGTATGAGATTCCGTCGGAAAACGTGTGCACGCACTCCTTGGGCATACCGGCTTCAACAGCCCCATCAGCAATTCGTCCTGCATTTGTGCCCCAGGTGTAAAGATGGTCAACACCTGACTTGTACGCTTCCTCTCCGACTTCTCTGTGAAGCGAGGCGGATGCCGCACCAAGCTCTCTCATCTCACCCAAAACCGCATGAGAGCGCACTTTTCTTTCCTTTGCAAGTCCTGCAAGCGTCTTGCACGAAGCTCTCATTGATTCGGGAGAAGCGTTATAGCAGTCCGCTATAACAGTATAATCCGCAACAGGATATATCTTCTGGCGCATACCTGTCGTTCTGTAATTCATTAGACCGCTTTTGATGTTATCCTCTGTAATTCCAAAAGTATAAGCAAGGGCAAAAACAGCAAGGGAATTATAGACGTTGTGCATACCTATTGCAGGTATTCTGATTTCTTTAACAATTCTGTCCTCTGCCTTTATATAAACGTCATAGCAAAGTCCGTTTTCGGAAAACGAAACGTTTTTACCGATAAAATCAGCTTCTTCGTTGAAAATTGCCGAATATATGCGTCTGTATCCGACGTCTTTTTCGTGTTCGCCCCACAAATACGGGTCATCACCGTTTAAAACAAGAACGCTTTCGTTTGTAAAGTTCTTTGTTATCTCAAGCTTTGCACGGAGTATATTCTCACGGCTGCCGAGCATTTCCATATGTGATGTTCCGATATTTGTTATAATCGCTCCGTCGGGATATACCACGTCTACCATTGCCGCAATTTCTCCGAATGAGCTCATACCCATTTCAAAAACAGCCGCTTCAACATCGTTTTCCATATCAAACACCGTTAAGGGCAAGCCTATAACGCTGTTAAAGTTTCCGTCTGTTTTATGTGTCTTATATGTTGTTTTGAAAACAGATGCCATAAATTCCTTTGTTGTCGTTTTTCCGACACTTCCGGTTACAGCAAATGTTCTCTTCAGGGTTTCTATTTTATTTTTAAAGCCCTTTGCTATATCGCCGAGTGCCTTGAGTGTGTCTTCGACAACAAGCGCATTTCCCACAGCATCTCTTTGGCAAAGAACGCAAGAGGCACCGTTTTCAACGGCTTTTGAAATATAATTGTGTCCGTCGGTATTATCACCCTTGAGCGCAACGAACATAATACCTTCTCCGCTCGTTATTTTTCTTGAATCTATTTCAGCAGAGCATACGTCGCAGTCATCACCGACAAGCGTACCGCCGCACCACTTTGCCGCTTCGCTGAGTTTAAACAACACTTTTTTTTCCATAATTTATCCTTCAGATGTTTTACCTTTCAGATATCCGAAAACTATATCCTTTTCGCTGTAAGGTATTTTTCCGTTTTGGTTTATTTCGTATTCCTCGTGTCCCTTGCCCGCAAGGACTATCACATCGCCGTCACCTGCAATATCGATGGCATATCTTATCGCCTCGCTTCTGTCGGTGATAACCTTGAATCTTGACGTTTTATCTATTCCCTTTAATATATCCGAAATTATATCTTCGGGCATCTCCGTTCTCGGATTATCGGACGTTACTATCGTAAAGTCCGCTGTGAAAGATGATATCCGCCCCATTTCGGGACGTTTCGTTTTATCTCTGTCGCCGCCGCATCCAAAGACAGAAATAAGCCTTTTTTCGGTGAACGAACGGCAAGCGTTCAAAATATTCAAAAGTGCATCGGGCGTATGCGCGAAGTCAATGACAACGGAAAATCCGACATCAAATTCAGAAAGGTCAAGCACCTCGCATCTGCCCTTTATGGCTGACAGGCTTTCAAGTGCCGAAGCAGAATCCGGAGCATCTACCCCAAGTGCCTCGCATATACCGATAGCACAAGCGGCATTATGCACGTTATATCTGCCGGGCAAAAGCAGCTTCACCTTTGCGTATTTTCCCCCGAAATAGTCAAACTGCACACCGTTTATGCCGTTATCACAGATATCCGATAAGACGATGTCGGCATTTCTCTTTTCGGAATAAAACCGCTTTTTACCCCGTGTGCGTCTTGCGATAACAGACGATGAAGGATCGTCACCGTTCAGAACAGATATTTTACTTTGTGTAAAAAGCTTGCATTTTGATGATATATAATCCTCTGCCGTCTTATGAAAATCAAGATGATCGGTGCTTATATTCGTAAGTGCGCCGACATCGAACGTACAAGAAGCAACTCTGTCCTGCTTCAAGGCGTGTGAGGATACTTCACTTACAACTGCCCTTGCGCCTTTTTTTCTGTACAGATCAAGCAAGCGGTAAAACTCACTCGGCGGCGGTGTCGTCATTGCTGACGGCTCTATATCATCGCCCACGCCGTTTCCGAGCGTTCCTATAATACCGCATTTTATTCCGTTATTTTCAAGTATGTGCTTTACCATTCGGCAAACGGTTGTTTTTCCGTTTGTTCCCGTGACGCCGACAAGGTGAAGGTATCTTTCCGGGGATGAATAGTAATTGCTCATTATAACGGCGCACGCACGGCGTGCGTTATTTGTTTCAATGAAGCAAACACCGTCGACATTGCACACAAAGCTCCTTTGTCGGCTTTCGTACACAATGGCAGACGCACCGTTTGCTATAGCCTTTGATATATAATCAAATCCGTCATGCACCGTACCGCCGAGGGCGATAAAAAGGTCACCGCATCTGACATCATTTGAATTATCTTTTACTTCGTTTATTTCGGCAGAAAATAGATTTTCGCTTGCACGGATTATGCAAACACCGCCCAAAAGCTCGGAAAGCTTAATAAATATCACCTGTTTTCAGTAAATATCTTTAAACTTCCTTACATTTGTCAGTTTGTATTTCCGATTATCTCGTCCATAAACATAAATTCTATGGTCACAACAGTTCCCTCGGGAACCTTACTTCCCGCCTCCGGGAATTGCTTCACCGCATAAGAGGTTTT
The DNA here is from genome assembly GCA_017520505.1 of Clostridia bacterium. GTDB lineage: Bacteria > Bacillota > Clostridia > Oscillospirales > CAG-272 > RGIG7213. The sequence goes on from JAFXFN010000006.1 coordinate 31,714, forward strand.
TGTTGCAACTGCTCCGCTGACGCTTATATTGAGCCCCGAATCGATGACGAGCTTATTTGCCTCGCTCGGTGATTTTCCTATAACGTCGGGAACCTTTACCGTTTTTTCCTGCTCTGTTGATGATGTATAAAGTATCATCTTACCGCTTTTTATAACAAGCGTGTCACCCGCCTTCGGCATCTGGGAAACAACGGTCTTGCCGTCACCCTTTACAGTAACCTCATAGCCAAGCGATTCAAGCTTATTCTTTGCGGTATTTACATCTGCGCCGATATAACTGCTGACCACGGTCTGCTTATTTTCGGCATCTTTATCCGAATATTCAGGCTCAATTCCGAGGTACGGAAGCACCTCTGCAAGTATCTTGCTGTTATACGGTGCGGCAATTATAGAACCCTCCGTACGGCTTACGGCGGCATTCGGCTCATCAACGACAACGATGAGCGTCACCTCGGGATCATCAGCAGGTGCTACGGAAAAGCACGAGCCTATACGCAATGAAAAATTACCGTTTTCATCAGCCTTATCTCTTTTTTCCGATGTTCCCGTTTTTGCGCCGACCTTATAGCCTGCAACGTAAGCGTTTGTAGCACCCACGCCGTTTGTTACACCCTTTTCAAGAATGTCGCATATCTGCGCACCCGTGTCAGCTGAAATGACCTGGCGTTTAACTGTCGTTCCGAATTCGGAAACGATATTTCCATCATCGCCAAGTATTTGTTTTACAACGTGCGGTACTATAATATTTCCGCCGTTTGCAACGCTTGAAATGGAGGTGAGCTGTCTTATTGCGGTCAATTTGAACGTCTGACCGAATGAATATACCGCAAGCTCTGTCTGATGGAAATTCTTAAAGCTGTGGCAATACGTGCTTGCCTCACCCGGCAGGTCTATTCCCGTAAGCTCTTTATATCCGAATGATTCATAATAATTATAAAATCTTTCCTCACCAAGCTTTGCAGCCGTTATCATCATCGTGGGGTTACACGATTTCTGAAGTCCCTCTTCAAAATTAAGATCTCCGTGACCTGACACCTTATGGCACTTTATTCTTCCGTATCCGTCTACTATATGGTATCCGGGACAATAGTAGTGCGTGCCTCTTGATACGATATCCTCTTCGAGTGCCATACTGCAGGTGGCTATCTTGAAGGTTGAGCCGGGCTCATAAAGGTCATTTATTGCCTTGTTTGCCCACATCATACCGAGAAGCTGACGTTTATATATATTGTAATCCTCGCTTCCGACCTCATAACCGCTTTTATCAAGCTTGAGCTGAGATGCGGCGTCGAGCGTATTCGGCTCATTACAGTTGAAGTCCGGCTTTGTAGCCATAGCAAGTATTTCGCCTGTGTCGGGGTCCATAATAATTCCCGTTACCCTGTTCTGTGCATCAGAGGCTTCAAGTGCTTCTTCAAGATACTTTTCAAGTATACATTGAACGTTGTAATCGATCGTCAGCACAAGGTCACAGCCGTCAACAGCCTTGACGTAGCTTTCATATTTATAAGGCATATCAAGGCCGAGACCGTTTTTAGCGGTTACTATCTTTCCCGATGTGCCTGTCAGATATTCGTCATACTGATATTCAACTCCGTAAAGTCCTTGACCGTCAGTACCTGTAAAGCCCAAAACGTGTGAAAGCAGATTGCCATAAGGGTAATATCGTTCGGTACCGGTGACAAGATGCACACAGTCGAGCTTATACTCGGCAATAAAGGCACGGACCATATCCGCTTCTTCCTTCTCTACACCTCTTTTTATCGTTTCGTCCTTACGCTTTACAAGACCGCCCTTTTCGTATACCATATCGTAATCAACGTCGAGTATACGTGAAAGATTTTCTGCAATAAGTCTTCTTTCGGCATTTCCGTCAATGTCCGCAGGAGAAATAAACACGCGTTCAACCGTGTTGTTATCGGCAAGAATAATGCCGTTTCTGTCATAAATTCTGCCTCTCGAGGCAAATACGGATGTTTCGCGTGTTATGTTTTCGGCGGCTTTTTTCTGATAGTCGCTGTAGCTCCATATCTGCAGATAAAAAAGCCTGCCGCTTATTACTATTAATGCCGCAACAAGGATAAATATAAGCGTTCTGTCCTGCCAGCTTACCCTTTTCGGCTTGATGTTGTTGTTAATCTAAAAGCACCCTTTCGATATTGGTCGTACCGTAAAATATATTCCTTTAATCCTTGATATATTCCAGAATTTCGCCGAAGGTTTCACCGAGGGCTGATAAAATTCCCGACAGAGAATATCCCGCATCCTCTTCTTTTTCGGCAATAAGCACCTGGGATGCGTCATCTCCTGCTATAGCAACGTATTTTTTGGGAAGCTTATCTTCCTTTACCATTCCCATTGCCTGAGCCTGCTGTTCTATGTAGTTAAGGTCGTTTTTCTGTGACAGCTCAAAATTAAGCGCCTCTTCCTTCTCGATAAGCCCTTTAAGCTCACGGCTGAGATCGGAGACTTGTGAGGAATAGTCACTTACCTGAACACCGACAAAAACGATGAACATAAGCAAAAGCGTGCATATAACAGCCATAAAAATAGTACCGACAGGCATCGGCGTTTTTGATTTGACCGTCTTTGTAAATGTTTTTTCTTTTATTTTAAGTCCTTTTAAATTTTCTTTGGTAAGAGATATACCGCCACCAACAGACGGCACATCTGTATTTTTCTTTACAAGTATATGTTTTTCCGCTGTCATTTTTTCTCCTCACAATTTTTCTGCAGCACGAAGCTTGGCGCTTCTTGAACGGGGGTTTTCCTCAAGCTCATTATCCGAAGGGAGTATGGGCTTTTTCGTCACCGTTTTTATAAGCGGTGTTTTTCCGCAAACGCACACGGGAAATTCGGGCGGACACGTGCATCCGGACGATGCATGGGCAAAAGTCTGCTTTACAATTCTGTCCTCGAGAGAATGGAACGTAATAACGCAAAGTCTTCCGCCCTTGTTAAGGCGTGAAATAAGCGTCTTCAGCGTAGGCTCGATTATATCAAGCTCGCTGTTGACGGCAATTCTTATTGCCTGAAACGTTCTTTTTGCAGGGTGGTGGCCGCCGACCTTTGCCTTGGCGGGCATAGCCGACTTTATGATATCCACAAGCTCAAGCGTTGTTTCTATCGGCTTTTCGGCTCTTGCAGACACAATTTTGCCCGCTATCTGCGGGGCAAAGTTTTCCTCACCGTACGTATATATTATTCTTTTTAATTCGTCTTCGCCGTATGTATTGACAACATCGTATGCGCTGAGGGGATCAGACGTATTCATACGCATATCAAGAGGCGCATCGTTCATATATGAAAAGCCTCTTTCAGCACAGTCAAGCTGGAAAGAGGACACTCCCAGATCGATAAGCGCCCCGTCAATTTTCTCTATTCCGAGTTCGTCCAAGACGTCCCCGATATTTTTAAAATTATTATTTACAAATGTTATTTTTTCATTATGCTCTGCAAGCCTTGCGCTTGCCGCATTTATAGCCGTGATATCCGTATCGACACAAACGAGCTTGCCGTCCTTGAGTCTTTTGGCTATCTGCTCGCTGTGGCCGCCGCCGCCGAGGGTAAGATCACAGTAAATACCGTCTTGCTTGATATCCAAGCCGTCTATGCACTCATACAGCATTACGGAATAATGAGAAAAGTCCGCAGCACACGTGTTTTTGCTCATAACAATTCTCCTTACAGACCGTAATTTGCAAACAATGTCTTGATATCGTCGATATTTTCCGTTTCAACGATCTGATCGTATTTTTCGGCAGACCAAATTTCTATTCTGTCGCCCATTCCTACGATAACGGCATTTTTGCCGATGCCTGCGTGCTCACGCATTTTAGATGTCAAGAGCACTCTTCCGCCCGAATCTATTTCGGCGCTCTGCGTTCTTCTGAATATTGAACGCTTTGCCGCCTCGCCGTTTATGGCAGGAAGCGCATTCAAAATCTTTTCTGACAGCTCATTCCACGATTTTTCCGTAAAGACCGTTACACAACCGCTGAAGCTGCACGAAATATAAATGGCAGAACCAAGCTCGTCACGGAACTTGACGGGAACAAATACTCTGCCTTTTGCATCCACTGTGTGTTCAAATTCACCCACAAACACTGTGTTCTGCCTCCTTTTCACTGTTTTTGATCTGAGTTATCCACATTTTCCACATAGTTATCCACATTTATGCACTTTGATAACATTCAGTGACACTCAGTCACACCGTCATTATATATTATGCGTTTAAAAAATGCAATAGGTTTTACGTATTTAAGACGAAGAAAATTTTTAACTTTTTGTAAATTATGCATTTTCGGTCGAAAAAATAGCCGTAACGTCGATACGGAAAGGTGAATATACTTAAAGGACGGAGGTGGATATCATAGATAACGTAACTGTTGCATTTCTTTTGACTTTTATCGCAGGTATGTCAGCGTGTCTTGGCGGATGTATCATATTTTTCACCGATAAAAGCAAAAATATAGATATTTTTTTAGGATCAAGCCTTGCTTTTTCAGCAGGCGCTATGCTTTACATTTCATTCACCGAGATACTTTCAAAGGCGCAAAATCTTCTCGGCGGTGACACATTCGGCGGCTTTCTCCGTGTAAATATCGGATTTTTCGTCGGAATAGCATTTATGCTTTTACTTGGAGTAATTCTGCCCGAGGAAGGCTCCGATTCTTCCCTTATGAAAAAAGCGGGGATCTATACAGCCGTTGCCACGGCGGTGCATAACTTTCCCGAAGGTCTTGTGACGTTTATGGCGGTTTTGGGCGGTGCGGAAACAGCACTCCCAACGTTTTTCGCCATTGCAATACATAATATACCCGAGGGTGTTGCCGTCGCTTTACCCACGATGTACGCAACAAACAGCAAGAAAAGGGGCTTTTTAATGGCATCATTGACGGCTGTAGCAGAGCCTCTTGGAGCTGTTATCGGGTGGTTTTTGCTTCGTCCTGTAATGAGCGACAGCGTAAACGGCGCAGTATTTGCCGCCACGGCGGGAATTATGGTATTTCTTTGCTTTGATGAGCTTTTACCGCTTGCCTACAAATACTGCGGTGAGAAAAAAAGCCTTGTTTTTTTGGTTTTCGGATTTCTCACCATCGCCTTGTCGCTGTTGTTTATGAAATGAAAAAAAGTTAAAATTTATCTGTATAAAAGGAAAATAATATTTTTATACTTGAAATGAAGAAAATGATATGATATAATGCTGATTAATAAAAATTGAAAGGCACACGAAATGAAAAAGCTTCTTGCTATAGACGGCAACAGTATAATCAACAGGGCATATTACGGCATACGTCCGCTGACAACAAAAAGCGGTCTTTTCACAAATGCGGTATACGGTCTTGTAAACACCGTCAACTCAAATATAGAATCTGTAAAGCCCGATTTTTGCGCCGCCGCCTTTGACCTGAAGGCACCGACCTTCCGCCATTTGAAATATGACGGCTATAAGGCGACAAGAAAGGGGATGCCCGAGGAGCTTGCAATGCAGCTTCCATATGCGAAGCGTGTTCTTAACGCAATGGGTGTTCACACTCTTGAGTGCGCAGGCTATGAGGCTGATGATATTTTAGGTACTCTTGCCCGTCTGTGTGACGAAAGCGAGGACACTGAGGGATACATTCTCACAGGTGACAGAGATGCTCTGCAGCTTATAAGCGACCGTGTAAAGGTGCTTTTGGTAAAGAACAGCGGCATTGAGATATACGACAGGGCTCGTTTTTTGGAAGAATACAACGCTGAACCCGACAAGCTTGTTGATCTGAAGGCTCTTATGGGTGACAGCTCCGACAACATTCCCGGTGTACCGGGTATTGGCGAAAAAACGGCAATGAAGCTCATTTCCGATTTCCGCAGTCTTGACGGATTATACGCATCAGACTTTGACGGTCTTACTAAATCCGTAAAAGAAAAGCTGATAAACGGAAAAGATTCCGCATATATGTCTTATGAGCTTGCAAAAATATTCAAGGAAGTTCCGTGCATTACTTCCATTTCGCCGTTATTCCGTGAGGGATATGACAGCGGTGAGCTTTACGGACTGTTTACAGAGCTTGAGTTCGGCGCATTCATAAAAAAATTCAAGCTTGACGCACCGAAAACAGAGTCAACAGCACCCGAATTTACAAAAATATCAGCCGTAGAGCTTGAAAAAATATCGGGGGATGAATTTGCGCTGACACTTGAAGACGACGGCTCGGTTTTGCTTTATAACGGCAAGGATGCATACATTTCGGAGTTTTTGTCCGATTCTCCGTTTTACAAAAACAACAGCTTTATTTGTGACAACAGCAAGTATTTTTATTCGCTGTGCGATAAAATAAACATAAAATTCGACACTTTCCTTGCAGGATACGTTTTGAATTCAAGCGAGGGTAACTACACAGCTCCCTCTTTGGCTCTTTCGTATCTCGGAAAAACCATCGGAAATTCAGCACCCGAGCACATTTGCGCACTATATGAGCTTTACGGTGTTCTTGACAGCCTGCTTTCAGAGCAGAACGTATCAAAGCTTTACTATGAAATCGAGTTACCGCTTTCGTACGTTCTTGCAAAAATGGAAATCAGCGGCTTCAAGGTCGACATAGAAGGGCTTAAAAAATTCGGTGAAAGACTTTCCGACGAGCTTGATGCTCTTGTTGCAAGGATATATGCGCTCGCAGGACACGAATTCAATATAAATTCGCCAAAACAGCTTGGTGTCGTGCTTTTCGAGGAGCTTATGCTTCCCTCGCAGAAGAAAACGAAAACAGGCTACAGCACAAATGTTGACGTGCTTGAAAAGCTAAGACCGTATCACCCGATAATAGACGAGATACTTGAATACAGAACCGTATCAAAGCTCAAGGGTACTTACGCCGACGGTCTTTTGAAGGTAACGGACGAAAACGGCATAATACACACAAGCTTCAATCAGACCGTTACCGCAACAGGACGCCTTTCCTCAACCGAACCGAATTTGCAGAATATCCCCGTCAGAACGGAAAGAGGTCGTGAAATGCGCCGCTTCTTCGTTGCAAAAACACCTGACCGTGTGCTGATAGATGCCGATTATTCGCAGATAGAGCTTCGTATTCTTGCCGCTATAGCAGAGGACGAAAAGATGATAGAAGCATTTGCTTTGGGCATCGACATTCACACCGCAACGGCATCGGGTGTTTTCGGAGTGGACATCGACGAGGTGACACCCGAGCTCCGCCGACGTGCAAAGGCTGTAAACTTCGGAATAGTTTACGGAATAGGCGACTTCACTCTTTCACAGGATATAGGTGTCACAAAAGCGGCGGCGAAAAAATATATTGACGGTTATCTTGCCAATTATCCGGGAGTTGCATCGTATTTGAGCGATATAAAGCGCACAGCGCACGAGCTCGGTTATGTGCAGACGGTATTCGGCAGAAGAAGATACATCCCCGAGCTTACCGCCTCAAAGAAACCTCTTGTCGCATTCGGCGAGCGTGTGGCGATGAACAGCCCCATTCAAGGAACGGCGGCTGACATTATAAAGCTTGCAATGGTAAACACGCAAAAGGCACTTGAAAAAAGCGGACTTGATGCTCATCTGATACTTCAGGTACACGACGAGCTTATCATAGAATCAGCAAGAGAATGTGCCGACGAGGTTATGAAGCTTTTAAAATACGAAATGGAAAATGTCATTTCCCTGCCTGTGCGTCTGACTGTAGAAATAAAGAGCGCAGACAGCTGGTATGACTGTAAATAAACGGCTCAGCCGAGAAACGGAATATATTATGGTTAAAAAAATATTGTGTGTTTTACTCACCGTATGTCTGATGATGCCTTTGGCATCGTGTCAGATACAGAGAAATACCTCCGGTACGTCTGTATATACGAATGAAGACTATCATTTCAAATTCACGCGTCCTGCGGTGTTCTCCGCCGTCGAGCTTGTTGAAAATGAGGAGGATGCCGACGAATGTGACATTTTCTTCAAGGATCCCGAAGGCGGTCGTGTCATCACGCTTTCCTGCAAATTCAATCCGAATGAGAATTTTTACGAATATGCAACCGAAAACGGATTTGACAAGGATAAGATAACAAACGTAAATCAAAACACATTCATTTACGACGACAGAGAAAATAATGAGCCTGCTTATTATCTGATCTCTGCAACGAAAAGAATGATCTTCAAGGCAGAATACAAATACGCCGACAAGGACAGCGAAGATGACAAAGCCGTGTGCGACAGCCTTAAATTTGAGTTTGACACGTACGCAAACACTCCGAAGAAAAATCCTCTTTTAAGCGATAAGATATTTTTATACGAGGATAAATTCTCGCTTAAAGTTCCCGCAAATACAGCTTATAAGCTTTTGCCCGAGCAGGAAAGCGAGCCGGCTGTCGAAACTGACGAAAGCGGTGAGGAAATACACCGTGCCTCTCCCTACACATCCATCGTTGCAAACGGAAAATATTATACGGCATCATACGATTTTGCCCCTTCTGAAACAGCATTTCTGAAGCTTGCCGACATAACGGAGCAGATGGCACTCGTTATCGAACGTGAGCACATAATCGAGGTTGCAGACGGTCTTATAAGCGATCTTAATCTTTCAAAAGGTCAGCTTCTGACATCTGCCGAGGGCAATTATATCTTCATTCCGTTCACCTGCACTTATAAAGGCGGTGAAAGCTACGGCGCTTATGCCGCAGGATATTCATCCGACGGTTATTTTTACGAATACACATACGCTTGCCAAAACGATACCCCCGACGGAGAAGCGGAGCAGTTCAGGCAGATGTTACAATCCGCATCATTTGAATAAAATTTCAAATACAGGAGATAGGAAAATGAAAAAATTACTTTTTATAATATCCGCTATTATGATGTGCCTTACAGTAACTGCTTCAGCAGATGACAAAATAAATCTGGATTTACCGCATATTCCCGACAATGTCATCGTAATTGACGGCGAAAGCACTGAAATGGCTTGGAAGATCGCATCAAACATAACTCTTACAAAGGAAAACACGGGTACGTGGGCAGATATGGAAAGCGAGGAGCATATACTCCCCGTTGATACATATCTTTTGTGGAGTGACAAGGGCATATACGTATACGCCGATGTCACCGACAATGATCCCGTTTTCAACGGTGCGAATGACTGTTTTGAAATTTCCTTCAACCCGGGAGGTCTTATTCCGAAAGAAGATAAGCTTCAAGGTATGTTCTTTATGTTCTGGCCCGCTGATGAAGAAGGAAACGTAAAATGCACACGGCACAACATTGACGAAGATTCTCTTTCGGGAATTGATGCGTACGATGTTGAAACAAAATACAAGCCTACTGATAAGGGCTGGACTATAGAAGCGCTTATTCCGTGGCATTATATATGTGACGAAAACCGTGAGGTTTATATAAACAGACGTCTTACAGACAATCTTCTTGCTGATTTTGAACACAAAGAAGGCGCATTTATTGCCGCAACGGTCTGCCGTCTTAACGGCGATGAGGATTCGCAATACTGCGCTGTTTACAGAACCTGCACAAATAATTACGGTGCTAATTTCAATACGGATTCTTACAACGTCATTCTGAATCTCGGTGCTGAGGCGGTCATTCCCGAAAGCGAAACGGCACCTGCACAAACAGATTCAGAGCAAAGCAATTCCTCTGACAGCTCATTTCCGTCGTTTATTATCATTGCTGCGGTATCGGCTGCCGTAATTGTTATTGCAGTATTTGTTATAATTCGTATCAAGAAATCTAAAAAGTAATAATTTCGACTCTGCCAAGCGGATATTTCATCCGCTTGGTTTTATTTATATGTATTTATGTAAAAAATTCAAAATTAATATATTGACAAAATAATAGCATCTGTGATATAATGCTATCGTAATTATAATGGCGTTGAAAGTATTTCTGTGAACTTAATAAAAAAGCCACAGATAATCAATGCCGTCTATTTTCACATTTATTAATTTTTAATTTGGAGGATTAATAATGAAAAAGGTTCTTTCTTTTATCGTAATTGCAACAATGCTTATGGCAATGATGCTTACGTCCGCCTTCGCAGCTCCCGACAGCCTCGGCATCGGTCTTGTTAAGGTTCTTTATGCAAACGCAGACACAATCACAGTTGACGGTACAATCAATGCATCCGAATGGGATGAAACAAACAGCCTTAAGCTCAAGTGCGGCACAAACATGCAGACTTGGACAACAGATTACCCCGGTGAGATCCAGTTCTTCTACTCTTGGGGTGATGACGGCCTTTACATGGCTGCAAAGGTTATAGACAGCACACTTACACTTACTTCTGTAAACGATGCAGGCGAAGATGTTTCTGCTAAACAGGACCACTTCCAGATTTCGTTCAATCCTTGCGGTCTTATGTATGATGATGCTTCCGGTCTTTTCTTCTCCTTCTATCCTACATACGCTGAAGGTACAGATCCCGCTACAGTAACATCAGGTACAGTTGGCGCGCGTAAGCACAACTGGGAAGAAAACCAGGATGACCAGCAGAAAATCATCGAAGCCGGTTACAAGGGTGCATACACAATAACTGAAGACGGTTGGGACTTGGAAGTTGTTCTTCCCTGGAGCCTTATCGCTACTAAGGACAGAGTTTGGGACATCATCGACTATGATACAGAAGGTGCATTCTGCTCCGTTCTCGATCCTAAGAACGATGACAGAACAAAGGCATTCACAGAAGCTATCATCGCATACGTTGATAACAAGGAAATAGACGATAAAGCTCCCAACACAGGCAGAACAGTTAAGGCAGACGACACTGCAGGCAACTGGAGCGTTGCTTCTTACGACATCACACTTAAGTTCTACATGGAAGGCGAAAGCACTGACGACGAAACTGTTACATACTACACACTTGAAGACCTCAAGGCTATCTTCACAGACGTTGACTGGTCCGCATTTGAAACAGGCGACGAAGAAGAAACAGAAGCTCCCGATGAAGGCGGCGACGAAACAAATGCTCCTTCCACAGCTGACACATCAGCAAACGGCAAGGATACAGCAGCAGGCACAAACGCAGCTGACACAACAGGCACAGGTTCTACTGAAGAAGGCAGCAACCTCGGTCTTATCATCGGTATCGTTGCAGCAGTTGTTGTTGTAATCGCAGTTGTAGTAATCGTTATCGCTAAGAAAAAGAAATAATTTTCTAAGCTAACAACTTATAATATAAATGTGAAAAACAAAACGGGATATCCGAATGGATATCCCGTTTTTTGTATTTATTTTTTTGGGGGTTATTTATCTTCCGCAAAGCGCTTTTTTTCCTCTTCAACGAGCTTGCTTATCCACGCCGATTCGGAAGGCTTAAGTGATTCCTCACCAACAACCGATTCATCTGCAAAGCTGTCAAATTGCAGCTGTTTTGTTTTCAAAAGCTCAAGTATGCTTTCATCTATCGTATCATCTGCAAGCAAGCGGTAAACAAGCACGTCACGCACCTGCCCCATGCGGTACGCACGGGCAATGGCTTGATTTTCTATAGACGGCTTTATCTGCGGCTCACAGAAAATAATAACACTTGCACTTTGTATATTCAATCCCGTACCGCCTGCCTGCACCTGGCTGACAAGCACAGCGCCGTCATCTGCTTTGGCAAATTCATCAACTATCTGCTGTCGTCTTGCGGGGGAAATATCACCCGTGATAGGCTCCATACAACGCTCGCCGAGCAGTTGTGTAACCTTTTGCAGGGTATTGCGGAAAAACGAAAATACAATAACCTTGCGCTTTTGTTCCTTTGCCATCTCGCAAAGCTCAAGAAGTCTTGCGGCTTTTGATGAATGCTTAAGGTCATCCGCATGCCACGATACCTGCCGTATTGCCATAAAGTTTCCGGACATAACCGCTTCTTTATAGTTGCGCTTTTCCTCTGCTCCGAGGATACACCATTGTTCTTTTTCAATCAGATCTGGCAGCTCCTGCAAAACATCATCACGTGTCCTTCGCAAATACACGGGTGCAAGCTGCAAGCGGAACTGTTCGGCTGTGGAAAGGAATTTAACGTCGTCAAGCTCTTTTGCTATCTGCGGTTGCAGACAGCTTACCAAAAAGCACATTTCCTCCACTCTGTTTTCAAGCGGTGTGCCCGACATAAACAGCGCATATTCAGCTTTTGCCAACAGCTTCAGTAAAGCCTTGGTGCGCTGTGTTTCGGGATTTTTGACATAATGCGCTTCATCTGTTATCACCATTGAAATTCGGAATTTTTCGGGCAAAGTAAATCTGCTGATCGATTCAAAGGTGGTTACGGCGACACCGCCGTTTTCACGCCAATGAAGCAAGCTTTCTTCATCGTTTCCGTGAACCTTTGTCACTTCAAGGTCACTGAATTTTTGAATTTCACGGCACCAGTTTATCAAAACGCTTGCAGGACACACGACCATAAAATGGCTTTTGCCTTCCGCTGTCAGCGATGCCATTGATGCAATGGCTTGAACGGTTTTGCCAAGTCCCATTTCGTCGCCAAGCAGACTTTTCTTTTGGTGTATTATATACTTTGCACCGAATGTCTGATAACTGCGGAGCGTAGCCTTTAAATGTCTGAGGTCAAGCGTCTGCGCTTCAATTTCCGATGCAAGCTGTTCGGGCAAGCCGCCCGACTTTTCTTTTTTCTCCCATTTGAGTCCGAGTGCTTCAAGCTCTGTATAATACGCAGGGGCATTTGTTCTGTAATCTGCCCAATATGTATCAGCGGATGCATTTTCTATCGCCTCAAAATCGTCAAGTCCTCTGCCGAATTCACCCGAAAGCCGTGCACGGAGAGCTTCAACGGCATCCGCTATCTGCTGTTTCGAAGCTTGGGATTTAAAAAGCCAGCCGAGTCCCGACGTTGCTTTTTTGGAAAGTGCAAGCTCTTGCTGAAGCTGTCTGTGATTGGCTGAATAAAGTGCCTTTCCACGTTCCCGTGCCGCTTTTGCGTGAATACGGATATAAAGCGCACGTATCAGATCATCATCTGCCTTTTTCGGATTTTCCGCATTTATGCGTATGCGTGCAGTTTCCTTGGTGTTTTCTGTAATTTGCTTGACCGTATCCTGAATTTTCCATACCGATTGTTCGCCGAGTCCATCGATCTCTGAAAGCTCCTGAAAGCTTTTTTGAGATAGGCTGTAAATATTTGTAATACCGTTGTTTCTCAAAAGGCTAACCCTTATTCCCTGCTTGCCTCTGTTGATATGTTCAATATCCATTTCTTCAAGTGCGCTTCGAATTCGGTCGTTATAAAGAGCTTCGGCGGCTTGCTGTAAGGCTGTACGGTGCTTTTTGTCGGTATCCTGCATAGCACGCAGTCCCGAATCTATGCGTAAGGCTTCAGCAATCATTGCTTTCACTTCTGATGATGCAGGGCGTAAAACTTTATCTTTTCCCACGGTTATATCCTTTCCCGATGTAAAGTAAATACTAAAAAATACCCGATGCACAAGCACCGAGTATTTTTCATTTTAAATTAGTCGCTGATGTAAGGAAGCAGAGCCATCTGGCGTGCACGCTTTACAGCTTCTGTAAGCTCACGCTGGTGCTTTGCGCATGTGCCTGTGATTCTTCTGGGAAGGATCTTGGAACGTTCGCTTACGCACTTTCTCAATTTTACTGTATCCTTGTAATCGATCTTTTCAGCATTTTCTGCACAGAATTGACAAACCTTTTTCTTCTTCTTGTTATTGCGGAAAGGCTTATCTGCGTTTCTTTCTCTATCCATTATCATTACCTCCGTTAAATTTGGAAGCCCTTATCAGAAGGGCAGATCGTCATCGTCCTGAATTTCCTCAAAATTTACGGGTTCAGAGGGCTGTGAGCTGTATGCGGGTGCCACAGGGGGCGGCTCGCCAAAGTCAGCAGCGGACGGTGCGTGTGTGTTTTCAGATTTCGAATCAACGAAATATACTTCTTCTACAACTATGTCGTATGAGTAACGCTTGTTACCCTGTGTATCTGTCCAGTTTCTTGACTGGAGAGAACCGGATACGCAGATCGATGAGCCTTTTCTGAAATATTTAGCAATAAGCTCAGCCTGCTGTCTCCAAGCAACTACGGGCAAAAAGTCCGCAGAGTTGGCTTCACCGGGTTTGGAATAACGGCGGTTTACCGCAACCGAGAACGATGTAACAGAAACACCGTTGGGTGTCTGCTTCAGCTCGGGATCTGCTGTAAGTCTGCCGGCAATGGTAATTTTGTTATAGTTAAAATTAGCCATTTACATTCTCCTTATGCTCTGATAGTCATAGAACGGAGTATGCCGTCTGCAATATTGAAGTTACGGTCAAGCTCAGCAACGAAAGAAGCTTCAGCCTTGTAGTTAACAAGTACGTAGAAACCGTCGTTGATATCGTCGATCGGATATGCGAGCTTGCGCTTGCCCCATTCATTGTATTCAGTGATCTCAGCGTTTGCTTCGATAAGAGCTTTGAACTTATCAACAATAGCTCTCATAGCATCCTCTTCGAGTGTAGCGTTAACAATGAACATGGTTTCGTAATCGTGTACAATTTTTTCCATATTCTTTACACCTCCTTATGGACTTATGGCCACAGTTTATCTGTGACAAGGAGAAGCCGTAAATTTTCGGCTTTCCGAATGATGATTATATCAAATAATATTATATTTGTCAATACTAAATTACAAATCATACACTCGATTAACAAAAAATTTACACATTTTGATGTTAAAAATCGGGCATCCGCAAAAACAGATACCCGATTGATTTATAACTAACTTTTATTAGTTAACGCCCTGCCACTTCATAGCCTCTGCAACCTTAAGGAAGCCTGCGATGTTAGCGCCTGCAACGAGGTCGCCTTCCATACCGTAGTCCTTAGCAGCCTTTGCGGAGTTTGTGAAGATGCTCTTCATAATACCCTTGAGCTTTTCGTCAACTTCTTCAGCAGACCATGACAAACGCATTGAGTTCTGTGTCATTTCAAGACCTGAAACTGCAACGCCACCTGCGTTAACTGCCTTGGAAGGAGCAACTACAACGCCGTTCTGCTTGAGGTATGCAATAGCTTCGTTTGTTGAAGGCATATTGGAAACCTCAACGTAATACTTAACGCCGTTAGCAACGATCTTTTCAGCTTCAACCATACCAACCTCGTTCTGTGTTGCGCAAGGCATAAGAATGTCAGCCTTAACACCCCAAGGCTTTTCACCCTTGAAGAAAGGAACACCGAACTTGTCTGCGTAGTCCTGAACTCTGTTACGGCAGGAATCACGCATTTCAAGCATATAGTTGATCTTTTCGTCTGTATTGATACCGTTTTCATCGTATACATAGCCGTCAGGACCGGAGATAGTAACTACCTTACCGCCAAGCTCTGTGATCTTCTTAACTGTACCCCATGCAACGTTACCGAATCCGGAAACAGCAAATGTCTTGCCTTCGATTGATTCGCCGAGGCTCTTGAGCATTTCAACGACATAGTAAACTGCGCCGAAGCCTGTAGCCTCAGGACGGATAAGAGAACCGCCGCTGTTGATGTTCTTACCTGTGAGAACGCCTGTGAACTCGTCACGGATTCTCTTGTACTGACCGAACATATATCCGATCTCTCTTGCGCCAACGCCCATATCACCTGCGGGAACGTCTGTGTCAGCGCCGATGTACTTCTGGAGCTCTGTCATAAAGCTCTGGCAGAAGCGCATAACTTCGCCGTCGGACTTACCTGTGGGATCGAAGTCGGAGCCGCCCTTACCGCCGCCCATAGGAAGTGTCGTAAGAGCATTCTTGAATGTCTGCTCAAAGCCGAGGAACTTCATAATGGAAAGGTTTACGGAAGGAGCGAAACGGATACCGCCCTTGTAAGGACCGATAGCAGAGTTGAACTGTACACGGTAGCCCTTGTTTACCTGAACGTTGCCGTTGTCGTCAACCCATGCAACTCTGAAGGAGATAGCACGTTCGGGTTCAACCATACGGTCAACAACACCTGCTTTAACCAAGTCGGGGCGCTGTTCGATAACAGGTTCGATTGATTCAAGAACTTCTTTTACTGTCTGGTGAAATTCAGTCTCGCCGGGGTTTGTACGAACTACTTTTTCGTAAACGCCTGCAAGATATTCTGTTTTAAATGACATAATAATCCTCCATATTAAAGATTTCGGGCAAATTATAGCACACATTTTGCAAGATTTCAATAGCAAATCCGTAATTTCCAATAAAAAAAGCAAAAAAATATTCCATTTTAACACTATCGGGGCGAATATCACAATATTTTTTGTTATAATGTGTTAATTTAAACATAAAACTCCTGCGTGTTCTTCTTACAAACGAAGAATATGCAGGAGCTGTATTTATGTGATTACGAAATTTCGTTAAGGCATTGCTTTATTATTTCAAGGGATTGAGCCTTTGTGTACAGGTATCTGCTTTCAAAAAGCATATCGAAGAAGTTTGATGCTTCCTCAAGAAGCGTTGCTTCACCGGTAACAACACCGACCTGGCCTGAAAACTCAGAAGCGCTTGACGGTGTCATACTGAACATAAGCTGACAATCCTTCATATAATCTATCATCGTGTCTATCGTGAAGTCAACGAAGTTCTCATTTATGACACGAAAATCCGACACGCCTTCTTCCATTGCGCTGAGCATTTTCGAAAGTATATCCCTTCTAACTTCAACAGGTGCGGGATCAACGTATTCTTCCGGAAAATCATAAAGAATACCTGTTTTTACAAAATCATAGAGTCCCCTTTTGGCAAATGCGCCCATTTTCAGCCTGTCTTTATATGCATTATAATATTCATACAAGGACGGAAGCACGTCGTTCACCTCCGGAATATCTGTTTTTGCAATCTTTTGCATCTGATCATATTCCATAAACGGCACAACGCAAGGTGAGTGCTGAAAATAACAAACGTACGACAGCGGTTTCGTTGCTTTCTTTATAAAATCAAACAGATCGAAGACAGACGAATATCGGCGCACAAGACTCCTCATTCCCGACATATGTGTCTGACAGATATCAGTGAAGTCGTTTACAGTTTCTTTATCTGTAACAACGAGCGCACGGTCAAGCTTTTCATTCATAAATATGATCTCATTCGACAAAAGAATATAGTCAGAAAAGCCAAACGGCAAAATATCAGACTTTTCGCACGTATATTCATAAAGAATATCTCCGCTTCCGATAAAAAACGGTGCGCAGTCAAGTATCTGCAAAAAATTGCCCAAACCGCCTTTGCGTTCTTTTTTTGTGATCTGTGTGCATATTTTAAAGTTAACTTTATCCGAAACGGTGGAAAGAATTGAGATCACCGTTTCCTGAAGTATTTTGTTATCACTTGTGACGTTCGTATACAGTAACGGTGCGGAATGGTGCTTTACTTCCCTTTTTGTTGCTTCAAGAGCGTACAAAAGAACCTCTGTATGGGTTTTCAACATTCGTATTCCGTCTTCTTTTTTTGATACGTTCCACTTGTCATTATGCTGTATTTCCATTTCACGCATTGAAAGCTTTGTAAACGGAGAAGAAAGCTCATTTCTTTTTATAATTTCATCAAGCTGACGGCACACGATGCTTCCAAAGCGTGCAATATCAAGCTCCTGCATCAACAAATATTTTTTCGCCTTTGAAATCGGAATTACAGATATAATCGCCGCAAGCTCATCGTGAGTAGGTGTTTTCTGACCGTTTACGATCTTGGTTACAATAGAACGAGAAATGTTCGCACATGCGGCAACACGCATAACTGACATATTATTTTCGTTCATTTCATTAAAAAGCATTTCACTAAATGCGGACATTATCGATCTCCTTTCTCGCAATAATCATTCTCCTGCACTATAATAGCACATTTTCATCTTTCAGTCAAGTTTTTTCGTGAAACTATATTTATTTTTGTTGTAATTTACTAAAAATAATACACAACATTCTACAATAAAACAAAAAAGTTTTAAATAAATACATATCATTTCGGCAATTAATGTGATATAATTAACTTTACTAATCTATTTGGAGAAGAATATGAACGAAAAAATTGCTTTTATAGGCGTCGGAAATATGGCACACGCCATAATCAACGGTATATTGAAGAACAGCAATGACTTCACCGCCGACGACATAATACTTTATGATAAATTTCCCTCTCAGCTTGATGATTATCCGTCAATGCGTGCGGCAAGCTCGGCGTCAAATGCCGTAAGAGATGCGGATTTTGTAGTGTTTGCGGTCAAGCCCCAGAATTTTGCAGAACTTTTGGGTGAGCTTAAAGCAAGCAATATTGATTACAAAAGAAAAACCTTCATAACCATAGCAGCAGGCATAAGCTGTGCTTACATACAGTCTTATCTGCCCGATGCCGCCGTTGTAAGGGCAATGCCGAACACACCTATGCTTATCGGCGCAGGTGTTTGCTCCGTTTGTAAAAACGAATATGTAAGCGAGGAAAGCTTCAAAAAAGCGTTTGCGCTTTTCTCTGCCCTCGGCGTTGCATTTGAGCTTACAGAGGACAAAATGAATGCGATAATTTCACTTACCTCATCATCACCTGCTTATATATTCTTATTCATCAAATCACTTATGGACGGCGCTGTGCTTCAAGGCATAGAATTTGAAAATGAAAAGGAAATGAGAAGAATTGCATGCGAAACCGTCATAGGCTCTGCAAAGCTTCTTATGAACAGCGAAAAATCCCCCGAACAGCTTATAAAAGACGTTACATCACCAGGCGGAACAACAGCCGAAGCGATGAAGGTATTTTACGGCGCTGACTTTGAAAAGACAGTACACGAGGCGATGAGTGCCTGCACAAAGCGTGCAGAGGAGCTTTCGGGAAAATAAACGGAATATTCCGTCACACGTTTTCATATTATTATACAGAATTATGAAAACGGAGTGTTAAAGAATGAAATACATAACGGACGGAGAAAATAAGCTTATTGATAACGAAAAAAGTGAAAATGTTGCTGTGCGAACGCTGTACACTATGGCAAGGCGAAAGCAGAGGCGATGTTATTTTTCGTATTCACTTATATTTCTTTGTGTAATATTTTTTCTGTCCCTTATCGCAGGATGTCTTTTATACATATATTTTGAAAGAGCCGATACGGAATTTATATTTGACGTCAGCTCACTCGGCAATGCATCTGCCGGTACGTTGAAATCGATACTTAAAAATTATTTTTTATCATTTCTGCCGTTTGCTTTGCTGTTTGTTCTCGGATTTACGTCCTTGTCATCGCTGATAAGCGGTCTTTTGTGTGCGGGATTCGGTGCATTTTGCGGATTCTGCATAACAAATGCACTCAAATCGTTTCCCGAAGGACTTCTGTCAGCTTCCGTGCCGCTTGGGCTCTACTGCATTATTTTGCTTTATTTTTCGGCAATATCAGTGAGCTTTTCTCACAGTATGCGTCCGTCAAGACAGTTTAAAGGCATGCTTGAGGAGGACCTTGCGTGTTACCTGCGTTATCTTCTGACATCCGCATCATTCGCGCTTGCGGTTTGTATAATACACCATATTATCTGAAGGAAAGTTAAAAATGGAAAGAAAAAAGATTTTGAAGTTACCCAACATATTCGACACCCAAAAAGAAGGCAAGGGTGTTAAAAAGGGTGAGGTAAAGGATCCGTCGTTTAAAAATTTCTTTAAATATTACGGCAGATCTATAACGAAGCTTCTTAACACAAATCTGATGTTCACGCTTTTGTGTCTGCCCGTATTTTCGCTGTTTTTTGCCATTGCAGGCTTTACAAATCTTTCAGCACCTGCTGCATCAGGTACGCTGTTCGGCCCCGTTCGTTCAGCGATAATCAGCGGAAACATCAATCCCGTGACAATGTCGCTTTTCGGCGCTGTCGGTGTTCAGACCGACCAAAGCGTACGACTTACGATCCCCACACTTATATTTTTCGGCATTGCCGCACTTATTATCTTCACCTGGGGATATGCCAACACGGGTATGTTTTACGTAATACGAAATTTACAAAAGGGTGAGCCCGTATTTATGTTTGCGGATTTCAAGCAGACAATAAAGCAAAACAAGCTTCAATCGCTTTTGCTTGGTATAATCGATCTTGCGATAATAGGGCTTACGTTTTATGATTTGCAGTTCTTTGCGATAAACTCTTCCCTTTCGTCTATGTACAGCGTAATGTTCTGGATATGTGTATTTATCGGAATTATGTATCTGATAATGAGAGTATACCTCTATTTGATGCTTGTAACGTTTGACCTGTCGATATACAAGATGTTCAAAAACGGACTTATATTCGTATTTATCGGACTCAAAAGAAACATCCCCGCAATTTTGGGTATGCTTCTTGTGATCGCATTCAACATATTCATATTTATAGGATTTTTGCCCGTCGGCATCGTGCTTCCGTTCGTTCTTACATTTGCAACGTGCGCTTATATCGGTGTTTATGCGGCATATCCCAAGATAAAGGAAATAATGATAGATCCGTATTACAACGAAAACGGCGAAGAAACAGAAGAAGAATAATTAAACATCAAAAGCGTCAGACTCCAATGAGTCTGACGCTTTTATAAGCTTATTTTAAGAAATAAGCTCAGATACACTTACAAATTCGTATCCTCTTTCAATAAGCCTCGGTATTACCGTTTCGAGTGCTGACGGTGTCGGCGTGTCGGGTGTGATAAAATCGTGAAACAGAATTATATCACCGCACCCCACCCCGTCAAGTATTCTTTGCGATATCGTTTCCGACGGCGTATGCGCCCAGTCCCTCGTATCGTGTGACCACAGTATAACGTCACATCCGCTTTTTTTCGCCGTGCTTGAAACATCAGCACCGCAATATCCCTCGGGTGGACGGAACAAAACGGGCTTTTTACCCGTGAGCCTGCTGATGACTTCAGAGGCTTTTTCTATTTCCGCCTCAAGCTCCTGTGCGCTTACCTTTTTCAAATGCGGATGCGAATACGTGTGGTTTCCTATTTCGTGACCTGACGAGGCTATACGCTTAACCTTTTCGGGATGTCTTTCAGCATTCACGCCTATGACGAAGAACGTCGCCTTGACACCGTATTTTTCAAGTATATCGAGAATTTCATCCGTATACTTATAATGCGGGCCGTCATCAAATGTCAGGGCGATCTTTTTTTCATCGGTGGCAACGCACCGATAAACTCCGTTTTCCGCCAATGCAGGGAAAACAGCCGAAAAACACAGAAAAAATGAGCTGATAACACACAAAAATTTTATCCGCACAGCTCGTCAAGTGTACCGAAGCGGTAGCCCATACCTTCCCATTCAGTCAAAACGCTGTCGAGTATATCGGCATTCGTTTTTGAGGTGGGGTGAAGCAGAACCACCATACCGTTATGCGTATTATCCAAAATGAGTTTTTTTGCTTTTGCAGGGTCGGGCTGTTTGTTGTTATCCCAATCCGCATACGCAAAGCTCCAGAATACGGTCTTATATCCAAGCTCATTTGCAAATTTCAGATTTTGTTCGGAAAATCTGCCCTCGGGAGGTCTGTAGTACATAGCCATACCCTCGCCCGTCATCTCGGTATAATATGAAGAAAGGTCGGAAAGCTCACGTTCAAATACTGCTTTGTCCGTTATCTTCGTCATATCCTTATGACGTGCTGTGTGGTTGCATACAAGATGTCCTTCGTTTGCCATTCTTTTCACAAGCTCGGTATTTCTTCTTATGAGATTGTCGAGCACAAAGAATGCACCCTTTGCTCCGTGAGCCTTTAAGGTATCTAAAATACGCTCTATATTACCGTTTTCATATCCTGCATCAAACGTAAGATATATGACCTTTTCGTTTTCATCGCCGACGTAATACCCGCCGAGATCGTTTATAAAATTGAATCTCGGATCGAGTGTCGGCGCTTTATGCTCCGAATTTCTTTTACAGTAATAATTGAAAGGCTCGTTTGCGCACGATGTCGTTACGTCACTGCCGTTTACAGCGCTCGGTATCAAAAGAAAAAGCGCTGTCAGCACGGCGCAAAATCTGTATATTTTCGTCATTTGAACCGTCCTTGAAATGAATTTTGCCCGCAAGAGTATTGTAACTCAAAGCGGGCAAAATATACTTTAAAACGGTTTATCAGTTTTTGGATTTTCTTCCAAGATTATAAATGAAGCTTTCAGCCTCTGCAAGAATACGTCTGTAATTTGAATTCCAGAACAGTCGGCACGCATCATCGTATTTGAGCCATCTGTATTCCGACATAACGCTTTCAAACACTATTTTAGGATCGTTTGATTCTGCAAGGAACAAAACGACCGTCTTTCTGCATGGTGCGGCAAGCCTGTACGTTACGGAATGTCTGAAATTCTTATGAGGCTTTAAATGCTGACCTATCTCCTCAAACACTTCCCTCTTTGCCGTCTGCAATTCGGTCTCGCACATTTCCATGTGGCCTTTCGGGAAGCTCCACGTACCCGAACGCTTCTGGAACAGCAAGAGATATTTTATACCGTCGGGTGTTTTTCTGTAGACTATCATTCCCGCAGACTTCTGATAAAGTGAATTTACGGTTATTTCGTAAAACTTTTCACGAAAATGCACCGCTTCCTCTATTCTTGCCTGATTTACGTACACACCGGGAGGTGCGAGCACAAGGCGCACACCGCATTCGCCGCCTCTGTGTATGACACCGACAACGGTACCTGTAAAAGATGCAACGGTTGTTCTTACACCGAGAATATATGCGCGAAGCTCCTTTCCGTCAGCGCCGTGCTCACCCTCAATAACTCCGTAATTTATCGGATACGTTATATTTTTCTTCGTGGGGTGGCGTGTGCCTATCGGACGTGTAACGCTTACGGTAAACGTCTTACCTAAATAATTACGTGTGCTTGTTTTTCTTACTACATTTCTTATATATTCCGATTTTGATGCATTATAATGGTCAACGCTGTCCGGATGCTTGAGGTATGCCGCCTCTTTTATTTTTATATATTCCTCTCTGTGTGAATCCTTTGCACCGAGATATTTTCTGAAATTGATAAAGCCCTGCCATCTTTCATCCATATACTCAACGAAATGGATATTGTGCGTAACTATATCGTTTTCAAGATCGCCCGAGAAGAAAAACATTCGTCTTGCGTTATCTCTGCCCGGCATGTGATATACACCAATCTCGGCAAGCTCCGGGATAAACTTGTTCACATCCTCAAGAAAACGAACGCCGACGGCAATATCGATTACGGGAACTGCTGACATACCGAAAACAGCGGTCGAGCCGATATGTTGTATATCCACCGCAAATGTGCCGAGCACGTTTTTTAAATTCATTATGGCATCCGATGCCTCTTTTTTCCACGCAGGATCATAAGCGGATAAGCAGACCTTACCTTCTTTTATTCCCAACACGGTATGTCACCCTTTCTTTCTACGTTTTTTAAAAAATCAGTGTCTGTGACACTGATTTTTTAATTTTAATTATCTTCTGCGGGACGTGTAACCGTAAACTCAACGGTAATTATCTGTGATTTTCCGTCACGGTAGATTACCATTTCCGCTGTATCGCCGACACAGTACGACGCAATAAGAGTTGAAAGCGTGCTGGGGCTTGATATCATAGTTCCATCAACGGTAAATATAATATCATTTACCTTCAGTCCCGACTTCTGCGCATCATATCCGTCAACGACCTTTGTTATATAAACATATCCCTGTCTTGTCTGTCCTATCTCAACACCGAGGTATGCTTTGTCGGTTGACGATTTGTTTGCAATTATATCCTGAACGATTCCGTATGCCGTATTCGAAGGAATTGCAAATCCGATACCCTCAACGTCGCTTCCCGACGATTTTGCGTTAACAACACCGATAAGCTCGCCTGCCATATTGAACAGCGCTCCGCCCGAATTACCGGGATTTACGGGAGCATCCGTCTGGATAAGCGTCATCATTTTATTATCGATCTTTATTTCACGTGCAAGCGCTGAAACGATACCGCTTGTAACGGAGCCGCCAAGCTCTCCCAGAGGATTTCCTATAGCAATTACGGTCTGACCGACTTTAAGATTATCGGAATTTCCGAATGTTGCCGTGGAAAGCTCCTGCGCTTCGATCTTAATAACAGCAAGGTCATTTTTCGTGTTTACGCCCCAGATAACAGCATCGTAAACGTCACCGCTTCTGAGTCTTACCGTAACCTTTTCCGCACCGTCTATAACGTGGTTGTTCGTTACAATAAAGCCGTCGTGCGTTACGATAACACCGCTTCCCGCACCCTGCGAAACGCTTTGACCGAAGATAGAACCGTAAACGACCTTTTCCGTTTTTATTTCAACAACGCAGTCAACGGTCTTTTCAACGATATTGACCATTTCATTCGGCTGTACGATAACGTCGCTGTATGCGAGCGTTTCGTCACTCGCCGTAACTTCGTCCTTTTTATCTGTCGTCTGATCCTTTGTTACCTCGCCGTTTACAGGAGGCGTTACGCCGTTATTACCGAAATACCGTCCTGCAAAATATGCGCCTGTACAAAGCAAAACAACTATGACAACACAAGCGATAATAAGTCCTGCCGAGCCTTTCTTTTTAGGCTTTTCGGGGTACGGAGATGAAACTGTGTCGGGATTTGAAAAATAGCTTCTCGTTCCTCCGTCATTGAACGACGACGCTTTGTAATATCCCGTATCGTCTTTAGAGGGTTCAGCACTTTGTGCTTCGCCAAGAGGGGATGAACCGACGTCGGTCTTCGTTTCTTCGTTTGAGTTTAAATTTTCATTATAATTGTTATCGAAATTTTCGTTCATCGTTTAGTCCTTTCAAAATTATGTATTACAGCTCTGTGCTTTTATTATTGCACCTCTATGTGACAGTAATGTGAAAACACACAGGCAATATTTTGAAATTATAAGACTTATGCGAAAACTTTATATGAAGATATTACGGAATATCCTCTTTCCTCTAAGATCTTACAGAAGCTGTTATATTCTTCAGCATTGAATTTATCCGTAACAAAAGCCACAACATTCTCTTCTGTAATATGTGCGCAGATGTTGAATTTCTTTTCGAAGTCCGCAACATCACCGCCGACACGCATAAGATATGCAAATTCTCTTTCGTCCTTTGCAAGCATATCCTTTCCGTCCTTCCACGGCGCAAACTGTGACTTTGCACCCTTTCTTGCGGCAATGTCGATTATATCGGAAACAACTGCGCTTGCAGTCGGAAGCTTACCTGCGCCTCTGCCGTAGAACATAACCGTTCCTGCGGCATCCGTGTCGACCATGATTCCGTTGAATACGTCTTCGATTCCGTAAAGCGGAACGTTGTCTGCAATACAGTAAGGCGACACTTCAAGGGAAAGCTTTTCGCCGCACATTTCGGCAACACCGAGAAGCTTTATTTTACAACCGAATGATTCAGCCGCTTCAACGTCTTTTCTCGTTATCTTCGATATACCCGTAACCTTTACGTCATCGGGGCATACAAGACAGTCGGACATTATTGCGCCGAGAATACAGATCTTTCTGCAAGTGTCAAATCCCTCAACGTCTGCTGTGGGATCCTTTTCAGCATAGCCCTTCGCCTGTGCTTCGGAAAGCGCCGTGTCATAGCTTTTTCCGTGTGTGAACATATTGGTAAGAATATAGTTCGTAGTTCCGTTAAGGATACCTGCAATACGTGATATTCTGTTTGCGGAAAGGCACTGTGCAATGGGAGTAAGCGCAGGAATTGCACCGCCCGTGCTTGCTTCAAAGAGGTATCTTGCGCCGTTTGCTTCTGCCTTCTGCATAAGCTCAACGCCGCAGTACGCAACTATCTCCTTATTTGACGTTACAACGCTCTTTCCCTTTTCAAGCGCCATCGTTGTGAATTTATAAGCCGCACCTCTGCCGCCCATCGTTTCAACAACAACGTCAACCGTAGGATCGTTTGCGATAATTTCAAAATCCTTTACCATTTTATCAGCAAAGGGAGAATCGGGAAATTCACGTATATCGCATATATATTTGAGGTTTATTTTTTCGCCGGCATTTTTCTCTATAATATCGGCATTATTCGTCAAAAGCTCACAAACACCGCTTCCGACGGTGCCGAAGCCGATAACAGCAACATTAAGCATTTCATTTATTCCTTTCGATAATTCTATGGGATTTTGTTATTTTACCATAAAAGAATGAAAAAATCAACAATTTATTTGTAATTTTAGTGTATAAAGCTTTAATGATGTATGATAAAACACACAAAAAACACTTATTACAATTTATTATTTCTACTCTTAACATTTTTTTTGTGATATCATTCCATCGTCACACTGTATAAAACCGACGAAAAGATTTTTTAAAATAAATTCTTAAATGTGCATATTGGGACTTGTAATTTTCAATATTATGTATTATAATATAAATTGAGATTTTTTAACCGAAGGAGTGACATTATGGCAAGAAAAAAAGAAGAGCTTGCTCCATACTTATTCCACCAGGGTACAAACTTTGAATCCTATAAGTATCTCGGGCATCACACGCTTTCAAAAGGCACTACCGTATTCAGAGTATGGGCGCCTAATGCCGATGCCGTTTACGTAACGGGTGACTTCAATAATTGGGACGAAAGCTGCCCTATGGAAAGGATCACCGACAACGGTATATGGCAGGCGGAGCTTAAACTCAAGGTACAAAACAACGAAAAATTAAAATATAAATATAAGATAAAGCGAGGCGGAAATGAATTTTACAAAGCAGATCCATACGCTGTACATTCAGGCACACTTTCCGAAACCGCATCATATCTTTACGAGCTGAATGAATACAATTGGACAGACAATGATTGGATGAGCTACCGCCGAAAAACCGTTTTCCGCGGTGAGTATCCGATACCGATGAACATATACGAGGTTCACCTCGGCTCGTGGAAAAAGCACGATGACGGCTCATATCTGTCATACATTGAGCTTGCAGACGAGCTTGCGCCGTATGTAAAGCAGATGGGCTACACGCACATTGAGCTTATGCCGATAGCCGAGCATCCGTTTGACGGCTCGTGGGGATATCAGGTGTGCAATTTCTACTCACCCACCTCACGCTTCGGAACACCTGAAATGTTTATGTATTTCGTAAACAAGATGCACGAATACGGCATCGGTGTTATTATGGACTGGGTACCTGCTCACTTTCCTAAAAACGCACACGGACTTTATGAATTCGACGGCTCGCCTCTTTATGAATATCAGGGCTGGGACAGAATGGAGCATAAGGTCTGGGGCACACGCTTCTTCGACGTCGGGCGTGAAGAGGTACAGTCCTTCCTCGTTTCAAATGCGCATTACTGGTTGAAGGAATACCACATTGACGGCTTGAGAGTTGACGCCGTTGCGGCAATGCTTTATCTTGACTATGACAGAGCACCCGGCGAGTGGACACCCGCATTTGACGGCTCTAATAAAAATTATGAGTCGATCGCATTTTTCAAAAAGCTGAACTCGTCTATTGAGCTTCGCTTCCCCGATGTAATAATGGCGGCGGAGGAATCGACCGACTGGCCGATGATAACGAAGCCCGTGTCAGACGGCGGTCTCGGCTTCCATTTCAAATGGAATATGGGCTGGATGAATGACATCACTGCTTACGTAAAGCGTGATCCCATATACAGGCAGTACCATCACACGGCACTCAATTTCTCACTTATGTACTCATTCAACGAGAATTATATACTTCCTATTTCTCACGACGAGGTCGTACACTGCAAAAACTCCGTCATCGACAAAATGTGGGGAGATTATCATCAGAAATTTGCAGGCGCAAGACTGTTTATGACATATATGATGTGCCACCCCGGCAAAAAGCTGATGTTTATGGGAAGTGAATTCGCACAGTTCCGTGAATGGGATTACGCATCATCACTTGAATGGTTTATGCTTGACTTCCCTGCGCACAAAACATTTCATCATTTCGTTTCAAGGCTTAACCGCTTCTATCTTTCACAAAGCTCCCTTTGGGAATGTGATACGTCTTGGGACGGCTTCACGTGGATACGTGCGGATGATAACAGCGGAAATATGTCAGTCTTTACAAGACAGAACAAAAACGGCAAAAAGCTGCTTTGCATTATGAATTTCTCGGCGTCTTACAAGGATAACTGCCCGATAGGAGTTCCCGACAGCGGTTATTGGCACGAGATTTTCTCAACAGACTCACAGGAATTCGGCGGTGGCGGATCTGTAAACGGTTCGGTGCTTGCACGTGAAATGATGTGCGACGGTCAGCCGTATGCGCTTTCAGTTGCAATTCCCCCTCTTTCGGCAATTATTTTTGAGCAAGAAGACATAAAGATCAAAGGCGAATAAAATAAATCGTAAAGGAGAACATCAATGTTCAAGAAAAAAGAATGTGTTGCCATGCTTCTGGCAGGCGGTCAGGGCAGCAGGCTTTACACACTGACGGAAAAAACCGCAAAGCCCGCCGTTGTTTTCGGCGGAAAGTACAGAATCATTGACTTCACTCTTTCCAACTGCGTAAATTCGGGCATCGATACTGTCGGAGTTCTTACACAGTATCAGCCTCTGGTGCTCAATGAGTACATCGGAAACGGACAGCCCTGGGACCTTGACAAAACATACGGCGGTGCTATGGTGCTTCCTCCATATCAGCGTCAGAAGGGCGCTGACTGGTACAGCGGCACGGCAAATGCAATTTATCAGAACATCGACTTCATCGCAAGATATGATCCCGACTACGTACTTATCCTCTCGGGTGACCACATTTACAAGATGGATTACTATGCGATGCTCGACTATCACAAGAAAAACAATGCAGACTGCACGATAGCCGTTATAGACGTACCGCTTGCAGAGGCAAGCCGTTTCGGCATCATGAACACAAATGATGACGGCTCTATCTATCAGTTTGAGGAAAAGCCGAAGGAGCCCAAGAGTACGAAGGCTTCAATGGGTATTTATATATTCAACAAGCAGAAGCTGTTTGATTATCTTACAGCCGACGAGGCTGATCCTAACTCATCAAAGGACTTCGGTAAGAACATAATCCCCGCAATGCTTGAAGGCGGTGAGCGTATGTTTGCATATCCCTTCAGCGGTTATTGGAAAGACGTCGGAACGATCTCAAGCCTTTGGGAAGCAAATATGGATCTTCTCGGCGAGCAGCCTGTATTCAACCTCAAGGAGCCTTCCTGGAGAATATACTCACGAAATTCAACAGAGCCCCCGCACTACACAGGCGATAATTCAATTATCGTCAACTCTCTGATAACAGAAGGCTGTGAGATATACGGACGTGTTGAAAACTCCGTGCTTTCAAACGGCGTTACTGTGGAAGCCGGTGCTGTTGTCAAAGACAGCGTAATTATGGAAGGAACAGTAATAAAATCGGGCGCTGTTGTAAACTATACCGTAATGGACGGCAACACAGTGGTCGGATGCGGCTGTTCTGTCGGAGGCAGCAAAGAAAACGGCGAGATAACACTTGTCGGCGGCGGTCTTAAAATTCCCGACGGCACCGTCATTGAGCCGGGCAAAATGATAAACGAAAGTTCTCTTAAAGAGCTTACCGAAAAGGAGGATAAATAATATGTCTGCAGTTGGTATAATATTTTCAAATGTCCACGACAGAAACATCCCCGAGCTTACACAGATGAGAACAATGGCGTCTGTTCCCTACGGTTGCCGTTACAGATTCATTGACTTTGCACTTTCCAACATGGTAAACTCCGGCATACAGAAGGTCGGTGTTATCACACAGTCAAACTACCAGTCACTTATGGACCATATAGGAAACGGAAAGGACTGGGACCTTGCCTCCCGTTCGGGCGGTATCAAAATACTTCCGCCGCACATAACAGCTTTTGCAAGCACATCGAGATTGAGCTTTGCAACGAGACTTTCCGGACTTATAAACAGCTTGCACTTCATCGAAAGATGTAAGGAAGATTATGTCGTAATGTCCGACTGCGACGTTATATGCAACATTGATTTCAGAAAGCTTATCGATGCTCACGAGGAAACGGGAGCTGACATAACGATAGCTGTTAAAAACGTAGTGCTCAATTCCGAATCCTGCAAAAAGAACGTTATCATAAATTCCGATGACGAGGGACGTGCGAAGGACATTTTCGTTTACCCCACGGAAAAGACGGGCGCACACGACATAAGCCTTAACATTATGGTTATGAAGCGTGAATTCTTACATTCTATCATTCACGATTCAAAGGCACACGACTACACAAGCTTTAACTCCGACATCATAGCAAGAAACATAAATTCTTATAAAATAATGACGTATAAATACGACGGTTATTTCGCTTGCGTTTCATCGTTTGCGGAATACTACTCCTCATCAATGGAGCTTTTGAAGCCTGACGTAAGAAATGCACTTTTCAACATCAAGGACCGTCCCGTGCTTACAAAGGTAAGAAACTCTTCCCCCACAAGATACGGCAACAATTCCTCCGTCAAGAATTCTCTTATTGCCGACGGATGTGTAATCGAAGGAACTGTTGAAAACTCCATCATATTCAGAGGTGTCAAGGTCAGCCGAGGCACTTGCGTAAAGAATTCAATCATTATGCAGGACTGCGAAATAGGCGAAAACGTTGTTATAAACTGCTCCGTGCTTGACAAAAATGTTGTCGTGCGTGACTGCCGTGTGCTTTCAGGCCACGAAACAAAGCCGTATTTTGCCGAAAAAGGCATAATGATATAATTACAATCCGAAAGGAACGGATACAGTAATGAAAAAGATATTATATGTTGCAACAGAAGCACTTCCGTTTGCATCGTCGGGCGGTCTTGGCGACGTTATCGGCTCACTTCCCCTTGCAGTGAAAAAGGCTTCTCCCGAAGATGACGTACGTGTTGTCCTTCCCCTTTACTCCGCAGTATCGGGGGCATACCGGGAAAAGATGAAAAAGGAATGTGAATTTGACGTATCGCTTTCTTGGCGCCGTCAGTATGCGGGGCTTTACAGCTACGACCTTGACGGAGTTATCTATTATTTTATAGATAATGAATATTACTTTAAGAGAAGTTCGCTTTACGGTGACTTTGACGACGGTGAAAGATTTGCTTATTTCTGCTCGGCAGTTATAAAAATGATGGAAATGACGGGCTTTTATCCCGACGTCCTCCACGCAAACGACTGGCAGAGCGCACTTTCCGTAATATATCTCAAAACGATATATAAGAATTGGGAAAATTACCGTAATATCAAAACGGTATTCTCCATTCACAATATCGCATTCCAGGGAAAATACGGCTTCGACATACTTGAAGACGTGTTCGGCCTCGGACAAAACGAGCGTGAGATAGTTGAATACAGCGGATGCATCAACCTTATGAAGGGTGCTATCGTTTGCTGTGATGTTCTTATGACGGTAAGCGAAAAATACGCTGAGGAAATTCAGTCTTCAGCCTACGCTCACGGTCTTGAATATATGACGCGCCTTTACGCAGGTAAGACCTGCGGTGTGCTCAACGGCATCGATATGGATTATTACGATCCGAATACCGATACGGCAATAGTGAAAAACTACACCTGGAGATCATCGGGCAGAAAGGCAGACAACAAGCTTGAGCTTCAAAAGTCATTGGGGCTTCCCGAAAGAGCCGACGTACCGATGGTATCCGTCATCTCCCGTCTTACAGAGCAAAAGGGGCTTGACCTTGTAAAGGCTGTTATCGACGAGGTGCTTACAGACGATATACAGCTCGTTATACTCGGCAAGGGCGACTACGAATACGAGGACTTCTTCTATCACCTGCAGGAAAGACATCCCGATAAGGTGCGTACGTTGCTTCTTTACAACAAAGACATTTCAAAGAAGATATACGCATCATCAGATGTATTTCTCATGCCCTCAAAAACAGAGCCGTGCGGTCTTTCACAGATGATCGCATCACGTTATGGCGCAATTCCCGTTGTAAGGGAGACCGGCGGTCTTTACGACTCCATCAAGCCGTATATTGAAAACGAAGACGGAACCTTCACGGGCGACGGCTTCACGTTCGCAAATTATAACGCTCACGATATGATGTACACGTTGCGTCTTGCAATCTCGCTTTACAGAGATGAAAGCAAGCGTACAGCACTTGTCAAAAAGATAATGCGCCGTGACTTCTCTTGGGAAGTATCGGCAGTAAAATATCTTGAAATATATAATGAATTAACAAAGTAAAAGGAATTTTCTACCAATGGCAACAAACAAAGAACTCGAAATCAAAAATAACATTATCACAAAGCTAACACACAACTTCGGTATAACACCCGATCAGGCACTTGACGAACAGATGTACCATGCAACACTTCTGACAATAAGAGATATTCTTATGCAGAAAAATGCGGAATTTGAAAAGGAAGTACAGGAAAAATCCGCAAAGCGTGTATATTACATGTGCATGGAATTTCTCATCGGTCCTTCGCTTAAAAACAATCTTATGAACCTCGGTCTTTATTCAGAATACAGCCGTGTTCTTAAGGACTTTGGATTTTCGCTTGAAAAGTTCATCAAGCGTGAGGATGACCCCGCACTCGGTAACGGAGGTCTCGGAAGACTTGCATCGTGCTTTATGGACGGTCTTTCATCGCTTGACTATCCGGCATACGGTTATTCGCTTTGCTATGATTACGGTCTGTTCAAGCAGAAGATCGTTGACGGTGAACAGTACGAATTGCCCGACGTTTGGCTTCCCACAGGTGAAACATGGCTCGTTCCGAGAAACGACCTTGCTTACACCGTAAAATTCGGCGGTTCTGTGAAAGAATATTGGCACAACGGCAAAATGCTTGTTGATTATGTTGACTGTGACGAGGTGCGTGCAATTCCCTACGATATGATGATATCGGGTGCTGACTCCAAGGCAGTAAACATTCTCCGTCTGTGGCGTGCAACAGATGCATCAAAATTCAACATGAAGCTGTTTTCACAGGGACAGTATATAAAGGCCCTTGAGGAAAACACGAACGCAGAAGTAATTTCAAAGGTGCTTTATCCCTCTGACAACCACTACGAGGGTAAACAGCTCCGTCTTACCCAGCAGTACTTCCTCGTTTCCGCATCGCTTCAGTGCATACTGAACGAGCATCTTGAACAGTACGGCACGCTCGACAACCTTGCCGACAAGGTAGCAATTCACATAAACGATACTCACCCTGCGCTCTGCGTACCTGAGCTTATGCGTATTTTACTTGACGAATGTGCTTATGACTGGGATCACGCTTGGGATATTGTAACAAAGACGATGTCTTATACAAACCACACGGTTCTTCCCGAAGCGCTTGAAACATGGGGCGAGGGTATATTCAAGCTCAAGCTTCCCAGAATTTATACGATCATTTGCGAGATCAACCGCCGCTTCTGTGAATCCGTACGCAACTTCTGCGGTAACGAGGACACAGTTGCACGTATGTCGATAATCGGCTACAATCAGGTAAGAATGGCTAACCTTTCCATTGTCGGCTCACACCACGTAAACGGTGTCTCGGGACTTCACTCAGACATTCTTAAAAAGACTATCTTCTCTGATTTCTACGCTATGACTCCCGAAAAGTTCACGAATGTAACAAACGGTATTGCTCACCGCCGTTGGCTGTGCTACAGCAACCCCGGTCTTGCAAACCTGCTTGACAGCACGATAGGTCCCGAATACAGACATTCACCGTGGGAGCTTGAAAAGTTCGCTGAATACAAGGACGATGCAGGCGTTCAGGCTAAGCTTGAGCAGATAAAGAGAGATAACAAGGAAAGATTTTCCAAGTTCCTTTTAGGCAATCAGAAAACACTTGCGCTTGACTGCGATTCAATATTCGACGTACAGATCAAGCGTATGCACGAGTATAAGCGTCAGCTTCTCAACGTGCTTCGTATTATCAACATCTACAACAAGCTTCTCGAAAATCCCGATCTTGAAATGCGCCCCGTAACATTCATTTTCGGCGCAAAGGCTGCTCCCGGTTACTACCGTGCAAAGCAGACCATCAAGCTTATCACGCACATTGCGGCTGAGATCGAAAAGAATCCCAAGATAAGACAGAAGCTCCGTGTTGTTTTCCTTGAGAACTACTGTGTATCGGCGGCTGAAATTCTTATTCCCTCTGCCGACATCAGTGAGCAGATCTCTCTTGCAGGTAAGGAAGCAAGCGGTACGGGTAATATGAAGCTTATGATAAACGGTGCGCTCACTATCGGTACGCTTGACGGTGCAAATGTAGAAATGCACGAATCCGTAGGTGATGACAACTTCTTCCTGTTCGGTCTTACCGCTGACGAGGTTGAAAAGGTATGGAGAGAGGGCTATCGCTCCAACGTTTACTATACACAGAGCGAAACTCTCAAGGAAATAATAAACACTCTCAACAGAGGCTTCAACGGCGTTTCCTTCTCCGATTTCTCCAACTATCTGCTGTTTGACGGCGGTGTTCCCGATCCTTATATGTGCTTTGCAGACTTCAACTCATACAATGCCGTTCATAACAATATGGACAAGGTATATGAGGACAGAGCAAAGTGGCTTTCAATGAGTGCTGCCAACATTGCGGGCGCAGGCAGATTTGCCGCTGACCGTGCTGTTAAAGAATATGCAGACAACATCTGGCACGCTGAACAGATAAAGGATTAATTTATGCTTCCATTTTCACTGAAACAGAGCGAGCCATTTATCGTCAGAAAAACCGTGAACGGCAAAAACTATTTCAGCTGTGCATTCGAGAAGGGGGAGATAAAAATCTCCCTTCTTTCTCCTCGTATATACTGTCTTAACGGCTGTACACTTCTGCTTGAACACGATTTTTCGGATATAACAGACACATACAAACTGGAATATGAGGGACTGGAGGACGGATTTGACGTTTATTCCGTGACAGTAGATCCGGATGTTGGTCTTTACTATTTCCTTTTTAACGCAGAATGTAACGGAAATGTCATTTCATTGACCTCAGCGGGTGATGAAAAAACCGGTTTTTTGACAGAAGGATATCCGAGTAAGTTCCAGCTTATGGTATACCACAACGAATACCGTCAGGCAAATTGGTTTTCAGAGGGGGCAATGTACCATATTTTTGTTGACCGATTTTGTAAAACAAGTCACAAAATACCCGTGCGTGACGATGCAGTTTATATTTCCGATTGGAACGGCGGTGAAGTCGAATACGTTGAATATCCGGGACAACCCCTTAAAAACAACACGTTTTTCGGCGGAAGTCTTTACGGTGTTACATCAAAGCTCGATTATCTGAAGGACCTCGGAATAAAAACGATATATCTGTCACCCATTTTCAAGGCTTATTCAAACCACAAATATGACACGGGCGATTACACGAAAATTGACGAAATGTTCGGCGGCGAAGAAGCCTTTGACGAGCTTGTAAAGGAAGCACACGAAAGAGGGATGAAAATAATTCTTGACGGTGTTTTCAACCACACGGGCGATGACAGTCTTTACTTCAATAAATATAAAAAATATCCGTCAAAGGGTGCTTATCACAGCAAAGATTCAAAATACTATGATTGGTACGATTTTACGGAGCATCCCGATAAATACAGGGCTTGGTGGGGCATCGGTATTCTGCCGTCGCTCAATCACACAAGAAAGGATTTAAGAGAATATATATGCGGTGAAAACGGTGTCATAAGATATTGGCTGAGGCGAGGTGCTGACGGCTGGCGTCTTGACGTTGCCGACGAGCTTCCCGATGACCTTTTGTATGACATCAAAAAGGCTTGTGATGCGGAAAAGCCGGGTTCTCTTTTAATAGGTGAGGTGTGGGAAGACGCTTCAAACAAGATCGCATACAGCTACCGCCGTCACTATTTCCAGGGTAAACAGCTTGACGGTGTTATGAATTACCCCTTGCGTAACGCAATTATCGATTTTGTAAAATACGGTGACGAAAAGGCATTGCAATATGCTTTTACGATCCTTTCACGTCATTACCCCCGCGGTGATCTTTTACACGCAATGAACTTTTTGGGCACTCACGACACGGAAAGAATACTGACTGTTTTGGGCGGCAAGGAGATTTCGGGCGAAGCGGGCAGTGTGCTTGCAAAAACACGAATGACTCCTGACGAGCTGAAGCTTGGAAAAGCAAGGCTGAAGCTTGCTTTTGCTCTGCTCGTATGCTCCCCCGGTGTGCCTTGCATCTATTACGGTGATGAAGCGGGATGCGAGGGCTACCGTGATCCGTTCAACCGCCGTCCGTACCCTTGGGGACGTGAGGACTGTGAGCTTGTTGAGTTTTTCAAAAACACATTGAAGCTCCGTGACACATACGATGCGCTCAAATACGGAACGACAGAGGTGCTCAAAACAGCTCACGGCGTTATAGTTTTCAAAAGAGAATACGAAAATAACCGAATTCTCTGCATATTCAACGCAAACGATCACGGCATAAGCGTAAATCTTCGGAATATGAACGTGTCGCTTGATGCTATGTCCTTTACGACTGTCGAATATTGACGAAAGGAATAATAAAATGGTTAATGTAATAAAAAATGGTGTCGTTTACCGTCAGGGTAAAGGACTTGAAATATCACAGCTCAACGACGAACAGATCGCCGCTGCGAGAAAAAAGACGATAGCTTATCCGATACTTACCTCTCACAGCACGAGTGACGGTGATGACCTTAAAATAAAATTCGATGCTATGGCATCGCACGACATAACGTATGTCGGAATAATACAGACGGCAAGAGCTTCGGGACTTAAAGAGTTCCCCGTTCCATACGTTCTTACAAACTGCCACAACTCTCTTTGCGCTGTCGGCGGTACAATAAACGAAGACGACCACGTTTTCGGTCTGTCTGCGGCTAAAAAATACGGCGGTATCTACGTACCTGCGCATCAGGCGGTCATTCACTCGTATATGCGTGAGATGATGGCAGGCTGCGGTAAAATGATAATCGGTTCTGACTCTCACACACGTTACGGTGCGCTCGGCACAATGGCTGTGGGTGAAGGCGGTCCTGAGCTTGTAAAGCAGCTACTCGGCAGAACATACGATATCAAGCGCCCCGGTGTTATAGCCGTTCATCTTACAGGCAAGCCACGTGCGGGCATCGGCCCTCACGACGTGGCAATTGCACTTATAGGTGCAGTATTCAAGGACGGGTTCGTTAAAAACAAGGTACTTGAATTTATCGGTGACGGTATTGCAAATCTTCCCATTGAATTCCGTAACGGTATTGACGTTATGACAACGGAAACAACGTGTCTTTCATCCATTTGGGTGACTGACGAAGAAACGAAGAGATATTACACGCTTCACGGAAGAAGTGAGGATTTCAAGGCGCTTTCCCCTGAGGACGGCGCATATTATGACGGTGCTGTGGAAATCGACCTATCAAAGATGGAATCTATGATAGCACTCCCCATTCACCCGTCAAACGCATATACGATAAAGGAATTCAACGCAAATGCAAAGGATATTTTAGCCGAAGTATCCGAAAAGGCTGCAAAGGAGCTTGGCGTTCCCACGTTCTCGCTCGTTGACAAGTATCACGACGGCGGCGTATGGGCTGACCAGGGTGTAATTGCAGGCTGTGCGGGCGGTATTTTTGATAACGTGTGCGCTGCAGGCGACATTCTCCGCGGCAAGAGCATCGGATGCGAAGCCTTTGCGCTTTCCGTATATCCTGCAAGCCAACCCGCTTACTTACAGCTTATCAAAAACGGTATCTGCGCAGATCTTATGTCATCGGGTGCAACGCTCCGCACGGCGTTCTGCGGTCCTTGCTTCGGTGCAGGCGACGTTCCCTCCAACAACGGTCTTTCGCTCCGCCACACAACAAGAAACTTTGCAAACAGAGAAGGCTCAAAGCCGGGTGAAGGACAGATCGCATCAGTTGCGCTTATGGACGCACGCTCAATTGCGGCAACAGCGGCTTGCGGCGGTAAGATAACAGCGGCAACGGAAATTGACGTTGAATATAATACTTATGAATATAAGTTCGACAAATCCGTTTATACAAACCGTGTATACTTCGGTTACGGCAAGGCGAACGCTGAGGAAAAGCTCATTCTCGGTCCGAATATCACAGACTGGCCCGAAATGGTTTCCCTTTCCGACAATCTCGTTTTGCAGGTCGCATCGTACATTACAGACCCCGTAACAACAACCGACGAGCTTATTCCCTCGGGTGAATCGTCCTCATACCGTTCAAATCCTCATAGACTTTCAGAGCTTACGCTTTCACGTAAGGACCCTGCTTACGTAGGCCGTGCGAAATCTGTAAGAGAGGTTGAATACGCACGCCGTGACGGCAAGAAGATATTTGACGGCGAGCTTTCAAAAATCGCTGAAAAGCACGGATTAAATGAGGAAAATACCGTTGTCGGAAGCGTTATATTCGCAAACAAGCCGGGCGACGGCTCTGCGCGTGAGCAGGCGGCATCGTGTCAGCGTGTGCTCGGCGGATGCGCTAACATAGCCGTTGAATACGCAACGAAGAGATACAGAAGCAACGTCATAAACTGGGGTATGATACCGTTCACGGTTGACGAGGCTCCCGATTTCTCCGTCGGCGACTATATCGTTATTCCCGATATAAGAAAGGCTGTTGAAAACGCTTTACCGACAGTTACAGCATTTATTTACGGTGAAAACGAGAAAACACTTGAGCTTACAATGCCTGAGCTTACAGATGATGAAAGAAAAATAATTCTTGCAGGCTGTCTTATTAATTTCTACAAATATTAATTAAGTGAAAACTATCATATATTATTTTTTAAAAGTTTCATTTTCATCTTGATATTATCAGGAAATTGTTGTATAATTCGAATCAAATAATATATTTATTTTGGAGGATAAAATCATGGCAGTAAAAGTTGCTATTAACGGTTTCGGCCGTATCGGAAGACTTGCTTTCCGTCAGATGTTTGGTGCAGAGGGTTACGAAGTTGTAGCTATCAACGACCTTACAGATCCCAAGATGCTTGCTCATCTTCTCAAGTATGACACAGCACAGGGCAGATACCTCGGCCACACAGTTGAGTGTGATGACACATCCATCACAGTTGACGGCAAGAAGATCACAATCTACAGCGAAAAGGACGCAAAGGATCTTCCTTGGGGCGAAATCGGTGTAGACGTTGTTCTCGAATGCACAGGCTTCTACACATCTAAGGCTAAGGCACAGGCTCACATCGACGCAGGTGCTAAGAAAGTTGTTATCTCTGCTCCCGCAGGTAACGACCTTCCCACAATCGTATTCAGCGTAAACGAAGATACACTTACAAAGGATGACACGATCATTTCTGCTGCATCCTGCACAACAAACTGCTTGGCTCCTATGGCTAAGGCTCTTAACGATTATGCTCCTATCCAGAGCGGTATCATGTCAACGATCCACGCTTACACAGGCGACCAGATGATCCTTGACGGTCCTCACAGAAAGGGTGACCTCCGCCGTGCAAGAGCAGGCGCTGCTAACATCGTTCCTAACTCCACAGGCGCTGCAAAGGCTATCGGCCTTGTTATTCCCGAGCTCAACGGCAAGCTTATCGGTTCTGCTCAGAGAGTTCCCACACCCACAGGTTCTACAACAATTCTCGTTGCAGTTGTTAAGGGTAAGGACATAACAAAGGAAGGCATCAACGCTGCTATGGCTGCTAAGGCATCCGATTCCTTCGGTTACAACACAGATGAAATCGTTTCTTCCGATATCATCGGTTCCACATACGGCTCCATCTTCGATGCAACACAGACAATGGTTGCAAAGATCGACGATGACACTTACCAGGTTCAGGTAGTTGCATGGTATGACAACGAAAACTCCTACACAAGCCAGATGGTAAGAACGATCAAGTATTTTGCAGAACTTGCATAATTGAAATATTGATTATAAAAAGCGGTTGGTTTAACCAACCGCTTTTTGTTTTTCTGTTGTTATTTAAGAAACAACGCTTCTCTGTCATATTTACAATTACGAAAATATAAGCAGACATCTATCGATATTTCTATAAAATTGAGCATATAGAAAAAGAAGCTCAAATAAAATATCCAGCCGGTACAGCCAAGCACCGTAAGCTGTATTATCTTACGTAAAATTCCGAATGCATATCCGATAAGCAAAAACACCTCAAAAAATAAGCTTTTTCCCTTTGCTGTTTTTGATATGAGGGATTTGCGTATTGAAATCGGCCATGACATACCGAAGCAAAGTATCGTAAACGCTTCCATTAACTCAGTGATATAAGAAATTTCCATTTGTAATTCTCCTTCTTGACATCTCCTCTGATATATATTATAATACAACTTGCGGTATATGTAAAATATATATCTAATATATCAGCTATATCATTTTAATATGGAGTTTTGTATGAATATCAGCTACGATTACTATAAAGTTTTTTACAATGTTGCCAAATATAAGAGTTTTACAAGAGCGGCAGAGGTTATGTACTGCAATCAACCCAATCTAACAAGAACTATCAAAGCGCTTGAACGTCAGCTTGGATGCACACTGTTTGAGCGTACAAACAAAGGTGTCACATTAACCGATGACGGCAAGGAGCTTTACGGACATATTGCCGCCGCATTCGCTCATATTCAAGCGGGAGAAGAAACGGTTTCTGCCAAGCACAGTATGGATAGCGGCATTGTTTCAATAGGCGCTACAGAAATTGCCTTACGATGTTGTCTTTTACCTATTCTGCGAAATTATCACCAATTGTATCCGGGCGTTAGGATAAAAATATTAAATGTTTCGACACCGCAAGCATTGAGAATAATAGATAATAAGCTCGTGGATATTGCAGTAGTAACAACACCCGTTGATATAAGCAACAAGCTTTCAATAACAAAGCTTTCAGATTTACAGGAAGTACCTGTATGCGGCAAGAGCTTCGACATTAAAGAAGACATACCGTTTACAGAACTGCTTGAATATCCTATAATTTCTCTCGGTGTGGGTACATCTACGTTTGATTTTTATTTCGAGGAATTTTTGAAACATGACTGTCGGTTTGCGCCCGATATTGAAGCTGCTACAGCCGACCAGATAATTCCTCTCGTCAAATACGGTCTTGGAATAGGATTTGTCCCTGAGCAATTTCTTGAGTCTGAGGATAGCATAAAAAAAATTTCACTTACAGAGCCGCTTCCGCCAAGACAGATA
Organism: Clostridia bacterium; assembly: GCA_017520505.1. Taxonomy (GTDB): domain Bacteria; phylum Bacillota; class Clostridia; order Oscillospirales; family CAG-272; genus RGIG7213. The sequence goes on from JAFXFN010000006.1 coordinate 72,730, forward strand.
ATTCTTGTCAAGAAAAAGGAACACAGCTTATCCTTACCGGCAAAAGAACTTGTAAATATGATAAACAAAGAATACAATACAGAGATGCAGTGAACTTCATTTCATAAAATGCCAAAACATACGGGCGCCTCATCTTGAAAAAATTTTCAAAATGAGACGCCCTGTTTATCATATATCCTGTTTTTCAAGAAGCTTGCAAATATCAAAAGAAACATCTTTATCCACTACAGCATCCGTCACGGCTTTTTTCATATCGGTGCACGTGAATCTGCATCCGAGCAGTGCTTTTGTCACCTCGTCCGATATTTCCCAATCCATCGCATCCGAATACACCTGCGCAAGCTTTATATGCCCGGATTCGACCTGAAGCTGAAGCGATATACTTCCCCAGGAAAATCTTTCCTCACAGCTGAACGTAAACGGCAAACGAGGGCCGTAGAGCCAATTCCAGCTTGAAAGCTCGACCGTGTATTTTTTTATCTTTTCAATATTTTTTTCGCTTAATACGATTTTTTCGGCATCGTGTCCGTAGACCTTTTCAAATGCTTTTTCCATTTGCCGTGCCATCATTTCACACGTAATGCACGGTGAAAGCAACTTGAGATTCGTCACACGTGAACGGACAGAGGCAACGCCCTTGGCTTCAAGCTTTGCCTTTGACGGTGTGAGATAACGTGAGAGCTTTTCCATATCGGCATCTATCAGAAGCGTGCCGTGGTGGTATGCGTGCCCCTGCGTATGGTAAAAGGCATTTCCCGAAAATTTATACCCCTGCACGAGCAAGTCGTTTCTTCCCGACTTTTCAGCAGACAAGCCGAATGATGCGCACGCTTCCTGTATGACGGAAAGCTGACGGTCAACGTCGAAATCCTCATCACGCATCAAAAAAGTGAAATTAAGATTTCCGACGTCGTGGAAAACAGCTCCGCCGCCCGACAAACGGCGTGCAAGCTTACCGCCATCCTCTTCCAAAAGAGAGGTTCGGCATTCAACCCAGGCATTCTGATTTCGTCCGATAACGACCGTGTTCTGATTCTGCCATAAATAAAGAATACAGGCATTTTCTTCAACGCTTTCAAGCAAAAGCTTTTCAGTCGCAATATTAAAATACGGATCGACACAGGTGCTGTTGTATATATAAAGCTTATCTATCATAACAATTCCTCGTCATATACTGCACGTGCGCCGCCTATGAATTTCGGGCGTGTGCGTGCGGCAAGAACTGTCGCACATCCGATCTTGTTATTATCAAGTCGGAGCGGAACTGCTACCTTTTTTAAATGCATTCCGATCATTGTAAATCCAATGTCAAGCCCTGCGTCGGCTTTAATTTCTTCAACTGCCACAGGCTCATCAAAGCCCTCATACGCTTTCGTTGCAAGCGAACCGCCTGCCTTTGGCTGAGGCTTTACGTTGACATATTCGCAAAACGGCACTGCCTTGCGCTCTGTTATTATTGCACGGTTAAGATGCTCACAGCATTGAACGGCTAAAAAAACGTCACGGCTTTTTGCAAATTCGTGAAGCGCTTTAAAAATTTCGCCTGCCACGTCGGGATTTGAGTTTGTGCCTATCTTCGCCCCAACGACTTCGCTTGTGGAGCAACCGACGACAATAATATCTCCTTTTTTAAGTTTTGCCTTTTCGAACAGCTCGCTTACAGCTGATCTTGTTTGCTCATATATCGACATATTCATAATAATATCCTCCGATTTTACACGTGGATTATATCATCTTATTTACATAATGTCAATAGAATTTTTTATAACACAATTTATTTTAATTATTGACAACATACTAAAATAGATGTATACTATTAATGGAGTATTTTGCGAAAAAATTCAAAATTCCCGAAAGGAACAAATGAAATGAAGAAAAAATACAGGATATTGTCGCTATGTCTTTTGCTTGCTGTGATAATTACATCAATTCCCTTTTTGACACGTGCGGCAATCGATATCCCGACTGACATAAAGCCTATCGTATTCAATGCGGCGTATTATGCCGCAAAGCACAGCGACGTAAAGAATGTCTACGGTGACGATGCACAGGGGCTTTACGACCATTTTCTTACATACGGAATCAAGGAAGGCCGTCAAGCAAGTCCCATTTTCAGCGTCAGTCATTATTTAAGCCAAAACTCCGATTTGAAATCCGCATACGGTACAGATAACGAAAAGGCGCTTACGCACTTTATAAATACAGGCTCAAATGAAGCACGCATAACGGCACCTGCCGAAAACCTCGGAAGTAACGTAAAGGTCAGAATTTCCGTATCGTCTACGGGGCTGAACGTCGGATACAGCAATACAAATGTACAGACAAACACAACTCTGCTTGAAGCAGCCCAGCTTTGGAATCTCGTGCGCCAAGATGACGGCGGATATAAGATAACAAACATCGCAACGGGCAAGCTGATGACTGTAAAGGGCGGTGCTACGGCAAACGGCACAAACGTAGAGCTCGCAGACGATAACGGCTCCAATTCGCAGACATGGTACATATACAAAAACATGAACAACACATACACAATACGCTCAAAGTGCGGTGTTAAGTGTGTTCTCACGGTTAAAAACGGTTCAACGTCATCCGGCACAAACATTCAGATGAACACGTTTGCAGGCGGTGCATCGCAGGAATTCAACATTCAGATGGAAAGCACACTTGAAGCAATGACACCCGTGGATATCGGATCAAACTTCTGGGGTAATATTCAGGCGACGAGTTCAAATTACAATCTTGCTTTATCCGGCGATAACGTACTTTTAAGATATGCAAACACGGGCTACAATCAGCTGTGGAGATTTATCCGTTTTTCTGACGGAAGCTATGAGATAACAAACCTCAAAAACGGAAAATCACTTGCTTGTGACGGTTTCCCCGGCACTCCCGGCTCAAACGTGTACGTTAAATTCTCCAACAATACCGCATCACAGCGCTGGTATATATACGAGGTAAACGGTAACTACGTTTTAGGCACAAGGTCGGCGCTTTCATCGGTTATGGAGGTTACAGGCGGTACTGTTGCAAGCGGAACGAATATACAGCTTGCAAGCTTCTCGTCATCATCTGCCGCACAGCAGTTCAAGGTAAAGAAGATAGAAAAAACAGATATAGAAAAAAATCTTGCCATAAGCGAGATATGCGAATCCCCCGCAAACGCTTCTTATGAATTTATAGAAGCAACGAACGTTTCAAATAAATCGATCAATTTAAAGGAATATTCACTTTACAGATTTGCTTGCACGAACGGAAGCGGTAAATATCAGTATACAGGTTATCAAGCCATTCTCGGTCTTGTTGCGGGGACGGGAACGGACACTTCCCTTTCATTCCTTGCAAAATTGAATCTTTCATCGTACAACACGGTTATATACCCGGGTGAGGTTGCGGTTTTATGGTTTGTAAAATACGCCGACAGAGCGCTCACCGTTGACGATTTCAAGAATTATTGGGAAAGTCAGGGCTGTTCTATGGACGGCGTTAATGTTGTCCGCATTGCAACGTACGACGAAACGTCTGACCTTTACCCCGCTTCGGGCATAAACACAAATACAGGTATAGGATTTTTACCCGATAATAAAGTCGGCGTTGCTATTTCGCTTATAAAGAATTCGGCGCTTGCCACAAGACTTGAAAACGGTAAGGTTCTCAAGGATTATACAGCATCATCGGATGCACCGCTTGACGTCGCACTTACAGCACAGCTTCACAGCGTTGCAGACAGTACGGCTGTGTATATATTTGCAGACGGTGCAAAAACAGGCAAATCGCACAACTTCTACAGCTTTGTAGATACAGAAGCATATCTTGACACGTGCAACGAACAGCTTGAAGACTATATGCTGAAATACACGCACGTATTCCCTGCGGTTCCCTACTCTGCACAGGTAACGGGTACACTTTCCTCCGACGGCTGTCCGTCGCTTTTGGGTGAATATATAAACGTTGACAGCTCGGGAAATCCCGCTTCCATCGCAATAGGCGTTGACAGCGGCAATCTTGACACACCCACACCCGGTGTTAAACGCTTCGGTCAGTTTGCAGGCTTCAAGCTTGTGAACGCTGAAACGGACACATCGGGAAACGTCGTACTTACAGGCTCATTCACAGAGGATATATACAGTAAAGCAGGCTTCATCGTGACCGCCGTATGCGCTGACACGGGCAAGCTGACTGTTAAAAAGACTGAGCTTACATCCGACTTCACAATAGAAGGAAATGTATATAAATTCACGGTGAAAATAGGCGGACTTCCCATAACGGATAAAGGAATAATCCTGAATGTTGTTCCTTTTGGCGTTGACAAGGAAACAGGCGACCGTGCTGTAAGCGCCCGCCGTCAGATAAGATGTCCGCTTGTCAACGTAACGATAAACGGTGCAAGCATTGAGGGACTGCGTGTAACGTACCTTGCCGATGAAAAAAATGCCCCGATAAATGACTTGACAGGTATTCTTGATGCCATTGAGCTTCTCGCAGACGATATTGAATATTATACAGGTATAGAGGTCGAAACGGGCATATATAATCCGAGAGCAAGCTATCCGCAGATCGTTGTTGCAAGTGAGGGCGACACATCAGGCGGTAACGCACTTGTTGCAAACAACAAGGCTGTCGGAGAAAATCAGTATACTATCGTTGCAAAGACTAAGCGTGAGCTTTATATTGTCGGTGACAGCGCAATGGCGGCTGAATATGCTTGTCAGATAGTTTCACGTGCTATTTCGGGTGCTGTCGGCACATTCGAGCTTTCAACGCTTTCATCTGATTACCCCGAAACACTTGATACATCAAATCATACGCTTGCGATGACTGACGGCGCTGACTACAGAATTATGACGATGAACATTCAGGATCATAAATTCAACACGGCACTCGAAAGATACGATGCGCTCGAAGAGGTCGTCAAATACACAAACGTTGACGTTATCGGCTTCCAGGAATACGGCCTTGAGGTTATGAATAACTTTACCCACCGCTTGCAGGCAAACGGATACACGGTATTCGGAAATGACCTTTCAAACGGATTGCAAAACAGAACTGTTATCGCATTCAAAACTTCACGCTTCACTTGCGTTGAAAAGGGATTCTTTGCTTTGCCGGGTGACGATGACAATACCAACCCCTGGTACGGTACAAACTGGGCAGTGCTTAAAGACAATCAAACAGGCAAAACGTTTGCCGTAACGTCATCTCACTTCTTCAACAGAGGAACGGATGAAGAAAAGCTTGCAACACGTATTCTTAACTCTGAAAAGGTCGTTGCCCTTACAAAGGACATACAGAAAAAACACGGTTGCGAGGTCATAAACTTTGGTGACTTCAATATGCGTTCATTTGACGAAGCATATCACGTTATGGTAAAAGACGGTTATCTTACGGATTCAAGATTTGATTCCTACAGAGATGACTTTCTTGAACGTATAGGTCATGTACTCGGCTCAACTGCAGCACACGAGGGCTCACCGTCAAGAACCATTGACTTTTTGTTCACCACGGAGAAGGTAAACACACTCCGCACAAGAGCAGTAAGAAATATGCACACAGGTATCGGAACAGACCACTATCCGATATACGTTGACGTTGCAATAAATTAAACGATATTATCATGAAAGCTCCTAAATTACAGGAGCTTTCTTCATATATATTATTTTTAAAAATTTCGATATTATTTTCAGGTTTCTGCCTAACATTTTCAAAAACACACCGACTATATAAGTGAAAGCATTGATCAAAGCTTGGAGAAAGAAATGAAAAAACAAGACTTGCTGAATTATTTTGATGATACCCTGCTTGATAAGCTGTTCGGCTTTTGTTATGCAAGAACGAATGACAGCCATGAAGCGGAGGAGCTTTGCTCCGACATTATTTTTGCCCTTGTAAAAGCTTCAAAAAGCGAGGGAGAAATAGAAAGCGTCTATCCGTTTATATGGAAAGTTGCAAGAAACGTATATGCCGACTTTTCAAACAACCGAAGAAAGCACACCGAAAAGGTATATGAGGGTGATTCGGAGGAATTTTTACTAAAATTGGCGGATGACGACACTGCAGATGTCACCGAAGAGCTTTTACATACCGTGTACAAGCGTATAGCTTTTCTCACAAAAGCGTACAGAGAAGTAATGATTTTGTTCTATATAGACGGTCTTTCCACAGCGGAAATAGCAAAACTGCAAAATACAAGCGAGGGCGCTGTCCGTCAAAGACTTTTTTCAGCAAGAGAAAAGATCAAAAGTGAGGTAGAAGAAATGTCAGATACTTATAACAGACCCGTAGCACTTGAGAAAATTGATTTTGTAATTTGGGGAACAGGAGATCCCTCTTGGGGTGACCCGCGTAATGCACACACGAGGATGTTTTCAAATCACATAATATGGCTTTGTCATAAAAAGCCTATGAGCGCATCGGAAATTGCCGAGGAACTCAACGTGCCGACGTTGTATGTGGAAGAAGAGCTTGAAATACTGACAAAAGGCGCAAACGGCGAATACGGATTTTTGCGCCGTCTTGAAAATGGAAAATATGCAATAAACTTCATTTTACTTGATAAGGATGTATTTGAAAAAGCAAATTCGATTTATACAGAACAATTACCGAAAATTTGCGACATAATATCAAAGTACATTGAAGAACATAAAGCTGAATATCTTGCTTTTCCTTATCTGAACAAAAATATTGATTTGAATCTTATTTTTTGGCAACAGATATCGAGTATAGCCGATTCTTTTGCAACCTGTGTTAAAGACAGTTTGCAAAAAAATCATTTTTCGGATATTGCCGTAACAGAGCGTCAATTCAGTATCTTCGGCTACGTTGACAACGGAAAGTATTACGGAAACGGTTGGGACGGTATCGGAGCAAGGAACATTTGCGGTTTTTCCGATGTTCGTTTTGATAATATATATATTACACGTATACAAAAACATTTCGATTGCGGACACAATATATCAACAGACCCGCTTTTACAGCTTGCGCTCCGTGCCATTGACGGACTTGATATTTCATCATTATCAGATGGCGAAAAGGAACACGCCGCCAAAGCCGTTGAATGCGGATATCTGTACCGTGACGGTGATATGCTTTACACAAAAATTCTCGCATGCGCACTTTCCGACCGTAGCAAACTTTTTGATATCAGCAACTCTTTACAAAACGGATATTTTGACGAAGATTCAAAGATGGTTGCAGAGAAAATTGCATCGCTTATCAAAAAATCCGTTCCTAATTATCTTCTCGGTGAATGGAGATTGGCAAACAGCCTTGCCGGTATGCCTGTCCTTGATGCAGTTGTTGAGTGTCTTATTGAAAAAGGTGTACTGACTCCTCCCGAAAACGGAATCGGCGCTGAGGGTTGTTGGATGAGTGTTGAAAAGTAATATAATACCGTCTGTAAACCAAACGGTTATACAGACGGCATTTAAAACGAATTTATCACAAGTTTTTATAATTTATTGAGTCTACGCCATTTTATGCAGTCTTGTATTTTATAAATAGATTTCCGTAGGAAATCTGCGCCATTTGCCTGCAGGCAGTTCGTTTGCATACGCAGTTGCAAACGAACTGTGGGGGGTGCAGGCATGGCGCCTATACTGTAAAGATTCAGATAAAACGAAGCAGTTTCAAACACAATTTCTTTTATTATGTCATTCGTGAATGCCCCCTACGTTTTTTAAACACTTTGTTTATTCTGTAAAATTCGGTGTTGCAGGGTTGATTCACGAATCAACCGTTTTAACCCATTAGGCGATAACTATATTTTATTTCTATAAAACACAAGGGACGGTCAACAAACCGTCCCTTATTTGATTTAGTGATTTTAGCTTCTTATTGTTATGCCGAGCTCTTTGTCGAGGTTTGCAAGCATCTTGGAAATTGCCGCTTCTGTTTCCTCTGCTGTGAGTGTTCTGTCGGGAGCACGGAGAGATACGGAATAAGAAATACTCTTTTTACCGCCTGTCTGTGCGCCGATGTAAATATCAAACAGCTTGACACCGTCAAGGAGCTTGCCGAGTGACTTTTTGATAACCTTTTCGATCTTTGCCGCTTCAAGGTCAACATCACACATAAACGAGAAGTCACGTGTTACAGCCGGGAACTTGGGCAGGGGCTTGTACTGCGCAACGTCACCTGCGTTTGCAAGGAGAAGCTCAAAGTCAAGGTCTGCAACGAATACGGGCTTATCTATCGAATAATTTTCGCAAACACCGTAGCTTACCTGACCGAAAATACCAAGCTCAATACCGTCTTTGACTATCTTTGCGCATCTGCCGGGGTGGAAGATGGGACAAGTGGTTACTGCTTCAAATTCAACGTCCTTGACGCCTGTGAATTCAACAACCGCTTCAACGATGCCTTTAAGCGCATAGAAATCGCCTTTAAGCGTACCGATAACGACCTTTGTCTTTTCCTCGGGAAGTGTTCCGGGGATACCCTTGTCGTTCGTCACGATTCCCTCACGGGGGATATATACCTTTGCCATTTCGTAAAGGGCGGCATCTGTATTGTTATAGTTATTATTTCTTGCAAGAACCTCAAGCATCGAAGGAATTGCCGTTGTACGCATTACGCTTGTGTCTTCACCGAGAGGGTTGCTGATAACAACGCTATTGCGTATAACGCTTTCTTCGGGAAGATTTATCTTGTCGTAATACTTGGGGGAGATGAACGAGAATGTCTGTATCTCGTTAAGTCCCATACCGCAAAGCGCTGTGCAAAGACCTCTGTAATATCTCTGCTTGGGTGTAAGCTTACCCTCTGCGGCTGATGTGCGGAAGCGTGTAGACTCAATTTTGTTATAGCCGTAAATTCTTATAACTTCCTCTGCGATGTCGTTCATACACTCAACGTCGCTTCTGTAGGAAGGAACGTATATTTTATCACCGTCAAGACGGAAGCAAAGCTTTTCAAGCGTTGCTCTCATATCAGCTTCGGAAATGTATGTTCCCAGGAAATTGCTTATTCTTTCGGGTTCAAGCTTGATAACTGTTTCTGCCTTCTTTTCGGGGTAAATATCGATAGTACCCTCTGCAACAGTACCTGCACCGAGGAGCTGAACAAGCTCACACGCACGGTTTACGGCATCCATCGTCAGTTCGGGGTCAAGTCCTTTTTCAAATCTGCCCGAAGACTCCGTTCTCATACCGAGGGCACGGGAAGTAATTCTGACGCCTGCTCCGTAGAAGTTAGCGGATTCAAATACGACCGTCTTTGTATCGTCTGTTATCTCGCTGTTTTCGCCGCCCATAATTCCCGCCAAAGCAACGGGCTTTTCAGCATCGGCAATAACGAGCATGCTTGATTTGAGGGTTCTATCGTTGCTGTCGAGAGTTTTGAATATTTCGCCCTCGTCAGCGCATCTTACAACGATCTGCTTACCGTCAAGGCACTTATAGTCAAATGCGTGCATCGGCTGACCGTATTCAAGCATAACGTAGTTTGTGATGTCAACGATATTGTTTATAGGTCTTACCCCTGCTGCTCTGAGACGTGAACGCATCCAAAGGGGAGAGGGCTCAATTTTTACATTGTGAACGACCTTAGCCGTGTATCTGGGGCAAAGCGTAGGCTCGTCAACTCTTACGGAAATATAGTCCTCAACCTTACCGTCGCAATCCTTTATTTCGGGTGTACGGAGCTTAAGCTCTGAGTCCATCGTAACGGCACTTTCTCTTGCAAGACCGATAACGGAAAGACAGTCGGGACGGTTGGGTGTAATTTCAAATTCAACGACTGTGTCGGAAAGCATCAGGTATTCCTTGATGTCAGTACCAACAGGCGCATCAGTGGGAAGAATGAGTATTCCGTCTTCAATTGCACCCGGCATATCGTGTGTCGTGAGGTTAAGCTCACCTATTGAGCAAAGCATGCCCTGCGAGGTTTCGCCTCTGAGCTTGCCCGTTTTTATCTTGACACCGCCGGGGAGATTTGCACCGTTGAGCGCAACGGGAACTTTATCACCGACGTTTACGTTTTTAGCACCTGTTACGATCTGCAAGGGCTCAGCCTCGCCCACGTCAATACTGCAAACAACGAGCTTGTCTGCGTTGGGGTGCTTGGAAATAGCGTTTATTTTACCGACAACAACATTTGAAATGTCCTCGCCGAGGATCTCAAAGCCCTCGACCTTGGAGCCTGTCGCTGTCATTTTTTCACAATAATCTTTTATATCGGGATTACCGATGTTAACGTAATCGGCAAGCCATTTAAGCGGTAATTTCATATTTATTCCCTCCCTTAGAACTGTTCCAGAAATCTTACGTCGTTTTCGTAAAGCAGACGCATATCATCGATATTGTAACGGCGCATAACGACACGCTCAATACCGAGACCGAACGCAAAGCCGCTGTATACCTCGGGGTCGATTCCGCCCATACGGAGAACGTTGGGGTGTACCATACCTGCACCGAGAATTTCTATCCAGCCTTCGCCCTTACAAAGTCTGCATCCCTCGCCGCCGCATACAAAGCAGGAAACGTCAACCTCGGCAGACGGCTCTGTGAACGGGAAGTGGTGGGGACGGAAGCGGATCTTTGTGTCAGCACCGAACATATTTTTTGCAAATATTTCAAGTGTTCCCTTAAGGTCACCCATTGTAATGCCCTTGTCGATTACAAGACCTTCTATCTGGTGGAACATCGGGGAGTGTGTTGCATCAACCGCATCGGAACGGTAAACGCGTCCGGGGGAAATGACACGTATCGGGGGTGCTTTGTGCTCCATAGTACGTGCCTGAACACAAGATGTCTGTGAACGGAGCAGGATATTTTCCGTTATATAGAACGTATCCTGTGTGTCACGTGCGGGATGGTTTTCGGGTGTGTTGAGCGCTGTGAAGTTGTAGTAATCATACTCAACCTCGGGGCCGTCAACGATCTCAAAGCCCATACCGATAAATATGTTTTCAATTTCTTCCTGAACCTGTGAAAGCGGATGGCGTTTGCCTATCTTTATCTTGCTTCCGGGAAGCGTTACATCGAGCTTTTCCTTTGCAAGCTTCTTTTCGTTTTCCTTTGCCTTCTGCGCAACAGCGGCGTCTGCAAGGCGTTCTTCAATGTACTGTCTTACCTCGTTTGCAAGTGCACCGATGACAGGTCTTTCCTCGGCGGAAAGCGCCCCCATTCCTCTCAAAACAGAAGTGAGTTCACCTTTTTTGCCGAGAAATCTGATGCGGATCTGTTCAAGATCGGCATTTTCAGCTTCAAGCATCGAAACAGCTTCAAGCTTGATTTGTTCAAGTTTCTCTTTCATACTCTATTCCTTTTCTTTAATTTATTTTTGGGGACGAAAAAAGCCCCGCCCCAAAAGGGACGAAGCCGAATACTCCGCGGTACCACCCTAATTTCCCGTTAAAACGGGACACTCATCAGCCATAACGGTGCCAACCGTCCGTGACTACTGTTATTTCACCACGGCTGTCTGTCAGAAATTCTGACCGCAGGGGGAAATGCAAAGCACGCACACGATACTGTATCACAGCACACACAGCTCTCTGAAATCGTATAGCGGTAAGCCAACCCTGCCGACATTTACTTTTATACTCTAACATAAACATATTAAAAAATCAAGTATTTTTTTAATTTTATGCAAATATTTTTTTAGTTCTTAGATTATTCTCATATTTTGTAATTATAATTTAAAATTATATGTTAAAATGCGTATTATTATTGCTTAGTCAGGTATAAATATGTCGGAAATTATAATACATTCGTTGGTTCACTCATTGAAAGATTCGCTTATAGCGCTTCCCTTTTTGTTTGCGGCGTACTTTTTGCTCGAATTTTTGGAGCATCGCTCCGAAATAAAGCTTGCAAAGGCATTGTCAAGCGAAAAGATAGGCCCTCTCGGCGGTGCCTTTGTCGGCTGTATTCCGCAGTGCGGAATGGGTGTTTTGTCATCCCATCTTTTTTCATCGGGCATGATAAGCGCAGGTGCGCTTATTGCGGTATTTGTTTCAACCTCGGACGAGGCGCTTCCCGTTATTTTGTCACACCCCGATAAAATTGCATCTGTCTTCCCTCTTTTGCTTTCAAAAATTGCGGCGGCTGTCTTTGCCGGTTATATATTTGATTTCATCTTTTCGCACCGCCGTCACAAGCACGAGGATATACCGCACGACCACAACAGCCACGGCGAATGCGGAAGCTGTGAGGATATAAAAAGCCTTGAGGATCACCACTGCAAAGACGAATGCGGTGAAAACATCTTCGTTTCGGCGATAAAAAGAACGCTTCTCATTTTCTTCTATATTTACGTAGTCACGGTGGTATTTGCCATTCTGACTGAGGTCATAGGAGAAGATACAATATCTGCATTTTTGAGTAAAAGCTATTATCTTCAGCCGATATTCGCCGCCGTCATCGGTCTTATACCGAACTGTGCAATTTCCGTTATCATAACGGAGCTTTATCTTTCACAAGCGATAGGCTTCGGTGCAGTCGTCGCAGGACTTTCAACGGGTGCGGGCATCGGATACATAACTCTTTTCAAAACGAATAAGAGCAAAAAGGAAGCCGCTATGATAGTTTTGTATACACTTTTGTTTTCTATCGTATTCGGTGAGATACTTCAGATATTATTTGCATAAGATATGTTTGGATTTATTAAACCTTACACACCCGAGCTTAAAGTAAAGGAAAATGAGCTTTACGGTGCTGTCTACTGCGGACTTTGCCGTTGCATGGGCAAAAGCACGTCACGTCTTTCACGCCTTGCACTCAGTTACGATTCGGTTTTTTTGGCATTACTGCGCATATCATTATTTGAAGAAAAGCTTGACGTAGAAAAGAAGCGTTGTCCCGTTTGCTTTTTCAAAAAAAGGGCGTCGGTTATGCCGACAGAACAGCTTGAATATACAGCCGCCGTTTCGTCATATCTTATTTATTATAACGTCCTTGATGACATCAAGGACTCCAAGGGATTTAAAAAAATAACCTCTTATCTTATCTATCCGTTTGCAAAGCGGATAAAGAAAAAGGCAAAGCCGCTACCCGAAATTGAAAAGGAAATATCGGAGCGTCTTTCACAGATCGAAAGACTTGAAAAAGAAAACACTCCGTCTGTTGACAAAGTCGCCGATGTATTCGGAAGGCTTATGGGAAAAATAACCGCCTACGGCATCGACGACGAACACAAAAGGCTGACTGCCTACGAAGCAGGCTATCACACAGGGCGTTTTATTTACATTGCAGATGCCGTGTCCGACTATGAAAAAGACAAGAAAAGCAAAGAATACAATCCGTTTATCGTATCAAATACCGATATGAGCAAAGCCTCAGAACGGCTTTACCGTGCGCTTTGCACAGAATCGTCGCACGTTTACGGTGCTTGCGCTTTGCTGACACACGGTATGTGCGGCGCAATTTGTGAAAACATTGCACAGCTCGGACTTGTGCACACAGCAAAAACAATAACAGAAAAGCAAGCACACCCCCGAAAGGAAATATAATGAACAGAGATCCTTATTCCGTCCTCGGTGTCAGCCGTGACGCCTCGGACGATGAAATAAAAAAGGCTTACAGAAGCCTTGCAAAAAAGTATCACCCCGACAATTTTGCCGACAGTCCGCTTAAAGCGCAGGCTGAGGAAAAAATGAAGGAAATAAACGATGCTTACGACCGCATACAAAAAATGAAAAGCGGCAAAACCGACTTCGGCGGTTTTGGCGGCACGTCAGGCTCGTCAAACAGCACGGGAATATATTATACGATACGTATTCACATCACAGCACGCCGTTTTTCCGAAGCTGACCGTTTGCTTGACTCGATACCGATAAACGAGCGAGGTGCAGAATGGCATTTTCTCAAAGGAACTGTCTACTACAGCCGAGGCTGGTATTTCGATGCGGAATCATCTTTACAGACAGCGTGCGATATGGACCCTTCAAATGAAGAATACCGCCGTGCGCTTGATATGATGCAGTCGAGGGCTCGTTCCGCAAGCGCACCTTACACAACAGCCAATCTTGACAACGCTTGCTGTACCTGCGACCTTTGCACCACGCTTATGTGCGCAAACTGTCTTTGCAACTGTTGCGGCGGCGGATGCTGACGGGTAAGTAAAATGGCACGAAAGAAGCTTTCACGCACGAAAAAGCTTGCGCTTTGCGGTGTTTTATCATCTCTTCAGGTGGTAATACTGTATTTTTCATCAATATTCAGCGTTATCGACCTGACACTCGCCGCTTTGACGGTATTCGTGATGATATTTTCAGTTATTGAAATAGGCGGTAAATATCCGTTTGTAATGTACGCTGTTGTTTCAACTCTTGCGCTTATCATACTTCCGCAAAAGTTTTCAGCCGTGGTTTACGCTTTGTTTTTCGGCTGGTATCCGATGGCAAAGGCACTTTATGAACGGTTTAATCCCGTCGTCGCTTGGCTTTTGAAATTTATTACGTTCAACGTAAGCTTTATCATCATTTATAAAATATGTATTTCCCTGCTCGGTCTTGAAGCGGAAGGAAATATGGACACAACGGTTTACAAGGCGGTAATGCTCATTTTAGGAAACATTGCGTTTCTGATGTTTGATATAATGCTTCGCCTTGTTATCACACTTTACAGGCTGAGACTTAGAAAACAGCTCGGCATAGATAAATTATTGTAGGTAAAATTCGGTAGGTAATTCCATGGCACTCACTCTTTGTACAAATATAAAGGATATTTCGGGAATCGGTGATTCCAGAGCAAGAGTTCTTTCAAAGCTCGGCATTACAACTGTCGGCGAGCTTTTGTACCACTTTCCCAGAGCATATCAATACAGGGGTAACGTCAAAACTCTTGTATCGGCGCAGGACGGCGAAACATCATCGTTCATTCTGAAAATAGCCGCACCGCCGACAATATCACGTACAAAAAACAATATATCGCTTATAAAATTTATAGCTTATGACGACACGGCAAAATGCACTCTTACATTTTTCAATCAAAATTATCTGCGTTCATCTTATAAAACAGGCTCGGTTTACAGAGCCTATGGAAAGATAGTAAAATTCGGAAAGCAATTTGAGATAGTAAACCCCGTAATGGAGGTGTGCGACGGAAGTGTAAATCTTCTTCCGTTTCATCCTGTTTATCCTGCCACGGAGGGAATGTCAACAACACAGATATTTCATCTTATAAAAACGGTAATGTCAGCGGGGGACAAATTTATCGAAGAAAATCTCCCCGATGATGTAATAAAAGAGCACGGACTTATGTCAAGGTGCGACGCCTTGAAATATATCCATTCCCCCGAAAGCTTCACCGTACTCAATGAGGCAAAGCGCAGAATAATTTTTGAAGAGCTTTATCTTTTCGCTCAAAGCGTTTACGAAAGAAAGGATTCATCACGCCACGGTATATCCCCCGATATGACGGGATGTGATATGACGGACTTCAAAAAT
Organism: Clostridia bacterium; assembly: GCA_017520505.1. GTDB lineage: Bacteria > Bacillota > Clostridia > Oscillospirales > CAG-272 > RGIG7213. The sequence continues at coordinate 88,115 of JAFXFN010000006.1, forward strand.
GCACTCAAATTTGAGCTTACCGATGCACAAAAGCGCACGCTTAACGATATTTACAAGGATATGACAAGTCAAAAGCGTATACCGATGCGCAGACTTGTTTCGGGCGATGTCGGCTCAGGCAAAACGATATGTGCCGCAGGGGCTGCTTATATTTCGGCAAAAAGCGGCTATCAGACCGCACTTCTCGTTCCGACCGAAATTCTTGCGCGTCAGCATTTCAGCGATCTTTACGATTTTTTCACACCGCTTGGGATCAACGTTGCGATCTTAATCGGCGATATGGTAAAATCGGAAAAGGAACGTGCTTACGAGGCTATACGCACAGGTAATGCGCAGATAATCGTAGGCACACACGCACTTTTGACAGATCACGTGAAATTTTCAAGGCTCGGCCTTGTCATCTGCGATGAACAGCACCGCTTCGGCGTTGCTCAAAGAGAGTCGCTTCTGTCGCAGGGCGAGGGTGTGAATATGCTTGTTATGAGTGCAACGCCGATACCCCGAACACTTGCAATGGTTATGTTCGGCGACCTTGACGTATCTGTCATTGACACTATGCCTCCAGGCAGAAAAGAAGTCAGCACTTATGTTGTTGACAAGGATTACCGTGCAAGAATAAACGAATTTATGAGAAAAGAAATCGCAGCAGGCCATCAGATATACGTCGTCTGCCCTGCTGTTGAGGAACGCACAGCAGAGGAGCTTCCAATAGAGGCACTTGAAAGCCCCGAAACGGCAAAGGAATATATATCAAAAACGTCATCCGAGAAAAAAACAGCCGTTGAATATGCAGAGCACCTGCAAAAAGATGTTTTCCCAAATCACACGATAGGCTGTGTGCACGGCAAAATGAAGGGCGCTGACAAAGCAAGGATAATGAAAAGCTTTGAAGAAGGAAAAACCGATATACTCGTTTCCACGACCGTTATCGAGGTCGGCGTAAATATCCCGAATGCAACGATGATAGTCATCGAAAATGCAGAAAGCTTCGGCCTTTCACAGCTCCACCAATTACGGGGCCGTGTCGGACGAAGCAACAAAAAATCTTACTGCATTTTAGTTTCCTCATCCTCTTCAAAAACAGCAACATCAAGGCTTGAAATAATGAAAGAAACAAGCAGCGGTTTTGTTGTGGCTGAACACGATTTAAAAATGAGAGGCCCCGGCGATTTCATAAAAACACGTTCAGGGGCAATACGTCAGCACGGACAGATAAAATTAAGTCTTGCAGACTCGCTTGACGACGTAAAGCTTCTTTATTCCGCTTTTGAATCGGCAAAAACGCACCGCCAAATCTGACAAAGAGAGTTGACAAATGAAATATATAACAGATTTTTTTAATAACCTGCCTGCGAATTTTGACGCATTTTGCGATAAGTACCTTATAAGGATACTCGTTTGCATAGCGGTCATCATCATTTTCCTTGCGCTTAAATTTGTGATCGTGGCAATCTCAAGGCGCATAATAAAACGGTTAATGAAAAACAAAACCCATTCTGATGAGCGTGTTGCGGTATTCAACAACATCGTTTTGCCGCCGATACGTATTTTGCTTGCTACAGGCACGCTCATAATTTGTACGTATATTATTTCCCCTCCCGAGGGCTTGCGTGTAATTTGCTCAAAAACCGCAACGAGTCTCGCCCTTTTGAGCTTATTTTCGGGTTTATACGGACTTTGCGGATATGCAAAGTTCATCGTAGGCAAAATATATGAAAAGAACCACGTAACACCTTATAATCTTGCCGCACACTATGTAGGCATAATATTGAAGATCGCCGTTGTAATACTTGGTGTTATCACCATTTTACAGCAATGGATAGCCAACATTACAAGCCTTCTGGCAGGTCTCAGCATAGGCGGTGTTGCGCTTGCGCTTGCCGCACAGGACACAGCGGCAAACCTTTTCGGCTCGCTTACCGTTATTTTCGACCATCCGTTTGAAATAGGCGACTTTATCGAAATCGGTGCCGCAACGGGAACGGTTGAAAAAATGGGGCTTCGTTCAACAAAGCTCAGACGTGCCGATCAGGCGCTTGTCATTCTTCCGAACTCAAAAATAACAAGCGAGCATATAGTAAACTGGACAACGATCTCAAAGCGCCGTATAGATGCCGTTTTGGGTATTCTTTACAGCACTCCCGTTCCGCTTATAGAGAAGTTCAAAAAAGGAATTGAGGACATACTTGAAAATACAGAGCTTGTGGAAAAAGGCAATTATCTCGTAACGTTTACGGATTACGCCGAATCGTCATTGAATATCACGGTAAGATATTACGTAATGTCACCTAAAAACGATGACTCCTTGCGCACACGCGACATCGTAAATCTCAAGATACTGACACTCGCAAACGATATGGGCGTGGGATTTGCATTCCCGACAAGAAGCCTTTATATAGAAAATACAGACAAAAATTATTAAAGGAAATATATGAAAAAAAAGAAAAATTCACACGATGGAGCGAAATTAGCCGTTTCACTGTGTGCCTCACTGCTTTCGGTTCTTATGGTGGCGGCATTTTGCTCCTCATCTTCAAAAATATTGACATCGGCAACCGTTGACAACGCCGAAACAAACCCGTCAGCACCCATAACGTGGTCGCCTGATATGTTTGAGGCTTTGTTCGGCACATCAGGCAGCACCGATACCGATGCGCCCGACGAAATAACAGACGGTAACATAAGCGGAGATGTCGGGCAAACAGACAGCTCTTATGAATCTTCCGACTCACAGAGCACAGGCATCACATCCACGGTCAAGCCGAAGCCCCCTGTCACCACCAAACCGTCGACAACTCCACCTTATGAGCCTGAGCCCGAACCTGAGCCTGAGCCTGACGAGGACAGACCGAAGCCCCCTATGTTCCGTGACTTTTACGAGGACGAAAGACTTATTGACAGATACGTTACAGGTGAGGTATGTCTGACACTTTCAAAGGTTGAGCGAGGCGATCTCAACTACTTCATCTGTGATATAATTCTCGCATCGCCCACGGCGCTTCACACAGCCTTTGCCTCGGGACAGATAACGGGACGTCACTACACCTCAGCCATTGCGGAATCTGTAGGCGCAACCTTTGCGGTAAACGGCGACTTCTGCGGCTTCCGTAACCACGGCATAATTATAAGAGAAGGCAAGCTTTACCGCAGTACAACAAGCGATTGGGATCTTTGCTACATTGACAAAAACGGAGATCTTAACGCTGTTCCCTGCCGAAGCGTTAACGCAAACACTCTCGTTTCAAACGGTGTTTTGCAGTCCTGGTGCTTCGGACCTACGCTTGTAAGTAACTACCGTATACCGTCAACCTTCAACACCCCCGGCTTGAGCCAGAGAGCACGTGAGCCGAGAGTGGCAATAGGTCAGCTTGATACGCTCCACTACGTTATAATCGTTGTTGATGCGGTACGTACCAACAACACGACCATCGGCGGTATGACCTTTGCAGAGCTTGCAAAGGAATTCCAGAAGCTTGGCTGTAAGACCGCATACAATCTCGACGGTGGCGGCTCAACAACGCTTTACTACAAGGGCAAGGTTATCAACACACCCTGCGGAAGCGGTGAAAGAAAGGTAAGCGACATAATCTATTTCAAATAAATCAAGGTTTGCCGAAAGGATGCAAAAATGAAAACAGCGATATTGATACCTGCTTATAAGCCTGAAAAAACTCTGTTTTTACCGTTTATGGAGGAGCTTTCAAAAGCTTTCGATAACATCGTTATAATAAACGACGGAAGCGGTAACGACTTCGACGGAGTATTTGAGGAATGTAAAAAATATACAGACATCGTGCTTCACCATTATATAAACAAGGGCAAAGGAAGCGCATTGAAATCGGGAATCGGCTATATTATGAACCGTATGCCCGATATTGACGGAATAATAACGGCTGACTGCGACGGTCAGCACACGGTTGAAGACATTATAAAGGTCGCAAAGGAGCTTGAGGCTCACCCCGATGACCTTATAATAGGCGGAAGACGCTTTGATGAAAACGTGCCCTTCCGTTCACAGCTCGGAAACACCGTAACACGCGGACTGTTCAAGCTTTCAACAGGTCTTAAGATATACGATACACAGACAGGTCTTCGTGGATTTTCACGTCAGCACTTTGAAACGATGGCACGTCTTAACGGCGAAAGATACGAATATGAGATGAATATGCTCTTAAAGCTCCGTGAGCTTGGTATTCAGCCCCGTGAGATCGAGATAAAGACAGTATATATAAACGAAAACGCAACGAGCCATTACAATGCGGTAAAGGATTCGCTCAGAATCGCATCACGTCTTTTGCTTTTCGCATCCGGCAGCATTTTATCATTTGCCGTTGACTATCTGTTTTTCTCGCTGTTCACATTTGTTTGTACATTCTCTTACGGCATATCGTTTATGTTTGCAAGAATTATAAGCGCTGTTGTCAACTATCTCATAAACAGAAAGATAGTATTCGGCGGAAACTGCTCACGCTCGGCAGTTGTTAAATACGCAGTTCTTGCCATTGTTGTAATGCTCGGCGGTGTCGGTGTTATGAAGCTTGCCGAAAATTACGCTTTGTCACACGTTGTATTTGTTTCGTTCCCTGTTGTCGTAAAGGCAGTTTACGATATTATAATGTATTTCGTGAATTACATTATTCAAAGAGATTTTGTATTCAAAGTAAAAAAGAAAGGTAACTGAAATTTTGCACACCTTACTTGATGCGGGACTTTTCACTCCTCACGCTCTGTTCATTGCGCTCGGAATATGCGTAAGCGTATTTTTACCCGCCGTACAAAATGTTAAAAGAAAGAAATTTCACCCCGAAATATTTTTCTATATTGCACCGTTTGCCGTTTTATCGGGAGTGCTTTTTGCAAGACTGATGTATGTGGCATTCAACCACGCACTTTTCCTCTCGATAGATGAAATGCTCGACCTTACATCAGGCGGCTACTGCCTTTACGGAGGCGTTTTCGGTGCTGCTCTTGCCGTGGTGCTCTGGTGCGTTTTCACGTACAAAACGAAATATATAACAGATATTTTCGATGCGGTATGTCTGTATGCTCCGCTTGCTATTGCAGTCGGACGAATGGGAAGCGCATTCACAGACGATTGCTACGGCACATTTATAACAAACCCCACGTTCTGCCGTTTTCCGTTTGCCGCATACGTCGAGGTTTATGAAAGCTGGTGTCTTTCCATATTCTTCTTCGAGGCACTCGGCTGTCTTGCAATTTGGCTGTTTATGATGACAAACAAAAAAAGACTTTCTCAAAAGGGTGCAAATACCCTTGTCTTCTTCTCACTTTATGCAGGGCTTCACACGTTTTTGGAAAGCTTGCGCACTGACAGCGTTTACTGGGGATTCGTCAGAATATCACAGGTAATATCGGCACTTATCCTTATTTTCATATTCGTGTTTATGACAGTAAAGCTTGTCAAAATAACAAAATACCACCATATTTATCCGATAGTCAGCGTAGTATTTTTAGCCGCACTCATCAGAGGCTTTACAGCAGAATTCTTTATGGGCTCAAGCTCATATACAGCAAACTGCATCTGGCTTATGGTATCCTGCGCTGTAATGACGCTTTGTATATTCGTTCTGTTCTGGATATATCAAAGAGTTACGGGCTTTATTTCCCCGCAAAAGCCCCTTTTCGTCAAGAAATAATAACCGTTGACAAAATGCGCTGCTAATGGTAGAATTATCTTATAAGAGTCTTTTGAAAGGAATTTTGTAAAATGAAGCATACCGATATCAAAAAAAGCTTAAAGCGTACGCTGTGCGGTGCTTTAACAGTGCTTTGTATTTTCTCATGCGCTTGTGAAAGCTCCGACGTTGAAAGTACATCTGATCAAACGCTATCAGAGACAAACGCCCCCGAAATAACCGCAAAAGACACCGATGCCCCCTTGGAGGATACACAGGCGGTCACAGACCGTCCCGAAACAGATGAAATTACCACACAAATTGATACAACGACCGACGTTTTTGAATCGGAAACATCACCGGAAAGTGAAACAACTCCCGATACATACGAAGACGTTGTAACAGACGTTGTAACAGATGCTGTTACGACCGACAGTGTCACAACAGCGCCTCCCCCTCCTAAACCCAAAGAAAAGACATCAACGCCCGTAGTTGTCGGAACGGTTTGTCAAGCCTCCGACAGAGTCATAATTTACGGCACAACCGAGGAAAACGCACTTATAACATACAAGGGCAAAAAAACAGAAGCATTGTCAGACCGTGCAAGAGGACACAACTTCTACGTTGAAGTAAACGGCTCGGGAAGCGACACCATAACGCTGTACGCAACAGCAGACGGTAAAAGTGCAAGCGCGTCGATTTCAGTCGATGTATCATTCGGCGGTGAGCGCACAGATGTTTTCGCCGGAAGAAATTCACGTCTGTTCTACCGTCCGACCGTTTCGTTTATGTTCGGCTCGGTGCAGGCAAGCAGCTCAATGCTCAAATATACCTCGAACCGACTGAACGCTGTTTTAAAAGAGGTTCAGAAGCGCACAGGCAAGGACACGAAGCTTATATATTTGATCGCTCCCAACCCCGTAACTATATACGCTGACGAGCAGTACGATTATCTGCTCAGCGCAACGGGCGGAAAACAGCACCCGACAGCAGGCGCACAGTTCGTTGCATATATGAACGGCGCAGGCAAAAATGAAGATATTATCGTGCCTGATCTTCTCAGTCTTTTTAATCAGCACAAAAATGAAATGATATATTTCAGCACCGATACGCATTGGAGCGAGCTTGGCGCATACTACGCCTATAAAGAAATGATGGGCTATATAAACAAGGATTTCCCCGCTGCAAAAGCGCATGAGCTTTCGGAATTCACCATCGAAACTGTCAACTGCAAGGGCGGAGATCTGCGCAGTATGCTTCACATAGATGATATGACAGAGGAAACACCGTTTCTTATTGCAAACTTCGCCGAAACGGGTGATGTTTACCCTGTAAAAAGAAGTGATAAGATCGGTTACAGAATAGCGGGAATAAACTGGGGACTTTACCCGAAGGATTCATATATCAACAATTCATCTCTCCCCACGGCTTACGCTCTCAGCGACTCCTATGGTGCATATTTACTGCCATTTGCAGGTATGGGCTTCAGCCATCTTCGTTTGCACGGTGCAAACAACAATACACCTATTGATATTAATGAAATTGCCAAAATGAAGCCCGATTATATTATTTTCAATTATACGGACAGAAACATTGACGGCAATCTCGGAATGATAACACATTTATGGAGCGCAGTATGATAAAGGTTTTAAACGGTATTGACTGTACTGAAAAATGGCTGCCCTTGGTAAAAGGACAGCGCACGGGACTTATAACAAATATGTCGGGAGTTACAAAAGCACTTGTTCCCAATTACGTTATATTGAACGAACTCTGCAAGCTTCAGAAGCTTTTCTCTCCCGAACACGGTCTTTTCGGCGCAGCGCAGGCAGGCTGTAAGATAGAATCTGAGGAGCGTGAGCTGATAACCAACACCCCTGTTATAAGCCTTTACGGAGAAAAAAAAGCACCCGATGACGAGATGCTTGAAGGCATTGATATGCTTTTATTTGATCTTCAGGACGTCGGCGCAAGATTTTACACATATCTTTACACGATGACACGCTCGATGAAATCGGCAGCACGTGCAAAAATTCCGTTTGTCGTTTTTGACAGAATGAATCCCATATCGCTCAACAAAATAGAGGGCGAGATCCTCGATGAAGCAAATTCCTCTTTCATCGGTGAATACGCCGTACCGACAAGATACGGTATGACGATAGGTGAGTTTGCAAAATACATAAACGCAAAGGAAAATTTGGGCGTTGATCTTCATATAATTCCCTGCGAAGGACTTACACGTGAGCTTTATCACCGTGATACAGACCTGCCGTGGGTTGCCCCCTCTCCCAATATGCCCACAACCGACACAGCACTTGTATACGTCGGAACGTGTATTTTCGAATCCACAAAGCAAGCCTCCGAGGGACGAGGCACAACTCAGCCGTTTGAATTCATCGGTGCACCAAATTATGACGGACGTGCTTTGGCTGACGAAATGAACCGTCAGAAGCTTGACGGTGTCATCTTCCGCCCTGTGGGCTTTACACCTACATTTTCAAAATTCAAGGGTGAGCTTTGCTCGGGCGTTCAGCTTCACGTGATGGACAGAGATGCTTTTTCTCCGTTTGCCGCAGGTGTCAAGCTTGTGGAAACCGTACGCAATATGTACGGAACTGAATTTGATGAAAAATCCTCAAAGCGTATATTCGGCACAGGCAGACTTTTTGACGGTGTCGACTCCGACGTTATAATCAAGGACTGCTTGAAAACTTCTGAAAAATTCAGAAAGGCAACGTCGCCGTACTATATTTACAAGTAATTTCGTTCGGCAAGAATCGATATTATAAATATAATATCAGCACACAAAACACCTAAAAAAAACCACAAAGGTCTGAGAAGCTTCTCAGACTTTTTTGTTTCCCTTTCTCCCGATGCAGATAGTTTTATTATTCTTTCTGCTTCCATTACCATATCATTTGTTGTGAGGTTTTTGCTGTCTGCGCTCTTTTTTACAATGAAATAAGCCTCATCAAAAATTCCGCTTTGCGTATCCTTTAAAACAATGACCTTTCTTTGTGTACCCTTCAGCATATTTCTCTCCCTTCGAATACTTTTGTGATTGTCACCATTAATAATTTGCTTTATTCACGCCCTTGCAGTTATCACTGAATAAACCGCACCTCTTTTGTAAAAGATATTCTTGAAAAGGGGTGTTTTTATGAACAATATTAAAGCGGTAATTATGGCAGGCGGCTTTGGCACACGGTTAAAGCCGATAACAGACACAATGCCGAAGCCTTTGGTTCCTATACTTAACGAGCCGGTAATGGCTCACATAATACGGCATTTATTCAAGTGCGGCATAAGCGACGCCGCCGTTACTTTAAAATATATGCCCGATATGATAAAGAATACTTTCGGTGACTTTTACGAAGGCGTAAATCTTACGTATTTCACCGAAAACGAACCTATGGGAACAGCAGGCGGAGTAAAAGCGTGCGAGGACTTTTTATCAGATGAATTCATCGTTGTTTCAGGTGACGGTCTTTGGGATTATGATCTTAACAACGCTTACCGCTTCCACAAGGAAAAAGGTGCTGATATTACACTCATAACATCAAGAACTCCGTTTCCGTCATTATACGGTGTCGTTATGTCAGAGCCGTCGGGAAAAATCGTGCGTTTTGCAGAAAAGCCGTCGGCAGGTGAAATATTTTCCGACAAGATAAACACGGGAATATATATAATAAAAAAGGAAATTATGAGGTATGTGCCGAAAAACACGGTATTTGACTTCAGCCGTGATCTTTTTCCGCTTTTAATGAGTGAGGGAAAGTCACTTTATTCTTACACCCCCGATGGCTCTTGGTGCGACATCGGAAGCATTGAGGAGTATAGAAAATGCAATCTGCAATCGAAAAACGGAAAGTATTCAATAAAAGGCTTTCTTTCCGAATATCAATGCGCAAAAGACAGCGTTATGGGTGATGATGTCACCATCGGCGAAAATTCAACCGTTTATCAAAGCGTTATTCACGACGGTGTAAAAATAGGAAACGGAGCGAAAATCGAGGGAAGCATAATTTGTAAGGACGTCACCATCGGCGACGGTGTATCAATTCCCGAAGGATGCGTCATAGGCGCAGGAAGTACAATAAGATCGGGTATAACACTTAAAGAAAATACCGTTATTCAAACGGGAGAAACGGTAAGCGGAGAAAATATAATGAAAAATATTATTAAAAAAGGAAGTCTGTTTTCTTCAGACGGTATAAAAGCAGACTTTTATACCGAGCTCGGCATTGACGGTATGTGTGCGCTTGGCGCTGCCGTCGGCACGTACGCCTCCACCGTCGGCATTTCTGACGACGGCGAAGCGGTCTGCACGGCGGCAGCGGGAGCTTTTGCGTGCGGTGTGAAGTGCGGCGGCGGAAAATGTATGAATTTCGGCACGGGATTTTACCAAATGGCAAACTTCATAAATATGTATTACAGGCTTGACCTTACCGTTTTTATAAAAAAGACGGCTTATGAATCGGGAATACACATAATATTCCGTGACAAAAACGGACTTAAACCCAAAGCAAAGCTTGAAGCAAATATTGAAGCATTGTTTTTTTCACGTGATATTCCCGCCCCTGCCGATTTCTTTGAAACGGAGAATGTAAGCGGATGTGACGAGCTTTACAGAAGCGCATTGGTAAACGAGGGCTGTGAGCTTACAGGCATTAAAATAATCATCGGCCACACTAAAGGCTCACGTCTGCTCGGCAAAGTATTCTCAGCACTCGGAGCTGAGGTGCACGAATATACAACACCCGATTCGGATAACTATTTCTGCATTGATATGGACGAGGACACCGACACTCTGCGAATAAGCGAAAGCGTGTACACAGAGCTGTATTCGGTAGACAAATATCACGCACGTGCTATTATAACCTCACTTGAGGATAAAGAACGTCTTGGAACGCTCTCGCTTTCTTATTATGATGTGCCGATACTTTCCGAAATTGCAAAAGAAAGAGGGATTGACGTTATTTACTACCTCGAAAGTCCGTCATCGGAGCTTCAGGAGGATAACACCGCACGTAAAAACTTTTATGCTAATATGTATCTTAACGATCCTCTTTTCACCGCTGTGAAGCTTTTGTCGCTTATGCACGCAAAATCGTTATCGCTTGAAGAAGCCGACAGAGCTTTAAGACCGTTCTTTGTCCGTGAAGACTATGTAAAAATACCGTATGAGCTTCGTGCAACGGCACTTGCAAAGCTGTATGAGGAAAATATTGCCTACCAGAGAATATACGGTGACGGAGTTATCGTAAAAAATCAGTCCGCCGTATCGAATATCGGAGCTTCGGACGGCGGATTCAGAATAATCACCGAGGGATATACCGCAAGTGCATCGAGGGACATCGTCGCTGATATAATCAAAAAACTCAATATTTAAAAAATGTTTATAAAAAGCGGGCGAATATTCTATATTGATATGGTAAAATACGGATAATTTAATGTGTTCGTGATTAAAATATATATTGCCGAGAAAACATTATTTGTGCTCGGCTTATATTACATACCTTTTTATAGGATTTAGTTGTATTGATTAATTTACAGTATTTAACAATAAGGAGAAATAATGGCAAGAAGAAAAAGTAAAAACACAGAAAAATTAAAAGTTATGATGCTCGGAGGTCTTTATGAAATAGGAAAGAACCTCGCTGTTATAGAATACGGTGACGAGATGATGATAGTCGACTGCGGTCTTGGCTTTCCCGAAGAGGATATGCCCGGCATCGACCTTGTTATCCCCGACATAACGTATCTTGAAAAAAACTATGAGAAGATAACGGGTATAGTTCTCACACACGGACACGAGGACCATATCGGCGCACTTCCCTACGTTCTGAAGCAGATATCACCCCCTGTATACGGCACACCGCTTACAATAGGCATACTTGAAAAGAAGCTGTCAGAGCATACGTTTGATATAATCCCAGAGCTTATTACGGTAAATGCAGGTGACACGGTAAAGCTCGGCACATCGTTCTCGGTTGAGTTTATTAACGTAAACCATTCAATTGCAGACGCCGTTTGTCTTGCAATAAAGACACCTCTCGGCACTATCATTCATTCGGGTGACTTCAAAATAGACCTTACCCCCATTGAAAGCAAGATGATAAACCTTACACGTCTCGGTCAGCTCGGCGACGAGGGCGTACTGCTTTTAATGTGTGAATCTACAAATGCGGAAAGACAGGGCTACACACCGTCGGAAAGAAAGGTCGGCGCATCGCTTGACAACATTTTCTTCCGTCACGCTGACAAGCGTATAACAATAGCAACGTTTTCTTCAAACGTACACCGTGTACAGCAGATAATCAACGCCGCTGAAAAATACGGCAGAAAGGTTGCTATCACGGGCAGAAGTATGGTAAACGTCGTCAACGTTGCAATACGTCTTGGCTATATGCACGCCGCAGAGGGTATTCTCATCGACATTTCCGAAATTAAAAAATACAAGCCCGAGCAGCTGACCATCGTTTCAACGGGAAGCCAGGGCGAGCCTATGTCGGCACTCTACCGTATGGCATTTTCAGAGCACGACAAGGTAGAGCTTAACGAAAAAGACGTTGTTATAATTTCCGCAAACGCTATTCCCGGAAACGAAAAGTTTGTAAACAAGATAATCAACGAGCTTTTCAAGAAGGGTGTGACCGTGCTTCACGATGCTGTGGCTGACGTTCACGTTTCAGGCCACGCCTGCCGTGAGGAGCTTAAAACGATGCACGCTTTGACAAAGCCGAAGTATTTTATGCCCATTCACGGTGAATACCGTCATCTTGCGAGCCACAAGGAGCTTGCAATGCAGATGGGTGAAAAGGAAGAAAATATTTTCTTGGCTGACATCGGCAAGGTTCTTGAAATTGACGAGGACGGCGCACGCTTTAACGGAACGGTGCCTTCGGGAAAGGTACTTGTTGACGGCTACGGTGTCGGGGACGTCGGAAGCATTGTTTTGCGTGACAGACGACATCTTGCAGAAGACGGTATAATCGTCGTTGTAACGACGCTTCATATGGACGAACAGCTTGTTATGGCAGGGCCTGATATCGTTTCCAGAGGATTTGTATACGTAAGAGAATCAGAGGAGCTTATGGATGACCTCAAGGAACTGTCACTTGCCGTTATCGAAACGTGCTTTGACAACGGAATTTCCGACTTTGCGCAGATCAAAAACAAAATAAAAGACGAGCTTTCAAAATACATCTATCAGAAGACAAAGCGCAGACCTATGATATTGCCCATAATAATGAGCTTATAACGAAAGGACGTTAAAATGAAAAAGATCATAGCATCATTGCTTATATGTCTTACCGCACTCACCGCTTGCACAGGCGATACCGCCGACACAGCGGATAGTGGTACATATACAAGCTCTGAAATAACATCAGCTGACACGGCTGATACTGACAACGAGGGATCCGCCTCTGTGATCGATCCGATATCAGACACTGTGACGGCATCTCCTAAAATACTTCTTTCAACGCACATCAATGACGACTCTGTGATGTTTATGGGAATTTGCGAAAAAAATTCTTTGATAACCGTAACGGGTGAATATACAGAAGAATTTACCGTAACTCCCGACGGCGGAAACTTTCTGTTTTCGGTAAAGCTGAATAACAGACAGCCCGAAACGCTTTCGATAATTGCCAAAGCAGGTGACAAGGAAGCAAGCGAGCCAATATCCGCAGAGGCTAAATTCAAGCGCGGAGAAGAAGACAAAGAGGTATTTACGACTTATGACTCACGTATTTGTCAGAACGAAATCCTCGATGATCTTTATCATACTAATCTTTTCACAAACAAAGAGCTTATTCTTATGCAAAGAACAGCTCAAAACCGTGTAACAAAGGCGAAAAAAGCCGCAGGCAAGGACGTTGAGATCATATATGTTATAGTCCCCAACCCTCTTACTGTATACAGCGAGGGTGTACCTGAAGATATGAAGTCAAATATTGAGGGTGAGGAAACATCTCTTACGCAAGCGGTCGAAGCGTTACGCAGTGTTAACAACGTGACTGTTATAGATCTTACCGACGTAATGAACGATCACAAAAACGAAAAGATATACTATAACACCGACACACATTGGACAGAGCTTGGCGCATATTACGGCTACGAGGCATTAATGAAGGAAATTGCAAAAAAATTCCCGAGTGCCGCACCGCATCCGCTTTCCGATTATGACATAAAAAACGTTGCCGTAACGTACACGGATATGATGTCCTATGCAGGCATCGAGGATATGGGACTTACAGAAACAGCACCGTTTCTTATAAGCAAATACACACCTTTATCCCCCTATGACAGCGCAAAAAAAGAAGAAGCTTACATCTGGAATTTCACAGATGAATTCTTCTCCAACAAAACATCTCACACGGAAATAGACAACGATGCACTTCCCAAAGGAATGTTCTTATTCGACTCATACGGACTTAATGCAATACACTTTATTGCAGAGCATTTCTCCTCCCTTACCTGTATGCCCATCTGGAATTACTCGGTAGATTACGATATAATTGAGGAAGAAAAGCCCGATTACATTATCCAGCTTATCAGCGAAAGAACATCGGAAAGACTTCTTTTAAGCGAATAATAAAATATGCGGTAGGCTCATAAAGCCTACCGCATTTTTATTATTAAATCATTGCTGTAAGGTATTCAGCATCGCTGTCATTGAGAACTCCGTCTCCGTTATAGTCAACGTATTCATCGCATACAGCGGCATTTCCGCTTATTATATGCTTTTTAAGTCTTATAAGGTCTTTACCGTTTACGACACCGTCACAGTTTCCGTCGCCGTCAACGATAATATAGCAGTTTTCCTCAATGGTATTACCGTTAATTACAACAACTGTGTAATCCGTCTTTATGAGCTCGTTGTCATAAAGCTCCTCACCGTCAAAGCCGTATACATACACATCATATTCTGAATATGACGCCTTGAATTCCGAAACTGTCTTTCCTGCTTCAATTCTTGATGTAAAGCCGACTGCATCGGGTGTCGAAACGCACACGGTAAATTCCGTACTGAAATCGGAATAAAATACAGTTATAGTCTGCTTACCTAACTTATACGGATCAAAACCGGATATGGAATAATTCAGTATCTCCATCTTGCTTCCATCGGTATATATAGCATATACGGATATACCGTCAATACTAAGTGCCTCACCGAATACGTAATCATATTTATCGGGATTACTTGCAAGAATTATTTCGCTTATTTCAGGTGCGTTCTTGCCGAATGTCACATTTGCTCCAAGAAGCGAGTCGTTATAGTCGCCGAATACAATATCATTCCACATGATCTCGTTTCCGCAGTAATGAACCTCTGTAAGATCATAGCAGCAGTCAAATGCATAATCGCCAACCGATGTCAGGCTTTCGGGAAGTGTCAGCTTTCCAATATTTGAAGCACTTTCAAAAGCACCGCTTGCAATCATCTCAACACCGTCGGGAACTGTATACTCGGTTCTTTCGTTGCCTATAGGATACTGAACAAGTACATCGCCGTCACGGGTGAAAAGTACACCGTATTCGTCATTTTTATACTTTCTGTTATCTGAATCGACATTTATCTCAACGAGACTTTCACATTCGAGAAATGCATTTTCGCCTATAAATTCAACGTCAGAGCCGATCGTGACATTTGTCAGATTCATACAGAATTCAAATACGTTGTCGCCTATACCTTTGACAGTGTACGGTATTGTTACGTTCAAAAGTGTACTGCAATATGAAAATGCACCGTTTCCTATGTATTTTACAGACTCGGGAATAACAACCTCAGATGCGTAAGAATATTCAAATGCACCGTAAGCGATTGCCGATGTGTTTTCTCTGAGCGTGACCTGATAGCTGTCGGATGCAACATTAGCATCGATTATATACAAAAGAACATTTCCGACGTATATTTCGTAGTATGCCCCGCAGTTTACTGCATATGAAAGCTCTTCCGTATAAGGTGTACCCATAAAGGCATTGTAGCCTATGTTTTTAACCGTATCGGACATTGATACGTCACAAAGAGCAGAACACGACTCGAATGCATAAAATCCTATGCTTTCAACACCGTTCGGTATTACAAGCTTTTCAATTGCATCGCATCCGATAAATGCCATATCTTCGATATACTTAACACTGCTCGGTATTGTATACGACGTGTTTTTGTTCTTCGGAGGATATTTGATGAGTACTGTTTTATCTTTATTGAACAATACACCGTCATCAGATGAAAAGATCGTATTTTCCGAATCTACATTGATTCTTTCAAGAGATATATTTTCTGAAAATGAATATATATCAAGATATTCAACACCTATACCTACGTTAAGCTCTGAAAGATATTTTAAATCCGAAAAAGCGTAGTCAGATATTACCTTTACACTATCCGGAACAGTATATGACGTTCTGTATGCTCCTGTCGGATAATAAATAAGCTCTGTTTTGTCATTATTGAACAAAACGCCGTTTATATCACATGAAAAAGACTTGTTGCCTGAATCGACCGTAATAGCTTCCATCGCTTCACAAGAGCTGAAAGCTTCTCTTCCTATCGATTCTACGTTGCTTGGAAGCGCAACTGATGTCAAGCTGTCACAGTTAGCAAGCGAATACGAGCCCAAAGACGTTACACTCTTTGCAATCTTGATGCTCTTTAAATTTGAAAATCCGTAAAAAGCATAATCACCGATACTTGTTACACCGTTTTCAATTACTATCTTTGTAACTGCATTTCTTGATGCATACCACGGTGTTTTGGACGGCATTGAATAATCGTCCATAGGTCCGGTACCGCTTATCGTAAGAGTAGATTCGTTCGTCCAGGAAATTTCCCATCGCAGATCCCCGCCGCACACGCCTGAGCCTTCAGCGGCTTTTACCGTCGGCTGCACAACCGTCTCTGTCTTTACCTCAGACGTATCAGATACAGTCACAGCGTATGTCATAGTCGATAATAATAATGCCATACAGATCAAAATTGAAAAGATCTTTTTAAAATGCATATTTATACCCTCCTATTATTACATATATAACTATATATATAATACCATATTATACAACGTGATGTCAATAAATTTTGTAAATATTCGTTTAATTCTCTATTCATCAAGCTGTATAATTTTTCTTTTACAAAATATTACTTGACAAGCATATTCAATATGATATAATAAAAAACGCATTTATTTATATGTGATAATTAAAAGCCTTGGAGATTTTAATGAACTTAGGAATACAATTCTTTCTTAACAGCGCATTACTCGGCATAGGGCTTGCAATGGACGCCTTTTCCGTTTCACTTGCAAACGGATTGAACGAGGTGAAAATGCGTCCTCGCAAAATGTGTGCCATAGCAGGTGTTTTTGCGTTTTTTCAGTATTTAATGCCTATGCTCGGCTGGGTTTGTGTGCATACGATAGCTGAACATTTTAAATCATTCGAAAAGTTTATCCCGTGGATAGCACTCGTTTTGCTTCTGTTTATAGGCGGAAAAATGGTCCTTGAGGGAATGAGGGTAAAAAAAGACGATGAAGAAGAAGCATCCGTAGGATTTTTTGCATTGTTGGTTCAAGGAATTGCCACGTCTATCGATGCTCTGTCGGTAGGCTTTACAATTTCGGAGTACGGCATTTATGAAGCCCTTATATGCAGTGCTGTAATTGCCGCCGTCACATTCGCCATTTGCATCGCAGGTGTTGCCATCGGCAAACGCTTCGGTACGGCAATATCGGGAAAAGCATCAGTTTTAGGCGGAGCAATACTGATATTTATAGGAATTGAGATCTTTGTAACAGGCATTATATAATATTTATTTTCAATTAAATCATAACAGCTCATTCGAAATTTTCGAATGAGCTGTCTGTTTTTATCTTAAATGATTTCAAGTGTACGAAGCTTTTCTAAAAATTCTTCCGTATCCTTCGTTGCTTCTTCCTCTGTCGTGTCGTATTCTTCCAAAATACGCTTCACTATATCATCTGTCGTTTCGACATCCAGCAAAATATCCCAGATGAAGTTACCAAGCTCGTTAAGTACAAAAAGTCCCTTTGAATCATAAACCGTCTTTCCTACAGGAACAAGTATTGCCTCACCTGCAAATTCTCTTTTTATAAGCTCTTTTTTTATATTCATTATTCGATAACCTCTTTCTTTGATTTGGAAACATACGCATCCCACATCTGTGATATCGTTTCATCAACCTGCTCACAAACATAGGTAGGAACACGGTCAAATGCACCTGTTTCGGTATAACAAACTGCAGCGCATGAGAAGCATGCATTCTTTTTGGGGCAAGAAGCACATTTTGAAGGCAAGCGTATTTTTTTAACCTCCGTGTTTACATACTCCCAAGCTTTTTCAAAGCCAACCTCAAGCGGATAAGCCACGGGCTTCGGCATCATTCCGCAGGGATACATTTTTCCGTCCCAAGTAAGCCACAATGAAGATTTGCCCGCTCTGCATCCAACACCCTCGCTGATGTCGCCAAGACATTCATCTCTTTCAATATCGGCAAATTCCCTCATACTCTTTGCACGCATTTCAAATTCTTCGTCAGAAAAACGAAGCAAGTCCCATCTGACCGTATATTCAGCCGCTTCCTTAGGTGTAAGTCTTGCATTTTCTCCGAATTTTTCGCCGTTTATTCTTATCGGCGGATACATATAGCTGACAGCCTTTGCAACAACGCCTATTTCACTTGCAATGTTGAATATCTTTTCTGTATCCTGCTTGTTATAAGGAGTGATTGACACATTCAGACTCACGTCAACTCCTGCAGCTTTCAGTGCCTTGATATTCTCAAGCACCTTTTCGTACATCGGCGTACCGCACATATTTTTGTACGTTTCAGCACAACCGCCATACAAGGATATATTAATTCTGAATGGGGGATCTTCAAGCAGCTTTCTGCGTATCTCGCCGTCAATAAGCGAGCCGTTGCTGTTTATGGAAATATAAAATCCCATCTTTTTCATCGCTGAATATATCTCAAAAAAGTCTTCTCTCAGAAAAGGCTCACCGCCCGTCAAAAGCGCAAATATCGTGCCCTTTTCACGTGCCTGACGTGCAATATCTATCCATTGTTCTGTTGTGAGTTCCCTTTTTCTTGCTTCAGCGTTCTTTCCGCATTGATGCACATAGCACATAGGACAGTCAAAATTGCATCTTGATGTCAATTCAAATGTAGCACCCACAGGCAGTCCCAATTTCCCCGCTTTATTATGCAGGTACGTGACTATTCTGGGTTCTTCGCTCCTTTTTCTTACCATAATATTTCCTCAAATTTTCAGCTTATTAAATTCATTTTCAAGCGTTTCAACGGCTGTTTCATCGGGTAGACACCCAAGATGAAAAACAGGAACTTGAGCTGATACGGAAGAAACTGTTTTTATACAAGATTCCATATCTGATTTATTCCAGACGTCCGCCGTACAACCCTCCCACAGCTTGCGGAAGGCAGTTATACCTTTTAATCTTACCGCTGTATTTTCTTTTGCTTGCGCAAGGCACACTATTGCTTTTATGGGATAGCTCTCGTTTTTGCAAACTCCCGAGCTTCCTGCAAACGGCACGCCGTATGCCCAAAAAACACCGTTTTTGTTCACAATCGCCGCACGGTCGCCGTTTATAAGCTCAGCACCTCTGTTTTCGCACCAAAGTCTTGCCTGCGTGGACTTACCTACCCCCGAAGGAGCAGTAAACAAAACAGCTTCATCACCGTATCTTATATACGATGCGTGAAGAATAAAGC
Source organism: Clostridia bacterium (assembly GCA_017520505.1). GTDB lineage: Bacteria > Bacillota > Clostridia > Oscillospirales > CAG-272 > RGIG7213. The sequence continues at coordinate 107,510 of JAFXFN010000006.1, forward strand.
TCTCGTTTTCTGCCATTATGTGTTCGATTCCAAGACAATTAAGTATCGCACGTGCGCCGATACGCTTGAAATTTCCTTTGAATACCGTTTGCACGCAAAGCTCACGCCCGCGTCGGTACATCCTCATATCGGCTGATCTGTATTCATCGGAAAGATCTCCAGAATAGCGTATTTCGCCGTCAGGTACACTATATACCATTCTGTCAGACGAGGTAAAAATACATTCGCCGACAGGCTCAGAAAGCTCGTCAGCTTCTTCAAATATTACAGTATAATCAGGATCTGACGGCGGTACTGCATATTCGTTCAACAACGCACTTTCCGCATTCATTATTTCATCATCACCGATTATTTTAAACGTAATATCCGCTATACGATAATAAAGAACTGTCATATCATTTCACAATATTAACGGAAACTATCTTACTTTCAGACGGAGAAAAATGTCCTGCATTTGTCTGCTTCAACTCTCCGGCTTTCAAACCGTCCTTGATAGTTATCCTATACGTTATTCCGCCGTAAAACATATCTTGTGCATAATTTTTGAAGTAAATTACGACGTCTCCGACAATATCATCATCGGATATATTTTTTATATTTGCAACGCCGTTTACACCCGAAACCTGAATTACCTTTTCCATATTATCCATCGGTGTTTTGAAAAACACCTCGTTTTCCAAAAGATACGCATCAGGCTTTACATCTCTTGATATTGCACGCTTTTTTTCAAGCAGCAATGCCGACTGCCCTGTAGGTAGATTTGTAACGGTGAATTCGGCAGTATAATCTTCGTATTTTAAGTATATCTCTGCATATTGCAGATCTTTTTCATTTGTGTTCAATACAACTATTGATAAAACGTCATCAACCTTATCTCCGCTTCCGTCTTCCATATATACGCCATTGTAGCTTCCGACCAAGGTTATTTTGAGTCCGTCATCCAAGTTGATATAGTGGCTTGTATCGACGGGAGTCTTTGAGAATATATCCGTGCACTGTGTAAGAACAAGAACACAAGATATAACAGCGGCAACAGCTATTGCCGATATAATAATAATTTTCTTTTTGTTTTGTTTTATTCGCATAATAACGATCCCTTAAAAAAGGGTGCGGTGTGATCACCGCACCCTTTTTTGCTTATTATGATTTAAATACGTTGTTAAAGTCAGATGGATTGTGATAACAAATTCCATCGTATTCAGGAGCGCCATCTTCAGTGGATAAATCACAACCCATTATGGTGTTTGTAAACAAAGTCAATCCGGGAATAAAGTCACAGCCGCATATTCCTCTGTCTGCATTTGCGTGAACTTCACATGAAGCAATATTTGTGCTGAGTGAAAAATTTTCAAATACAACATCGGGTTTTGTATATACTTTTTTCATCTGTCTGTTCTCCCTTCCCATTATTTACCGAGCAAGCCGCCAAAGAATCCGTCGAATACTCCTCCGATTGAGAAAGCCGGTGCTTTGGTAACTCTTACGGTTGTCGAAACTGTTCTGCTTTCAACGTCATTTGCGCTGTAAGCATTTGCGCTTATCTGTGCCATTCCCTTGTCTTCAAGTGCAAGTGTTACTTTCCAGATACGCTGACCGTTTGCCTTGTTTTCAGTATACTTTGTAAACGTTTGACCGTTAACAACAACGTATTCCGCTTCGGAATTTGTTGTAACAGTTACTGTGAATTTCTGTCCTGCCTTAACGGAGGGCTTCATTGACTTAACGCTGTGGATCTCAGGTGCCTGTGTAGCATTAAGATAATCAACTGCTGCCTGTGCTGTCTTTGCGTTCATATAAACTGCATTGACTGTCTGAACCTGTGCGTCTACAGTAGCAGTCTTCGTAAGCTTCAGATTTGTTACGGAAATGATACCGTTTCCGTCAAGATTCTGAAGAACTACCGTGTTAGCCTTGTTATCTGCGAGTATATCATCAAGAGCATAGTAAAGATCCGTTGCGGTTGTAATATTCAAAGTCTTATCCAAACCGTTTGTAACGTTTTTGATCTTGAGCGTGCCTGTACCCTTAGCTAACTTTGCAGCGAGCTGTACAGAAGCATAACCGTTTTTATCAACCGTAAATGCAACTGCGTTGCCCTTTGCAAGGTAAACTTCGTTGTTAGGACCGAAATCCTTGTATTCGTTGAGTGTGTATGTGTTCTTTATGCTGTCGGAAGTATTGTCGATATACACAGCACCGTCAACGTTAGAGCCGTCAGCCGCAAAGCCCTTTACATCGCTGATAAGGATATTTCTGAGCTCCTTGAATGTAGGCATATATTCGCCGTCTGCGATATATGCATTCTTGATGTCTTCATCATTTGCACCGCCGTTTGCGGGATCGTAAATTCTGATAGCATCAAGATAGAAGTCATACTTACCTTCTCTTGTTGCATTGGCTTTATTGTTGGGAAGTCTGCTTCCGCCGTACTGACCGTGATCGAATATCCAGTTGTACGAAGCTGTAATTACTACCTTGTACTTACCGTAAGTGTCAGTGCTCCACTTGATAACGGGAACCTGGTAAAGTCCGTCTTCTGTATCGGATTCTGCGGGAACCCACTTTTCTGTATAGAGAGGCTTACCGTCTTCTATTATCTGATTGCCGTCTCTGTCAAGTACGGGAACCTTAGCATACTTATAGCCGTAGTATGTGTCTACAACTGTACTCTTTACAGCATTTATCTCAGGTGCTGTCGCATCAAGGCTCGCATACGGGAATACCTGAACTGCAATTGTACCTGTCTTGTTTGTTGTATAGCTTATAACGTCGAAGCCTTTACCGACAAAAGTAAATGTTGCTGTAGCATATTTACCTGTAGAGGAAGCAATTCTACCGTTTTCATCATACTTATCGGTTCTTTCAACTGTTACCTTCTGTGCTGAACCGAATGAATATTTTGAAGAATCAACGTATGCGCCGTCATTGCCGTATACGTTTGCGATGGTCTCGCCAACTCTGTCATCTCTCTGAACGTCGTCCTTTTCGGTTCCGACTGTTGTCCAGCTGTTAGCTATAACCTCGCCTTCTTCCGAATAGTTGTTAACTGTAAATGATACGAAATCATCTTCAAAGTAGATAAGTGTTGCGGGGATAACCGTAAGGTTACCGTAATATTTACCGTTGGGCATTTCAGAACCGCTGTACTGTGCACCGTATGTAACAGAATCAACATCTGTCATCTGCATTTCGTCGAGCTGATAACGGATCTCGTTATCCACACAGCTGAATTTACCGAATGCACCGTTGAGTGTTTTGTCTGAAGCAACAAAGCCGTCGGGTGTGTCGGATGTAAGGTCGAAGTATGAGGGAGCATCAACTTTGGGAGCATAACCTGTAATTGTTGCGTTTTCAACATCGTCCTTGAAATCGTCATTTGCCAATACATCAACATCAACGGGAATACCGTAGTCTATAACTACCGTATCATCAACGCAAACCTTGGGAACAAGAGCGAACCAAACCTTTGTTTGTCTGTAGTTTGCATCTGAATTATCGTATGTATTGCCTGTTGTAAGTAACGTACCGGATTCAACGTAAGTTGTTAAAGGCTTATTGGCAGATTTCTCTATTGTCCAGTCACCTGTAGCGGCAGACTTGGAATGTGCAAGAATCTTATATGCAGATGCATCATCGTAAAGCTGATAAGCATCAGGAATCTGACCTTCGCCGTCACCGTCAACAATGACATTCTTCTGGTTGAGTCTGAACTGCTTTGTTACATCTCCAAGACCGCCTATCTTAAGTGCCTTGTCGAATGTTGTAACGTTACCGTTTGCATCGATAGGCTCACCTCTGCCGTTTACAAGGTAGTAGCTGTATGTTACCTCTGCATCTTCCCAAGGAAGCTGAGGCTTAGGAGCAGTTATGGAACAAGCATTACCGATGTAGTTCTTATATTTAAGAACCGCGTATTCGTTTGTGAGGAACTCTTGATCAGCGGGGCTTACTTCACCCTCCATCGAGCCTTCAAGATAAACGTCGTAGTGAAGCTCATATCTTGACTGAGGAATATCACCGACGAGCCAAGCGAATGTTTCAGAGGGAAGCTCATAATCCACCTTGCCATCGGAGTTAGAGTCTATCATTACCGATTTATTCTTATTGGTATTATACTTAAACGTGGAAGCATCGATTATACCGTCTTCGCCAAGGATATTAACAGATGCACCCTTTACGGAGCTGTATGCCTCTGTACCGTCTGGATTGAACGTAACTTTCTCGATGAGTGTGCCGGCTTCGTAGCCTTTTTTAACTGTACCTACCATCTCTTCCGTAACGTGTACGTTATCAATGATAGTACCTACTTCATCAAGTCTGTATGTGATGTACTCAAACAATTCAACAGCAGGTGCGGGATCAAGTGTTATAGGACCTCTCGGACCTGCAACAGTTGATGCCATCTGAAGATCGAACGCTTCACCGAGCTTATCTTCAAACACGGCGCCTGATGCTGCACGTATCTTCATAGCAACTTCATTAAATACGTCGTTGATCTGACCTGATCTTGCAACATCGTAGAAGTGGCCTGATTGTTCGTCACCGGAAGAAATTCTGCGGAGAACTCCGACCGCCGTATCTCTCGAAATAGCGTGATCGGCAGCCATACCGAAGCCGATAACGAATACCTCAGCGCCGAGGCCGTTAACCCATTCAACATAGTTATTTGCAGAGTTGCCGTTGGGATTGATTATCTTATATCTGCTGTCAGTATCACCCTTGATAGCCTCAGCCATCCAGTGCTTACCTGCGCTGTTTGCAAATTCGTTATATCTTGCTGTATTCGAAGGTCTTGATGCTGCGGGAATGGCAGAAAGATTACCGTTAAGATAATTATCCCATGTCTGATATCCAACAATGCCAGTCTCAGGGTCATCCTTGTCTCTTATTTCCGAACCGCCGCCGACATAGTTATACTGCCATGTACAGCCGTCAGACATAAATATCAGATAAGGATTACGCTTTGTACCTGCCTGTGCATTAAGCTTCTGCTTACCTGCAAGTGTTTCGTATGCAAGATGCAAGCCCTGGTCATAGTTTGTACCGGAACCGGAGTATGCCATACCGAAGCTATCTGCGATTTCATCGATCTTTTCATCTGTAAGATCGCTTGAGTGAATAAATCTGTTTTCGATCGAAGGCATTGCAGCCAAAGATTCTTTAGGTGTAAGGAAGTGTGCTGTATCTGCCTGGTTATGTGTTGTAGCAAGAGGATGCGATTCCCCATTCATCTTCTTGATGAACATATCGCCGTCGATAAGCGTATATCCGTCAAACGTAAGTATGGAAACGGAAATATCGGACTTATAACCGTCAATCGTTTCAGCAAACTTTTTGAGCATCGTTTTGATCGATGCAACCATCTCGTTTCTACGCGCTTTTGAGTTGTTAGGCATAGGATCCGAGTTCGGGTCAGCGGAATAAGCCATTGAACCCGAGTTATCAAGAACAAGCACAACGTCAGCACCGCTGGCATCGGGAATACCCGTCAGTGTAAGCTGTACTTCCGTAAGACCGGTTGCAAGATAATCATATTCCTCATTTAATCCCTTTTTAATTTCAACAGAACCGGGGGCGGGATATGTGGGGTAGTCATTTTCGGGACGCTTCTGCTCAACTGTAAGCTTAAAGCTCGAGCTGATAGCAACTCCCTGATATGTTACCTTTACATTACTGTATACTTTATCGCTGTCTGTTGCTGTCTTCGTCTTTACATTGTCATCGTTATGAGTAAGCATATCAAGCGTTACGGGAATATTTGTAACGTGCGATACACCGTAAGCGTCAGTTACCGTCATGACAAGGAAAACGCCTGTGGGAGAATCTGCGCCCGTAGCACCGTAAGATACTGTTCCTGAATTCTTTGTAAGATAAACAGTTGCATTTGCATATTCACTTGTACGTGCGTAATAATATACTCTGTCCTGAGGTTGCGGCTCTCTGAGCTCGTTTATATTCTGGTTTGAAGGCTTGTAGCCTGCAGCGTTACCGTCTGCCTGTTCAATACGCAAACCGAAGTTATTGATCATATAGTTGTAGTACATCGTACGCCACTTATGATTCTGCTGTTCAATACCATTGTCTGTCGTTACCTTGGCACCGGGATTATAGACAGCAATACCTGTTTTTTCATTTCTGTCATTCCAGATAGCCTGCCAGCCGTCAGAAGCACCGACAGTCAATGTTGCGCCTTGACCGAGATCATCGGTACCGTTAAAACGAAGATATCTGTCTGCCTGAGCCGTTCTGTTGAAGGCCTCGAAAATCCAACATTTAGCGTTGGGAAGATTAACATGGCCTGCTGCGTGAGATATCCATATTGACTGCCACGGAGCAGCATCGATTACCAACTGTCTTTCGCCGTCAACGAATATTTCATACGCGAAAACTTCCTGTGTTGAAACGTTTCTTCCGTCTTCAGTTTTAAGAAGTCTTACATATCCGGGATTCTGGCTTTCAGCGATATGTATATATCCACCGTCAATAAATAAATTGTTCTGGTCGGGATCTGCAAGAACAAAGAATGATGAATTCTTGCTCACCTCATCATAATTATTGGCAACAAGTTCCTTTACAGCTTTAACCACAAGTGTAAAGTTATCGGCAAGCTGAACACCGTTGTAGCTTACCTTGACGTTATTATACGTTCCTGCCGTTGTAAGATCAGCACCCGAAAGCATATCCGTTGTAACGGGAACACGGGTAAGCTTGCCGTCAACGTAAAGGTGGATGTATGCGCCTGTAGGTGCAAACTTGCCTGTATTTACAGCAACTGTACCCTTGTTTGAGTAAAGATAGCCCTTGATCTCAGGGATGTCTTTTGAGCCTACTTTTTCGTACAGCTGTGCCATCGTTTTAGCAGAACCCTTAGCTACCATATTAAAATTCGTGTACTGTTTGTTGTCCTGAGCTGTAAAAACACCATAACTGATATAACCGGCATTTTTTCCGTCAACAGTTACAACAGTCGGGGGATAAGATGATGTATATATCGTTTTCAAACCCGCAAGGTCAATATTGTCATTGGCAATAATCCACTTTGAAGTACGTCCCTCGCTCTTATCCAAAGCAAGTGAGAAGTATCCGGAATGATATCCGCCTGAACCACCGTTAGGATGTTGGGCAAGATAGCCTTTGTGTGTATTACCGTTGTTGTCTTTTGAAGTTGTAACAAGGTAATATGCATTACTTCCGGCTGATTCAAACTTCCACTCGCCGAATTCAGCAGATGAAAAAGTATTTGTTACGTACTTACCCGGATCAAGTGAGGTTGTTTGTACCGGTATTTCAAAAACCTTTAATCCGTTGAGTGTTTGCAGATATCGGCCGTCGCCTCTTTGAGCGCCGCCGAGCGCAGAGGCTTCGCCGGGAACGTCCGTACTGACGATCATATACGTTTTGCTCGTACTGATGTCAGCAGCTGTGTAATTTTCTACAAGCTTGTAGACTGTCTTCGTTTCGGCTTTTTGAATCAAGATCAATTCAGGCTCGGCAAGACTTTCAATTCCCTCATTGATAACGCTTTCAGCGAGCGTAACAACGGGAGAAAGAAGCATTGACAAACACAAAACGACCGATAGGATTCGTCTTAAGCCAAACTTTTTCTTTGATTCCATTGATTTTCTCCTTTAGTGATAAGAATTTTTGCCTATAAATATATTATATAAATAATATATAGACTACGGGTACAGTTTACCATACAAATCTTGTATATGTACTACATATTTTTTAAACAATTTGTGTCTAATACATACAAATTGCTTCGATTCATCATAACAAATGAACACATCCATAGTTTTTTACATTATCTGCGCTTAAAAGTTACAATTTGCGGTAATTGACAAACACCAACGGTTGTGATACAATTACCAAAAATAATTTAATCAGGGTAAAATGATGATAGTAAAGCAATATATCAAGGATTTTGAAAAGCTCGGCTTCGGCATTTTTGTACACTTTGGTGTGTACAGTGCCGTCGGTAAGGGTGAATGGTCTAAAGCCGTTCTTCACATTTCAAACGAAGAATACGCAGAATATGCAAAAAATTTCATTCCTGCGGAAGACTGGGCAAAAAAGCTGGTTGCGCACGCAAAAACAGCAGGCGCAAGATACATAACGATAACCACACGACACCACGACGGATTTTCTCTTTACGACACGTGCGGACTTAACGATTACGACACGGTGCATTACTGCGGCCGTGATCTTATCCGTGAATTCGTTGATGCCTGCAACGAGGGCGGTATAGTTCCCTTTTTCTATCACACTCTTATGGACTGGTATATGCCGTCATACGAAGCGGATTTCAACGAATATCTCGCTTATTTAAGAAAGAGTGTTGAGCTTCTTTGCAGAAACTACGGCAAGATAGGCGGTATCTGGTTCGACGGTATGTGGCACAAGCCGAACAGCGATTGGCAGGAGGACGAGCTTTACGGAACGATAAGAAAATATCAGCCCGAGGCAATGATCATCAACAACACGGGACTTTCCGCAAGGGGTGCGCTCGGTCACATTGAGCTTGACAGCGTAACGTTTGAGCGCGGAAGACCTCAGAAGATAAACACGGAAGAATCTCCGAAATACATTGCAAGCGAGATGTGCCAGGTAATGAACAGCCATTGGGGATATGCCGAAAACGACCTTTCATACATTTCCCCCGCAGATGTAATTAAAGATCTGACAGTTTGCAAAAAATGCGGAAGCAACTTTTTGCTGAACGTCGGACCGCTTCCGAACGGATACCTTCGCACCATTGACAGCGCAATTCTTGAAATAGTCGGAAAATGGGTAAGCGTAAACCGTGAAATAATGGATGCTGTTCCCTGCGACGTAAAAATCGAAAACAAGGATGATGATTTTATCCTGCAAACTGATGAAGCATACTATATTCTCTGCAACAATCTTCCTATGGTGGCAGATCCAAACGTAGCCCTGGCAAACGGAAGCGGAAATTACGAATTACGCTTCAAAACAGACAAGCGCATAAAGAGCATACATTGGCTCGACAACGGCGAAGAATTGAAGTTCACGCAAGACGGAAGTGACACCCTCGTATACACAACACCGTTTTCATACGGCAACCACCTCGTTGTGCGTGCGGCTAAAGCAATATTCGAATAAACAAAAAAATCTGTGCGAAAACTACGCACAGATTTTTTAAATCATTTGATTCTTGACAAATACTGACAGTAAACGTACACGTTTTGAATTTTTTTAGCTTCAACTCCGTCATCCGCTTGTATTATCGGCTGTGTTTCCGAGGGGGTTATGTACAGCTTGAAAACGATGGCATCCTGTCCGGGGCGCATATTTCTGATTCTCTTATACTCAACCTCACGTTTTGTAACCCCTAAATAATCGTAAATGACCGTTTCGATATCAAGGTTGCTGAAGCACTGCAAAACGTCCGTTTCATCGTGAAGTTCAAGGATATGCTTCGCTTCTTCAAAGGTAAGATTGTGGCATTGGAATTCGCCTTCGTTAAGAACGCTCATCATACTGCTGTTGTCAAGCAACAATAAAGGTAAAGATTTATCCATGGTAAAACCTCCGTTTTGTATTTTTATTGATTACATTATACACGCAAAAATGCAAGTTGTCAATACCCTCCTTGCATTTTTGCAAAATTATTTTTCATATTGTATTTTGCACGGCAGAATTTTATTCCTTTTAATATCTTTATAGTGCATATATTTTCTTGACATTAATATAAAATTATGATATAATCCGCTTACACAATTATACAGGAGGCACTTTTGATGAAGGCTTTAAAATTTTTGACAGTTTTGCTCGCACTCACGCTCGCAGCGTCAACCGCAGTTTCAGCCGTTCCCGGTAAAATAGGCGGCTCTACGAACGTTGTAACTAAAGAAATAAAACTGCCAAACGGAACAAATACAGGAGTCACCCTGACGGAAATGACAATTCCGAAGTACACTTTTTATAATCCGTCAACAAAAAATGATAAAAAGGCATGCTTTACCGAATTTGATCTTGCTAATACAAATCTTTCGGTAGAAGTAATAAACTGCGGCGACTATATGGTAAGCGCCAAAACGGTTAAATCAGCCGTGGAAAGCTACAAGCAAAACGGCAAGACGATACTTGCCGCAATAAACGGCGACTTGTGGATGACAAATGTACACAGCGGTTCGGAAATGGCAAAAGCCGTTTTAAAAGTACCGAGAGGTATTATGATATCCAAAGGCGAGATATGGGCAACACAGCAGTTCGGCATGGAAAACGCCTGCGCCACGAATGACGAGCGAGGCAATACAACACCGCCCAAAGCCGCTTTCGGCGTCACGTCTGCCAATCAGCCCGTGGTCGGCAGTCCCTCAATTGCAATTTCACTTAAAAATGAAACAACGGGTATTTCCACGGGCGTAAACGGTCTGAACAGACTCCCTGCCCCCGATTCAACCGTCGTTTACAATCACAGATGCTACAGCACAAACTATGCGCTTAACGATGCTTTCGAAATCGAAATAGAATCGTCAGACACGGCATTTACGTTCGACGGAACAGTAAAAGGAACTATCAAGAAAATATATGAAAGCGGAAGCACCTCACGCCCCACGATAGGAAAGAATACTATCGTAATAACCGTAAGAGGCAACAGAATACCCGCAATGAGAGAAAACTTCAAGGTCGGTCACACCGTTTCATTCAAATGCTCCGTTTCCGACTCAACAGGCAACGCATCTCTCTGGAAGAACGTAAAAGAAGCCATCGGCGGTCACATCATGACACACAAAGACGGTCAGGTGTACACCTCCCTCGGCGGAAACACAGAATATCCGGGTGCATTTATCGGTTACAAAGATGACGGAAAGGTAATGTTCTGCACATTTACTGCAGCAAAAGACGGAACAAGACTCGGCATCAACTACGCATCAGGCATACAGTTCCTCAGAACCGCAGGATATAACAGCGTATTCTTCCTTGACGGCGGCGGTTCAGCAACGATGGTAACGCTTGAAAACGGCTCATACAGCGTAAGAAGCAAATCATCAGACGGCTCACCCCGTGCGGTAATAAATGCAATTGCGGTAGTATGGAATCAGAACAAGGTATGCGCCGCACAAGGCGATATGAGCCATATCAAAGCTCCCCTTGATCTTTCCGATATTCCCGGTTACCACATCCCCGCTGACCTTATGCCTCACATCGTATCGGGATACACGAACTGTTCAGGTAAATACATTGAAGCAGATAACGCATACCACATGAGTGTAACATCAACGTCAAACGATCCGTATGCAACATTGAGCTTTGATGCCCTCAGCAGTGTGAGCGCAGATACATACAAATATATGGTCGTAAAGGCGAAAACCAATCTCGGCAAATCAAGCACTCTGAAGCTTTACTATTCCACGTCAGCATCATCGGGTCCGAGCGAGGATTTCACACGCAACGTATCGATAAATGCAAGCAAGGACTTTAATTATTACATCGTAGATCTTTCAAAAGAAAGCGGCTGGAGAGGTACTATAAACAATATCCGTCTTGACGTTTTCGATTCTATCACAACGAATGCGGCAGACGGCACGGTATTCTCATTCGGCAGTATAACACTTTGCAAGACGGCAGACGAAGCAAGAAAGGTATCCGAGGGAATTCTCCCCGAAGGCTCAATACCGAGCTATAAGCAGTTCCTTAACCCCGGAAGCACGATAAACACAACTGCTCCCACTACGGAACCGCCTGTCGAAGATACAGAGTCTGTAACAGAAGCGGAAACGGTTATCGTCACAGATGCTGAAACTATTGTAACAAACGAGCTTTCGGAAGTAATCACCGAATTGCCCACCGAAGATACAGAAGCAGCAACCGAAAGCGAAGATGCAGACGGCAGTGATTCCGTAACAGATGGAGTAAACACAACAGCATCTGAAACCGATGCTGAAGAAGATAAAGGTTCATCATCCGGTGTTATTATAGGTGTCGCTTGTGCTGCAGCCGTGGCTGTTGCAGTCGCCGTAATATTCATCATTAAAAAACGTAAATCTTAACAAAAAATGCCCCTGACAGATCAAAATCTGCCAGGGGCTTCGTTTACTGTTTTCGCTGCAGGCTTGCTTGCAGTTTTTTTATTTCTTTTATTCCTCAACCTCTTTTAAAAGAAGCTTCTTTTCAAAGCCTCCTCGCTTTAAAAACTTTTCTTTTCTTACCCTTTCAAGCTCATCAAGCGTATATCCTCGTGCTGCAGCCGCCGCATACAGAACCTCGAGAAGGTCTGCAAGTTCCTCAATGCTTCCGTCTTTATAGTATTCCTCAAGCTCTTCACCGAGCTTTTTATCCACCATTTCAAGATAAGCTTCGTTATCCATAACCACGATACAGCACTTTTTGCCCTGCGCTGATATTATTTCGGGAATTTTATCTCTGACGAGCTTATCGTATTTTTTTATGCTCATATTTTTTCCTTCCGCATTATCAAAATGGTTACCGTCAAGCGATAACCATTTTGTAATTTTTAATTAATCGATAGGTCTGTATGCAAATCTGAACTGCATATTGCTGTATGACAAAGGCTCATACGAGGGCTGTGTAGACTGAAGTCTTTTTACTGAGCCTGCGTCATATCTGTATGTATTTGCGCCGTACGTACCTGCGGAAATAAACGTGTGGCAAGGATAGTTCTTATAGTTTGCAGGAACAGCAAGGTTATTACTGTAACCAACAAATATTATATCGCCGGGGCGTACATCAGCAAGATTCGTATGCTTTTGGAAGCCGAGGCTTATCAAAAGGTTTTCCAAAGGACCGTAAAGCGTGAAGCCCTTTGTCGCTGGCTGTCTGTCTCTTGCAAAGCCTGCATCGTAAAGTGTCCAGCCCACGAATCTGTCGCAAGATACGATCTTTTCACTCTTATCAAGTGCAGGGTTAACGCTCGCGTCACCGTATCTGTATCCGTTATCTCTTACATAGTCGGCGTTTATCTTTGCGTGGTGGAGGATTCTTGCCGCCGCCATAGTGGGACAAGGATTGTACACAACGTTTCCGCCCTGACGTACCACCTGGCCATAATGCGCCTTAACGTTTGCTCTTGCTTCTTCAATGGATTCATACTGACCGTAGACTGTTGTTCCGTAAGGACAGGTTACAGCATATTCGGGAAGCTTCAATCTGTAATCATCAACAATAAACTGCTGTGCAGGTGAAAGATTGCTTGTGTAAAGGTGAACATTCGTGTTCTCAGCATCGGAAGCACCGTAAACGTCAACAACAAAGTTATCACCGAGTGCTGACATAAGCGTTATCTTGCCGAGGCGCATATAGGCATACCAGCGCTGTGCTGTTGTGCCGTTGGAATCGTACACCTGAATGTTTGCACCATCAGCCATTTCCGCCGCAAATACGTCAAGAACCTTGCCTGTCTGCACGTTTTTAATGATATACGTACCGTCTGTCTGCATCAGGAACTGCCAATACTGTCCATACGGCTTTATGCATACGTTATTTGAAGAATCGACACTGATATATCCGTTGTTGAATTTGAGCGTTGTATAGAACATAGGCTGACTCAGAGGACCGACATTATCAAAATATGCATTCGTATCCAGATCAACCTCACCAATATCGTTTAAGTAGAATATCTGTGAATCCGAGTAGCTTACACCGTATATGTTTACCGTTGCGTCATTTTCCGTTGACGAGGAAGAAACCTCAAGAACTCTGTCATATCCGCATTTTGAACGGATTATATAACCGCCGTCGTACTCAATAAGATACCACCGCTGATTTTCCGCACCCGTATTTTTGTACGTACCGACAAGGTTACCAAGATGCGTAGAAGCATACGAGAGATCCATAACTGTGCCCGTACCAACATTTTCAATCACATACGAGCCATCATCCTGAATTATGAAGTGCCATATCTGATTTGCCGACGTCGTTTTATCAAAAGCAACAACCGTATCTTTCGCAAGACTCACGCCAAGTGAGTTATCGGTATAAGAAAGATCTATCGTTGCATAAAAGCTTTCGCCGAGATTTTTTGTGGGTTTGTCCGCAATATCAAGCTCAGGGGTGTCGGTCATTATTGCATTTGAAAAGCCCGAAATATCATCCTCTGTGAACGAGCCGTCCTTGTTGAAATCGAGAACAGATTCATAATAAAAGGTATTATTCGCTATGAGGTGCTTTTTTGCACGCACAAGGTCTTTACCGGTTACGTACGTATCGCCGTCAACGTCACCGTCTACAAGCAATGTATACGCAGTACCGTCTGCCATTACAAGCTTGTATCCCGTTCCGACTCTTGAATAATCACCGACGGTATAACCGTGGAATCTGCTGACGTGTCCGCTTCCCGGAAAGCTTGACATAAGCTCCTTTACGGTAGTACCAAGCGGAATATTCTTAATATATTCGCCATCAATATATGCATCGCCAGAAGACGTCGCAACCGTTTGCGGAAAAAGCGAGGACATAAATTCCGTTTTCGCAAAGGCGCACGGCAATAAAACGGCAAGAAGCACGCAAATCACCGTAATTTTTAACAAAAGTTTTTTCACAAGCATATCTCCTTTCAAATGCTCATAAATACAAAAGACTGATACACCTATTTTCCCAAGCTGAAAAGTGCTCGTCGCAAAAAACAGATGAACCAACAATTTTATATTACAGTATTATTGTATAAAGAAATAGTAATAAATGATAATTTTCCGTAAATTCACAAAAGCTGTGCATAGATATAAAACATCATTATTGATAAGCTTGATACCCTGAATTTTCTTTATCTATAATCACAAGTCTGCTTTTATAAAAAATCAGGACATCTTTTGATAAAGATGTCCTGACATATTGATCAGTCTATAGGTCTGTAAGCGTAATAGAATGTAGGCTGGTCGGCTGTACCGATTCTTTCAAGGAACGGAGCCTTACCGTTAAGATACGATGTAGGATACGGCGTAGGAGTATTATTGGGATTTGCATAACGGATTCTGTAAACCGAACCGTGGTCATATCTCAAATACAGGTTTCCGCCCATATTATAGCTTGCGCAAATAAATGCGTGACCGGGAATTCCGGGCTTTGTATAGTCGTACGTTGTAAATACCAAATCTCCGGGTCTGAGATCAGCAGGGTTTGTTATCTTTTTATATCCGAGAGTAGGTACCCACACATGCTGTTCGTAAACAACGGGACCGTGCTCTATCTTGTTACCTCTTGCGTCTGTAACGCCCGATCTCCAGAGTGCCCAGTCAACAAGTCTGTCACAGCTGCTGCATCTTTCATCTCTTACTGTAGGCTTTGTTATATCAAGAGACTGCCAGTTATATCCGGGGTTCCAGTCTGCGTGACCGTATACAAATCCGTGTGCCGCCGCAAAGTCGGATATCAGCTTTGCATTATGAACTATCTTAGCCGCCATAACTGTAGGACACGTGTTGTATACCAATTCACCCTTGAGATTGTAGATAACCTGTCCGAGGTAGCAAACCGCATTTGCCTTTGCTTCCTCCAAAGTATTATATCTGCCGTATACAATAGTGTTGTACGGACAAGATACACGATATTCAGGCAATGTCTTTGCATAATCTACAAATGCAAAGTACTGAGCCGCCGAGCCGTTATATGTATAAAGATGAATATTTTGGCCTTCAGCGTCCACACCACCTTGAACATCCACAACAAAGTTCTCATCAAGTGCGGAACGAAGTACCGCTTTACCGTTCTTCATATAGATGTACCAACGCTGTGCTTTGGTATCATTGCTGTCGAATACCTGAATATTTGTGGTGTCTTCCATAGCGGCGCCGGTAATATCAAGAACCTTACCGTTAGTACTGTTTGTTATCTTATATGTTCCGTCTGACTGCAAAGCGAACTGCCAATACTGTCTAGTTGATTTCATACAAACATTAACACCGTCAATAGCCAAAAATCTTGAACCGAATGCAAGATTTGAATAGAATGTAGACTGAGTGAGCGGCCCAACCTGATCGAAATAAACATTGCTTGAAGTATCAATATCATCGAGCTTATCAATATAGAATATCTGTGCTGATGAATAATTCAAGCCGTACAGATGAACATTAGTGTCGTTTTCTGTAGAGCCGGAGAAAACGTCGAGAACTCTGTCATAGCCGAGCTTCGAACGGATTATATAACCGCCGTCTTCCTGCTCTACAAGATACCATCTCTGGTTATCAGCTTCGTGCGCCTTATAAAGCGAAACGTTCGCACCCATATCAGACGAAGCATAAGATACTTCCATAGCTGTACCCATACCTACGCTTCTGATAACGTACGAGCCGTCGTCGTGACGTGTGAAATGCCATATCTGGTTTGCAGATGTGGTCTTGTCGGATGCAACGATATTGCTTCCGATATTAGCCGTAACGGCATTGTCTGTATATGAAAGATTTATTGTTGCATAAAAATCGTCGCCTAGGTCTGTATTTTCGCAGTCAATGGCATCGAGCACAGGCTCATCATCCATTATAAGACCTGAAAATCCCGAAAGGTCAGCTTCGGTAAATGAACCGTCCTTATTGAAGTCAAGCACGGATTCATAATAGAACTTATTGCCTGCGATGAGGTGCTTTTTAGCACGTACAAGGTCCTTACCCGTTGCATAAGTGTCACCGTCAAGGTCACCGTCAACAAGTATCGTATACTGTGCTCCGCTCTTCACGAAAAGCTTGAATCCCGTTCCGACACGTGAGCTTTCAGCTATTTTGTAACCGTAGAATTTAGTTATGTACTCACTGTTCGGAATTTGCTTCATCAATTCCTTGGCAGTTGTTCCGATAGGTACGTTTTTGATGTATTCGCCATCTATCGCTGCATCTTCTATTGACACCGCCGCATTTTTGGGAAAGAATGATGTAATAATTTCCGTTCCCGCAAACACACAGGGCAACAAAATGGCAAGCAATACACCTAAAATTGCCATTCGCATCAAATGTTTTTTCATAGTGTTCACTCCTTTTTTAAAAAACACGAACATAAAAGCTTGCAAACTCAAAAAGCACATCGATAATTAACGGTGCAAGCTGACACTATAATTCTACAGCATTTTATCAAAAAACGCAACTCAAAAATGATAATTTTTTGTTAATTATGCAAAAAACACGCTTGTTTTCAAAACAAATACTATTAAAATTACATAAGAAAAAATACACCGCAGCAATTTTGCTGCGGTGTAAATATTTGATTTTAGTCAATAGGTCTGTAAGCGTAATAGAATGTAGGCTGGTCAGCTGTACCGATCCTTTCAAGGAACGGTGCCTCTTTTCCCTTATAGAACGTCGTTATGTGATTCGTGTCATACTGTATTCTGTAAACCGAGCCGTGGTCATATCTCAAATATGTGTTTCCGCCCATATTCTCGCTTGCGCATATAAATGCGTGGCCGGGAATTCCCGGTTTCGTATAGTCATACGTTGTAAATACAAGGTCTCCGGGCTTAAGTGCGGCAGGGTTGGTTATCTTCTGATAACCGAGTGTCGGTATCCAATTGTGCTGCTCATAAACAACGGGGCCGTGTGATATTTTATTTCCTCTCGTGTTTGTAATACCGGATCTCCAAAGCGCCCAGTCAACAAGTCTGTCACAGCTACTGAGTCTTTCGGTAGATGCTACAGGTCTGTTTATATCAAGATGCTGCCAGTTATATCCGGGATTATAGCTAGCGTCGCCGTATATAAATCTGTTTGCGGCTGCAAAGTCGGAAATAAGCTTTGCATTGTAAAGTATCTTTGCCGCCATAAGAGTCGGACAAGGATTATATACAAGGTTTTGTCCCTGATATACGACCTGACCGAGATACGTAACAGTTGCCGCCTTTGCCGCTTCAAGCGTTTCATATCTGCCGTATACTACGTTATTATAAGGATTTGTTACGGTATATGAAGGAAGCTTGAGTGCGTAGTCTTCAAATACGAACTGCTGTGCCGGGGTGCCGTTATAGGTATACAAGTGAATATTTACGTCTTCAATATCAGCACCGCTGTACACATCGACAGCAAAGCTCTTATCAAGTGCGGAACGGAGTATCGCTTTTCCGTTCTTCATATATACGTACCAATGCTGAGCCTTTGTACCGTTGTAATCATACGTTTGAATGTTAGTGCTGTTAGCCGCTTTTCCACCTGTCACGTCAAGCGCTTTGCCGTTGAGAGCACTCGTTATTCTGTACGTGCCGTCGCCGTTGGGGTTAAATTCCCAATACTGTCTTATAGCCTTCAATGCTACGTTGCCGTTCGACTCTATTGCCATCTGACGGCTTCCAAATGTGAGATTTGCATAGAATTTTGACTGTGTCAAAGGTCCTGCTTTATCAAAATAATCTTCAGCGTTTGCATCGAAATCATCTATTTTATTGATATAGAACAGCTGTGCATCGGAGTAATTCAAGCCGTACATATGAACGTTGGCATCATTTTCAGTTGAGCCTGAAAAGATATCAATAACTCTGTCATCTGCGCACTTTGAGCGAATGAAGTATCCGTCCTCGTGTTCAACGAGATACCATCTCTGGTTGTCTGCTTCGTGCGCCTTATAAAGCGAAACATTTGCGCCCTGCTCATCAGATGCGTACGAAACCTCCATAGCTGTACCCATACCTACACTTCTGATAACATACGTGCCGTCATCGCGGCGTGTGAAGTGCCATATCTGGTTTGCAGAGGTTGTCTTATCAGATGCAACGACATTGTTTCCGATATTTGCCGTAATTGCGTTATCGGTGTAAGAAAGGTCTATCGTTGCGTAGAAATCGTCACCGAGATCTGCATTTTTCTTGTCATAAATATTAAACTCGGGCTCATCCGTCATAATAAGCTCTGAAAATCCCGAAAGATCTGCTTCATTGAATGAGCCGTCACGGTTGAAGTCAAGAACAGATTCGTAATAGAATTTGTTTCCTGCCTTGAGATGCTTTTTAGCACGTACAAGGTCTTTGCCCGTTACGTACGTATCACCGTCGAGGTCACCCTCAACAAGCAACGTGTATTCAGTTCCGTTTGCCATTACAAGCTTATAGCCCGTTCCGACTCTCGAACCTGCCGCTATATCATATCCGTGGAATTTAGTGATATGATCGCTTCCCGAAATTTCTTTCAAAAGCTCCTCAGCAGTTGTTCCGACAGGTATATTTTTTATGTACTGACCGTCAATTACCGCATCGGATATCGACAGCGCCGCATTTTTTGCAAAAAACGAAGACACTATCTCCGTCCCCGCAAAAACACAGGGCAGTAAAACAGCAAGCAATACACAAAATACCACTGCTTTAAATAAGTTTTTCTTCATAAGCACACTCCTTCACATTGATAAAAAAAGAAAACCCGTATCGCCGTAAACATATCATATATAATGCATCAAAGGTATCAATGGCACAGCGCACAAGTATATATTTTAATTTTACTGTATCATTATCAATAAAGTAATATAGAAATAATAATTTTTTGTTAATATCAACTAATAAAGTGCTGTTTCTCACTTAATAGTTTTTGTGCATATTTAATAATACTGTAAAAAAACAGTGCAGTTTATATAGGACTGCACTGTTTATATTCGTAATTATTTTGAATGATTATCGTTTTTGATTTTCTTCTTCACGCTTCAGACGGTTTTCCTCGTCCTTTTTGCGTGCCAATTCTTCCGCTTCACGGCGCATACGATCCTCCTCCTCGTCACGGCGGCGCTTTTCGGCAACCATTTCGTCGAGCTCTTCAAATGTGGGCTCGCCCTCCATAACAGCACGGAACTGATCTGCATCCATAACCTCATTCTTTATAAGGTATTCGGAGATGAAATGAAGCTTTTCGATATTTGCGTTCAGTATTTCCATACACTTATTATACGCTTCATCGACTATACGGCGGATCTCGGAATCAATATCAGCGGCGGTCTTATCGGAATACGTTTTTGTATTTGAGAAATCACGTCCCAGAAATACCTCGTCGTTACCGTGAGCCGATCCGTAAACAACAGAACCCAAAAGATCGCTCATACCGTACTTTGTAACCATTTCCGTCGCTGTTTGCGTAGCACGCTGTATATCGTTTGATGCACCTGTTGAAAGGTCATTGAAGATTATCATTTCCGCAACACGGCCGCCGAGGAGTGTAACGATCTCCTGCTGCATTTCGCCTCTCGTTACAACCATTCTGTCTTCCTGCGGAACAGAGAGCGTATAACCGCCCGTCATAGCCGTAGGAATTATGGATATCTGCGTTACAGGGTCTATTTTATCCATAAAGTAACGGGAGATAGCGTGACCTGCCTCGTGATATGCGGCAACCTTTATGTCGCTTTCCTTACGCTTTTTATTGCGCTTCGGCGTACCGACGATAAGCTTCATTACCGCTTCTTCGATATCGGGCATACATATAAGCGATTTGCCCTTTCTTGCGGCAAGAAGTGCCGCTTCATTAAGAAGATTTGCAAGATCAGCACCTGTAAAGCCTACAGTGGTCTTCGCAATCTGAGAAAGGTCAACCTCATCAGACAAGGGCTTGCTTCTTGCGTGCACCTTGAGAATTTCTTCTCTGCCCTTTATATCGGGATAGTGAACCGTTATCTGTCTGTCAAATCTGCCGGGACGGAGCAATGCGGGGTCGAGTATGTCGGGGCGGTTTGTTGCCGCCATAACGATAACACCCTCGTGTGTGCCGAAGCCGTCCATTTCAACGAGCAACTGGTTGAGCGTCTGCTCTCTTTCGTCGTGACCGCCGCCGAGACCTGCGCCTCTGTGACGTCCGACAGCATCAATTTCATCAATAAAAATTATGCTTGCAGGATGCTTTCTTGCCGTTTCAAAGAGATCTCTTACACGGGAAGCACCGACACCGACGTACATTTCAACGAAGTCAGATCCGGAAATTGAGTAAAAAGGAACTCCCGCTTCGCCTGCAACAGCCTTTGCAAGAAGCGTTTTACCTGTTCCGGGAGGGCCTACGAGCAGAACACCTCTCGGTATTCTTGCGCCGAGCTTTGTGTATTTAGCAGGATCCTTAAGATATTCAACGACCTCACGAAGCTCTTCCTTTTCTTCGTCAGCACCCGCAACGTCTGTGAAATATACTCTTTTCTTTTCATCGTCGCCGAACTTCACCTTCGCCTTGCTGAATGAGTTCATCTTGCCGCCCTTACCTGTCATCTGGTTGGTAAAGTATATCCAAAGGCTTACCATAATAACTATAAGAATAAGATACGGCACGAAAGATACCCACCAGGGCCACGCTGTAGGCGGCTCATATTCGTATTTTACGATAGTACCTGCGGCACGCTGTTGTTCGATGGTTTCAGAAAGATCCGTATAGAATATCGATATGTCACGCAATGAATACGTGTACATTTTACCATCCTGCGTCTGGATAGTAAGCAGGTTTGTTTCGTCTATTTTGAAAGCCTTGACGCTTTCGTTTTTGAACATGGCAACAACTTCGCTGTAATCCTCGATCTTCTGTCCGCCGCCGATATTTCCGAGGACGGATGAAACAACAACAAACAGTCCCACGATCAATATCGCATAGAAAATAAATACCTTGCTATTAAATTTCATATTTTCTCCAAAAATTATTTTTTGTAAACTTCGGGCTTCAAAATACCGATATACGGCAAAGTCCTGTATTTTTCATCATAGTCAAGTCCGTATCCCACAACAAATTCATCGGGGATCATAACACCCGTATAATCAGGCACAAAATCCGTCAAACGGCGGTCGGGCTTATCAAGAAGCGTGCAGGTGCGTACACTCTTTGCGCCCTTGAATTTAAGATACTCGCAAAGATATGTAAGGGTTCTTCCGCTGTCTATTATATCCTCGATAATAAGCACATCACAGTCCTTGAGCTTACCGTGATCCACATCAAGCAAAATCCTGACAGTACCGGATGACTCGGTACCGTGATATGAAGAAACTCTCATAAAATCTATCTCTGCGGGTACTGTGATCTTTTTGAGAAGATCTCCGAAGAACATTACCGAGCCTTTAAGAATACAAAGGAGCAAAAGATTTTTGTCCTTGTAGTCCTCATCTATCTGTCTTGCTGTCTTTTCGATTATATCATCGATCTCTTCTTCTGAAACAAGTATGCTTTCAATATCTTCACTAAAACGTTTCATTACAAATCACTTTTGTACAAAATAACAACTTTGTTTTCACTTTCCCGTCCGTCATATCCGTCACAGGGCGGAAATGCGGGCATACATACGAGCGTGTCACCGTCACACACAACGGGATAATTTTTCCGCATCTGTGTCGGTATCTTCTTCGATGCAAGCATCTTTTTCGGGGTGTGCGTCATACCGCCGTATTTGTACTTATCTCCTTCTCTTCTGTTTCTTATAAAAAGATTTCCATTAAGTTTACCACGATTGATTACTGTAGGTTTTAATGTTTTGTAAATATTTTCCTTTTTGTACCCGTCGTCATAAAAAAGATACAAAGTAAAGCCAAGGTCGGGGAATTTATTTTCCCCCTCGCACAGCTCATATCTGTATTCACCCGTATTTATCCGGTGTGAAAATCTGACGCTTTTGCCGTTATGGTACAGCACCGTGTCGGCTGAGACGTCCATGCTCTGCCCATTTGAGCCGTTTTGGATAAATTCCGTTATAAGCTCCGTCATTTTATATGACGGCGAAACACCCGAAAGCCTTTGAATGACCTTCGCGCGGAGTGCTTCGTGCAGATTTAAAAACACTTCCCTTTCAATCTCATTTCGGTCGGGAAGACTGCCTACAAGCTCATCTGCCTTATCTGATATATAATCATCTGTACTTGACAGTATATCACTGCAATTTGATATATTTTCGACGAAATTTGAATTAATATGTGAAAGATGCGGTAATATTTCGTGTCTTATATAATTTCTTGTGTAATCGTTACTGTCATTTGACGTATCGTTCACATAGCTTAAATTATTTTTCTCAAGATAAGCCAAAATATCCGCTTTATCCGCCTTTATGATCGGTCGGACTATGAGAAATTCTCCCTCTCGTCTGCAAGCGGGAATTCCGACAACACCTTTAATTCCCGAGCCTCTGCAAAGGTTGAACAAAACCGCCTCAACATTGTCACGTGCATTGTGCGCCGTTGCGATTATTCTGATATTTTTTTCTCTTGCCGTATCAAAAAACGCACGGTAACGGTATTTTCTTGCACATTCCTCAAGTCCCGTTTTGTCCTTTTCGGCAAGCGACGGAATATCAAGGTGAACAGCCTCCATCTCAACACCAAGTTTTTCGCATACAGATGCGCAAAACCGTTCGTCTCTGTCTGCTTCACCGCCTCTTATGCCGTGATTAACATGTACGGCGCAAAGATTTTCAGCGCCTATACACTCAACAAGCGTATACAAAAGCGCCATTGAATCAGAACCGCCCGAAAAGCCGACGAGCACACGCTCATTTGACACACCGCAAAGCGCAAGCTGTTTTTTTGCAAGTGCTGTCAGACTCACGGTTCGTCTCCATATCTGTCCTCAATGCTTGAGAACTTCGTATATTCACCGTTCCAGATCATATCGACCTTACCCTGCGAGCCGTGACGGTTCTTGGCAATAACCACCTGCGCAAGATTCGTTTTATCTGCATCTTCTTTGTAATATTCAGGTCTGTAAAGAAACATAACTATATCGGCGTCCTGCTCGATAGCACCCGAGTCACGAAGGTCGGACAGCATAGGTGTTTTGTCGTTTCTCGATTCCGTGGCACGGGAAAGCTGTGCGCAGCAGATAACGGGCACGGCAAGCTCCTTTGCCATTATTTTAAGACCACGTGAAATATCGCCTATTTCAAGCACACGGTTGTCTGTGTGCTTATCACTCTGCATAAGCTGCAAATAGTCGATAACGACAAGCCCGAGATTTTTCATTCTGCGAAGCTTTGCCTTCATTCCCGTAACGGTGATATTGTTGGTATCATCTATATAAATATTCGTCTGCGACAGCTTCGATGCCGCTTTTGATATTTTCGTCCAGTCCTCCTCCGTGAGTGTTCCCGAACGCAAGCTGTAGCTGTTTACAAGCGCTTCGCTTGAAAGCATTCTCGACACGAGCTGTTCGTCGGGCATTTCGAGGGAGAAGATACAAACGGTTTTGTTTGTTTTTATTGCAACGTTCGTTGCTATGTTCAAGGCAAAGCTCGTCTTACCCATACCCGGACGTGCGCCGACAAGCACCAAGTCACCCTTACCGAGACCGACAAGGACATTATCAAGTCCCTCAAACTGTGTCGGTGTTCCGAGCGCCTCTGCTCTGTTTGTCTGAAGCTGATTCAATCTGTCGTACGTACGCACGAGCGCATCTTTGATATGTGTAAAGCCCTTGCTTTCGTTGACGTCTGATATTTCAAATATCTTCTGCTCCGCCATATCAAGTATGCTTTCAACCTTTTCGGATTCGGTGTAAGCCGCTTCGGCGATTTCATCCGTCGCCGCAATAAGTCGGCGCAAAAGGCTTTTGTTTTTGACTATCTGCGCATAGTCCTTGGCGTTTGATGCCGACGGCACTATCTGAACGAGATTGCGGATGTACTGCGTTCCGTCACTCTCTGTATAAACGCCTCGCTTGACGAGCATATCAAGCAGGGTTATAACGTCAATGGGCTTATCCTGCTGAAGAAATATCTCCTGCATTGCATTGAATATTTCTTTATGATCCGACATATAGAAGTCGTCGCCCTTTATAACGGTGACGATCTCCTTGAACACCTCGGGATCAATAAGCACCGAGCCCAGGACCGCCTGCTCCGCCTCAACGGAAAACGGCAATCTCCTCGTTAACTGTTCTGCCATTTTTATTTACCTTATTTTTGTTCTGTTACGACTACAGTAAGCTTACCGGAAATTTCAGTATAAAGCTTACATTCAACGTGATACGTTCCGAACGCCTTGATGGATTCGGAAAGCTGCATCTTACGCTTGTCAACGGAAATGCCGTACTGCTTTTCAAGTGCTTCGGAAATATCCTTCGTTGTTACAGAGCCGTAAAATCTGCCGTCAGCGCCTGCCTTTGCGAAAATTTTGACAGTTGTCTGTGAAAGCTTTTCGGCACATTCACGAGCCGCCGCCTTTTCAACCTCTATTTTGTGAAGTCTTGCAGCTTCCTTGTTTTTAAGGTCGTTCATAACCTGTGCGCCTGCCTCTGCGGCGAGCTTTCTGGGGAACAAAAAATTTCTTGCGTATCCGTCGGATACGTTTATAACTTCGCCTTCTTTTCCCTGGCCGGGTACATTTTTAAGCAAAATAACCTTCATTTTAGTTTTCCTTTCTGTTGGATGATCTATAGATTATACATTTTTGTTTTCTGTTTCTTTATTTTCGGCAAGATATTCATCAAGCACCGCTTTAAGACGTGTAACGGCATTTTCAAGATTTTCGTCGTTAAGCTGTGCGCCTGCGCTGTCAAAGTGACCGCCGCCGCCAAACTTTTCCATCATTTTGGAAACGTTTATCTTGCCTGTGCTTCGTGCGGAAATATTGACCGCACCGTTTATTTTACAAAGCGCAAACGATGCATTGATGCCCGTAATGTCAAGAAGACTGTCCGCAACCTTTGCCGCCGTTATCTTGTCGTCAAATACGGATTCGCCTTTTTTGACGGCTATTGCAAACATTCCCTTGTAAAGCTTCGTATCACGTCTGAATTTCAGCTCTGCGCTGAATTCCTCCTGATTTATCTCGAAGAATTTAGCCACGTCGCCCTGGTCTGCACCCTGACGTCTCAAATACTGCGCCGCACCGTATGTTCTTACGCTGCACGAGCGTGAAAACTGCTTTGTGTCAAGCGTGATGCCTGCAAGCATAAGATTTGCTTCGGGCTTCTGCATAATTCCCTGAGGTAAAAGCTCCTCAAGGATTTCCGCAACCATTTCGCTTGCCGAGGAAGCGGCAGGAGAAATATACATAAGCTTTGCTTCGTATTTGTTTTCGGGTGCTTTTCTGTGGTGGTCGATAAACACCAGATTTTCCGTGCAGTCGGGAAGTGCGGGGGCTTCAAGAAGCGACGGATTGTTTACGTCAGTAACAATAACGAGCGTTGAGGGTGACACAAGATCCTGCGCTTCTGTTTTGTTGACAAAAATATTGTTATATTCGGGAAGCTTTCTTATCTCCTCAAGACACACACGCAGGTTTTTATCGTTCATTGCGCTGTCGTCAGCACTCTTGGGAAGATTGACAACGATATTCACCCTTGCACCGAGGTGCATTGCTATTTTAGCAATGCCGACACAAGCACCGAAGCCGTCATAGTCTATTGCACGGTGTGCCATTACAATGACATTTTCGGCATCCTTTATCATTTTTTCAAGCATCAGGGCATACATTCTTGCACGCACACGTGATGCGTTGACAGCGGATTTTGTGTTACCGCCGAAGTAAAGCACCTTTTCGTCAGTCTTTACAACGACCTGGTCACCGCCTCGCTGAAGTGCCGTTTCAAGGGCAGACGATGCCGCCTGAGCCTTTTCCTCCATCGTTCCCGCAATATCGGAAACACCGCCCGATGCCGTGACGGTTATATCACTTTCGGGGATCTTTATGCTTCTTATTTTATCAAGTATTTTAAATCCGTCCTTGACAAGTGCAGAATAGCTCTTACCGTCAAGCACAGCGATATATTTATCACTTTCATATTCACGTATGAACGCACCGTATTCAGCTGCCCATTCATACATTATCTCCTGCGCACGTGCCGATACCATTCTCGTTACGTCGTGAAGCGAAACGACGGATGCATCAAGGTTATCAAGAATGATGTACGCAATAACGGTACGCTGATCCTCGTAATCGGCACGCATCGCATTAAGCTCATCCGAGGAGTCAAACGTAACAACAAACTTCGTCTGACCGTCAGCAAGCGTTTTAAAGCAATGAACATTGTAATTTGAGCCGTCAATGAGCACGTATATTCCGTCTCTGCCCGCAGAATATATATCCGCAAGCTTTAAAGGCTCTGCAATTTCACTCAGTTTTTTTCCCGCAACATCCGTTGCAGGGCAGAATCTTGAAACGAATGCACGGTTTGCCCAATCTATTCTCGATTCATCATTGATGACCGCAACAGCCTCGTGATACTTTGATATAAACGTGCGGAAAACGTCACCGCTTACATCCTCGCCGTCTTCTGACAGCTTCGAATTGCAAAAGCGTTTGATGAATGCCCCGCCGATAAGCGTCAATGCGACATACACGGCGGTGGAAATAACCGTTATATACCAGCCCGATATGCCGTTTATATGAACGAGAGCCGTAAATCCGAATATAAACAAAACGGTGCAGACAGCAATATAAATATACGGCAGATAGCCGAATTTTGTCTTTTTGTCCGTGTTCATCTCATTACCTCTGTCTTTATAAGCTATATTTTTATTATTATATTATATAAAAATTCGCTTGTGTATAACCTTTATGAAAAGTTTATGTAAATTATTATCACTCAAAAAAAGATGCGTTTATGTACTCATCTGTAAATTCATCATCATCGGAAAGCTCAATATACTCGATTTTCCTTGCAAAAGTGCATATTTTGTCAAACACAGACTCATCCTGCGCACAAAGGCATGCACCGAAAAGAGAGCAATTTCCAAGCGTCTTACATTCCAAATCAGGCAAAAGCCCTATACTCACAGCAGCTTCCTTATCGAGATATTCACCGAATGTACCTGCAATATACACAGCATCGATATCGCTTTTTACAATACCCATACGCTTGCACAAAACCGAAATACCTGCTCCTATTGCCGCCTTTGCGCCTTGAAGTGAGCGTATATCCTTACGTGTTATATACACGTCATCGGTTATAAACACCTTTTCTTTTTCAAGAAGCCCCGACACTGAAAGCTTCCCCGTCTTCAGGAAATGAGAAATTATGCTGACGATACCCGAACCGCATATACCTGTCGCTTTTGTGTCACCTATAACAGATACGCTTAATTTTCCGTTTTCCTCTTTTACCGCTGATACAGCACCTTTTTGCGCCCTCATTCCGCACTCGAGCCCCGCACCTTCAAAGCACGGACCCGCCGCCATAGCGCAAGAAAGCATTCTGCCGTTATGTATAAGCACCGTTTCTCCGTTAGTTCCGATGTCGATATAAAGCGCTGTTTTTTCCGTTATTTTTCCCGTATACAGAGCATAAAAAAGCCCCGATACAACGTCGCCTCCGACAAAGCCGCCGATGCACGGCATATAAGTTATACCGTCTTTTTCGTATCCGAAAAGGTCCGGGCTTTCGTAAGGATAATATCCAAGCGATGCAGGACTTTTTTTATCATAAATAAGCTGCATTACCGTATTTGCGGAGATTATTTTTTTTGATTTTTCAAAATCCGGTACAAGGTCGCAAAGCCTTTTTTTAACACACGCAGACATTTCATCAAGATGATCTTCAGATGATGAGACTCTTGAAATAACGTCGGCGCCGTACACGCTTTGCGGATTTTTAAAGGTATAAAAACGTGTGATGCCGTCACAGTTTTTTGCCGCAGTTATGTATGTTGTGCCGAGGTCAACGCACACGACACCGTCGGGGATGGCAAGGTCGGAATTCTGTACGGTGCAATCATCATCCGTCTTTCCGTAAACTGTTACGTCACCGCATATTTTCGCCTTACAAGCAAGTCTGTATCCGTCATTTATAAGCTTACCGAGAACGTTTTTTTCCTCGTCGTCAGGCACTGATACCTCACCTTCGCATAAAACACGGCACTTACCGCATTTGCCGTTACCGCCGCAAGGCGCATCGTGTGAAACACCGAGCTTCAAAAGCGCATCGGCGATACTTTCGCCGTCTTTCACATCACAGAACGACGTGCTTTCGCTTACATAAGTTAATTTCATCAAGCACCGCCGAATATCAGGTACAATCCGCCGCCGACAACACCCGACAGAATTATTATCGATATGGGAGATGACAGCTTTTTGACCTTTTTCATAAGAATATATGCCGCAATGCTGACACATACAGCTATTATATCTGTGTTTTTAATGTTGATTTCAAACAGCTCAGCACCGAAAAATGCGGTGGTTATTATAGACAGCGCCGCAGATGCGATAAGACCGACGGATGCAGGGCGCAGTCCTGTCAAAACACCGCCCATAACGTCTGATTTTCTGTATTTTTTATAGATAATTGCAAGTATTGTAACGATGATGCAGGCAGGCGCAACAAAGCCGAGCGTTGCACATATAGCGCCAAGCACTCCATACAAACGCATACCGACAAAGGTTGCGGCATTTATACCGATAGGGCCCGGTGTCATTTGTGAGATCGTAACGACGTCCGTAAACTGTGCGACCGTAAGCCACGTATTTTCGCTCGTCACCTTTTCGCAGATAATCGGAAGTGCGGCATATCCGCCGCCGAAGCTGAGAATACCCACCTGAAAGAACGTCCAGAAAAGATTTAAAAGCATCATTTTCCGCACCTCTTCTTTCTTGAACTGATAATCAGTCCGAGTATGCACGCAACAGCCAGAACGAATATGATATTCACATCAAAAAAGGCTACTGCGGTAAATGCACAGGCGGCGAGTATAAGAGAAATAACGTCCTTATTCTTGACAAATTTACCGACCATTGTGACGACGACATCAAGCATCACCGCCGCAACACCTGCCGACATACCGAGCAGCACCGCCTTTACAACGGGATTTTCGGCAAACGCCGTGTACGCTAAAGAGATAACTCCGAGGATAAGAAGCGGCGGCAGTATCGTGCCTAAAAGTGCGGCTATCTGGCCTAAAAATCCAGCCATTTTATATCCGACGAAAAGCGATGCGTTTACTGCCATGGCACCTGGGCAAGACTGTGCCATTGACACGAAATCAAGCATTTCCTCCTCGGATATCCAATTCAGCTTTTCGACGAATTTTTTCTTCATAAGCGGTACGATAACGTACCCTCCGCCTATTGTAAATGCGCTTAATTTAAACGTTTCCAAAAAAAGCGGAAACAGTATTTTATATTTATTTTTCATCATAAAAATCCCAAAGCGCCGCCCCCCTTTTCAGGGCAAGCGGCGCATATATTCGACAAAATTATTTCTTGACCATTATCGGCTTTTCCCACTGTGCGGGAACTTCAAGACCGAAAAGTGTTGCAACTGTGGGTGCAACATTTGCAAGTCCGAACTCACCCTCTGCGATCTCGTAACCGTCAGCGCCTGTAGCGGCAATGAACGGAACGGGGTTAAGGGAGTGCGCTGTTCTTACCTGAAGGACACCCTTCTTGTTCTTTTCAAACATTTCGTCTGCATTTCCGTGGTCAGCGGTAACGAGCATTGTAACACCGTTTTCCTCACAAACCTTCAAAAGTCTTGTAAGGCAAAGGTCAAGTGCGCCCATAGAAACGATAACGGCATCCATATTTCCCGTGTGGCCTACCATATCGCCGTTGGGGAAGTTGCAACGGATGAAGTCATACTTACCACTCTTGATAGCGGCAATAACGTCATCTGTAACCTCTGCACACTTCATCCAGGGGCGTTCGTCAAAGGAAACCTTATCGGAGGGAATTTCCGTGAATGTTTCAAGCTCCTCGCTGAACTTTTCGCTCTTGTTTCCGTTCCAGAAGTACGTTACGTGACCGTATTTCTGTGTTTCGGAAACTGCATACTGGCTGATTCCGTTTGCAACAAGAAGCTCGGAAAGCGTGTTCTTTATTTCGGGAGGGCTTACAAGATATCTCTTGGGTATCTTGAGGTCGCCGTCATATTCAAGCATACCTGCAAAGTTGACATTGGGGCGTACACCTCTGTCAAAGTAGGGGAATTCTTCGTCGTCAAACGCCATTGACATTTCGATAGCACGGTCACCTCTGAAGTTGAAAAGGATAACACCGTCGCCGTCCTTCATCTTGCCGACAGCCTCGCCGTTTCTTTCGATAACGAATGCAGGGAGATCCTGGTCGATCATACCGCTGTTTTCATTTCTGAACGTGTTGATAGCGTCTGTTGCGCTTGCAAAACCTCTTGCATTGCCGTGAACGTGTGTTTCCCAGCCGTTTTTAACCATATCCCAGTCAGCACGGTATCTGTCCATCGTCACCTTCATACGGCCGCCGCCCGATGCAATTTCAGCATGGAAATCACCGTCGTTGAGCTTCGCCATAGCTTCCTCAAGCATATCGACGTAAGTCAGGGCGGATGTTGCGGGAACGTCACGTCCGTCAAGCAGAGCGTGCACCTTTACACTCTTTACTCCGTCAGCCTTTGCACGTGTTATCATAGCGATAAGGTGGGAAATGTTTGAGTGAACGTTACCGTCGGAAAGAAGACCGATAAAGTGAAGGCTTCCGCTGTCCTTACATCCTGCAAGAACCTCAGCCCATGCACTGCTTCCGAATATCTTACCGCTTTCGATAGATTCGTTTACAAGCTTTGCACCCTGAGAATATATCTGACCGCAGCCGAGAGCGTTGTGTCCTACCTCGCTGTTACCCATATCGTCATCGGAGGGAAGACCTACAGCCTCACCGTGAGCCTTAAGACGTGCTGTGAGCTTTTCTGCAAGAAGCTTATCAAGCGTGGGAGTGTTTGCAAGTGTTACGGCATCGCCGACACCTGTCTTTGAAAATCCTACGCCGTCCATAATTACAAGCAAAATTTTCTTATCCATTTTTCCAAATTCACTTTCTATCGTTAAAATATTTTATTTACTGCTTTAAGTACCTTTTCGGCAACCTCTTCACAAGTGCCTTCGGCATTGACAACGGCAATATTTTCCGTATCTGCTATCTTCTCGAAAACCTCGGAAAATCTCTTTCTTATCTTTCTTATCGTTTCCTCTGTTTCGAATATATCCTTTGTAAGTCTTGTCGAGCTTATTCTTTCAGCGCATATCTTCGGATCAAGATCAAGGAACAAGCAAAGATCGGGTTTAAGGATCGCAGGACAGTTAAGATTACATTCAAGAAGCCAATCGATGTCCGAATCAAGTCCCTGATATGCAAATGACGAATAATAATATCTGTCGGAGATAACGTCTATCCCTCTTTCAAGGAACTGCTTTATTCCGTTTATGGGGTTCATATTGTGGTTTATTCTGTCAGCAAGGAACAAAGCGGCAAGCTCCTCTGTGCATCTCGGCGTAGCACCGCTTAAAGCTTCTCTTATAAGTCCGCCTGTTACCGTGCTTGTAGGTTCACACGTTACGTAAACACGTCTGCCCTTGTCTTCGAGAGCCTTTGCAAGGAGTCTTAAATGCGTGGTCTTACCCGCACCGTCGAGGCCTTCAAGTACGATAAACTTACCTCTGCCCTCGGTTGTATTTTTTTCGTGCATAATACAGCACCTCACTTCAAACTTTTTTTATAAATTACATTACACTAAAAAATCACTTTACATTATAACATTATAAAAATACAAAGAAAACTGTTAGATGTAAATTTAATTTAAATAACAATACACACATCGTTTCGTTTTATTTGCAAAAAAGTGTTGATTTTTTTCATATATTGATGTATAATATTTTGTCTGAAAATATATATTTAATTTTAAGCTTGAAAGGGGTTATTTATGAAATTTGAGCATATAATCTCAACCGTTAAGCAAAGCGGCTACGACGGGGTACCGGGTTACGGTATATTGAGCAAAAGCCGAAACCTCCCGCACAGCGATTTTAAGGAATACACCTGCTCGCCCGGACGTATAAAGCGTGATGTTTACTCTTACGAATACAGAAACAAAACAGCGGTATTCACCAAAAGAACACCGAAAAACGATGTCTATTTATCCGACGGGGTTCATACCGACAACAGTATAACTCATACCGTTCTGTGTAAAAAAGAGTCTGAGGCACTTCCTTGCGAATACATTGCCTCTCCCTCATTTATAAGCAACGTCACACAGGACAGCGTCACATTCGACAGCGGAACTGATTATCTTGACGAAACGGAATTCTTCCCGTCGGGGGCGGTATCTGTCAACAGAGTTATGAACTTCCTCGGCACGCAAGGACGTGTTGAAGCATATAAAAAACTGCTTTATGCGGTTTTAAAGGCTGACGACAAGGAAAAGCCCATCGTTATCTGTGACACGGACGAAAATATCCCTCTTTGGATAGGGGCTGTATCTTATTCTCTGCCCCGTCACATTGCCGTAAAGCTCAGCTTCACAACATCTGTTCTGCCTTACAGCGGCGCACCGTTTTACAGACTGTGCGGAATCTGCGCTGACGACATAAACGAAAGCGTTGCAGATTACATAAGGGAAAATTCATTTTGTCTGTTTGATATGATACACCTCGATCTTCCCGATTATCCCGTGACAGATCCGATATTCGGCTTTTTCGCCGATGCTATGACACATTCTTATGCAGACATTGCCGCATTCCACGATTTTGTCGCAAGCTCGTTTTATACAATATCGGAAGCGCAGCTTACAAATGCGTATGCGGCATACAACGTTGTACGAAAAGGCATTGCAAACGTGTCTTACCGTGAGTTTGCAACAGCGGCGCACGCCGTCAGCAACTTCGGATTTGACTCTGCGTTTATACAGATCGCCGAATCCTGCCTTTCCTCGGGAAGTGCGGTATGCGAATATGACGAGGCATATATTGCCGCAATTCTTCTCTTTATATGCGGACGTGATGAAATTCTTTCATATAAGCTGAAATCGTCGCTCCGTGAATTCATCTGCCGTGTTTCACTCGCTGTCATCTGCACAAAGGAAAACGGCGGTGAAAAATTGAATGCATACTACGAAAAGGCAAGTGTCTGCGCTGAAAGCGTCGGTATATGTCTTTCGGAAAAGCTTCTGTCGGACAAATACAGAAAGCACATCATAAACACACTTTCTGCAAGCACCCCCGACTATAAGGCACAGCTCGTTTCAAAAATGTATAAAGAATATCTCAAAGCCAAGGGATTTGGCTGTGATGATATAACATCAGGCTCGGAATCCGGTTCTTTCGCAGCAGAATATATAAAGGCATCCTCACAACACTGCGAGAGCTGCTCTGTATTTATGCTGAACGAAACCGCATACGATCCGCTTGTGCTTTGTGCGGTGTATCTTGTGATAGAGGAAGCGCTCGGAGAAAACGAAAAGCAGGTATCGCTTGCTAAGAACACACTTATCGCACTTGCTTCAAAGTCAGACCGCACAGCGGAAATATGCGACTTCCTTGTAAAAGCAGACCACGATGAGCTTACCTATGAAATATTCAAAACGAAGCTTGCATCATTCAGAGATCATACAGAGGCTGTTACGGCATTTGACGAGCACGACAAAAAATATTTCTCCTCCTCCGAGGAATACGAATCACGTTATCTTGTTTCCGCACTTGAAATTTTGACAGAAACAGCACGTGAAAACTTCCCCGACGATCTTGAAAAAACAGATGAATACATCCTGCGTGTTGCCTGCAAGCACCGTGTTTGCATAAAATACAGTGATGAAATATGCAAGGAGCTTGCAGATTCCATCCCCGTTGAGCCTGACAAGAAGGAATCCGAGCTTTTACAGCTCATTTCCGTTTACGTTCAAAGCGTGTGCTGTAAGCCGCTTGACGGCAGATTGCTCTGTCTGTGCTTTGCAAAACAGCTCGACGGAATTGAAGATAAGCGTGATTTTGACAAGGCTGTGCCGACTCTTGACAAATATACATCATCACGCAAGGTTCCCTTGAATTCGCTTGACAAAAAGGAATATGACGATTATATGGATTGGATAATACCGAATCTTGCATCGTTCCTTCCCGAATACGAGGATCTTTGTGCCGTTTACTCTTACTTTGAGTTCAATACCGATACAGAGGAGCTTTACATAAAAGAGCTTATCAAGTCCTACATCAAGGAAAGCAAGAGTGACGGAGATTACAGAAGACTTTGCGGATTTTTACGCTTCGTTATTACCGAATGTACGGAAACAGGCAAGCGCTCCGCTGGTGCGCAGGTCACAAAGCTGAACGCAAAGAATATGGATTCGCTGAAAGCATGCGGTGAGGACGTGTTCGGAGACGATAACACGATGTATCTCAAATTCAGAGACATACTTGACACAGAACCCGAAAAGGGCTCAATATTCAAAAAATTATTCGGCAGAAAATAAGCCGATCACATACGAAAGGATACTGTTATGGGTTTAAAGGTTGTAAAATTCGGCGGTTCATCATTGGCAAGCGCCGAGCAGTTCCGCAAGGTTGCGGATATAATAAAGAGTGATGAAAACAGACGTTACGTTGTGGCATCTGCCCCCGGTAAGCGTTTCAAGGGCGACTTCAAAATAACTGATATGTTCTATCTTATCTACGACAGAGTTGCCGCAGGTGATAACATCGACACGCTTTTTGAAGAAATTACAGGCAGATACCAGGAGATCGCTGACGGTCTCGGCATTGAAATTTCAATGGAGGCTGAATTCAGCCGTATCAAAAACGCTCTTTACGGTATGGCAGGAAGAGACTATGCCGCATCAAGAGGTGAATACCTCAATTCAATGCTTCTGGCAAAATATATGGGCTACGATTTCATCGATGCCGCTGAGGTTATCTTCTTCAAGCAGGACGGAACATTTGATGCAGAAAGAACAAACACGGTTTTGGCTGAAAGACTGAAAAGACATCCGTATGCTGTCGTTCCCGGCTTTTACGGTTCAATGCCCAACGGAACTATCAAGACGTTCTCACGCGGCGGCTCGGATATAACGGGCTCTATTCTTGCACGTGCGGCAAACGCAGAGCTTTACGAAAACTGGACAGACGTTTCGGGCTTCCTTATGGCTGACCCCAGAGTGGTTGACGATCCCAAGGTTATCGAAACAATAACCTACAGAGAGCTTCGTGAGCTTTCATATATGGGTGCAACAGTTCTTCACGAGGATGCGATATTCCCCGTACAGATAGCGGGTATTCCGATAAACATCAAGAACACTAACATTCCCGAGGATCCCGGTACTATGATCGTATCTACAAGCGACAAGTACGACACAAAGACGATAATCACGGGTATTGCAGGTAAAAAAGGCTTCTCCGCAATTCACATCGAAAAGGATATGATGAACGGCGAGGTAGGCTTTACAAGAAAGATACTTTCCGAGCTTGAGGAAAGAAACATATCCTTTGAGCATCTGCCGTCGGGTATCGACACAATGACGATAATGCTCAAAACAGAGGATATTGCAAAAATAAGAGAGGATCTTATAGTAGATATAAGACACTCCGTGCATCCCGACAGCATCTACATTCAGGACGGTATTGCGCTTATCGCCGTTGTCGGCCGTGCTATGGTCAAGGCAAAGGGTACTGCCGCAAAGCTGTTTTCCGCTATTGCAAAGGCTGACATCAACGTAAAGATGATAGACCAGGGCTCCGACGAGCTTAATATCATTCTCGGTATCGAGGAAGCAGACTTTGAAAAGGCTATGTCAGCGATCTATCACGAATTTGTAGGCTGAACCGAAGGACAGGACAATGTATAAAATTTTCGATATTCACACGCATATTTATCCCGATGCAATTTCGGAAAGGGCTGTGACGGCTCTCGGTAATTTCTACGATTTTGTACCGCAGGGCAAGGGCTGTTATTCCGATATGACAGCGCACGACAAAAATTATAACATTTCGGGATTTCTCGTTTTTTCCGTGGCAACGAATGCGCACCAGGTGCGCCGTGTGAATGAGTTTCTCTCCGCAACCTGTAACAAGGCAATAAGCGAGGGCTTCAAAACGGTTGCCTTTGGCGGTCTTCATCAGGACTGCGAGGATATGAAGGGGGAAATAGACTATGCGCTGTCGCTCGGTCTTAAAGGTATCAAAATACACCCCGATATACAGGGCATCGACGTTGACGATAAAAGGCTTTATCCGCTTTATGAGGAGGCAGAGGGTAAGTTCCCGATATACTTCCACATAGGCGACAACCGCCCGCAGTATCAGTTTTCAAAGCCGAAAAAGCTCCGTAAGATACTTGATGAATTTCCCCGTCTTCAGGTCGTTGCCGCACATCTCGGCGGTTATATGACCTCTGAGGAGGGCGTTGAATATTTAAGCGGTCACGAAAACGTGTGGTATGATACCTCGTCAGCACTTTGGGCAATGTCGCCCGAAAAGGCGGAATATCTTATCGGCAAATTCGGAGCTGAAAAGGTGATGTTCGGCACGGACTATCCCGTTATGTGTCCGCACGACGAGCTTGAGCTTTTCTTCAAAATAAAGCTCACCGAAAAGCAAAGAGAAGATATTTTATATAACAACGCAATTAATTTTCTTAATTTAAAAGCAGACGGTTGACCCGTCTGCTTTTTTCGTTATAATTCATAATTTTCCTTATAAAAAATATTTCCGCAGGAAATATCTGTGCCCATCTCCAATCAGTTGACTTCGTCAACTGCGGGGGGCGGGGCGCAGCAACTGTAAGAGAAAGTTTACATAAAAAATAGAGTTGACATACTATCAACTCTATTTTTATTTTCAATTAACCGCACACACCACAAATCAAAGAATGGTATTATTTTATACTGTCTATTATTGCAAGGCCTGCTTCTTTAAATTTTGCAACCTTTGCGTCTGCGCCCTCTGCCGTTTTCTCACTTACAAGGTAGTAGAGCTTTATTTTAGGCTCTGTGCCCGACGGACGGATAACAACAACGTCGTCGCCACATTTGAAATAAACGGTGTTTGTCGTGCCTGTATCGAGCATCGTCTTCTCGCCCGTTTTCAGATTGTATTCACACGGAATATTGTAGTCGATGACTGTGTCAACGGCAACGCCTGCCAATTCCTTCGGCGGTTCTTCACGAAGCTTTTTCATTATGCGCTTCATACGGTCGATACCGTCAAGGCCTTTCATAGTTATATTATCAACGCCGTCACGGTAGAAGCCGTATTTGTTGTATATTTCCTGCATTGCATCGTAAAGCGTCATTCCGCGCTTCTTGTAATACGCCGCAACCTCACAAATGAGCATAGTGCCGACAACAGCATCCTTATCACGTGCGTAAGTGCCTCTTAAATATCCGTAGCTTTCCTCAAATCCGAGCAAGAATTCCGCCTCACCTGGCTTTTCCTCACGCTTTATGACCTCGCCGATGTACTTGAAGCCCGTGAAAACATTGTAAAGCTTGACACCGTTGACAGCGGCAATTTTTGACACAAGCTCCGTTGAAACAAAGCTCTTGACAGCATACGCACCGTTCGGCATCTTGCCTGTGTTTTTAAGCGCCGTAATAATGTATTCAAGAAGAATAGCACCGACCTGATTTCCCGTCATAGTAACGAAATCGTCACCGACTCTTACAGCGATACCGACACGGTCAGCATCAGGGTCCGTTGCAA
Organism: Clostridia bacterium; assembly: GCA_017520505.1. Taxonomy (GTDB): domain Bacteria; phylum Bacillota; class Clostridia; order Oscillospirales; family CAG-272; genus RGIG7213. Next base: position 145,760 of record JAFXFN010000006.1, read on the forward strand.
TAATAAGGTCAGAGCCTATTTCCTTTGCAAGCTTTATGCCGGGGTTGAAAACGTCCTTGAATTCCGGATTCGGAAAAGGAGTGGTCGGGAAGTTTCCGTCAGGCTCGCTCTGCTCTTTTACCATATAGAGATTTTTAAATCCGAGCATATCGATAACTCTCGGAACGAGCTTATAGCCTGCGCCGTGCAAGGGAGTGTAAACGATCTTGATGTCGTCCGCCATTTCCTTTATCATTTCTGTGTCTATCGCCTGCGCGTACACATTTTCAAGATATGCCGCATCGACTTCTTCGCCGATGATCTTGATAAGACCGCTTTTGATTCCGTCTTCAAACGGAATGGATGAAACACCGTCAAAAATATCGGTAACTGCAATTATGTCGGATACCTTCTGGGCGTGCTCCGGCGGAAGCTGTGCGCCGTCCTCCCAATATGCCTTGTATCCGTTATATTCCTTGGGGTTATGCGATGCCGTGATGTTGATACCCGCAATGCAGTTCAAATGACGGATAGCAAACGAAAGCACGGGTGTGGGGCGGAGAGATTCAAAAATAAACACCTTGATGCCGTTTGCCGCAAGCACCTCTGCGGCACATTTTGAAAACAGCTCGGAGTTATTTCTTGAGTCGCAAGCAATTGCAACTCCTCTTTCCATAGCCGCCTTGCCTTCTTCTTTTATAAGTGTGGCAATAGCCTGTGTTGCCTGTGTTACCGTGTATACATTCATCGCATTCGTGCCGGCGTTCATCGTTCCTCTGAGTCCTGCCGTACCAAACTGAAGTGACTGATAGAAACGAAGCTTTATTTCCTCGTCATTATCCTTTATTGCAATAAGCTCCGCTTTTGTGGCTTCATCCGTTTTGTCGGAGGTAAGCCAACGGTTATAATTTTCCATATATCCCATTTCAAAGCCCTCTCATTCTTTATTCAACGCTTGTTTCAAAGCCTTTGCAAGCTGATCGGGACAAGATGTGTTTTTAAATCCGCACTTCGTTCCCTCAAGAAGACCTATGACGTCCTGCGCATTCATACCGACAACGAGCTTCGATATTCCTTTAAGGTTGCCGTCGCATCCGCCGTAAAACTTTACGGACACGATAGTGTCGCCGTCAAGCTCTGTTTCTATCATTGAAGAACACGTGCCTCTTGTCTTGTACTTATAATTACTCATCCGATACCTCGCAAAATACTTTTCTTTCTACATTATAAGTCAAAAAACAAAATTTGTCAACCGTTTTATAAAGGAGGTTAGTTATCTCGGTATTTTTATGGTAAGCTCAATGGAATCATCCGTTTCAACTCTTGATTGCTCAATGGGAATTCCTGCTTCCTTTACGGTGCTTACTGCCCTGTCAAGCGAATTTAAAAATATTCTTATATCCCTTATTATCATTTTTCTCACGGGCTTGTGTACGGGAACACTTGGGAAAAGTATCTTTTTTATATATTCCTCGCTTTCACGTACGTTAAGAGAATGTTCTATAATATATCCCAACGTTTTAAGCCTTAAAACGGGATCGTGTATTTTTATAAGACTTCGTGCGTGGCGTTCGGACAGATCGTTTTTTATTATCAGCTCTCGTTCAGGCTCGCTCAGACGCAAAAGCCTTATTTTATTTGCCACGTACGATTGGCTGACGGAAAGAAGGGCTGCGATCTCCTCTTGTTTAAGCGAATATTTTTCGGCAAGAGATAAAATTGCAGAGGCTTCCTCGAATATATTAAGTCCCTCACGCTGTAGATTTTCCACAAGCGCAAGCTTTGCCGAGGCTTCCTTGTCAACGTCGAGTATCACACACGGCACGTATTCCATATTGAGAAGCTTTGCCGCACGAAGACGTCTTTCCCCTGCAATCACCTCGTAAAGACCGCCGAACGGTGTGTCCTCATCGGAAACACGTCGGATGGAAATAGGCTGAATTATGCCGTGCCTTTTTATGCTGTCGGCAAGACTCATTATAGAGGAATCGGAAAAAACTGTCCTCGGCTGTGACGGATTCGGGCATATTCTGTCGGGATTTATCAGATGTACCCTGCACGCATCCTCTGCGTTTTTAAGCTGTTTTTTTCGCTTGTTGAGCTTGTCCCATTCGTTTTTAAGTTTTTCTTTTTCGTCGTTCTTTTTAAAATCAAACCTCTGCAAAAGCTTCATACGCATCCTCCTTTGGCAATCCTATATTACCACAGGGTGTATGCGAAAAAACGCATATTATGAGTGGGTAGATAAAAAAGTTTATACATTCTTTATAAAAACCGAATTAATTACGCTTTATTTGCATTTATTATAATAATCGAGGTGAATATGATGAAAAATAAAAAAGAGCGTATTATAAACATAATAACGGTCATTTTTGCCGTGTTTATACTTTTAAACTATTCGGTTTATCTTTTTTGCACCGTGTCAAACGGAGGAAAAACTTGGAACGCACTCGTCGCTGTCGGTATTATTATGATTACTCTGATTCCGCTTGTTCTGCTTTTTCTTTTCGAAAAAGAGATTCCGAGAAAATATAAAAAACTGATAAAGGTGCTGAAAACCGTTTACATAATCGGTATGGGGGTGTACGTTTTAAGCTATTCCGTTTTTGCCGTATGGGTAACGTCGGGTGTAAGTTACAGCACAGAGAAGGACTACAACTGCGTTATCGTTTTCGGCGGCGGTGTTAAAGACGGTAAGCTTTCACGCTACGGTGAAAACCGACTGAATGCAATAATACCGTATCTTGAAGAACACGAAAACACAGCGGTTATCGTTTCGGGCGGTGTCGGCGAGCACGAGACCTTCTCCGAGGCTGACGTTATGGCGGAATATTTTATGCAACACGGCATATCGGGCGAACGTATCATACTTGAAGATCAAGCCAAAAACACGTGGGAGAATATCGAATATTCATTTGATATTATAGGCAAAAAAAATACCGCCCTCGGCATTTCGAGCGACTACCACGTAAAGCGTATAGAGCTTATGGCGAAAGAACAGAACGTAGACCTTGATATGATAGCATCAAAAAGCGAGCTTGAGCTTAATACAATATCGTCCTACGTCCGTGAATATATGGCATATTTTAAATATTTTTTGGGACTTAATGATATATGAATACAGCCACAACTCAATCCATCACCCTTTATAACCTTGTTTCGCTTGTGAAAGCTAACAAATAGATTTCCAAAGGAAATCTGCGCCCTACGCCCGTGGACGGCAGGCTATGCCTGCCGAGGGGGGACGGGCAGGGCGCCGTTATTGTAAAGATTCAGGTAAAACAAGATACTACTGCACAAATAAAAAACGAACGCCCGAAGCTTCCTCCGTATGAAGCTTCGGGCAATTTTTAACCGTAATTAAAGGCTTTTATCTTTTTACTTCTTCCATTATATACGCTTCGAGTATATCACCTTCGCGTATATCGTTGAACTTTTCAAGTCCGACACCGCATTCGTATCCTGTTGCGACCTCACGCACGTCATCCTTGAAACGGCGAAGTGATGATATCTTATCCTCAAATATGATGACGCCGTCACGTACGACACGGATGAGCGATGCACGTGTGATCTTACCGTCCTGAACGTAAGAACCTGCGATAGTACCGACGTTGGGAACGTGGATGGTCTGACGTACTTCAGCGTGACCAAGAACAACTTCCTTGTATGTGGGAGCAAGCATACCCTTCATAGCAGCCGTTATCTCCTCGATACATTCATAGATGATTCTGTATGTTCTGATATCAACGCCCTCACGCTCAGCGGAATCCATTGCCGCCTTATCGGGACGAACGTTAAAGCCGATGATGATGGCATTTGATGCCGCCGCAAGCATAACGTCACCCTCTCTGATACCGCCAGCGGCAGAGTGGATAACATTGACCTTGACTTCGTCATTAGTAAGCTTGAGAAGTGAAGCGGAAACTGCCTCAGCAGAGCCTGCAACGTCAGCCTTAATGATAACGTTGAGGTGTTTAACATCATCGCTGATATTTGCAAACATTTCTTCAAGCGAGCCACGGGATTTAGCCTTGAATTCCTGTTCCTTTTCCTTTTCCCTACGCTGTTCGGCAAGCTCACGTGCCATTCTTTCGTCTTCAACTGCGTTGAATTCATCACCTGCTGTGGGAACAGCGGAAAGACCAGTGATCTCAACGGGAACTGACGGGCCTGCAACCTTTACGTTCTTGCCGAGTGAGTCTGTCATAGCACGGACACGGCCGACACAAGTACCTGCAATAACAACGTCACCGCTGTGAAGCGTACCGTTCTGAACGAGGACTGTTGCAACGGGACCTCTGCCCTTGTCAAGTCTTGACTCGATGATAACGCCCTTTGCGTGGCGGTCGGGATTTGCTTTAAGCTCCTTCATTTCGGCAACCAAAAGCACCATTTCAAGCAGGTTGTCAATGCCGTAGCCTGTAAGTGCGGAAACGGGCACAACTATCGTGTCACCGCCCCATTCCTCGGGCATAAGGTCGTACTTTGTAAGCTCCTGCTTAACAGCATCGGGATTAGCGTGCTGTTTATCCATTTTGTTAATTGCAACGATGACTGAAATATCAGCCGCCTTTGCGTGGTTTATAGCCTCTATCGTCTGGGGCATTATACCGTCATCAGCCGCAACGACGAGAATTGCAATATCCGTTGATTTAGCACCTCTTGCACGCATAGCTGTAAACGCTTCGTGTCCGGGTGTATCAAGGAACGTTATATCTTTACCGTTTATAGATACTCTGTAAGCACCGATATGCTGTGTGATACCGCCTGCTTCTCCGCTTGTAACGTGTGTATTTCTTATCTTGTCAAGAAGCGACGTTTTACCGTGGTCAACGTGACCCATTACGCATACAACGGGAGGTCTTTCAACGAGATCCTCTTCTTTATCCTCTGTATCTGTAAACAGCTTTTCTTCAATAGTTACAACGACTTCCTTCGTAACCACAGCACCCATTTCCTCTGCAACGAGGTATGCTGTGTCAAAGTCGATAACGTCATTGACCGTTACCATAGCACCCATGCCGATAAGCTTTTTGATAACGTCAGCAGACGTTGCCTTGAGTCTTTGAGCGAGGTCAGAAACGACTATTTCATCGGGAACAGTAATGTGAAGCGGCTGTTTCTTAGCCTTTTCAAACTGCTCACGGCGGAGCTTTTCCATAGCAAACTTTTCTTTATCACGGTTCTTTGCGCTTCTGTCGCCCTGATTCTTCTTTTTCAGCTTCTGCTTCTGATTGTGAGCGTCGCCGTAGCTTCCCTTTGAATCGGAAACGAAGTTTTCAAGTCTTTCGTCGTACTTGTCAAGATCGACCGTTACAGTTCTTGTATCAATTACTCTTGTGCCCGTTTTTACGTTTGAATTTGATGCGTGTGTATTTTCACCTGTGCCCGATGTGCGGATAACACCTGCTCTTGTATCCTGCGCAGGCGCCTGCGGCTTTTTCTTTTCTGCAGGCTTATTGTTCTGCTGAGGCTGTGAGGGTCTGTTCTGGAACTTGTCAAGCTGTGACATACGGGGCTGCTTAGGCTGTTGGGGAGCATTGTTCTTTGCAGGAGCCTGCTGATTTTTGTTCTGCTTATCGAAGGGCTTTTCTTCCTTTTTAGCCTGAGTCTTTTCGGGCTTTGCAGGTGCACTTTCGGGCTTCTTCTCCTGAGGCTTTGCCTTTTCTTCCTTTTTCTCTTCAACCTTTTCGGACTTCTTTTCTGCCTTTACAGGCTCGCTCTTAACAGGCTTTTCTTCCTTTGCTGCTGCGGGCTTTTCTTCTTTCTTAGGCTCTGCCTTGGGTTCTTCCTTAGGTGCTTCTGCCTTCTTTTCAGCTTTTGCGGGAGCCTTCTTTTTGGGACGGTCAGCCTCTGCCACATCCGCTTCTCCTGCAAGATATGCGGAAAGATTTGTTATCTGATTCTGCTTTGTCAAAAGCTCCATTATAACAGAAAACTCTTCCGGTTCAAGCACCGTCATATGAGTTCTGCCGTCAAAGCCGTTATCCTTCAAAAGATTGATAATGTCAGTGCTTTTCATATTGAGATCTTTTGCAAGTGCGCTGATTCTGTATTTTTGATTTGCTATCATACAATAACCTTTAAAGCTTGCGTTACGGACCGCATGCTTTTCCTTTCATTACGGTTAAAATGTTATTCTTAATTAAAATATTTCAAAATTGCATCTGCCAGGTTCATATCGGTTATACCGACAACTGACACAGCAGTTCCCTTGCCGACGATATTTCCAAGCTCCTCACAGGTTATGGGAGCCTTAACAAGCGGAACCTCGTAGTAATTACAGCTGTTTTCTATCCTGCTTTTTGTGTTTTTCGATGCATCAGAGGCGCAAACCGCAACAAGCGGTGTTTTTCTTCCGCCCGAGCGTATACCGTCAACCGTCAGCGCCGAGCCTACTGTGATCCTGCCCGACTTTTTGGCAAATCCGATATAAGCGGTCAGCTTTTTTGCCGCCTCTGTACTGTTGTCTTTTTTCATTGTGCTTCCCCTTTTGAATCACTTTCAAGAAGCTGTGCTTCAAGTGCTGTATATATGTCGTCCGAAATCTCACATTCAAGCGCTCTTTCTATTCTTTTGCCCTTTCGTGCTTTTTTCAGGCACGAAATATTTTGACATATATATGCGCCTCTTCCCGACTTTTTACCTTTAAGGTCAAGTGAAATTTCACCATCGGGAGCACGCACGACTCTTATAAGCTCGCTTTTATTTCGGCTTTCCATACAGCCCATACATTTTCTCTGGGGTATCTTCTTCGGTGCTTTCATATTATTCGGGTTTTATATCTATCTTGAAGCCTGTAAGACGTGCCGCAAGTCTTGCGTTCTGTCCTTCCTTACCGATAGCAAGCGAGAGCTGATCGGGAGCAACAGTCACTCTCGCTGTTTTTTCGTCATCAATATAGATGCTCTTTACAACTGCGGGAGAAAGTGCTGCGGAGATATACTCCTCGGGTGTTTCGCTGTATTTGATAACGTCGATCTTTTCGCCCTTAAGCTCGTCAACAATGCCTGCAATTCTTGCGCCTCTGTTACCGATACAAGCGCCGATGGGATCAACGCTTTCATTGCGTGAGTAAACTGCCATCTTTGTTCTTGAACCTGCTTCACGGCTTATGTTCTTGATGATAACAGTACCGTCTGCAATTTCGGGAACTTCAAGCTCAAACAAGCGCTTAACAAGTCCGGGGTGAACACGGGAGATAGTAACAACTCTGCCGCGTGATGGCTTCTTTTCCTCAGCACCCTCTTCGGGCTTGGGATCGTGATTTACCTCTGTTACAAACACCTTGACAAGATCGCCCGCCTTGAATGTTTCGCCGGGGATCTGTTCAGCCTTTGTGAGTGCGACCTCACTTGTACCTGTATTAACGATAACAGCACCGGAAGCAAGCTCTGTTGCAACAACTGTTGCAGTCATAATTTCTTCCTTCTTGTTTTCGTATTCCTTTATAAGCATTCCTCTTTCAGCTTCTCTGATACCCTGAATGATGACCTGCTTTGCTATCTGCGCACTCGTTCTGCTGAATTCCTTTGTCTTTATCTCAAGCTCAATTACTGTACCGAGCTTATGTCTTTTACTGATCTTTTTTGCATCCTCAAGAGAAATTTCGCTCTGCTCGTCAATAACCTCATCAACAACTGTGAGAACTCTGAAAAGTCTGCATTCTTTCGTTTCGGGATCAAGCACGACCTTTACGTTTGTGCTGTTTGAATACGCCTTCTTGTATGCGCTCACAAGAGCCGCCGACAAGCGTTCAAGCATATAATCCTTGGGTATTCCTCTTTCCTTCTGAAGATCGTCAAGCGCATCGAACAGCGCCGCATTTTCCTTTGCCTTCGCCATTTTTTTCCGTTATCCTCCTTGATATTTTTTCAGTAAATTATATATTGGTAAAATCGAAATAAATATTTGCCTTTGCAATCTCAACGGCGGGTATCTCCATTTTCTTTCCCGCACAGTCGATAACAGCGTTTTCATCATAGCTTACAAGCTCACCGACGAACGTTTTCTGTCCGTCAAGAGGCTTATACAGCTTTATCTGCACCGTCTGACCTATCGCAGCGTTGAAGTGCCAATTATATTTCAGCTCCCTTTCAATGCCGGGAGATGACACCTCAAGAGTATATGCATCTTCAATGGGATCTGCTTCTTCGATAAGAACATCGACTGCCCTATGGAATTTTTCACAGTCCTCAATGCCGATACCGCCCTCTTTATCGATAGTAAAGCGCAGTATCATTTTGCCGCCCTCTTTAACGTACTCAATGTCCCAGATGATATATCCAAGCTCCTCGGCAAGAGGGGAAGCAAATTCGGTCACGGTCTGAATAATACTTTTTTTACTCTTCATATTACCTCACTAAGCTGAATTGCTTTTATAAAAAGTTCAGAGGTGCTGTTTTTTCAGCACCTCCGTTCTTCATTTTACTTCGGTTATTATACCACATTATTTTCCGTTTGTCAATAGATAAATAAATATTTCTCAAATATGTATTAATTAGCGCCAAAACAAACTATCCAACGATTACTTGAATTACAAACAATGAATTGATAATTGCTTTTACACATATATGTGCTATAATACAGTTACACCGGTGAAATAAATTTTGGAGGTGCTTTTATGCAACTTGAATTAGGACAAAGAATACGTAAGCTTCGCCAACGTGACGGACGCACACAAGAGGCACTCGCCGAAGCTATAGGCGTGACATCTCAAGCAGTTTCAAGATGGGAATCAAACGGCGGATATCCCGACATAGAGATGATACCCTCTATTGCAAATTATTTCGGTATTACTATTGATGAGCTGTTTGGATATAACAATGATCGTGATAAAAAAATCACCGCAATTATACAAAAAATCGAAAAATATGATATCAAGCACAGCAACGACGGAGCTTGGGTGGAGGAATGCATCGCAATATTGCGAAACGGTCTTGCAGAATTTCCAAACAACGAACAATTGCTTATTACACTTACCGATACACTTTGGGAGGCGGGATGGCGAAGGCATCACGGTTGGCTTTATTACGATGATGAAGGATTTATCCAATATCACTATGACACTCATAAGAAAAATGAGTATTGGGCTGAATGTATCAAAGTATGCGAGTATCTCGTTGAAAGCACAAAAGACAATTCGGTCTTTACACAAGCAATAGCAATACTTGTTCCCCTGCATAGAAATTACGGCGAATTTGACAAAGCTATCGCTTATGCTAAGCGGATGCCTAAATTACAGCAATCACAGGAATTTTTACTGACAGAAGCCACCGACGGTAAGCTCAGCTCGGAATATATCGGCGAGTTTCTTTTGGAATGTGCAAGACAATTTTCCGAACAGCTCGTTTATGCACTTATTGCGGACATCAGAAATTTCGATACCGATATGCCCATTGAAAAAATCAAGGGTGCTATAGCCGTTTTCGATTTGATATGCGACGACGGAAACATGGGAATACATCACGATTTTATAAGCAAACTTTATTTGTATCTTTCAAGATTACAATGGGAAAGAAAATATCACGACGACGCATTCGCATCTCTTTACAAAGCACTTGATCACGCAAGGGCGTTTGAAAATTTGTTTGATGAAAAAGAACACCGATTAACAGCTCCGCTTGTTTCGCATGTGAAGTATGACATAAAAGAGAAACGCGAAATCGTTAAATCTTTGCCCGAAGATTGGCCGTTTTGGTGTAATCCCGATTTTACAAACATAAAGTCAGAAATACAAGACGATCCTCGTTGGGGTGAATGGTTGGCAAAAATAAACGAATAAAATTTTAAATATAGGTCAAATTTGCGAAAATCATCTAAACGACCCAATTTTTAAGCGATTGTATTCAAATCACCTTTTTTATCCCGCAAATAAAATATTTTCGTATATTGTATTGCATTTTGCGATACAATATGGTATACTTGTAACGGAAAGGTGGTATACAATATGTCAACAAAAACCGCAAATGTAACAGCACGTATTCAACCGGAAATTAAGCAGCAAGCTGAAAAAGTGTTGGAACAGCTTGGAATCCCTGTATCTGTTTTGATAGATTCACTCTACCGACAAATCATCATGACAAACAGTATTCCGTACTCGTTTTCCGTTCCATCGCTGCAAACACGTGACACAATGACCGCTGTACAATTCGATGAAATCATGTCAAATGGACTTTCCGAAGCCAAAAACGGACTCGGCATGAGCATCGATGAAGCTTTTGATAAAATCAATCAAAGCATATGAGTGCAAAATACAGCGTAAAACTGACCGACACCGCAATTGAACAATTACGTGAGGTTTTTGCATACATATCAAAAATCCTTCGTGAACCGGAAATTGCACGGAATTGGTCAAACAAAATCCAAAAAGATATTTCATCCTTAGAGCATATGCCTTTTCGTTATTCCTTGATAGATGAAGAACCGTGGAAAACGGAAGGAATCCGTAAAATGTCATCACGAAATTTCATAATTTATTACTGGATAAATGATTCTACGTCTACAGTATGGGTAACTGCTGTAGTATACAGCAGAAGAGACCAAATTGCAATACTTCGCAATATGCCAAAGGAATAACCATTTAAAACACCACGTTTTTCCGTGGTGTTTTCTTGTTTGAGCTCCATTTTTGTACGGCTTCCTATTGATTTTTTTGTATTTATATGTATAATATAGTATATAAATTTAAAGGGAATGATATTTATGATTAAGGTTATGTTTGTTTGCTACGGAAACATTTGCCGTTCACCTACGGCTGAATTTGTTTTCCGTGATATAGTAAAGAAAAACGGTATGGAAAAGGACTTTGTTATAGCATCGTCCGCCACATCGTCCGAGGAGCTTGGAAATCCCGTATATTCTCCCTCCAAGGAAGAAATGAAGCGTCACGGTATAGACTGTTCAGGCAAACATGCCGTAAAGCTAAAATCATCGGACTATGACAATTATGATCTTTTCGTTGGTATGGACAGTATGAATATACGAAATATGACATCAATTTTAAACGGAGATCCCGACGGTAAGATCAAAAAGCTTATGGATTACACTTCAAAGGGCGGTGACGTCAGCGACCCGTGGTACACAAGGCGATTTGACATAGCTTATGAGGATATTTTAAACGGCTGTACGGCTTTATTTGAGCATCTTACGAAAAACGGAGGAAAATAATTATGAAGCTTATGATAGTGTCCGATATACACGGTTCAGCTTTTTACTGCAAAAAGCTTATCGAAGCGTATAAAAAGGAGGGCTGTGACAGAATGTTACTTTTGGGCGACATTCTTTATCACGGTCCGAGAAACGATCTGCCGAAGGAATACGCTCCAAAGGAAGTTATTGAAATGCTTAACGGAATAAAGGAAGAAATATTCTGCGTGCGTGGAAACTGCGACACGGAGGTTGACCAGATGGTGCTTTCTTTCCCCGTTCTTGCCGATTACGCAGTAATTCCGATGAAAAAAGGACTTATCTACGCAACGCACGGACACGTATACAATAACGGCAAGCTTCCGCCCATTATGAAAAATGACATCCTGCTTCACGGTCACACACACGTTCCGGTGTGCGAAAAATTCGATACGCATACGTATATGAATCCCGGTTCTGTGTCTATTCCGAAAGAAAACTCCGCAAACAGCTATATGACCTTTGACGGTGAAACATTTTTGTGGAAAACTCTTGACGGGGACGTATATCTTGAATATACACCGGACAATATCTGAGCGTATTAAATAATAGATTTTCGGCAATAATCTTCTTAAAATAAAAGTTAAGGAGATTATTATGCCACGTTTTACAATACCGAGAGATATTTATTTCGGCCGTGATTCTTTAAAGGAGCTTGAAAATCTTAGCGGCTGCCGTGCAATGATATGCACGGGCGGCTCGTCAATGAAGAAATTCGGCTTTCTTGACAAAGCGGCGGAATACTTGAAAAATGCGGGGTTTGAGGTCGAAATATTCGACGGCATTGAGCCCGATCCCTCTGTAACCACCGTAATGAAGGGTGCTGAGGCAATGATGCGCTTCAAACCCGATTGGATAATTGCAATAGGCGGCGGCTCGCCAATCGATGCGGCTAAAGCAATGTGGATAAAATACGAATATCCCGACATATCATTTGACGATATGAAAAAGGTGTTCGGTTTGCCGAAGCTTCGCATGAAGTCAAAATTCTGTGCTGTGTCGTCAACATCGGGATCCGCCACAGAGGTCACGGCTTTTTCAATAATCACAGATTATGATAAAGGCATCAAATACCCTATTGCAGATTACGAAATAACGCCCGACGTTGCAATAGTAGACCCCGAAATTGCCGAAACGATGCCGAAGAAGCTGACAGCTCACACGGGAATGGATGCGCTCACTCACGCCATTGAAGCATACGTGTCAACTGCCGCAAATCCTTTTACCGATCCTTTGGCGCTTTCTGCCATTGCTATGATAGGAAAAGACCTTAAAGGCTCGTTTGACGGTGACAGCTTAAAGCGTGAATCCGTACACTATGCACAGTGTCTTGCGGGAATGGCTTTCACAAACGGACTGCTCGGCATAGTTCATTCAATGGCTCATAAAACAGGGGCGGCATTTGCCGACTGCGGCTCGCACATAATACACGGCTGTGCGAATGCAATGTATTTACCGAGAGTCATTGAGTTCAATTCCAAGGACGAAAGAGCAAAAGCAAGATACTGTATCATCGCTGACACTCTCGGCATATCAGCAGATTCACCGAATGAAAAAATTAAAAAGCTCACAGAATACCTTGAAGATATGAACAAAGCCCTCGGTATTCCCACCTGCATTAAAAACTGCGGTGCAAACGGGGACATATCAAGCAAAAGCTTTATGCCGGAGGACATATTTTTAAAGCGTGTTCCCGAAATTGCAAATGAAGCACTTCTTGATGCTTGCACACTTTCAAATCCGAGAAAGATCTCGCAAAGTGAGATGGAAAAGCTTCTTGCCTGCTGTTATTACGGCACGCACGTAGATTTTTAATATTTTTACCGCACTTCATTTAGTTTGCTTTTATAAGTTAACGCTCACAAAGACGCACAAAGAGGCGGTATAAAGCATATTAAAAAATTATAGCCTCATCCGCCTCTTTTAAAATCGCCGTGCGATTTTGAATAGCTCTGCTATTCTGTGCGTCGGGTGGGCACTTCATATTTTCAGTATTTTCAAGCGGAGAAATAAAATGAACAAAAAGCAAACCGAACGATCGTTATCCGAAGCGGAATTTTTAAAAAGCTATTCCCAAGACGAATACCCCAAGCCGTCGCTCACGGCAGATATTGCAGTATTCAAAGACGGCAAAAATAACAAAAAAGAAATACTTTTGATAAAACGCAAAAACCATCCTTTCAAAGGCTCGTACGCTCTTCCGGGCGGATTTGCAAATCCCGACGAAACAATAAAAGAAACAGCACAGCGTGAGCTTTATGAGGAAACCAAAGTAGAAAACATCAGCATCAGGCCGATAGATATGTTCACAAAGCCCGGACGCGATCCCCGAGGCTGGGTGGTTACATACGCATTTCTTGCAGACATCGGCAAAACGCCGATACAGGCGGTTGCAGGCGACGATGCCGCAGAGGCAATATGGTTCGAAATATCACGCAAAAATGATATTATCACACTTGAATACGATAATATAAAAATAGAATTTGAAAACAAAAACGGAAGCACGGTATATAAAACCGACACAACGTTGGCGTTTGACCACGGCGAAATTCTGTCGGCGGCGTGTGACCTTTTAAAAATATAACATCAGAACATCAAAGAGGAATACGATGTATAAAATACTAACCAAAAAATCACTTACTCCAACCGTTATACAGATGGAGATAGAAGCACCGCTTGTCGCAAACAAGGCAAGACCGGGACAGTTCATCATTCTGCGTGTAGATGAAGACGGCGAAAGAATACCGCTTACAGTTGCGGGAACCGACCAAAAACGAGGTGCGGTCAAAATAATATTTCAGATAGTCGGCGCGACCACGAAAAAGCTTGATATTAAAAACGAGGGCGAATACATTGAGGACTTTGCAGGACCTCTTGGTGTCCCCACCCACACCGACGGCATTAAGAAGGTATGTATTGTCGGCGGCGGTGTCGGCTGTGCCATTGCCCTTCCTGTTGCCGAGGAATTCAAAAGGCTCGGAGCCGAAGTCACAGGCATTATCGGCTTCAGACATCGTGATCTTCTTATACTTGAAGAAGAATTTTCATCCTGCTGTGACACGCTCACCGTTATGACAGACGACGGCTCGTACGGTCGCGGCGGAAACGTAACAGTTCCTCTCAAGGAGATGCTCGAAAATGGCGAAAAATTCGATATGATAATCACTATAGGTCCGCTTATAATGATGAAATTCGTCGTTGAAACAGCACGCCCCTACAACACCCCTGTAACAGTATCTATGAATCCCATTATGATAGACGGAACGGGAATGTGCGGCGGCTGCCGTCTTACACTCAACCGTGACGGCAAGCGCATAACGAGCTTTGCCTGCGTTGACGGTCCCGACTTCAACGGATATGAGGTCGATTTTGACGAAGCGATGTCAAGAGGCCGTATGTACGCTGATTTTGAGCGTCACGCTTACGAAGACACGTGTAATCTTTTCAAGAAATCCGAGGGGGAATTTTAAGTGGCTATTAAACCTGAAAAAAATCCGATGCCGACGCAGTCACCCGAAGAAAGGGCGCACAACTTTGACGAGGTGGCACTCGGATACACATACAAAATGGCAAAAGCGGAGGCTTCCCGCTGTCTTAACTGCAAAAACAAGCCCTGTGTCAACGGATGCCCGGTAAACATCGACATTCCCGGTTTTATCGATTATATAAAAAATGATGACATTGAGGGTGCTTACAAGCACATTTCAAAGTCATCGTCACTCCCTGCCGTGTGCGGAAGAGTTTGTCCGCAGGAATCCCAGTGTGAAAAGCACTGCACGCTCGGTATAAAATTTGAGCCTGTCGGAATAGGCAGACTTGAAAGATTCGTTGCAGATTATCATAACGAAAACAGCACCGACACTCCCGAAAGACCGACGTCAAACGGCAAGCGTGTTGCCGTTATCGGCTCAGGCCCATCGGGACTTACGTGTGCAGGCGACCTTGCCAAAAAGGGCTACGACGTAACGGTATACGAGGCGCTTCACACAGCAGGCGGTGTGCTTGTTTACGGTATTCCCGAATTCAGACTGCCGAAGTCTATAGTAAAAAAAGAAATAGACACTCTCAAATCTCTCGGTGTCAAGATAGAAACAAACGTAATAATCGGAAAGACTCTTACCGTTGACGAGCTTTTTGATATGGGCTTTGAGGCTGTATTCATCGGCTCGGGCGCAGGACTTCCGAACTTTATGAATATCCCCGGCGAATCTCTCAAGGGTGTATATTCCGCAAACGAATTTCTGACAAGAAGCAACCTTATGAAGTCTTACCGCACAAACCCCGACACCCCTATTATGAAGGGCGGCCGTGTTGCCGTTGTCGGCGGCGGAAACGTTGCTATGGATGCGGCAAGAACGTCACTTCGTCTTGGTGCGGAAAAGGTCTATATCATATACAGAAGAAGTATGGATGAGCTTCCCGCAAGACGTGAGGAGGTAGAGCACGCAGAGGAGGAAGGAATAGAATTCCGTCTTCTTTGCAATCCCGTTGAAATTTTGGGATACAAAAACGAAAACGATCCCAAAGATCCCAAAAACGGCTTTGTGAAAGCCATTAAATGTATAAAAATGGAACTTGGCGAGCCTGACGAAAAAGGCAGGCGCAGACCTGTTCCCGTGGAAAATTCAGAATTTTCTCTCGACATTGACACGGTTATAATGTCGATCGGAACATCTCCGAATCCCCTTATAAAAAACACAACAAAAGGACTTGAGGTGAACAGCCGAGGCGGTATAGTCGTCAATGAAGACGGTCTTACGTCAAAAAATGCCGTATATGCAGGCGGTGATGCCGTAACGGGTGCGGCAACGGTTATTTCCGCAATGGGCGCAGGCAAAAAAGCGGCGCACGCCATTGACGAGCACCTCAGAAACAAATAATATGAAGCTTTATATTTGTCCTAATCTTTCGAAGGAAAGATATATTAAAACCTCTCATCTTTGTATAGAGGCACTTTCAAAAAACGGCTTTGAATGTTATTTTTCAAAAGAAGATTCAGTAACTCTTTTCGGAAATGACAAACACACACTTTCGCCGTCTGATGCCGATATTATCGTTTCAGTCGGAGGTGACGGCGCTGTGCTGAATGCCGCAAAAACGGCAATAGAATATAACAAGCCGCTGCTCGGCATAAACGGAGGACGGCTTGGTTATCTCTGCGCTTACGAGCTGGATTCATCAAAAGACATAACACCCGAATCGGTAGAAACGCTTGTAAGATCGCAAAGAAGCACCGTTTGCTTTGATAACGGCAGGATATGCAAAACAGCGTTGAATGATATAGTTATAGCGAAAGGAAATTACGGCTCCGTCATAAAAATTGATGTTTTATGCGACGAAAAACCTCTTATGTCCTTCCGTGGCGACGGCATCATCATATCAACGCCCACAGGCTCAACATCATACAACTTTTCCGCAGGTGGTCCCGTGCTTTTGCCCGAAAGCAGTTGCTTTGCCGTAACACCGATATGCCCGCATCTTTCCGATGCAAGAACGATCGTCGTACCCGACACGTGTAAGCTTGGCGTAAGTGTTTCCGATAACACAAGCAATCCTGCCTACATATACTGCGACGGTATTTCTTACGGCGAGGTAAATTCAAAAATAACGGTGAACAAAGGTGAAAAAAGTCTTATACTTCTTGTAAATGACCTTTGCAGCTTTGTAAATAATGAAAAACTGCACAACACATCGTTATTATAATTTAATACAAATCAAAAGAACTGCGGTAATAATACCGCAGTTCTTTTGATTATCTTACCTGTTCCTTAGTTTTGGCTGCCTTACCTACTCTATCACGGAGATAGTAAAGCTTAGCACGTCTTACTTTACCGATTCTTACAGTTTCAACCTTTTCAACTGTGGGAGAATGCAGGTTAAACGTCTTTTCAACGCCTACACCGTATGCGATTCTTCTTACGGTAAATGTTTCGGAAATACCGCTGTTACGCTTTGCGATAACTGTGCCTTCGAAGATCTGAGTTCTTGTTCTGGAACCTTCAACGATCTTGTTATGAACACGAACGGTGTCACCGATCTCAACCTTGGGAGCATCAGCCTTGAGCTGATCTGCGACAAATGCCTTCAACAAATCCATTTTTATGGACCTCCAAAATAAATAATCTCCGCGCATTCACGGCGTTACACGCCGGCGGACTGCCCTGACGGCTTGTGAGTAAGGACAACCCACAAACAAAGTAATTTTACCATAAAATATGAGATTTGTCAAGCATTTTTTATCTTTTTATGCGTATCTGCTCATTAATTTACAAACGGTTCATTCAACCTCAGGCACAAGAAATCCACGAATCTTTAATTCTTTTTCTATTTTATCAAGCGTTTCGTTGCTGTCCGCCTTGACGGTATGGTAATGATAACCGTCTGTGATATTCATAAGCTCTGTTGAACGGCCGCTGTTTATGCCGTCCATAAACTGCTCAATTCCCCTTTTGGAGAAAATATTGAGCTTTGCCTGTACCTTTCCGTACACCTTGTGCCACACAAACACATCGTCAACCGTACCGCCCATATCAACGATCAGTGAAAGCTCCTCTTTTGTTCTGTCGCTCATGTGACGAACCTTGAACGCACGCTCCGCCTTTGGTGTTTCATTCAAAATATAACCGCTGTGTGTTGACAGTATCTCATAGCCAGCCGCCTTCAGTATCGCAATATCGTGAACTATTATCTGGCGGGAAACGTCAAGCGCCTCTGCAAGCTCACTGCCGGATACGGGTCCTTTTTCAGATACAAGGCGTGAAATTATTTCTTTTCTTCTTAATTCTGCTTTCATTCTGCCCCCTTATATCGAGTGGAGATTTTTAAGCGACAAATCAAGTATGGGGGATGAATGTGTCAGCGCACCGCTTGAAATATAGTCAACACCGATATCCGTAAGACGCTTGATATTTTCCTTTGTAACATTGCCGCTGCATTCCGTTTCTGCTCTGCCCTTTGCAAGCTTCACGGCTTCTTTCATATCATCAGGGCTCATATTGTCAAGCATTATGATGTCAGCACCCGCTTCAAGTGCTTCCTTGAACATTTCAAGGTTCTCAACCTCAATTTCGATTTTTCTTACAAACGGAGCATATTCCTTTGCCATTTGCACCGCCTTTGTAATGCTTCCTGCCGCGCCTATGTGGTTATCCTTCAGCAAAATACCGTCGCTGAGATTATATCTGTGGTTGTGACCTCCGCCGACCTTTACAGAATATTTTTCAAAAACACGCATATTCGGTGTCGTTTTTCTTGTGTCAAGCAGCTTTGTTTCCGTACCCTCCAAAAGCTTGGCAACACCTCTGGTGTACGTTGCAACACCCGACATACGCTGTAAATAGTTAAGGGCAACTCTTTCACCCGACAAAAGAACACGGATATCGCCTCTGATAACACCTATTTTATCCTTGTTTTTGACTTCGTCGCCGTCCTTGAAATAGAACTCAAATTCAGTATTTTTGTCAAGAAGCTCAAAAACTCTCTTGAAAACAGCAAGACCTGCAAGGACGCCGTCCTGCTTGCAGATAAGCTCAACCTCGCCCTTCTGATATTCACGCATTACGGAATTTGTTGTGATGTCCTCGCTTGTTATATCTTCCCTCAAAGCACTTAAAATAAGCTCATCGGCATTCATCATCATTGTTATCTCATTCATGTTTCTTCTTCTCTCTTTCTATAGCATCAAGTACCGTTTTTCTGTATTCTTCCTCACAGCCGTCGTAAACCGAAAAGTCAATTTTTTTGTTTGTATGCACCGCTTCGGTGTATGTTTTCGTTATTCTGTTTGCGGCACGCTTTGCAAACACAAGACTTTCCAAAAGCGAATTGCTTGCAAGCCTGTTCTTACCGTGCACACCGTTACACGCTGTCTCTCCCGATGCGTACAGCCTGTCCATTGACGTTTTGCTGTATTTATCAACATATATACCGCCCATAAAGTAGTGTTGTGCGGGCACAACGGGAATCGGCTCTTTTGTTGCATCATACCCTTCCTCAAGGCACTTTGCACAAATGTTCGGAAAATGGCTTTCTATCTCCTCTTTCGGAATAGGTGCAAGCGACAGCCACACGTGTTTAGCATCCGTTTTAGCCATTTCTTCGAATATTGCATTTGCCACAACATCCCTCGGCAAAAGCTCATTTACAAATCTTTCGCCTTTGTCGTTAAGAAGTATTGCCCCCTCGCCTCTTACAGATTCGGAAATGAGAAAATCACGTCCATTTTTCTTTTTCTTTGTATAAAGCGTCGTTGGGTGTATCTGTATATAATCGATGTTTTTCAACTTCACACCGTGCTTTATCGCAATCGCCAAGGCATCGCCCGTCAAGTGCGGAAAGTTTGTCGAATGCTTGTAAAGACCGCCGATGCCGCCTGTTGCAAGCATTGTATAATCGGCATAAACAGCCTTGTATTTCCCTTTTTCGTCACGGTAGACAATACCTGCACATTCACCGTCATTTTCGATTATATCGACCATTGTAGAATGTTCTTTAAGCGTTACGTTGTCAAGCTTTTTAACGGCTTTCAGAAGATTTTTCGTTATCTCCTTACCTGTTTCGTCCTTGTGGAAAAGTATTCTGTTTTTGGTGTGTGCGCCCTCTTTTGTATAGGCAAGTTCGCCGTTTTCTTTTTCAAAATCAACACCGTATGATATAAGGTCATTTATGACCTTACGAGAGGAGCGTATCATAATGTCAACAGATTCTTTTCTGTTTTCGTAGTGGCCTGCACGCATCGTGTCCTCAAAAAATGAATCGTAATCATCTTTATCTCTCAAAACGCAGATACCGCCTTGAGCCAGAAACGAATCGCTGTTTTCCGCCTCATCCTTCGTTATCATAAGTATTTTTTTATCTCTCGGAAGATTCAGGGCAAAGTATAGACCACTAACCCCGCATCCGACAATTACAATATCGGTTTTCATATTTTCTCCGTTATTTTGCGCTTTCAAGCATTCGCTTCAATGGTAAAAGTGCTTTTTCCCTTTTTGTTTTACTAACTTTTATTTCATTTTCGCCCGTTTTTAAAACGTGCAGTAATTTTTCAGGAGTGTTCAGCTTCATATCCATGCATTTGAACTGTTCACCTGCAAAGTAAAATTTCTTGTCGGGATTGTTTTTCTTCAAAGGATATCCGACACCGTCTTCGGTGCAGATGATAAACTCTCCGTACTCGCTTT
Source organism: Clostridia bacterium (assembly GCA_017520505.1). Classification (GTDB taxonomy): domain Bacteria; phylum Bacillota; class Clostridia; order Oscillospirales; family CAG-272; genus RGIG7213. The sequence continues at coordinate 166,105 of JAFXFN010000006.1, forward strand.
CGCTTGCATATTTCAGTATATCGGCGGTGCTTCCTATGTAATCGGAAAGCTCAAGTATTTCTCTTTCACACTCGGGATGAGTAAGCACCTTTGCCATCGGGTGCTCTTCAATCGTTTTTTTCAAATCATCGACCGTCAGTGCAGCGTGTATCGGGCAGTAGCCGTCATTTAAAATTATATTTTTTTCGGGAACTTGTTCTGCAACATAGCCGCCGAGATTTTTGTCGGGAATGAAAAAGATGTTTTTGTTGGGAAGATTTTTCACTATCTTAACTGCATTTGAGGAAGTTACGCAAATGTCGCTGTGGCATTTCAGATCAGCCGTTGAATTAATGTAGCACACAACAGCCAAATCGTCGTATTCCTTTCGCAGCTTTTTTATCTTCTCCACCGATGCCATATGCGCCATTGCGCAGTCAGCACTAATATCGGGAACAAGAACCGTCTTTTCGGGGTTTATGATCTTAACGCTCTCTGCCATAAATCCGACACCGCAAAAAACGATAAGGTCTTCGGGGATATTCTCGGCAAGCCTTGCAAGGTAAAATGAATCACCTACGTAATCGGCAACCGACTGTATTTCATCAGGCGCATAGTAGTGCGCAAGAATTACTGCGTTTTTTTCTTTTTTAAGATTTATTATCTCGTTTAAAATATCACTTGTCATAATTTTCTTTCCATTCGGATAAAATGATTTAAATTGTCGCTATTGTACCACAAAATTTGACATCTGTCAAGTCATCTGTAAAATTATCTGTAAACTTATGTGTAAAGTCAGAATTTTAAAAAAATTGTAAAAAGCAAAAAAATTTCAAAAAACATCTTGCAAAAATCATTAATATGTGATATTATAACAGAGGTACGCCGGTGTGATGGAATTGGCAGACGTGCTGGACTCAAAATCCAGTGGTAGCGATACCGTGCGGGTTCGACCCCCGCCACCGGCACCAGAAAAAACGACAAGTTTCGAAAGAAACTTGTCGTTTTTTCAACGAAGCGTTCCCTTCGGGAACATGATGTCGCTGTGCTAATGATGTCACTTCGTTAATGATGTGTTGCTTCGCAACATTAAGGAACGCTTCGCATCATAAATGAGCGAAGCGAATTTACATCATATTGCGCACAGCGCAATACATCATATCGCACAAGCGATACATCATTGAAAAGCACAACAAATTTTGATATAATACTAATGAAATAAGGTGCATTTATGTTCATAAAACAAATTACTCTTATTCTGATGCTTATCTTCTACATTAGCTATTTTGCTAAAATGATAAGTCAAAGAAGAAAAGGTATCAGCACAGATCAGCTTGGAAAAGGCAAAACGGGTTTTATAAAGTTCGTGGAGCTATCACTCAAAGCCGCAACATATATACTTCCCTTCGTGCAAATTGCAAGTATTTTTCTGTATTCAAAAACGGAACACTTTATTTTACAAATCATCGGCATTATTATAACCGCAATCGGCGTTATCATTTTTATTCTCTCCGTATTGCAAATGAAAGATAATTGGCGTGCAGGTGTACAAAGTGAAGAAAAGACAAGCCTTGTGACCTCGGGTATTTACTCCATAAGCCGTAATCCCGCTTTTTTGGGGTTTGACCTTATGTATATCGGAATTTTATTTTCATTTTTTAACCCGTATCTTTGTGTTGCCACAGGTATCGCGGTGACACTTTTTCATCTGCAAATAGTAAATGTTGAGGAAGATTTTTTGAAAGACACATTCGGCGAAGAATATTTTAGCTACACACGCAGGGTTTGCAGATACATAGGAAGAAAATTTTAAATTGATATAAACAAAAGCTCCTCGTCTGAGGAGCTTTTGTTTTATTCTTTCCATATAAAATTGAAATTTATCGACTCACCGCCATCGACGAGGATATTTTGTCCTGTGCAGAATTTATTTGTAACAGTGAGAAAATATGCCCATTCGGCAATTTCCTCCGTACTTGCCCACCGTTTAAGCGGTGTTTCGTTCATTATCTGCGCCCACAGCTCGGGATCGTTCATAACACACTCGTTAAGCGGTGTTACCACTCCTCCGGGGTCAAGGCTGTTACAGACAGCGCCGTACTTTGCCACCCGCAAGGCAACGTTTTTTGTATAAGACAGTATTCCGCCCTTGCTTGCGCAGTATTCGGGAAATTCAGAGCCTGTATGCGCACTTGCCGACCCTATATTCAAAATTGAACGTATCCCCTCGTGGACTCCGTATTTTTCGGTAATATGTATCAGAGCCTTGAGATTTATATCGATATCATCCTCATTTTGTGTTCCTGCATTGTTTATTAAAATATCGACGTTTTTAATTTCGGGAAGCTTTTCATAATCACGCACGTCGCAAACGTAGTGTCTGTAGTGCTTATGCTCAATGCCCTTTTTCAAACGGTCAATTCCTATTACCTCGTGACCTTTATTCAAAAAATATTCAGCTATCGCATATCCGATTCCCTGTGATGTACCCGTTATTAAAACTCTCATTTTACTTCTCCTTTAACAAAATCAAGATATTCAACCCCAACATCGTGCTCACGCCATTTAGTGACTATTTTATAGCCGAAAGGCGAGAAAACGATCTCCATTAAAAGCTCGGCAACCGCCCCCGTCAATGCGCACATCGCACATTGAAGCGGTGTCCAACAAAATCCATCCCAGAATTTCGGAGCAAAAAAGACAAATACAATAAGTGAAAATATAAAGTTATCCAAGAACTGACCGATAAACGTGGAAATATACGCACTCACCGCATACGCTGTTTTTCCGTTGGGATTTTCACAAAACGCTTTTCCGACAGCGTAATTCAAAAAATTGTTTATAACAGCCGATACAAGAAAAGCCACTGTACTGCCAAGAAGTATAAACCACGTACCGCCGAGGAGCGTATCAAGTGATGTATAATCATTTGCATTTGACGGTATAATGCTTGCAATATAAAAAACAAGACACGTTAAAAGATTGATGATACAAGCAAGTATAGCGATTTTATTCGATGCCTTCGGCCCGAAATATCTTGTGATGATATCCATACACATAAACGACAGCCACGATATTAAAATTCCGCCGTCAAGCGCAATATAATCATTCTGAAACAGCGTTTTGTTCGCAAGCAGATTCATACATATAACGCTGACAACGAACAATGATACAACGATCGACGGAATAGACCTCAAAAGTATCTCCGTTTCCCTTTTTTCCCGTGCAAGCAAGGCAATAAGCCTTGCTTGCTTTTTTTCTTTAGCCATAAAATTCTCCGATATTTTTCCAAAACAAAAAGCCTTGCAAAACGCAAAGCCGCATCATATAAATATGAAAGCAGTCCTGGTTTTGTTTAACGACAGGATGGTACAAACGAACTGTCGGTGGTTTAATTATACACGTAAAATATAAAATTGCAAGGGATTACAAAGAAATGTTACATTTGAATTCTGATTTTTCTATACCAGATACCCAGAAATTAGCTTTGCCATGCAAAAACAAGAGTATATACTTCTTTATAAAACAAAAATCAAGACCGACTCTATGAATCGGTCTTGAAATTATCAGTTTGAGTACACCGTTATTAGCCTGTGATACCGGAACGCTCAATACCCTGAATGAGGTATCTCTGGCAGAACAGGAACAGGATAACAAGGGGAAGGATGATCATAAGTCCGCAAGTATTTCTTATCGCAGCATTATAAAGGTTTGATGCAGCGAAGGTAATATCAAGTGACTTAGGAATTGCGACGATACTCTTCATCATATAAATATCCGTCTTTGTAAAGAACAAGCCTGTGTAGAAGCTGTCTGTCCACTGCCATGAGAATGCGAACAAGAAGATCGTAATCATCATAGGAACGGAAAGCGGAATAATTATCTGGAAGAATGTACGCATAACACCCGAACCGTCAACGTATGCGGATTCCTCAAGCTCATCAGGAACGCCCTTGTAGAACTGGCGCATCATAAAGATGTAAAGACCGTTCTTAAACGCAAAGCCTGTGAGTGAAAGGAGTATAAGCGGTGTGAACTGGTTTGTCAGGTTCAAATACTTAACGCCGCCTGTAATGTCGAGTCCCTTGAAGACACCGCCGCCGAGAAGGTTTATAATACCCAGAACGTCAAAGTATCTGAACTTCATAAACATAGCAAGCTGGAGCGTCTGGTGAGGAACGACCATCGAGAATATAACGAGCGCAAACAAGAGTGTGTTACCCTTGAACTTGAACTTTGCAAAACCGTAACCGATTATAGCACATATAAATGTCTGCAAAACCGCACAAGACAGTGAAAGAAGCGTTGTATTAAGTAATGCCTTGAGGTAATGGTTCTCAAGAACTATGTACTTATACTGGTCAAACGTGGGATACTTAGGTATCAATTTAACCGTTGCATCAACAAAGTCTTCAGGTGACATAAACGAAGAAGCGATCTTTGCAAAGAAGGGGAACAGTATAACATACGATATACCGATGAGCAAAACGTATCTGAACAGCGCCCACACTACCCTTTTGAGGAAGTACAGCGTGAGATATTTTGCTTTCATTCTCTGCCAGAACGGGGTTCTGTCAAAATCAACCTTTACAGTGTTTTTTGCTTTTCTTTTTGTTTTTACACTTGCATCAGCATTCATTTAAGCACACCCCCTTAATCTCTTCTCTGATAGAATGTATACATTGAAAGCAATCCTGCTACAACAGCGATTATCGCAATAACTATAATGAAGTACATCCAAGCCATTGCTGACGAAAGAACGTCACCGTCTGTTTTGCCGTAAACCTGGTCGATATACGACATAACCGTATTTGTAGAAGATGTGAATGCGTCAATAATTGTATACACTGCATTTGTCAGAATCATCGGGCTTATCATCGGGAAGGTTATCTTCCAGAATGTTTCCCAAGCGGATGCGCCTTCAATTTCGCACGACTCATAAATAGCCGGCGAAATTGACTGCAAACCTGCAAGGAATATAAGCATCTGAACACCGGAACGGTTAACTATATTATAGATGTTGTTAATAGCATCGATAACGTAATCAACAAGCTCCTTACCGACCTTCATACTTGAGAACAAGTACTTAAAGTCCATTGCGGAAACGATTTCCGAAACACCCGTGCTCTGCGCACCTGTGCTGATACCCTCATCGGTATTCTGCATGTAGGAGAGCAGCTCGTTACCTGCGTCGATCTTTGCAACCAAACCTGTTGACAAGACAACGGGCACGAAGAAAATTGCACGGAATGCTGCACGGCCTACCATCTTCTGGTTAAGAAGAACAGCCATAAACAGCGAGAATATTACGATACAGGGAATATCAAGGAACAACTGCTTGATACCTGTTGTAAGCACCTGAACGTATGTTGTATCAACGAACAGTGCGTTACGGTAGTTTTCCAAGCCGACAAACATCAGCTGATATCCGTCTGCACCGTGTTTAATGTTTGTAAAGCTGTACAGAATGGAGTCATAAATGATCGGCAAGTACATTGCCACAAGACCGATTATAAACGGAAGCACGAATATATAACCTGCTCTTGCCTTTTTCTTATCAAGCGAAGCAATACGGCGCTTTTTCTTGGGAGCTGCCTTTGCAACCTTTTCGTTTGCAGTATTATTCATCAGCCTTCTCCTCCTTCTGTGTATGTGTAGAAGCCCAGAGCATCGATCTCAACACCGTCAACTGTAACCTTGAAGTTGTTGTAGTTAAGGATGAATACCTTACCGCCTTCATAAGTTACCTTAACGATCTTACCGTTGTCGATAAGATTTTCTGCTGCGATCTGTTCTTCGATGGAAAGCTCTTCATCTTCTTCAGCATCCTCTTCAGGAACATCTTCAGAAGGTGCATCTGTTTCTACATCTGTATCCTCTACAGGAACATCTGTATCAACGTCAGCATCGCTGTCTGCGGGAACGTCTGAATCAACGGGTGCTTCTGTTTCTGTATCAACGGGCGCTTGCGTTTCTTCCTTCTTGGATTCTTCTTCAGCACGAAGCTTATCTGCAACTGCCTGCTGATATTCTTCTTCTGTAAGAACACGTACACCTGTGATAAATTCGTGATCGACTATAAGCTTATCCTGAACATCGCTCAAAGCGTCGTTAAGCTTGTGATAGCTTTCAGCAAGACCTTCAAGCCATGTATCGAAGTTTACTGAATAGTACTTCTGGAGTATTTCGTCTTCCTTAAGCTTGTTTGTATTCTGGAAGCAGAGTACAAAGTACATTGAAGAACCGTTTTCAATAGCCTTAAGGAGTTCGTAATCAAGGTCACCTGCCATGTTGAGGGCAGAGCCTGTGAAGTTCACGTAGCCGTGAAGAACCATACCTACAAAAGGTATAGCATTACTTGACTTCAGGTATTGGCTGGAATCAAGCGGCACATCAAGAATGTAATCTACGTAAGGAAGAACGAAGGAGTTACCGCCGCTTACCATTACCTTACCGAAATCATTCTTCATCTTCGCAAGGAGATCTCTTACAAATTCCTTGCTTTCCTCTCTGTTGTAAGGATCGTCCTCGTTAAAGTCGGAGTTAAGATCCGAACCGAGAGTAGAAACTGATATACCCGTAGGCTTTGTTTCAAGAAGATCCTCTGACATCTTGTCATAGAAGAACTCAAAAACAGAGGGAGAAATGGGGTTGTAGCCTGTTTTGTAGAACTGCTGGTATGCAGGGTTGTATTCACGCTGTGACGGATATCTGCCGTCCATTGTCTGAACAGCGTGCTTCTTATAGTTGAAGCCGTCAAAGAGCGAAACGCTCTGCAGGTAAGAGAATTCGAATTCGGGATATACGCCGATATCCTTTTCGTCAGCAAACGCCATAAGATCCTTGAATCCGTCAGCGCCGCCTACTTTCTTTTCCCACTTAACCTTGTTGGGAACAGTCGATGTAACACCGCCGTTTGCATAACCGTTAAGCTTGAAGTTAATGTTTGTGATCTCTCTTTCAGCAAGCATACCGTACATTGTCTTGACATCGTCAAATGTTGTAAGCGGTACTTTTACCTCAACAGGGATACTCAAGATCTTATCTGTAGACTGGATAACACCCATTGTTTCGATGCAAAGGGGAATATCATCCTTAATGTCTTCTGCTTTAAGTCTTGTAATGATGCCTTCGCCTTCAAGGTAATCACGGCACACATTTACCATACCCATATATGATGCGGGATAGTACTTATAGTTATCTACCTTAACATCGGGAATAAATATCTTTGATGTGTCAACATTACCGTCAGCGTCGGGTGTGAGGCTCGAAATAAGATTATCTCTGTAGCCCTCGGGATCCTTCAGGAATTCATTATAATCTTCTGCCTTTGCTTCATCTGTAAGCATTGTGTACTTGATTATGTAGCTTCCTGTGTATCTACGCTTTGATGTAACCGTCCACATTGCGTTTGCACCGACACTCGTTGCATCTGCAAGGTTATATGAGTCTGTAGGACGGGGATAGAACGATGTTGCAACAGAGCTGTAGTCGTGAAGAACACCGCCGTGGTTTGTGGATATCTCAGCAAGTGCGTCACCTTCGAGAAGGATAGCAAAATATCCTCTGTCTTCCTCGTATGTGGATGTTTCTGTAACGGACTTTGTGCTGATGATGTTTCCGTAGGAATCTCTGTATTCCATATCTTCAGGATACTGATTATCCTTCATGGTATGAACGAGCTTACCGTCTTTGTCATAGAACTTGCCGTCAGCAGGATATGAGTAACCCTCATCTCCGGGCTTGAGCTTCAAATCCTGTGTTATTTCGTTTCCGTCAGCATCGTAATACTTGTTGAGCGGAACATTTACTCTGTATGTGCTGGACTCTACATAATTTTCAACTACGCCAAACACGGGCAAGCGCATAGGCTGACGGTGCTGGGGATCGTCTGTGTGGTATGCGAAGTCAGAGCCGTACATTTTAGCACTGAGGGACAGCTGTGTATCAACGTCCTCAAATCTTGTCAGAGTACCGCTACCGTCGGGAATAAACGTGTAGCCTTCGTTGTCCTTACTGTTGCCTGCGCCGAAGTAAGGCAGGATAGTAAGCTTTTTAAGCTTGTAGTTTGTTTCGTTGAAGCGGATACCGTTTGCAGCAAGTCTTGCTGTGAGTCCCTGCTCATCAAGTGTGTACTCGATGGAAAGACGGAACAAGGGGGGAGCTGTATCAGTTACGCTGTATTCAACGAGGTCATGGTCCTCATCAAGCTTTTCGTATGTGTATTCAGGGCAGTACTTCTTGATCTGCTCTTCTATCCAGTTGAACTCTCTGTCCTTTGTATCGTTGGAGAGAACGTAGATAGGATACTTTTTAGTAATAGGCCACTGGTTATACATCGCATTGAGCGTTGTCTGTGTAACACCGGGCGCTGTGGGGTCTTTAAGCAGATAATAAGCTGTAAACTTATTCAAAAGCCAGCTTGAAACGCCTGCTTCCTTAAGCTTTTCAAGAATGTTGTTTTCAAAGCTTTCCTTTGTTATCTGACGCGGAACAAGCTTTCTTGTTTCCGTACGTCCGATCGCATATTCAACTCTCAGACCGTTCTGGATATTCTTAACGATTATCTGGTCACGGAGAGCTGCTTCTGTGTAGCTGTAATACGTCTGGTTCTTGGAACCGTTTGTAAATTCAACCACTACCTGCGAAAGAAGCATTTCCTTTGTGTCAGCAGAACCTGTCGTTTTGCCGAGATCGTAGGGGTTAGAGAAAAGTATCTGACCCGATCTTCTGTCACGAACAGCAACCTCACCCGTTCTTGCGAATGAGTAAAGCTCATAATTCTGATTCTGAACACGAAGTGTCATTGATTTGAGCTTAGCTTCCGGTGAATCGTACTCAACTCTCGTGTAGTCGATATTGCCGGACTGCTCTTCTTCTTCCTCGCCTTCATTTTCGGTATCACCCGTTTCGGGGTTTTCCTCATCAGCGGAAACCGTTACCACAAAGGAAGTTGTGAGTGTACCTACTACCATCATTATAGCAAGGAGCATAGATAAAAGTTTTTTCAAAGCCATTATAATTTACCTCCTTACTAAATTCTGTACGAAATTTCGACCACGATACTCGTAATGAAGCTTATGATCTTTGTCATAAGGCTGGAGAACAAGAGTGCAATAAACATAATTGCCGCCATACCAACAATAGTGCTTATGCTGATGATAAGGTTCTTTCCGAGTGAATAGTCGTGTGTTATCATTGAACCGAAGAACACGAGCAAGCCTACCCAGATCCACATAATGGTCGTGAGAAGTGTTATGATCTGCGATTCGTTAAGTGTGAATATGTTTGTCAAAAGTGTTGCGGGTATCATCAACAGCGGGATAGGAGCAAGCGCATAGGATGATGCTATAAAGATATCCTTGAAGCTTCCTTCACCCTCGAACAGTGTTGTAAGACACCAGTTTGCAAGACACCAGAGGAAAAGCGGAACGAGAATTGAAATGATCTGTCCGAAGATGCTTATATATTCGCCCTGCGGATTGAACAGATAAGCAGAACCGATTCCGTTATAAGTAAATGCCGCTATTGCCAATACGATATATACGATAGCACCTCTTACAGAGCCTCGTCTTTCGTATTTCAGATCCCAGAAGCCGTCAAACGGGTGCATAATTACGTGCATACCGTAAAGAACCTCTTCCCAGAACGTTCTTGAGCCGTCCGGTCTTGTTGCAACCTCTTTGTTCTTTCTTCCCGCATAACCGAAGAAGAAGTATATCGCAACTGCGATCACTACAACAACTATCGGTACTACAAGGGCATATTTAGCAACCCATTCCTGTCTGTAATACTTGAATGCTGTTGAGTAGTTGTCTGTATCGTATGCGAACTTATACATTTCCATAGCATCTTCGTATCTGCCGTCACGGTAGTACGCTCTGCCAAGTCCGACGTAAGCCGCATCGAAGTTGTTATTACGCTTGAGAATTTCAAGCCAGTCAGCCTCAGCCTCGTCATAACGGCGTTCACGCTGATTCTGAATAGCATTGATAAGTGTATCACCGTAGTCTGTACGCTTCATAACCGTGATGTTATCAGCAGTCTTGTCAAGAAGAAGCATATCATCGCCCATATAAGTGATAGCCTGAATGCTCTGGAGGTTACCGAGCTGTGTACCCTGGTCACCGAATACGAAAAGCAAACGACCTTCTTCATCATAAGTGAAGACCTTGTTTCTCTTTTCGTCGATAATGCTCCATGTTCCCTGCGGACCGAGAGCAACGTCGATGATCTTTGAAGGACCTGTGATAGCTGTCGAGCTTGATACCATATCCTGGTCATTGACCTCAACTTCACCTGACGGAGGCCAGAAGCCGTTACGGTCAAGAATTTCGTCACCGGCTGTATTCAGCTTCTTTACAGGAGCGTAGTCACCGGATTTATCCTTTGTCTTGATCGCATTCTGCTGTGCAGCTTCATCAACTGACGATGTGGTAACGTAGATAAGTCCCATATCGTCGATGGTGATATTGTTATACTCTGTAGATACGACTGTATCGGAGTATTTTCTCTGTTCTTCTGTCTGGAACTTTCTCCAGAATATCTCCCAAGCTGTAAGCGAGGACTTCTGAGCACCGATAAATCCCTGAAAGTTACCTTCCTTGTTTATCGCAATGATACCTCTGTACGTCGTTGAAGAAACGATATACATACGGCCTGCGGCGTCGACCGCAAGTGCTACAGGACGGTAAAGGTCGTCAACGCTGATTTCCTTCGAGATAGGCTTGCCGATAGTTTCAAGGAATTTACCTTCCTTGTCAAACACAACGATACGTCCGTTGTCTGTGTCGGCAACATAGATCTTTTCATCTGTTACAAATACACCGTTGGGGTTTGTAAGAGCATCGTTTACACCGTGCTCGTTAACAAACTTATCAATGATGAATCTCTGCTTGAAACGGTTGTTAAGAACTATGATTCTGTGATTTGTCGCATCGGCGATATACACGTTGTTATCGCTGTCGACTGTTATATCCTTGGGGTCATCCATATCAACTACAAGAGCCATGGAATCGCTGTCAATGATCTCCGACGGAACGTAAGCATCGGGAGAGTTCATCGGATGTCCTTCGAGTGAATAGGTATACGTATCATAAGAATAATACGCAGATGCCGTGATAGGCGAAAGAACCGTAAGTACACCTATAAGGACAGTAAGCATTCTGAAAAGTATTTTTTTCATATTTCCTCCTTAATCCTTCATACCCGATGTACCCATCGTTTCAATAATGTTACTCTGTGTGATGACGAATACCGTAACAGGAACTATCATCATGATTACCATCGCCGCTGTACTTGCGCCGGCACGTACGATACCTGCGGACAAGATCTGGTTGATGGCGTAGTTAAATGTTTTCCACTGTTCACTCTGAATATAGATAGATGAACCTGTGTTCCAAAGTCCCTGGAACGAATACACGATAAGTGTAAGCCAAGCGGGCTTAACCATCGGCATTGCGATCGTCCAGAACACCTTGAATTCACCCGCACCGTCAAGACGTGCGGATTCAAGAACCTGGTCAGATACCGAGGACTCCATAAACTGCTTCATAAGGTAAAGACCGAGTGTGGAGCAGAATGCAGGAATGATTATCGCAAGAATATTGTCGATAAGTCCGAGGAATCTCATTGTGATGAAGTTCGCAACACCTGTGATCGTTGACACGAACATAAGTGAGAGAACGACCATCTTGAACATACCATTTCTGCCGGGGAACGGAATTTTAGCAAGCGCATACGCTGCCAAAGAACCGAGCGCCAGGTTACCGAACGTACCGCAAACCGTAATAAGAACGGTGTTGAATATGTAACGGGAGAAAGGAACCCAAGATGTGCTCATCAATTTGAACAGGTCGGAATAGTTTTTGATCGTGGGGTTGATAACGTAAAACTTCGGAGGGAATATCCAAAGCTCATCAAGAGGCTTGAATGACTGCATTACCGCAAAATACATCGGCAAGAACATCATTGCGCCGAGAATGACAAGCATTATTGTGATACCCGCGTCACCGCCGGCGGAGCGGTTGAGGACGACTTTATGATTACGAACTCTTAACTTCTTAGCCATATTATTCGCCCACCTTCGAGAGTAATTTCTGAATAAGCATATTTGAACCGATCATCATCAAGAACAATATCGTAGCAATTGCCGATGAATAACCAACCTCGAAACGCTGACCGCCGTAGTCTTCAAGGTGGTGCATGATCGTGTGTGCGCAGTAGTCAACAGACGGGAAGCCTGCCAAAGCGGTAACGATACCACCAAAGCTGAATGCGCCCGTAATAGCCATAACTGCACCGAACAAAAGCTGAGGACGCATCGTAGGAAGTGTGATGTACCAAAGCTCCTGCCATCTGTTACGTATACCGTCGATCGCACCTGCCTCATAAAGGCTGTTGTCAATGGTCTGAAGACCTGCGATGAACGAAAGGAACGTAACACCGAGTGACGTCCAGAGGGCAACCACTATGCAAAGAGGCATAACGTACGTTGCATCCTGGAAGAACTGTATAGGCTCTGTTCTGATATTGAGTGAAATGAGAAGTGCGTTAACGTATCCGTAACGGTCGGAGGAGAAGAAGATAGAAAAGATCGAATACATAGCACCCGATATACTCGGAGCGTAGAATATAAGTGTAACGATAGCTCTCGTTCTAGGGGAAAGCTCGTTGATAAACCACGCAACGAAAAGTGACATTATGTACGATACAGGACCCGTAACGATAGCGAATATAAGTGTATTCTTAACCGCTGTAAGGAATATATCGTCATCAAGGAATAATCTTAAGTAATTGTCAAAACCCAACCACTTAGGCCATTCAAGCAAGTTGAAGGATGTAAAGCTGAGCACCATCGACAAAAGAACGGGAACGACAGTGAAGATAAAGAACAGAATGAAGAACGGAGCAATCATGACGTAGCCCATCTTGTGCTTCTTCATTTCTTTCCATGTCCACTGCAATTTCGACATATCTTTGCGAGATACGGGCTTTACACTCTCGGTTTTAACTGCCGTATTTTCTGACATGTGTGTACTCTCCTATATTAGTATTATATAATGAATATCTTTTTTCTATTATATCATCACATCGCCAAGCCACCGAGGGCTCGGCGGTGTGACAACGGTTTATTCATTTCCGTATACTTCCTCGTATATCGGCAGACCGAATTCCTGTCTCTTTCTCGAAAGCTCGCTGTTGATGTTTACAACATTGTCGAGAAGTGCGTCAACAGGGTCTGTACCGTTGTTGTACGCATCGAGGAATGCAAAGTCAACATAACGTGTTATGATGTAACCGCCGGGATATTCAGGAGTACCTTTAAGGTTCTGGAACTGTGCCTCGAGGTTCTTCATTTCAGAAGACGTCCAAGGCATACTTCTGAGCGCTTCCATATTAGCTGTGTTATACTTAGCAGCCATACCGATGAGCGCTTCGTACTGTCTTGCATATTCACTCTGTGCCGGAGCATCTGTCCACCACTTGATGAATTCCCAAGCATCGTTTCTTACCTTTTCGGATCTGTTTTCGTCAGCCATAAGGATAACTGCGGAAACGGAACAAGGAACGGAGTTGTTAAGCTCGCCCGTTTCGGGATCTATCGTACCGGGAAGCGGAACGAATTCCCAAAGGCCCTTGATCTCAGTAGCGTAGATCGAGAAGTGGTTGTACGTAAGATAGTCTGCAACTGCGATAGGCATTTCACCCATTCTGAAGTATGTTGCAAGGTCAAATACTCTGGGGAAGTTGTAGGATGTGAACAGGTCACAAAGCTTCTTGAAGCAATCGAGCGAGGTATTGGAGTCAATATTGATTCTCATACCGTTTTCCTTGTAGAGGTCTTCGTCAAGCTGATACATAAATATCTGAAGACCCGCAAGGCTCGATGCCATACCTACGTCACGGTAGTTCGTCTGGAGGTCGGGAACGATCTCATAAAGATCATCCCACGTTCTCGGAACTTCGATGTCAAGCTCAGCGAAGATGTCCTTACGGTAGAACATCATAACGAAGCCAAGACGTTCCGGAACACCGTAATAGTCATAATAGTGAGGATCGTTTTCATCCGTTATTTCGGGATTCTGAAGTCTCAATCCTACGAGAGTTTCGGGATTGAAGCGGCTTGTGTTACCTACATAATCGAAGTAGTCATCAAACTGTGAAAGCGGCTCAATAGCACTACGTATCGCATAGTTGATAACGTCAGCCTGACCTGTTGCCAAGGAAATGTCGGGACCTGTACCTGCAAGTGTTGCGGGAAGCAACGTACCGCCTGCAACAAGCTTAAGGTTAACCGTTACGGGACAATCCTTATCAACAAGCTCACGCATTACCTGCGCTTCATCACGGCTCGTTGCGATCCATACTTCAACAACGTTTTCTTCATCTATCTGTTCAGATGCACCGAGTGAGTTATAATCTGTAAAGAAGCTCTGGAAGAATGAGCTTACTTCAAACCAAAGGCTCTGCCAGAATGTTGCATTAGCTTCGGGGATCTCTGCTTCTGCAGGCTGGATAAGCAAATAGTCAAGCGTCAGAGGCTGAAGCTTTGTATTCATTATCCACGTACCGAGTGTACCGGAGTTTACCTTGAGGTTTTCAAGGTTCTTCGCTATCTCGTCTTCATCCGTACACATCTTATTAAGAATGAATATGATCTTTTCAAGTGTTGCTATGTTCTCTGCCGATTTACCCTCGGATATTTCAAGGAACATATTAACGATAGACTGAAGCTCATCTCTGGTCTGCTGCATAAGAATGATCGTATCATATATCTGTTCAGCGAAACCGTAGTCCATATTTTCATCAGGTGAAGGACCTGTAATTCTCAATATGGAGTTATATATTTCGTTCATATTTGTCAAGGATGTTTCGCAGCGGCGAAGTGCATCTGACAAATTACCGTAAACAACTTCAAGTCGGATTGTGTACTCTTTGTTTGCCTCAAGATAGAACTTGAACTCCTGCTCGCCGTTGTTAAGGGGAGCTGTCGCCCAGTCATCGGCATAGTTGAACTGCAAGTAGCTTGCTTCTTCAAACGGTATCTCGCCGTTTATCATTATACGTCTTGAAACGTAAAGACCTGCAAGAGTATTCTGCAAATAACGGGGAATGATGTTATAAAGTCCCGACTGCGTTACTGCGCCTGCAGGAATTGTCCACTCTATCCACTGACCGATATTCTGCCATTTGCTTCCGCCGATGGTGTTCAGCTTCTGCTTTGCAGGGTCCTGCGGCTCTGTGATAGGTGACGTTCTGTCGTTAAGAGCGTATATCGTAAGATCAGATGTGAATACGGGATACTCAGCCTGGATCTTATATGAAGCGGAAGCATCAACAGCAGGCAATGAAGCATACTGCTCGATGTACTTTTCGTATGATATACGTGATTCTGCCTTCTCTACGGTTATATCGTAAAGATACATATCGTTCATCGTAGCTTCGAGAGCTATCGTATGTTCACCCGCTTCAAAAACGAATTTGAACGGATCAACGTGGAAGCCTGCGGAGTCACAAAGGCTGTACTCGCTCCACGAATAAGACTGCTTCTTTTCGGGCTTCTTATCGTTGCCGTTAAAGTCAAGCTTAAACGTAGGATTTCCTTTGTCGTCCTGCTCTGTGTAAACATCCTTGAACGAACGTGTCATTTCGAAATAGTTGGCTTCCTTGAAAGGAACCTTGCCGTCTATTCTGAGCACACGTTCAATAGTCGAGGTGTTTGCAGAGCCGGAATCATCTTCAACCGGTCTGTAAGTGAGTTTAACTGTGTAATAACCGGTAGTGGGAATAGATACTTTCCACGAAACAGTACCTGTCGCCGGAACGTAAAGAACGTTGCCCTTTTCGCCGTCAGGGTCGGTCACCTTTTTCGCAATATCCCCTTCCTTACCGTATTCCTCGTCCTTCGCAAACTCGAAGTTTTCCGCCGCCTTGATGGTTACGGAGCCTTCACCGTCCTTGATTCCGAGGTTGTTGTTCTCCTGGAGATAGTCATAATACGTCTGTGCCTCAAGCAGCTCACGCACTTCTTCGATACTTGTCGTAGTCGACGTGCCTTCAGCGGCATTGATACCCACGGGCGATATGGCCGTCAGCAGGGCGAGAAAAACAATCAAAGCTCTTGACAATTTTGATTTTCTCATGGGTATTCCTCCTGTGAAATTTAACTGAAAACAAGTAAAAACTTGCAGGTATAAACAAAAAACCGACACAATCCGAGCGATTCTCTATTTAACCGATTTCATATTTATAAACAATAATAACATACATTTATGCCGTTGTCAAGTGGAACTCTCTATTATATATAAAGCATTTTTTGACTTGATTATGAATTTTTTAGCCCTATTTTGTGGTGCTTTTTTGCGTTTTTTCAGCGGAAAAAGCGCATTTAAAACACAAAGCGATCTTACATTCGAAATAGGTAAATAAAATTCACCTTGTACACGTCTTTGAGGCTATACAGTTGTATTTTGTGTGAACTAATGTTTAAAAAATGCACTGAATTTGGAAAATAATCTTCTATTTTCAGCTTGTCAGATGCGCTATGGTGAATTTAATTTACCGTGTTTAAAGCCTCGGAATTTAACATCATCAGATAATTAAATCAAAGAATTGTACATTTTGCACAATTTTAAAGCCATTTTTTCTACTTTTTGACGAAGTGAAATAAAGTTAACAAATTGTAACTTTTCTGTTTAAAGATGCTTTTTCAATAAATTTTTACGCTTCGTATTTACATTTTCATCCATTTTGAGTATAATGTGATGTGTACAAAAACAAAGAAAAGAGTTCTTCGAATGGAAAAGATCATACTTCGAAAATACTTCAAGCGTATACCGACGATCGAAACCGAAAATCTGATATTGCGAAAGATAAAGGTTGCTGATTATAACGATATGTTCGAATATGCCAGACTTGAATCCGTCACAAGATTTCTGACGTGGCGTGCGCACGCAGATGCGGATTATACAAGGCGGTATTTACAGCTCGTTCAGGATCAATACAGCGACGGCGAGTTTTACGATTGGGCTGTAACTTTGAAGGAATCCGGAAAAATGATCGGCACTTGCGGTTTTACCTCCTTTGACGAAAACAACAACGCAGGCGAGGTCGGCTACGTTATAAATCCCGTCTATGCAGGGAGAGGATATGCCTCCGAAGCCCTCAGAGAGGTTATAAACGTGGGATTTATGACGCTCAACCTCCACCGCATTTATGCACGCTGTATGGACGGAAACCGTGCGAGCCTGCGTGTTATGGAAAAATGCGGTATGACTTACGAGGGCTGTGCAAGGTCGAGTATGTACATAAAAGGAAAATATACCTCAATTCACACAAGCGCCATAATAAGCGATGAATTTATAAGAAATTTAAAAAAGTAAATGTACTTCAAGCGGGTTGTCGAGGCGCCAACGTGTAGTTGACTTGGTCAACTACGGTAGTTCGCTGTACAGCGAACTACAAGGGGCGGGCACGGGCGCAAGCACAAAGGTCGGTTTGGAAAACCCAAACCGACCTTGTTTTAATTTATTCTTTTGTACATTTGTCTTATTCGGAAAACGACCTCGTCTTCACGCAGGCGGTCTTCAGCGTAGGCATCACGCAGAAGCTCGTGCGGGATATACTCATCGTATTTTTCAAATATCGGCACTTCGGCAGGAGATACAAGCTCTTTTTTGTCAAAGCCGTCACAAGTTAAGGCGCAAAGCTTATTTATCAGTTCTCTTTCGCTGTTGCCCTCATATTTAAAGGTCAGATAACAGCATCCGTCATACTCAATATTCGATATTTGCAGATATTTCGCATTTTTCGCCATCAGCTTGCGAAGCGTTCTGAAGCTTCTTGTGCCGAGCCACGGGAACATACAGTACGTAAGGCCTCCGAGAGGTATAATAAACCTTTTGCAAACACCCGCATTCTGTGCTACACGGCGTGCAATATCAAGACGGCGACGCGCATTCGGCTTCAAATACGGATATATCTTATCCTCGCACAACACCTGCTTCATTCTTTCAAGCACTCGTGTGTGTATTTCGCCGCTTTCTCCGGGCCACGTGACCTCCATTTTACCCTTTACACCCTTGACGTAGATGAGCTTTCTCGGTATATCAAGCTCCGTTACCTCCCAGACTCTGCCTGCAAGTGCAAAACGGTCGCCGACAGGCGGCGGTGTGGTTATAGTTCCTATTTCATCGGATTCACATCTGACGGAGAAGTTTTCGCTATCCTTGAAAACAGCATAAAACTTAAAGCTGTTGACTATCCTCTCGCCTGCAAGACCTATAAGAAGTGTTTTTTCCTCGGTCATCTGCAAATAATCGCATTTCAGCATACTGACAAGAAGCGCCTTATACTCTTCCTTTGTCACCCTTTCAAATGCAGGCAGCGACAGAACACGCTCTGCAAGCGCCTTGGCGGTAAGCTCACCCGACGAAAACAGTATCGACAGCGTTTGCTGGAACAAAAGAGAAAACGGCAGTCTTTTTTCACTCGGCGGTTCGATAAATCTTTCCTCGATATAAAGCTGAACTATCGCTATTGCTCTTATAAGCTCCCACGGAATAAGCTGCGGCATAGGTGTTTCGGGAAGCGGATTTTCCTCTCTGAAAACCATAAACATTTCAGGCGGTGCGCCACGGCGTCCGCTTCTGCCGAGTCTTTGCAAAAAGCTCGAAACGGTATTCGGCGAGCCATTCTGCACTACCCTTTCAAGTCTGCCTATGTCAACACCAAGCTCAAGTGTTACGGTTGCACACGTTACGGCATTGTATTCGTCGTTTTTCATTTTAAACTCCGCTTCCTCACGAAGCGAAGCGGAAAGATTGCCGTGATGTATCAGAAAAATGTCCTGCTCGTGCCTGTTGTCGGCAATTTGCCTGAGCGTTGCCGTTATATACTCCGTTTCTTCTCTCGAATTTGAAAAAACAAGACTTTTTTTATCCTTGACACAGTCGTAAATATATTCGTACCCTGCATCGATTCTTGCACGTGCGGGTATCGGATCTTCTTTCTTTTCTTCGGTAAACTGCGTTACGTCTTTATTGGCAAATGCATCTGTTCCCGATTGGTCGAATTTTTCGTTTTGTATATAAAAATGCTCAAGTGCAAGCCGCCAGGACGTTTTGCCCTCATTAAGTATCGGCGCTTCACATATCCTGTTTGAACCGCCGCCAAGCCACTTTTTCGCTATATCAACGTCGCCGATGGTCGCCGAAAGTCCCACACGTCTTACATCCCTGCCGATTATCCTTGCTATTCTGTTAAGCTGACAGATTATCTGATTTCCTCTGTCGGTGCCCGTCAGTATGTGTATTTCGTCAATGACGACAAAACGCAGGTCACAGAAAAGACGCACGATGTCATTCGATCTGTTCATCAGCATACTTTCAAGCGATTCGGGTGTTATCTGAAGTATTCCCTTAGGATTTTTCAGAAGCTTGTTTTTGTGCGACGATGACACATCGCCGTGCCAATGGAACACGGGAATATCGCACTCCTTCAATATTTCGTCAAGCCTTAAAAACTGGTCGTTTATAAGGCTTTTCAAGGGGGCGATATAAAGCACGCCCACGCTTTGCGGCGGATCCTCCGTAAGCATTGAGATTATCGGAAAAAATGCCGCCTCGGTCTTGCCCGATGCCGTTGATGACGTAAGCAAAAGGTTATGCTCCGTTTCAAAAAGCACCTGTGCGGCGGCATTTTGAACCGCACGGAGCGACTCCCAATTATTTCTGTATATATATTCTTGTATAAACGGGGAAAATCTGTAAAATATATCCGACATATTTCGTTCCTTATCTATCTGCTATATTTTATTTATTTTATCACATTTATCTTTTTTATTCAACCGCTTTACAAGAAAATTAACAGAAAAAGGGACGTCGAGGCGCCGTCCCCTGCAAAACAACAAAAGAGTCGGTACAAACCGACTCTTTTAAAATGCAATTATCTGTTAAGGATAAGCTTTGTAAGCTCAACAGGTTCAACTATCTTGTCGCCCTTATATACACGCATATTGCCCGATGCAATTTCGTCAATAAGGATAACCTCGCCGTTGTTGTAACCGAATTCAAACTTGATGTCCCAAAGGTCAAGACCGATCTCTTTAAGGTCGTCAGCAACGATCTTTGTTATCTTGAGTGTCTGTTCCTTCATGCTTGCAAACATTTCGGGAGTCATTACGTTAAGTGCGGCAAGACCTTCGCCTGTTACAAGCGGATCGCCCTTTTCGTCATTCTTGAATGTACATTCAACGTAACCGCCTTCAAGAGGTGTACCGTCCTTGATATATTCGCCGTATCTGCGGATAAAGCTTCCCGTTGCAACAAGTCTGCAAATTACTTCAAGTCCGTGACCGAACACGGTTGCGGGAAGAACCTCCATTGTTACGTTGTCAAGGTCTGCACTTACATAGTGTGTCTTGATTCCTGCATTTTTAAGCAGTTCAAAATAACGGATAGACGTTTCAAGATTTGCACGGCCGATACCTTCGATAGTAAGTCCGACTGTATTTTCACCGGGATCGAACACGCCGTCCTTACCTGTGCAGTCGTCCTTGAACTTCAGCATTACATTGCCGTTTTCAAGCGAGTAAACATCTTTTGTTTTGCCTTCATAAATCTTTTTCATAACGCAAGACTCCTTTAAGTAACAAAAATTACATTCAATATCTTACCACATTTTTTTCCTTTTGTATAGTATTTTTTCAAAAAAAATTTGCTTCAAATGAATTTTTTTCTGTTGACAAAAGCAAAAAACGGGAGTATAATTAAGTTAGCATACACTAACTGCAATGAGGGAGAAAATAAAATGGAAAAAATAACGCTCAAAATAGAAGGAATGATGTGTCCGATGTGTGAGGCTCACATGAACGATGCCGTACGAAACGGCTTTGACGTCAAAAAGGTCGTTTCATCTCATAAGGACAAGCAAACGATTATACTGACAGAATCGAAAATAACGGATGAACAGCTTAAAGCCACCGTTGAAAAAACGGGATATAAGCTTCTCGGAATTACCCGTGCGCCTTACGAGAAAAAGGGAATACTTTCCATTTTGAAAAAGAAATGAATAAAGAGGTCGGATTGCTCCGACCTCTTGTTTTATAAAATATAGAATATTATTCCAAAAAACTGCAACACGCTTCCCGCAATTACAAACAAATGAAAAACGGAATGCATATAGCGCACCTTGTTTCCTATACCGTACAGCACCGCACCGACGGTATAAGCAATACCGCCTATGAGTATGAACATAATGCCCCTCATAGGAATCGATGCCAATGCAGGCTTCGCCGCAAAGACGATGCACCAGCCCATACCGAGATAGCATATCATCGAAAGCACCGCATATTTATCAAGGTCTATTGCCGTAAATACCGTTGCAACGGCGGCACATCCCCACACGATACCGAACAAAGCCCAAGCCCAACCGGGATGCTCAGGGCGTATTCCGCAAAGAAGAACGGGGGTGTAAGTCCCTGCAATGAGAAAGTTTATCATACAATGGTCAAGCACCTGCATGACTCTTTTACCCATATTTGGGTGAAGTCCGTGATACACGCTTGACGTTGTATAAAGCACCACCATCGATGCGCCGTATATTGAGCCGCTGACCACCGCCCACGCATCGCTGTTTATTGCCGAATAGACGATGCACAAAACAAGCACTGCAACGCCGAGTGTCGCACCGACGATGTGGCTGACAGTATTAAATATTTCTTCGCCTTTGGTATAGTCGGGCAAAAGTCTGTCCGACAGTTTTGTTCTTTTCACTTTGAATTATTTTTCAAGCATCGATATAAGCTTGCCGAGCACAGGCTCGAACTTTGCTCCATACCAATGATTCTCCTCTTCTGCCGTTGCTTTTATACATTCAACGGTGTAATCTGCCGCAATCTTTGCGCTTTCGTAAGCACTCTTTCCTCTTACAAGCGAGCCGACAAAAGCCGATGCGTATATATCTCCCGTACCATGACAGCTATTCGGGAGCATATCGTGCTCATAATAGCTGTACTTTTCGTTTTCATAAACGACAACGCCCGTTTTGCCCTCATTGTATCTGACACCTGTAAGGATGACGTTCTTACATCCGATAGACGTAAGCTTTTCGATGATAAGGTCAATATATGCTCTGTCGTATTCCGTTTTGTATTCAACACCCGTTAAGAAGCAAGCCTCTGTTATGTTGGGAACAACGTAATCAGCCGCAGCACAAAGCTTCTTCATTTCTTCAACGAAAGCTTCGTCAAATCCGGGGTAAAGCTTGCCGTTGTCAGCCATTGCAGGGTCAACGATAAGCGCACCCTTTACCGTTGCATTGTAAATATCGCAGACGTACTGTATCTGCTGTGCTGAGCCGAGATAGCCTGTATAAAGCGCATCAAAGGAAATATTCTCCTTCACCCAATGATCCTTTATCTTCGGCATATCCTCCGTCAGATCATTGAACGTATATCCCGAAAAGCCTGCTGTGTGCGTTGAAAGCACAGCGGACGGCAAAACGCACGTTTCAATTCCGCAAGCGGAAATTACGGGAAGCGCAACGGTCAACGAGCACTGACCGAGGCAGGAAATATCCTGAATAGTTAAAACTCTCTTATAAGCCATAATAAACACCTCTACATTTGATTAAGTAAATTATACACGGTTTTGATATGATTTAAATAGCCAAACAGTAGCTTTTTTTTATAACCAGATGCTTATTTTTTCTTTGTTGCACTGGCAACGATCGCTGACAGCGCAAAGAGCGCGATGACGTTGGGAATTACCATAAGGTTATTGAACATATCCGCAAGCTCCCAAACAAGGTCGTTTGAAAGAATAGAGCCGAGAAAGATGAACACGATGGCAATCAATGAATATATAAGCACGGGAAGCTTTTTGCCGAAAAGCGATTCAACGTTAAGCTTTCCGAAGAAGTTCCAGCTCAAGATCGTAGAAAAAGCGAAGAACAGCAAGCAAACAGCAACGAAAATACCGCCGAGATTTTCACCGAATACGGTTGAAAATGCGTTCTGCATAAGGTTTGACTTTGTAAATCCGTCCTCGCTTCCGTCAGCCAAGGGGCCGCCGTTTGCGTAGAGTGTGGAAATAACAACGAGCGCTGTCATTGTAAGAACAACGAATGTGTCGATAAACACGCCTATCATAGCAACAACGCCCTGATCGTGGGGCTTTTCAACGTTTGCCATTGCGTGTGCGTGAGGTGTTGAACCCATACCTGCTTCGTTAGAGAAAAGACCTCTCTTTGCACCCTGGCTTATTGCCGCTTTAAGTGCCGCACCGACACCGCCGCCGAGGATAGCCTGAGGAACAAACGCATACTTGAATATCATTCCGAATGCTTCGGGAACGTTTTTGATGTTAACGCCGAGAACGATAAGACCGAAAACGATATACAAAACAGCCATAACGGGAACTATCTTTTCAGTAACCGATGCAATACGCTGAATACCGCCGATGAAAATAAATGCGGATACAAGCACGAGCGTAACACCTATAGCCCAAGTGGGAATACCGAAGGCGTTATTGCAGGACTCTGCAATGGAGTTTGACTGTACCATCGTACCCATAAAGCCGAGTGCAAGGATAAGTGTAACGGAGAATATAGCAGACAAAACCTTGCCGAATTTGCCCTTGAACGCTTCTCTTATGTAGTAAACAGGACCGCCGGAGATGCTGCCGTCAGCATTCTCAACACGTGTCTTCTGCGCCAAAACAGCCTCGGCATATATCGTTGCCATACCAAAGAATGCGATAAACCACATCCAGAATATAGCACCGGGACCGCCTACGAGTATAGCACTGCACGCACCGACAATGTTACCTGTACCGACCTGTGCGGCAATAGCCGTGGAAAGAGCCTGGAACGACGAAAGACCGCCCTTCTGCTTTCCGCCCTTCATGGAGAAGTTACCGAAAACCTTCTTCATACCTTCGCCAAAGCAGCGAACCTGAACGAATCTTGTCTTGATCGTATAGAAAAGACCTATACCGACAAGCAAGAAAATAAGAATGTAGTCAGACATATATGCATTTATAGTCTGAACAATTTTTAAAACCGTGTCCATAGCACGACCTCCAAAAAAATAAAAATCCGCTGAAAGACAGCGGAGAACAAAGAAATATACCAGACATAGAAGTGAAATGCCTGCCCTGTCCTTTTGCCTGAGAGATTCGGCTTGCGCCTTGCACCTTCGGCACCCGCACGGCTTGCGGGATTCTCCAGAGCCTCCTCCGCCCTCGGTCTTTAAAATTCCAAGAGCCTCAACGGTTGCAAACGCTATTCTATCATAACACCGACCGAAATTCAATGACAATATTGCACAAATATCGACATACGGTTTTGTGTATATTCTACATACAAATAGAATTTATTATTTATTTAATGATTATGCAAATGCTTTGTTCATATTTTTCGGGTATCATAAGCATATATATCTTCGGAGGAATTATGGAAACAAGAGTAGCACTTATAAGCATAATCGTTGAAAAATTCGATTCGGCGGAGGAAATAAACTCACTTCTTCACAAATACGGTGAATACGTCATCGGCAGAATGGGACTTCCCTACCGCAAGAAAAATATAAATATTATAAGTGTCGCAGTAGATGCTCCGCAGGATATTATATCGGCTCTTTCGGGAAAGATAGGCAAGCTTGACGGTGTAAGCGTCAAGACTGTGTATTCCGGAGGTATCTGATGTTCACGTTTGAACTTATTGACAAGCTTGAAAAAGAACACTCGCTCACCCTTGAGGAATACGAATATCTTATATCGAATTTTTACGACGATACCTATGACTATGCACGCAGAAAAGCGGTCGAAGCAAGGAAAAAGATATACTCAAACAAGGTCTTTATCCGTGGGCTTATTGAAATATCAAACATCTGCAAAAACGATTGTTATTACTGCGGAATCAGAAAAAGCAATACTCTTTGCTCTCGCTACAGACTGACAAAGGAAGAAATACTCACCTGCTGCGAGGAGGGGTATTCCCTCGGCTTCCGCACGTTCGTTTTACAGGGCGGTGAGGACGGATATTTCACCGACGACGTGCTTTGCGACATAGTAAAGTCGATAAAAGCAAAATATCCCGAATGTGCCGTAACGCTTTCCCTCGGTGAGCGTTCTTATGACAGCTATAAAAGGCTGAAAGAGGCAGGGGCTGACAGGTATCTGCTCCGACACGAAAGCATCACACGTGAGCATTACGAAATGCTCCACCCCGAAAATATGTCGTACGACGAAAGGGTAAGATGTCTGAATGACTTGAAATCACTCGGCTTTCAGGTCGGATGCGGATTTATGGTATCATCTCCGTTTATGACACTCAAGCACATAGCAAACGATTTAAAATTCATTGAAGAATTCAAGCCGCAGATGTGCGGAATCGGCCCGTTCATACCGCACGTTGACACACCGTTCGGTGAATTTGAAGCAGGAAGTGCCGACTTCACCTGCTATCTTCTGTCAATTATCAGACTTATCCACCCGAATATCCTTTTGCCTGCAACAACAGCGCTTGGTTCACTTGCCGTAGGCGGACGTGAAAAGGGTATAATGTCGGGAGCAAACGTCATTATGCCGAACCTTTCACCGTCAAGCGTGCGTGAAAAATATATGCTTTACAACGGAAAAGCATTCACGGGAAGTGAGGCAGGCGAAAACCTTGCAAACATTATGGCAAGCCTTGCGGAAATAGGCTACGAAACGGTCGTTGACCGAGGAGATTACGTAAAATAAAATTTATCTAAAGGGGAAGAAGCTCTGACCCTAAAGAAAGGAAAAATAAAATGGCAAAATACGATCCCAAATCACTCAAAGCAGAAGAATTTATAAGCGATGAGGAAATAAGAGAAACTCTTGCGTATGCAGAGGAAAACAAAAACAATATTGAGCTTATTGACTCAATAATCGAAAAGGCACGCCCTGTCAAGACTGAAACGGGCTACACGTGCCGTGGACTTTCTCACAGAGAGGCATCCGTGCTTCTTGCGTGCGAGGACCAAAAGATGATAGAAAAAATATATAAGGTCGCAGAGGAGATAAAGCTTGCGTTTTACGGTAACAGAATCGTTATCTTCGCACCGCTTTACCTTTCAAATTACTGTGTAAACGGCTGTGTTTACTGTCCTTATCATCTTAAAAACAAGACTATTCCGAGAAAGAAACTGACACAAGAGGAAGTACGTGCTGAGGTTATCGCACTTCAGGATATGGGTCACAAGCGTCTGGCAATAGAATCGGGAGAGGACCCCGTAAACAACCCCATAGAATACATTCTTGAATGTATCAACACTATCTACAGCGTAAACCACAAAAACGGTGCGATACGCAGAGTAAACGTAAACATCGCCGCAACGACGGTTGAAAACTATAAAAAGCTCAAGGATGCGGGAATCGGTACGTATATTCTCTTCCAGGAAACGTATCACAAGGAAAGCTATTTGAAGCTCCACCCCACGGGCCCGAAGCACGATTATGCGTACCACACGGAAGCGCACGACAGAGCAATGCAGGGAGGAATCGACGACGTCGGTCTCGGTGTTTTGTTCGGTCTTGAGCTTTACAAATACGAATTTGCAGGTCTTCTTATGCACGCAGAGCATCTTGAGGCTGTCCACGGTGTCGGCCCTCACACAATAAGCGTACCGAGAATCAAGCGTGCTGACGACGTTGACCCCACGCAGTTTGATAACTCCATAAGCGACGAAATATTTGAAAAGATAACTGCTTGCATCCGTCTTGCAGTACCCTACACGGGCATTATAATCTCCACAAGAGAAACGGAGCAAGTGCGTTCAAAGCTTCTCAAGCTCGGTGTTTCGCAGGTCAGCGGCGGCTCACGTACGTCTGTCGGCGGTTACGCTTGCGAGGAACGTCCCCACGATACGGAGCAGTTTGATGTTTCAGACCAGAGAACACTTGACGAGGTCGTGCATTGGCTTATCGACAACGGACATATTCCTTCTTTCTGTACGGCTTGCTACCGTGAGGGCAGAACGGGCGACAGATTTATGAGCCTTTGCAAAACAGGTCAGATAATCAACTGCTGTCACCCGAATGCACTTATGACGCTTACAGAATATCTCGTTGACTACGGCAGTGAAGAAACGAAAAAAGCGGGTTACGCAATGATAGAAAAAGAGCTTACAAAGATACCGAAGGAAAAGGTACGCAATATTGCGGAATCGAATATTGAGGATATAAAGAACTCCAACAGACGTGATTTCAGATTTTAAGAGGTAATTATGGGACTTAACGATACACCGTCGGGCGAAAGGCTGACCATCGGATTTTTCGGCGCACGAAACGCAGGAAAATCAAGTGTGGCAAACGCCGTGACGGGACAAATAATTTCCGTTGTTTCAGATACTCCCGGTACGACGACGGACCCTGTAAAAAAATCAATGGAACTTTTACCCCTCGGCCCCGTTACAATAATCGACACACCGGGGCTTGACGACGTCGGTGAGCTTGGAGAAGAACGTGTAAAGGTTTCACTTCGTGTTCTGGCATCTGTCGATGCGGCAGTTATCGTTATCGATGCCGCACGTGGAACAACTGAATTCGACGAAAAGCTTTTAAAAACCGTCAAGGAAAGAAATCTGCCGTACGTATGCGTATACAACAAGTCGGAAAATGTCAAAATTCCCGATAATATCCCCGATGACACGGTATACGTAAGTGCAAAAAGCGGCTACAACATCGATGTTCTGAAAGAAAAAATAGCAACGTCATTTGCAAAAGCCGAAAATAACAAACGCCTTATTTCCGACATTTTGCCTCAAAATGCATTAACCGTGCTCGTTGTGCCGATAGATGAAGCAGCCCCGAAAGGCAGGCTTATTCTTCCACAGCAGCAGACAATACGTGATATACTTGACAGCCACGGCACATGCATTTGCTGTCAGCCTGATGAGCTGACGGGCGTGCTTTCCTCCCTTTGCAAAAAGCCCGACGTTGTCATTACAGATTCGCAGGTGTTCGGCAAGGTTTCTTCCCTTTTGCCAAACGACGTAAAGCTTACGTCATTTTCAATTCTTTTTGCAAGATATAAGGGCGATCTGCCGACGCTTGTAAAGGGTGCCTCTGCAATATCACAGCTTAAAGACGGTGACACGGTGCTCATTTCCGAGGGCTGTACGCACAGACGAAGCTGTAAGGACATAGGAACTGTCAAGATCCCTGCACTGATGCGCAAGTTTACAGGCAAGGAGCTGAACTTCAAATTCACCTCTGGCGGTGATTTTGAAAGCGATCTATCCGACGTTGCCCTCGTGCTTCACTGCGGCGGCTGTGTACTGACCGAAAAGGAAATGCGCTACCGTATGCGGATATGTGAGGAATATGGCACTCCCATCGTAAACTACGGTGTTGCCATCGCCCACATGAACGGCATTTTAAAAAGAAGCATCGAAATTTTCCCCGATATAAATATGTAAAATACAAACACCCGAGAGAACTACTCTTCGGGTGTTTTACATGACTTTTATAACTTAAACTATTATAACCATTCCCATGCCAACTTATATCGATAAAATAATTTTGGATTTCTTATCACATATCTATACACAGTTACAGAAGAATCGTCTTTTTTCTTCTTGGAAGGACAATCCTCTTTGCTGACATAGCCATATTCATTTATAGCATCTCCATATTCTGTAGAAATTTGCTTGCAAACATCTTTCAATCTAACACCATTTTGAACCTCGAGTTCCAGCACTATTTTTCTTATCGGCCTACAAACATCTATGTAATATTCGGGTTTCATTATATTGGAATCATAATTAAATTCAATTTGCACATGAAAATCCGCAGGTTTTTTATCATCAAATTTCACTTCATAATCAGCATGCGTAGCGGCAAATCCGTCCGTTTTACTATCAATTTTCCTTTCATTTCCTTCGGAATCAATAGCAGTAAATTGTTTTTCTGATACATTCGCAAAATCCGGATCTATTGATGTAACAACAATATCATCCCAACAATAATCTCCTTTGACACTTACACTTGTTTTTATTTTACCATCTGATTTAAAAAAAATATTTTTAACCGTACGTACTTCTTGAAACTCTATTCCCTTGTTTCCCTGTCGTAAAATCATCGTATGCTTTTCATATGAATGGAAGTATCCCCAATTAAATCTAGTTGTGCCAAATATTCTAATCTTATAAAATACAATAAAACAAAAAAATATCACCATCGGTGCAATAACAATAGGAAAAATATCAGGTTTAAACCACTTTGCAAGTAAAGCACTAAGTATACCCCAAATAGCGATAATCACTGTTGCTACAACATTAGACAAAATATTTTCAAATAGATTTCTCATGACAAACCCCCAAAAATATTTGATTTAATCAAATTATAACATATGTCGTCAAAATTTGTCAAGGGGGTGATTTTCAAAAAATTCATTTGACATTTAATCTGCTACTCAACGACTACACAATGTTAATTTGTGTTTGCATGAGCACTTTTCTGTGCAGTATATTGAATGAATTGAGATTAAAACAATGCGGTAAATTACAAAAAACTTTGCAATTTACCGCATTATAGATTATTGTGTTTAAATTCCGTTATATCTTCGCCAAAAGCTCGCTGAATGCAAGTATAAGGAGTGCACAAAGGGCAATTATCATACCGACAAGACGGCGTCCGCTTACCTTTTCACGGAACAAGGTCATAGCAACCACGACCGACATCATTGTTGTTCCGCCGTTTTGTATCGGGAATAATACTGCACTGTCAAGCACACCCGAAAGATAGAGGTTGACCTTGTTCAAAAATGCGATAAACGCACCGCAAATAACTGTCAAAAGGAGCAGTTTTTTTGTATCTATTCCCTTTTCTTCCGCTTTTTCCTTCTTGCCTCTTGAGCTTACAAAATAGCTTACCGTGCAAAGAATTGCCGCAGATACAAAGGCGATCGCAAGAAACGCACCTGTTTCAGAAGCAAATGACGACTTCTGCTGTGTCTTTTGCATAATTCCGATAGAACCCATAAAGAGGAACGCCAAAAAGCAGAAAATGAGCCATTTTGCACTCGCCCCTTTGCTGTCTTTTTTCTTTTCCGTCGAAAAATATGCGGCAACTATCATAAGAACCGTTCCGACTATTTTCCAGACCGACAGCGATTCATCCCAGATGATATATCCCGAAAATGCAGGAAGTATCATTGACGAGGTAATAAGCAGAATGGTAAAGGACATCGGTCCGCAGTTAAGCGCATTGAGCTTGAAAATACCGCTGAGTGCCGTCACAGCACCGAACGCTATACCGAATAAAACCGTAAAGAGCGATGCTTTAAAGCCCGAAATTATGCTTATTGCAACAAGAATAACTGCCGCAACGGAATAAATGCACATATTTATTCTGTAGTTATCGGAGCGCTCCTTTACGGCTTTTTTGCCGAAATAATTGTAAAATGACGAATACGCAACGTTAGCGCATACGGAAAGCGCAAGCAAAAAATAATTCATTTATATCACGACCTTATCTGATTATATCGCCGACACCGTTAAGAATGTATTTCGGACGGTACGGGAAGAGGCTCACGTCTTCTCTCGATGTAACACCCGAAAGGACGAGAACTGTATCAAGCTCACTTTCAATACCCGAAATGATATCAGTATCCATTCTGTCACCGATTATGGCTGTATCTTCTCTTAAGCAATCTATCTTTTTAAGAGCGTGGCGCATAATAAGGGGGTTGGGCTTACCTATGTAATACGCTTTTTTACCCGTTGTAAGCTCAATAGGGGAAATAAGCGCACGGCAAGCGGGGATTATTCCGTTTTCGCCCGGAGCCGTCAGGTCGGTATTCGTACCGATAAGCTTTGCGCCTTTCTGAATAAGCTTTACGGCGTGCTCTATCTTTTCATAGTTAAACGAGCGTGTTTCGCCGAATACAACGTAATCGGGATTCTGGTCATTCATCGAAAATCCCGCATCGTAAAGTGCATTTACAAGTCCCGGCTCACCTATTGCGTAAACGCTTCCGCCGGGGCACTGTGTTGCAAGGAAAGATGCCGTTGCAAGAGCTGACGTGTAGAAATTGTCGGGGGACACGGTAAGTCCCATTCTCTGAAGCTTCTGCGCAAGCTCACGGGGTGAACGCTCACTGGAGTTGGTCAAGAAAAGAAATTTCTTTCCGGACTCAATAAGCCAGTTGACAAATTCGGGAACATCGGGCAAAAGTCTGTTTCCGTGGTAGATAACTCCGTCCATATCACAGATGAACGCTTTTTTGTTTCTCAATTCTTCAATATTCATTTTGTTCTCCTATATCAGTATGTTCATTTTTTATCATTCTTTTTAAATATTACAAGCTTGCTGAAAACGTAATTTATGATAATTATTATGATTGCCGCCACAGCCTTGATGACGTACTGATTCATATTCAGCCACGTTACGAACGTGAGGAATATAAGCTCCTCAACACCGAGTGAGAATACACGTGCGCCTGTAAAGGAAATTATCTCGTGAACGAGCACGTCTTTTTTAAAGCTTTTGCTTTGGAAAACCCACAGCTTGTTCACTATGTATGCGAATATGACTGCGAAAAACCATGCTATAAAAACGATAACAAGCTCGTGCAGCTTCGTTAACTCCACAAGTCCTATATGAATTACCATATTTATAACCGTGGTAATACCGCCGACGATAACGTAAACGATTATCTCACGGTATTTTTTTATAAGCGCATTAATCTTTTTGTAAAAGCATAAATATATGACAGCGCAGACAGCTATGCCGATACCGGCAATAATTGCCAGAAGCCCTATGTTGTCAAGCGCCCAATCAACAAGAGTATCGATGACCGAATTTTCAGTTGAAGACAAAAAATTCAACATTTTACATCCTCCAGAATTTTATAAAAGGTTTCCTCATCAAACAAAAGGTTTACCGCTTCAAGCAGTGCATTTGCTGACATTTCAGCGGGAAGTCCTGCCGCAGTACAGAATTTTCTTCGTAAATATGAGGAGTTATCTCCGCCCGACAGTCCCAAAATAAAGAAGTCTGTCTTTTTAAGCGAAAGCTTGTTTTTGATTTCGCCCGTATACGGCAGAAATATTTTGTGAAGCAGCTCCGCTGTCATTCCCTCAACACCGAGAGTTCCTTCTGCCGACGGCTTTTCTTTTCTTTTTTCCTTGCCCTTTATCTGCGGAATATAGAGATTTACTATTTTCTCGGCAGGTATTATGCCCCTTATGAAATTTCGTATTACCCTGCCTGCTCCGTCACTGTCTGTGACAACTATTATCTTTTCTTCGCTTGCAAGCTTTCTTAAAAGCGAAGCCTTTTCGTCGTTTTTGAACACGCCGAAGCCGTCGGTCGTTATTATCACGCCGTCAATTACCGACGAAAGCTTGATCTTATCGTATTTTCCCTCACATATAACGGGATATTTTATTTTCAGCTTTTCCATATCACAAGTCCGTTATAAGGGAAATAAGCTCGCCCTTGACGTCAGCGCCCGTGCTTTTCACGGCAAGGTCAGCAAGATAGCATCTTGAAAGAAGCTCCGAAAGATATTTTCCCGTTATACCAGTCAAAGCTTGAGCACGCACCTTGACCGCATACTCGTGCATACCTATGCTTGATGCTATTTCAGGTGCTTTCATTCCCGATTTCATAGCTGATTTGATTCTGTAAAGCTTTTCGACCTCTGAGGTTATCTCCGCTAACAGCAGCATAGGCTCGTGTCCTTTTTTAAGGGCATCGGTGACGTATGCAAGCACCGCCTCACCATCACGTTTGAGTATTTTATTTGAAACGTAAAACGCTTCAAACACGTTCTTTTTGCCCGTTACACGCTGCACTGTGTCATCGTCAAGCTCGGTCATTCCGTTTTGACGCATATATGCGCAAAGCTTGGCAATTTCATTTGATATTACGCTCATATCACACGCCGCACGCTCAGCTATAAGCGTTGCCGTATGTACGGATATATTGAAGCCCTCTGAAACGAAATGGCGGTTTATCCATTTTAAGAGCTTTTCCTGCGGAAGAAAATCAAAGTACACGACGGACGATGCACGTGACAGCTTCGCGAGCTTTGATTTTGAATCGGCATCGCCCTCCTCAAGCTGTGTTGCGTAAAGATATATGACAAACGTCAGATAGTCGTATTTTTCCGCTTCCTTGCAAAGCGTGCAAAGGATTTCAACGGGCTCTTTTCCGCCTTTTTTCAAGTCTGCGCCGTACAGTATCACAAGACGTCTGTCGGCAAACTGGGGAAGCGTTGCAAATGCGGACAAAATATCCTCTTTATCCTCAAGAGAATCAAACACGTTGACGTTAAAATCACGAAGCTCCTCATCGGGGCAGACGTGCTTTTTGACATCGGACAAAAAAGCTCTTTTCAGATACTCCTCACCGCCGTACAGGAAATATGCACCCTGCATTGTGCCGCCCAGCAGCTCTTTTGTTTGCTTCATAACATCAATTTTAGCAGCCATAACGGCACCCCCTTTGGTAAAATATCGTAATATTATAACACACAGTTTTGAATTTTATTTAAATCATATCGTAAGTTTTTGTATAAATAATTTTTAATATGGATTTTTTTAACGGATTTTTTTCTCAAATCGGATATTTTTCATCTGTTTTAATATTCATCACAGTTTTTTTCAACGGTGCAACAGATGCATCCAATGCCGTTGCAACGTGTGTCGGAACGAAGTGTATGAAGATTTCGCACGCAACGATAATGTCTGCCGTTTTCAACTTTTTGGGTGTACTTATTATGGGTACTTTTGCAGGGAAGGTGGCGTTCACCGTCAAGGAGCTTGCCGTTTTTCCGAGCGAAAGCTCGGTCAAGACCGCCGTGTGCGCTTCAATGCTGTCTGTGATAATATGGGCGGGCGGTGCGTGGCTTTTCGGCATTCCGACAAGCGAAAGCCACGCATTAACGGCAAGCCTCACAGGGACGGCACTCGCCTGTGGCGGTGCGTATATAAATACTGCACAGTACGCACGGGTGCTGTACGGTCTGCTTGTTTCAAGTGCGCTTGGGTTTGCCGTTGGTGTTATAATATCGCTTTTGACGGATATTTTTCTTAAAAAATGCTCCGATACATTTTTCCGATATGCGCAAATTTTCGGTGCTTGCTGTACCTCCTTTGCCCACGGCGGTCAGGACGGGGTGAAATTTCTCGGTCTGTTCTTACTTTTCACAAACGGCGGTGAAGTTGGTACACCGCTTATATTTGCAGTATCTGCCGTAATGCTTTTCGGCACCGCCGTCGGCGGAAAAAAGATAATAAAATCAGTCGGCGAAAATATGGTGGAAATAAATAAAAAAGACGGCTTTGCCTCCGATATTGCAAGTGCTTTGTGTCTTTTGTTTGCAAGCATTATGGGGATTCCCGCAAGCACAACACAAACAAAAACCTCGTCCATTCTCGGTGTCGGCGCACTGTCATCAGGTAAAATAAACGCAAAAACCACCCTCAGCATCGTCACAGCCTGGATATTCACCTTCCCTGCCTGCACACTTTTGGGATATATGATAATGAAAATTATGATAAAGTGGTAAGCAAAATGCTCCCTGTAATTTAGGACAGGGAGCGTTTTGTAATACTATCATTTTTCAGCTTTCATAACCGATAAGGATACCGCCTCGTTCGGCATAAAATCCGCAAAGACCGCCGACGGTGGATATAACAACTGATGTTTCGGGGAACGTTTCCTTTATGAGTGCTTCAAGCTTTTCGGAAACAGCGGGATTTTCGCAATGGTGTATGCGGACTTTACCGCCACAGCCCGTTTTTTTCATATTGTCGATTATGTCCTCAAGCATTCTTTTAGCCCCTCTTGATTTATTCATTATTTCAAGAGTTCCCTCGTCACTTGCCTTTCCGACTATCCTTATACCGATAACTCCTGCAAGCTTTGCGACAATGGGGCTTACCCTGCCGTTATTGGCAAGGTTGTGCATCGATTCAAGCGCAAAAATAAGGTGTGTATGCTTTTGATATTCCTTTATTTCAGCGGATATTTCATCAAAGCTTTTACCTTCGCTTATAAGCTGTCCGAGCTTTTCGATAACAAGCGCACACTCCGGTCCCGTTGAAAGTGAGTCGATAACAAGCACGTGGCGTTCGGGATATTTTTCCATATATTCCTTTGCCGCACCGTATGCGGAATTGTAGCTTCCCGAAAGCGAGCTTGTAATGGTCACGCAGAAAATATTCTCATAACCTTCAAACGCTTCAAGCCATTCGGCGGTGTTTGGACAGGCTGAGCTGGACTTGCCTTTATATTTTTCAAGATACGTAAGCATTTCGGAAAGATTCAGAGTATCATCGTCGCAAAATTCTCTTTCATCCGTTCTTATTTTAAGCGGTACGGATGAAAAGGCGGCGGAAAATTCACGTATATCCGACGAGGAATCACTTACTATTTTAAAAGTTGACATAATTCGTTCTCCGATATTTTATTATCTGTTTTTGAAAACCATAACCATTATATCAGTTTTTGAAAACTATGTCAAGCGTTTTTGTAAAAAATATTGACAAACACGCCTCATTATTGTAAAATATTCTTATAAAAATAAGGGGAAAGCATCAATGAAGAAATACCAAGCAATACTTTTTGACCTTGACGGAACACTTCTGCCTATGGATATGGATACCTTTTCAAAAGGATACTTACACACTCTTGCCGACGAAATGAAAAAATACGGTTATTCGGAGCAAACACTTTTACCCGCAATGTGGCGAGGCGTTGACTCAATGGTTAAAAACGACGGTGAAAAAACAAATTGCGATGTATTTTGGGAAACATTCGCAAGCATTTTAGGACAGCAGGTATACGGTGATATACCTCATTTCGATGATTTTTACGCAGGTCGCTTCAATGATGCCGTAAAATACACCTCCCCGACAGAAAACGCAAAAAGGGCTGTTGAATATGCAAGGGCGTGTGCGGACAAGGTCATTCTTGCAACGAATCCGATGTTCCCCACCGATGCCGTTAAAGCACGGTTACAGTGGTCAGGGCTGAAATATGAGGATTTTGACTATGCAACCGACTACACAAACTCACATTTCTGCAAGCCGAACCCAAAATATTTCGAAGAAATTGCCGAAAAATTTTCGCTTGATCCCCAAAACTGCCTTATGGTGGGAAACAACGCACTTGAAGATGCAAAAGCATCAATGGCTGCAGGCTTTTCATCATTTCTGCTTACGGAGTGCCTTATATGTGACGGCGATATGCCAAGCTGTCACGTCGGCACGTTTGATGATTTATTTGAATTTTTAAAATAACGGAGGTAAATTATGAAAAAATTAGCATTCGGACTTATGCGCTTGCCTATGACGGAAAACACGGAAAAGCCTGAAATAGATTTAAACCGTGTCTGCGGAATGGTTGACACGTTTATGGAAAACGGATTTACATATTTTGACACAGCCGCACCGTATCACGGCGGTATGAGTGAGGTCATATTCAAAAAAGCAGTTGCTGACAGATACCCCAGAGATGCATACACAATCACGGATAAATTAAGCCTTTTTATGATAGAAAAGGCAGAGGATATGCAGGGATTTTTCGACCGTCAGCTTGAAAAGCTCGGCGTTGATTACGTTGACATTTATCTTATTCATTCGCTTTCAAGAAACTCATACAAGAAAGCGCAGGAATTCGGCGCATTTGAGTTTGCCGCAAGACTCAAACAAGAGGGCAAGGTGAAGCACGTCGGATTTTCATTCCACGACACGGCAGATATACTTGACACGATTCTGACAGACCACCCCGAAATCGAGTACGTTCAGCTTCAGATAAACTATCTTGACTGGGAAGACGACGTTATCCAATCACGTCAATGCTATGAGGTTGCCGTAAAGCACGGCAAGCCCGTGCTTGTAATGGAGCCCGTTAAGGGCGGTGCGCTCGTTGACATATCAGAAAACGCAAAGAAGCTTTTGAAGGATAAAGAGCCTGAAATGTCGATTCCCTCCTGGGCGATACGCTTCGCCGCATCGCTTGACAAGGTCGTTATGGTGCTTTCGGGTATGAGCAACGAAGAACAGATAAGCGACAACATCAGCTATATGAAGGATTTTGTACCGCTTACAGATGACGAAATGAAGCTGACGCTTGAATGTGCTGAAATAATCAGAAAAGATATACCTATAAAGTGCACATCTTGCCGTTACTGCGTTGACGACTGTCCTATGAATATCGCAATTCCCGAATACTTCAGCATATACAATGACAGCAAGCGCTTTGGGCTTCCCAAAATGGGACATTTAAAGGAAAAATACAGAAAAACGGCAGAAACAAACGGAAAAGCCTCCGTGTGCATTGAATGCGGTATGTGCGAGGAGCATTGTCCGCAAAAGCTTCCGATAAGAGAATTTTTGAAAACCGTTTCCGAAGTATTTGATTAAGGAGAATAATTATGAAAAATTCAGTTTTGACAAAACAGACGATGTCTGTAAAAAGAAAGACGTTATTAACACTTGCCGCTGTTGCCGTATCAGTTGCTTTACCGTGGCTTTTGCACGCAGCAGGACACGTTTTGCATATAGGAACGAGTGTCGGTGAAATATTTTTGCCGATGCACATCTTTGTAATGACCGCAGGCTTTGTGCTCGGCCCTGCATACGGTGCTGTCGCAGGAATTGCATCTCCCGTTCTGAGCTTTATGATAACAAGTATGCCCACAGCGCTTATGCTTCCTTTTATGATAGTTGAGCTTTGTGCATACGGATTTTTTGCAGGTGCTGTACGAAATATGCGTTTTAATTCCGTTTTAAAGGTCGGCGCCGTTCAGCTTTTGGGACGTCTTGTAAAGGCTGTTGCAATACTTACAGCTATAGGATTTTTCAATTCACCCTTACAGGCAAAAATTATCTATACAAGCGTAATTATGGGGCTTCCCGGTATTGCTTTACAGCTCCTTATCGTTCCCTTTATCGTTAAAAAGATAAATGAATAAGCTTGACATTTCACATGCCAAGGCGATACTTTCAGAGGGCTTCACGTTCGTCGGTGTATGCGGTGACGAAATAAAAACAAGCAACGAAAGAGGCGTAAGACCGCTTTTATCTCTGCTTGATTCGGGTGTAAGTCTTGAAGACTTTTCCTGCGCTGACAAGGTTGTTGGTAAAGGTGCGGCGCACTTGTACGTGCTTTTAAAGGTGAAGCATCTGTATGCCGACGTCATAAGCGCCCCTGCGCTTGATTTGCTTGTAAAAAACAACGTCAGCATTGAATACGGCACGTTGTGCGATGAAATAAAGAACCGCACAAAAATGGGCAGATGCCCGATAGAAACAGCAACGCTTGATATCGATGACAGCACTTGTGCGCTTGAAGCAATAAGGATTACACTTGAAAATTTATCAAAAAATAACACTTGATATTTAATCTTGATTATCTGAATCTTTACAGTAAAGGCGCCATGCCTGCACCCCCCACGGCTCGTAGGCGTTACAGCGGTACGCCTCGAGCCGCCCTGCAGGCGTGGCGCATATTTCCTTGCGGAAATATATTTTGTAAATTTTTAAGTAAAACAAGTAAAGACACGTTTCGGCATATAATCATCCGACACCGTTAATTATTATTTTACAAAAATTAAAGATAAATGTTGACTTTTACAAAAAGGTATTATATAATGTTAACATTAAAAATTATATAAAGGCAGGGCAAGCTTATGGGCGGTTTTTTTGGTGTAGTTTCAAAAGAGGATTGTGTTTTTGAGCTTTTCTACGGTACTGACTATCATTCACATTTGGGCACACGCCGCGCAGGTATGGCTACATACGATGAAAAGGCAGGCTTTGACAGGTCGATACACAACATAGAAAATTCTCCTTTCAGAACAAAGTTCGCCTCGGAATCCACTTCGATGAAGGGCACAATGGGAATCGGATGCATTTCGGATTATGAACCGCAGCCCATACTTGTCCGTTCTCACCACGGCACGTTTGCCATAACCACGGTCGGAAAAATAAACAACGCAAACGAGATCGTTGACGAAATAATCGCAGGTAAAACGCACTTTTTCGAGATGAGAAGCGGAGATATAAACCCGACGGAGCTTGTTGCCGCAATCATCAATCAAAAGGACAACTTTATCGACGGTATCAAATATGCGCAGGAAATAATCGACGGCTCTGTCAGTATGCTGATACTGACACCGAAGGGGGTTTATGCCGCACGTGACAAACTCGGCAGAACACCGATATCGATAGGTGAGCGTGCAGACGGCTACTGTGCAAGCTTTGAAAGCTTTGCCTACCTTAATCTCGGATATAAAAGCTATAAGGAGCTGGGACCTGGTGAAATAGTCGTTATGACCAAAGACGGGGTGAAAACTCTCGCAGAGGCGGGAAAGAATATGAAGATATGCACATTTTTGTGGATATACTACGGCTATCCGTCATCGTCATACGAGGGCATCAGCGTTGAAAAGGTACGTTACAAATGCGGCGAGCTTTTATCAAGACGTGACAATGCGAAGCCCGACATCGTTGCAGGTATTCCCGACTCGGGAATTGCCCACGCAATAGGGTATGCAGGCGAATCGGGAATTCCCTACGCAAGACCTTTTATCAAATATACACCTACGTGGCCCCGTTCATTTATGCCTCCGAATCAAGTCAAGCGAAATCTTATTGCAAAGATGAAGCTTATCGCCATTCACGACCTTATAGACAAGAAAAAGCTGCTTCTTATCGATGACTCCATCGTAAGAGGTACACAGCTTGGCGAAACGACTGAATTCCTTTACGAAAGCGGTGCTGAGGAGGTTCACATAAGACTTGGCTGTCCGCCCATTCTTTTCAGCTGTAAATATCTCAATTTCTCACGCTCGACATCGGAAATGGAGCTTATAACAAGACGTGTTATAAGAGAGCTTGAGGGCGGTGAGCCGTCACGTGAAATACTTGAAGAATACACTGACCCCGAATCGGAAAGATACGCAAAAATGATAGAGGTCATACGATCTGAGCTTCACTTCACTTCTCTGCGTTATCACAGACTTGACGATATGATAGAAGCAACGGGATTGCCCGCTGACCGTCTTTGCACATACTGCTGGAACGGAAAAGAATAAAACAAAAACCCTGTCCAAATTTTTTGGACAGGGTTTAAATTTTCACATCAAAAACGCATCCGTGAGAAGATCTGCATAAGCCATAGCATCGAAGTGACGGGTTTCTGCGGAAAATCTGTGCGATGTCTTCGACTTCGGCACAAACACTTTAAGCGTTGTTTCATCTTTCGGGGCATTATACATAAGCTCCGTATTCCAATAATTCAAGCAGGAAATACGTGATAAAAACATCCCCGAAAATCCGCAGGACGATATATCTCCCATAAATCTTCTTTGTTTAAGAACAAGAGTAAATACATATCTGTCAAGCGTTTCTGTAACCGTTATGACCGCCTCGCCGTTTGAAAGCATCATACCGAGTGCTGCAAGCGAAACGGATAATGAGGTTATACCCTCATCTGTTTTTATATCGGACACATTACATTGAAACACAAGTGTTCTGTCTGAAGCCTTTTCAAAACGCTTTTTGTAGCTTTCAGCCGTATATTCAACTATACGCTCAAGCGGTATATCGCTTTTTTCGTCATCTGTACGTGAGATCATCATCAGCCTTTGAAGCTTTTTCAAGGGCGCACCGTCTGTCAGAGGAATATTTGAATGAAGCTCCATATACTTTTGTTCAATAATAAATCTCGACGTCAGAAGTGCATCTGCACCGTCACATCTTGTATTACTGAAATAGATATGCTTATATTCATCCGACCTCGGCTTTGCAAGACAAACACAGGCAAGATATTCTGTATTTTTCAACGTAAGGACCGCAGTATACGGAAAGCTTTTTTGTTTTGAATCAACAAGCGGTCTTATCTCTATTTCAAGTCCTATATCGGTATATCCGACGTCAGGCGAGCATTTTTCGTTGAAATCAACTATCTCGTTCAAGGAATTGACTGTTATCATCGGCAATTCCGTTTCGGTATAATATTCCGAAAAGAAATCATATTTCATAATTCTATTTGCCGTTTTCTTTGCGTATTTTTTCGTTGGGAACAAGCTTTTCCTCGGGGATTATATCAAAGCCCGAAAGCTTTTCTTCATCAAGATACAATGCTTTGAGCTGCTTGCCGCCCGGCAGGAATTTTCTTTCCTGTCGGATAATACCGCCATCAAGCATTTTTGTCATCGTTTCTCTTATATTTTCCTTATCCTCGCCGTATCTTGCGGCAACAGCCTCCATAGCGGACAAGAACGTGATATATCTTCGGCTTTTCGCATTCTTTTGCTTTTTAAGGTAATTTACGACCATTGAAATGCGCATATTTTCAATTTCTTCACTCGTCGGTATTTCAATGTATTTCGATGCTGCGCTTTTAAGCATACCCGAAAGACAATCCCTTACAGCATAAACGATAACTTCTTTTTTACACGTATTTGTAAGAAACTTCACGACCGATGTAAAATGACCGTCGCCGGTAAAAATAATAAAGGTATCAATATCCTTTGCAAACATCGCTCTTTGATATATGCTGTCAAGCATAATGAAGTCCGTAAAATCTTTTTTATAATGCTGGCTTGTGTTCTGCGTTTCTATGACGTTGTTTGAAACTTCACGTATTTTGGAAATTTCATAACGCATACCGGGATTTGAAAAATCACCGAAGAAAAACATATCGGATATATTATATTTTTTGTCAAGCTCATTTTTCCATTTTTTAATTTCGGGACGGCTTGAATAATTTTTGTACATTGAAACGTGCCAATGCTCGTAATCGACGAAAACAAGTGCTTTTTTTCTCTTTTTCCCGAATAAATTTCCTAAAAGTCCTATTTCTCCTTACCTCCCTTCCACCGCTTTCCGCCTGCGAATTATACCATACAAGCCGTTGTTTGTCAAGTAAGATAAAAGGCAAGCGGACACATCATCCGCTTGCCTTGGTATCATTTAAGTATACTTGAAAGATTATCCTTTATTTTTCTTGCAACCTCGGGGCGGTTCATACAGTAGACGTGTATACAGTTGACACCGTTTGCAAGCAGGTCTATAATTTGGTCTGTAGCGTAAGCGATCCCCGCCTGCTTCATCGATTCGGGGTTTGAGCCGAATTTATCCGTTATCGCCTTGAAGCGTTGGGGTAAGAAGTTACCCGATATTTTGCATATTCTTTCGGTCTGCTTTGCATTTGTAACGGGCATAATACCTGCGACAACGGGGACGGTGATGCCTGCCTCACGAATTTTGTAAAGGTAATTGTAAAGGATGTTATTGTCGAAAAACATCTGCGTGGTGAGAAAATCGCACCCTGCATCGACCTTTTCCTTAATGTGCATTATATCCTCTTTGAGCGTCTTTGCCTCCGGATGCTTTTCGGGATAGCACGCACCGCCGATACAAAAATCACCGTGTCTTTTTATCTCTCTTATAAGCTCGGAAGCATAGCGGTAGGGCGCATTTTCGGGAAAGGTCCAGCCCTCGGGAATGTCCCCCCGCAAAGCGAGTATATTATTCATCCCCGCAGACTTTATTTTTTCTATCTGATTTTTAACGGCATCCTCGGTTGAGGAAACACAGGTAAGATGGACAATAGGCGTGATACCGCAGTTTTTTATATTTTCCGCAACCGATACGGTATAGTCGCTCGTGCCGCCGCCTGCACCGTATGTAACGCTCATAAAAGCAGGATTAAGCTTTGCAATTTCCGACGTTGCATTCATCACCGTATCTATTGAATCCGACGTTTTAGGCGGAAATACCTCAAATGACAGAGTGGGTGCATCTTTTGCAATATTTGCATTTATTATATCGATTATTTTCAAAATTCTCACTCCTTTTTGATAATTATATACCCTTTTAATTTTTTTGTCAATACCGACTGTGTACTATTGAAATTTCATTAAATATGTGATAGAATAAAAAAAGTCTATCAAGGAGGCTTAATTATGGACGATTCATCCTTCAACAGTATAACACATACGGTCGAAAAAAAGGTAGAGGGAAAATACAGACTTCAAAGA
Organism: Clostridia bacterium; assembly: GCA_017520505.1. GTDB lineage: Bacteria > Bacillota > Clostridia > Oscillospirales > CAG-272 > RGIG7213. The sequence goes on from JAFXFN010000006.1 coordinate 209,122, forward strand.
GTTATGTATATCGTCGGCGCCGTGCTTGCATCGATACTTCTTTGCGCATTGTGCGTGGCGGTTAAAATGCTTATCTACTTTACTCCCGTTATGTTTATGCTTTGCTTGATCTTATTCAAGTATCTTTTTATCTATTTTCAGATAGAGTACCGTTACACCATTGAACGTGGTGTATTTACAATGGAAAAGGTATTCGGGGCAAAAAAATGCAAGAAATATTATCAGGTAACGCTTTCCGAGCTTGACAGCATAGTTCCCCACACGGACGTTACGGTAAACAAAGGGGACGTTGTTTTCCCGTCTTGTATAAGTCTTGCCGAGCCGACACCCGACCTTTATGCGATGATTGCAGATGACGGAGATAAAAAGACCGTTTTATATTTTGAAGCGACGAAAAAAACGCTTAAAATAATGAGATATCACAACAAAAACACGGTTGTTATCGATACACTCAGGCATTAAAACAGCTTCTCTTGCATAAATTTAACCAAAAAGGTTAAAGGAGTGCAAGCTTATGAAAAAAACACTGTTTACTGTATTGCTTATAATTTCAGTCCTGATAACGGGCTGCGGTCAAAAGGAAAATCCCGATGACTATATTTCATCATTCAAAAATGAATATACCGCAAATGTAACCGTTGAAGAAGACGGCGCATCATATACCGTGCGTGTCACAAAAGACGCTGAAGGCACGGTGGATATGGTATTTGCCGCCCCGTCGGTGCTTTGGGGAATGGGCTACAGCTTCGAGGGCGAGGACAGCTATCTTATCTACAACGATATGAGCATCGAGCTTGATATACAGGAGCTTCCCACGTCCTCCGAGGGCGGTGTTTACCGTTGGCACAGACTTCTTGAATGTGCGGGAGATTTCACGGTAAGCTCACAGAATTTGAACGGTGAAAAGGCAGTAAAGCTTACAAACGGTGAATGTGAGATATTTTTTGACAAGGAAACAAATTCGCCCCTTATGATCAAGTCGGGCGGTACAGTCATAACATTTGATGAATGGAACGGAAAAAATACTGATGATAAAACCACGGACGTATCTACAAATTGACTCAAAGGCTCTCGTTTCAAATTTTAATTTTATAAAATCAAAGCTCCCCTATGACGTTGCGCTTATGTGCGTAGTCAAGGCTGATTGCTACGGCCACGGGGGCGAATGTATAAAAATACTGTCAGATGCGGGTGCTGAGCATTTCGCCGTATCTTCTCTTGACGAAGCACTTGAAGCACGCACGCACACAGACGGCGACATTCTGATATTAAGCTACACAAACCCCGATGATATTTCTTACGTAATTGACGGAAATATCATACAAACGGTATATTCAGTTGAATATGCAGAGCTTTTGTCAGCGTGTATTCCCGATGGCAAAAGGCTTCGCGTTCACATAAAAATAGAAACGGGAATGAACCGTCTCGGCTTCGGTTGTGATGACAAAGACGGTTTAAGCTATGTCATAAATAGCCCTAAATTCAAAGTCGAGGGTATATTTACACACTTTGCACGTGCAGACGAGCGTGACAAAACGGAATGCTCTCACCAGCTTGAAAAATTCGAAAAAGCCAAAAAGCTTATATCATCTTTAACGGATAAAGCTCTCGTTTACCACTGCGCAAACAGCGGTGCGATACTTGATCTGCCATCGTCGCTCGTCGGTATGGCACGTGCAGGCATAGTGCTTTACGGATTTCCTCCGTCAGACGAGGTAAGCGGAGAGGGACTTTCCCCTGTTATGAAATTCGTATCGACCGTCGTGCACATACACGAGCTTGAAAAGGGCGACGCCGTATCGTACGGCGGTGACTTCAAGGCAGATAAAAAAATGACCGTTGCGACCGTTGCCTGCGGCTACGGCGACGGCATTTCACGCCGCTTTACAGGCGCATACATCAAAATAAACGGTCACCGTGTCCGTGTTATCGGCCGTGTATGTATGGACCATTTTATGGTCGACGTAACTGACATGGAAGAAAAGCCGAGGGTTGGTGACGAGGCTGTCGTTTTTGACGATGCCGCTGAATATGCAGAGCATATAGGCACTATTCCCTATGAATGTATGTGTGCCGTAAGCAAAAGAGTAAAAAGGATATACATATAAAATTCACCCTTTCGGAGGCAAATTGTATATATACCTATCAAGGAATATAAAAATAAGCGTCATAACTGCTGTGACGCTTATTATTTTTTCCCTTACATACACGACACTTGACACGTTTTTTATGCTTTCATCATCGGTTTTGCACGAGCTCGGACACATTATAAGCGCAAAAATATGTAAAGCAAAAATCACCTCTGTTACCGTTGGCATCGGCGGTGCCGACATAAAGATGAACGGTATCACCTCATACCGTGACGATGCCGTAATATCATCGGGCGGTATCGTATTTAATCTTTTCTTTTTCGCCTTGTTTCCTCATCACCCGTTCGGTATTTACAACCTTATTTATGCGATACTTAACGGTCTTCCGATATGCACGCTTGACGGCGGAAGAACGCTTCATTCTCTTCTTATGATGCGTTTTTCGGAAAAATGCGAGGCGCTTTGTAATATCATCTCGTGTACTGCTCTTTTCGTTTTGTGGCAGTTTTCCGTTTATGTGCTTTTCAAAACGGGTGCAAACATTTCCCTCTTTTTGTTTTGCGTGTGTATTTTTTCGTCACTGCCCGACAGATAAAAATATACAAAACTTCTATTGATTTAATTAAACGTGTGTGATATAATTATAAAGATAAAAAGCCTTGAGGGATATATATGGAAATACCGAAGATAGATGTGGGCGACGTGCTCACGATGAAAAAACAGCATCCGTGCGGCGGAAACACATTCCGTGTGCTTCGTGTCGGCTCGGACATAAGGATAGTATGCGAAAAATGCGGACACGACGTCACCGTTGCCCGTGTAAAGCTTGAAAAAAACATAAAGAAGATAAAAAAGGCGGAGGACTGTAACAATGCTTGATAAGCTTAAAGAAGCGGAAGAAAAATATATTGCAATAGAAAAAGACCTCTCCGACAGCGAGATAATTGCAGACCAGACGAAATACACCGCCTTGATGAAGGAATACAAGCGTTTATCGCCAATCATTGAAAAATACCGTGAGTATAAAAATTTTGTCAAAATGCAAAAGGATGCCGAGGAGCTTTTGTCCGACAAGCCCGACGAGGAAATGAAAGCGTTGGCGCAAGAGGAGCTGGCAGAAGCAAAGGAAGGCATTGAAAAATGCACGAATGAGCTTAAAATACTGCTTTTACCGAGAGATGAAAACGACGATAAAAACGTCGTTATAGAAATCCGTGCAGGGGCAGGCGGTGACGAAGCGGCACTCTTTTCATACGTTTTGTACAGAATGTACACGATGTACGCCGAATCCGTAGGCTGGAAAACGGAGCTTTTGAGTGTAAACGAAACGGGGCTCGGCGGTTTTAAGGAGGTATCGTTCACCGTTATGGGTGACGGCGCATACTCAAAGCTGAAATTTGAGTCGGGCGTTCACCGTGTTCAGCGTGTACCCGAAACAGAGGCTCAGGGCAGAATTCACACCTCGACCGTTACGGTCGCCGTGCTCCCCGAAGCCGAAGACGTTGAAGTTGAAATAAACCCCGCAGACATAAAATTTGAAACGTGTAAGAGCAGCGGCGCAGGCGGTCAGCACATAAACAAAACCGAATCCGCAATAAGGCTTTACCATAAGCCCACGGGCATCGTCATAGAATGTCAGGACGAGCGAAGCCAGTTCAAAAACAAGGACAAAGCGATGAAGCTTTTGCGTGCGAAGCTTTACGATATGAAAACACAGGAACAGCACGACAAAATTGCAAACGAAAGGAAAAGTCAGGTCGGCACAGGCGACAGAAGCGAGCGCATAAGAACGTATAACTATCCGCAGGGACGTGTTACCGATCACAGAGTCGGATATACCTCATATACACTTGAAAGCTTCTTGAACGGAAACATTTCCGAGATGATTGATTACATCATCAACGTCGATACAGCCGAAAAGCTTAAATCATAATGAACACCATAATCACGAAGCTTGATCCTGAAAATATAGATACCGCCGTAATTGAAAAGGCGGCTGAAATCATCGGTATGGGCGGTCTTGTGGCATTTCCTACGGAAACCGTTTACGGTCTCGGGGCTGATGCCGAGCGTGCCGACGTTGCCGAGAAAATATATAAAGCAAAGGGACGTCCGTCTGACAATCCTTTGATAATACACATTGCAAAAGCCGAGGATGCGGAGAAATACGCATATACAAACGAGCTTTATTATAAGCTGACAAACGCTTTTTCCCCGGGGCCTCTTACGGTAATTCTGCCAAAGAAGGACACCGTGCCCGACACGGTCACGGGTGGGCTTGATACGGTAGCAATAAGAATACCGTCGAATAAGATCGCACGTGCGCTTATAGAGCGTGCAGGCGTTGCCATCGCCGCACCGTCGGCAAACACCTCGGGAAAGCCTTCACCGACGGAGGCATCGCACGTAATTGAGGACCTTTCGGGCAAAGCTGATATGATAATTGACGGCGGAGCATCTGAAATAGGGCTTGAATCGACCGTTGTGAAGGTCGATGAAAGCAGTATTCTGCTTTTACGTCCCGGTGCGGTAGACGTTGAAATGCTCAGGGCTGTATGCGAAAACGTGACGGTATCCTCTGCAATACTTGAAAAGCTTAAAGCAGGGCAAAAGGCTGAATCTCCGGGAATGATGTATAAGCACTACGCTCCCGACATTCCCGTTTATCTCGTTGAGGGGGATGAAAGCAAGGTCGTTGAGTTTTTCAGACAAAAGCTTGAAAATAACCCCAAAACGGGAATTTTATGCTACATAGACAGCCGTGACACGGTATTCGGCGAAAACGTAAAATATCTTGACCGTTCGCCCATAAAGCAAGCAAACGTGTTGTTTGCTTATCTGCGTGATTACAACAGCTCAACGGCGTCAGAGGTCTACTCTGTCATTCCCGACTCCGACGGTGTCGGACTTGCCGTACTCAACAGACTTATGCGTGCGGCGGGATTTCAGATAATAAAGGTGTAATATGAAGATAATAGGCATCACAGGTCAAAGCGGTGCGGGCAAAAGCACCGTGTGCAAGATTTTCGAAAAATACGGAATTCCCTGCGTAAATACAGACGAAATATACCACTCGATGCTTTGCAAAAATTCGTCGCTTGTATGTGAGCTTGTACGGGAATTCGGTATTGAAATAACGGATTGGCAAGGCGGAATACACCGTCCTGCGCTTGCTAAAATCGTTTTTTCGTCAAAGGAAAAGCTTAACAGATTAAACAAAATCGCTCACTTTCACATTCTGAACAGCTCACGTGAAATGATAAGCGAATACGAAAGCAAGGGCTGTGACACGGTCATGGTCGATGCATCTCAGCTTTTTGAAAGCGGATTTGACAAGGAATGTGACGTAACTATTGCCGTTGTGGGCGAATACGAAACGCTTATCAAAAGAATAACGGAGCGTGACGGAATCAGCCGACAGGAGGCTGAAAAAAGGCTTGTCAATCAGTATTCGAAGGAATATTTCAAAGAAAAATGCACTTATGTCATTGAAAACTCTTCTGATATAAATGCGCTTGAAGCATCTGTAAAAAATATCGTTGATGTTATAAAAGGAGAAACAAATGGCTGATGCTGTAAAAAGAAGCGTTATTGCTATACTTCTTATAGTTGCATCTGTTTTGCTCGGATATACCGTAGACATCGCACTTGACAAACGTGAAAAAGCAAATTACCCGACGAAATACAGCGAATACGTTGAAAAATATTCCGAAATGTACGGTGTACCGAGTGACGTCGTATATGCCGTGATAAAAACAGAAAGCGACTTCAACCCTGATGCAAAGTCCGACAAGGGTGCTTTCGGTCTTATGCAGCTTATGCCCGCCACCTTTGAATGGGCGTGCGGAAAAACGGGAATACCTTATAACAAGGACAAGATAACCGATCCTGAAATGAACATTCAGTGCGGTGTTTATTACCTTTCGTACTGTTACGATCAATTCTTGATCTGGGACACCGTATATGCGGCGTATAATGCAGGTCACGGACAGGTGAAAAAATGGCTTTCCGATGAAACACTTTCCAAAAACGGCAGACTTACGGATATACCGTTTGCCGAAACGAAAGCATACGTCAGCCGTGTATCACAGGCGAGAGAAAAGTATATAAAGCTTATGGAGGTAGATACAAATGAGTGAAAAAACAAAAGGCCAGCTTTTATCAGAAAAGCTGACGTACAAAAAATTGACTGCTTATGAAAAATATCCGAACGAAGCAGATGCGGCTTACGCCTACTGCGAGGGCTACAAAAGCTTTCTCAATACAGGCAAGACGGCACGTGAAGCGTCTGACGAAGCCGTAAGACTTGCAAAGCTTAACGGATTTGAGGAATTCACTTTCGGCAAGGCTGTCAAGGCAGGAGAAAAATATTACTATATCAACAGAAACAGAAGCGTATTTCTGTTCGTGATAGGCTCAGAGGACATCGAAAACGGCATACGCATCTGCGCATCGCACATCGATTCCCCCGCAATAGATATACGTGCTGTTCCCCTTTATGAAAACGGAGGAATGGCGTTTTTCAGAACGCACTACTACGGCGGTATCAAAAAATATCAGTGGACGGCAATACCGCTTTCACTTCACGGCATCATCACAAAGAAAGACGGCGAGACTGTAAATATCTGTGTGGGTGAGGACGAAAGCGATCCCATTTTCTATATAAATGATCTTCTTCCCCACTTGGCAAAGGAACAGTATACGAAGCTTTTGCACGAGGGTATTGACGGGGAAACTCTCAACATTCTTCTCGGCTCTGTTCCCTATCCCGACGATGCGGTAAGTGAAAAAATAAAGCTCAACGTTCTGTCTATTCTCTACGAAAAGTACGGAATTACAGAGGAAGATTTTATATCTGCAGAGCTTCAGATAGTTCCCGCACTTAAAGCACGTGACGTCGGCTTTGACAGAAGCCTTATCGCTTCCTACGGCCACGATGACAGAGTATGCGCATATCCCTCGTTGACGGCTATGTTTGAAGTAAACGCTCCCGTTCATACGCTTATGGCGGTGCTTGCGGATAAAGAGGAAACAGGCTCAAACGGCGCTACCGGTATGAAAGGCGCTTTGCTTGATGACATCATCACGGACATCTGCGTAACGCTCGGCAAAAACGAGCGCACGGTACGTGCAAATTCAATGTGTCTTTCCGCTGACGTTTGCGCTGCATACGATCCCAATTTTGCAAACGCTTATGAAAAGAACAACTCCGCAATCGTCGGCTGCGGTGTAGGTCTTTGTAAGTACACGGGCGCAAGAGGAAAATCCGACACAAACGATGCAACGGGCGAATATACGGCGAAGATCGCACGTATTTTCAACGAAGCTGACGTCGTATGGCAAATGTGTGAAATGGGCAAGGTCGATTTCGGCGGCGGCGGTACTGTCGCAAAGTATATTGCCGAAAGAAACATCGACACGATCGACGCAGGCGTTCCCGTCATCTCAATGCACGCACCGTATGAGGTAGTTTCAAAAGCAGACGTTTATAATATGCACAAGGCAACAAAGGCATTTTACGAAAAATAAAAATATAACACAAAAATCGGTGGAAATTCCACCGATTTTTGTAGTTTTATCAAGCATTTAAAAATCTGCGTTTACCAAGCATAATACAGAGTCCTGCAGCTGACAAAAGCAAGCATACCGTAACACCGATTGCACTATCGCCCGTTTCGGGATTTTTCGCATTATCATCCAAAGCCCAACGTATAAAAATATCAGCATCATCGCCGCCGCAAATACGCCAGCCATCTTCGGTATATTCGCATTTTATGTTCAATTCTTTATCTACACCCGGAGACACTTCAGCAGAAAAAATTACTATATTCGGCCCAACGCCTATAACACAATTTTCCAATGGAGCGGCGCTGAAAAAGGGGCCGTTATGTAACACCCTGTATGAAATTTCCTCGGCAGCGTATACCAAACCGTCAAGCTCAATAAGTCCGTGCTTTAATACAATATTATTTTCAACAAAATCATCTGTAAGAAACGTTTTTAGATAATCTTTCCAATATGAAAGCTTGCCGTAATCACCGTCAAGTAATTTGTAATTAATGATTTGCCCGTCTGCTTGCTGATAACCGAGTCTCTTTTCGTCAAGACGTTTTATGAGTTCTTTGTCAGTTACTATCTTGCCCGGAAGATTTTCGAGAAATATATCACCATCAATATCGGTTATGATCTGTTTGAAATTGTACAGTTTACTTACAAGTGCTTGCGCTTCATTATCAGACATTCCCAAAGAGGTGGGTAGAACTCCGAAATATCCGTTCGTTCCGGTACCGCCCGATATGCGCCACCCTGCTTCCGTATACTTGAATTCGAACTTTATTTTAGTCTTACCGAACTGAAACGGCAGCTCGTAAAGACAAGTAAGCTGTGCTGTATCACCGTTTACGGTGAGGTTCTTATCTTCAAAATCATCAAACGACTCCTCACTTATATGATTTTGACCTACAACACCGCATCTTTCGTAAACCTTACCGTCATAATATGCTATGCCCTCGTCAAATATCTTTCCGAAATTTTCATCCACGTATTCATCAGTTAAAATTTTCGTAAGTTTATTGCGCCAATATTCGGGGGAGCTGTATTCTCCGATCGCATTGCGCACATGCCCTTCGACCATATGTTCTTCCCACTCATAGTCAGGCTCGATCGAACGAAGCAAAGCCAACGCAGTGTCCATCGGGGGATTACTTACATTTCCGTCTTTATCGATATAAAACTCACCGACATTTCCACAAGAAAATATTCGCCCGTATTCGGCAAGAGATTCAACAAGGGACTTTGCATCATCCATTGTAAATTCGGCAGCAGCCGATGGAAAAAGCGCAAGCGAAGATGCAAGCACCGCAAAACAAATAATAACTGACAATAACTTTTTCATAATGATCTTCCTTTCTTTATATGTTTTGTTCTTCCGGTTTTATACAAGCTTTCGTTGATCTCTTATCTTTAATTTGATTATACCATAAAACAAATTGACTGTCAATAAATCCCTCATTGTGATATTAGACAAAATTTCACATTTTTTGTACAATATGACAACCCCTTTTATTTTTTATTACGGCGCAAACAGTTAAACATCGTATCTTTTTTTACCCTCTTTGGCATCTTTTGAAAACAATTTTAGAAGTATAAGAAAATTTTGTATTTTTATATTTACATTTTCGTTATTTTGTTGTATAATACTCAGAGTTAATAAATAAATTAAGGAGATAGATCAATGGCAAACAAAATTTTAGTTGAAACATCTGCACGCCACGTTCATCTTACAAGAGAACACGTTGAGATCCTTTTCGGTAAGGGTGCAACACTTACACACAAGAAGGACTTGAGCCAGCCCGGCCAGTTCGCTTGCGAAGAAAGAGTAACTGTTTCAGGCCCCAAGAAGGATATTCCCAACGTAATCATCCTCGGTCCTGAAAGACCTGCTTCCCAGGTTGAAATTTCATTCACAGACGCTCGTACACTCGGCGTTACAGCTCCCGTTAAGGAAAGCGGCGACGTTGCAGGTACACCCGGTGTTAAGCTTGTAGGCCCCTGCGGCGAGGTTGAGCTTAACGAAGGCGTTATCATCGCAAAGCGTCACATCCATATGACACCCGAAGACGCTGCGGCTCTCGGTGTTGAGGACAAGCAGATCGTAAGCGTTAAGGTTGATTCCGAGCGTACAACGATATTCGGTGATACAGTTGTTCGTGTAAGCCCCAAGTTTGCACTTGCAATGCACATCGACACAGATGAATCAAATGCTGCATGCGCTTTCGGCACATGCTACGGTGAGATCGTAAAATAATCATCTTAAAAGGAGATATATAAAATGGCTGAATTACAGTATTCAAATGAAGTACAGCATATGTGTAAGGTCGCTAAAGGCCCCCACCACGGTCCCGCTCCCATTCCCGAAGAAGGCAAATGGGTAAAGGTTTATGAGATCAAGGATATTTCCGGTCTTTCCCACGGTATCGGCTGGTGCGCTCCTCAGCAGGGTACATGTAAGCTTACACTTAACGTAAAAGAAGGTATCATTGAGGAAGCTCTCGTTGAAACACTCGGTTGCTCAGGTATGACACACTCTGCGGCTATGGCTGCTGAAATTCTCCAGGGCAAGACACTTCTCGAGGCTCTTAATACTGACCTTGTTTGTGATGCTATCAACGTTGCTATGCGTGAGATCTTCAAGCAGCTCGTTTACGGTAGATCACAGACAGCTTTCTCCGAAAACGGTCTTCCCGTCGGTGCTTCTCTTGAAGACCTCGGCAAGGGACTTCGTTCACAGGTTGGTACGATCTTCGCTACAAAGGAAAAGGGCGTACGTTACCTCGAAATGGCAGAAGGTTATATACTTTCCCTCGCACTTGACGCAAACGACGAGGTTTGCGGATACAAGTTCGTTCACCTCGGCAAGATGATGGAAGCTATATCCAACGGTACAGATGCCGCTGAAGCTTATGAAAAGAACATTAAGACTTACGGCAGATACGACGGTGCGGCTAAATACATCAACCCCAGAAAGCAGTAATGGAGGGCAGACAAATGATAAGATTTGAAGGATATGAAAGAAGAATCGCCGGAATCGAAGCTTGCATGGCTGAATACGGCATTAAGGATCTTGAAGAAGCAAGAGACATCTGCCTTGCAAAGGGTATCAACGTTGAAGATATCGTTAAAGGCGTTCAGCCCATCGCATTTGAAAACGCTGTTTGGGCTTATACACTCGGTTGCGCTGTTGCAATCAAAAAGGGAGTAAAAAATGCTGCTGATGCTGCTGAAGCTATCGGTATCGGTCTTCAGGCATTCTGTATCCCCGGCTCTGTTGCCGCTAACCGTAAGGTTGGTCTCGGCCACGGTAACCTCGGCGCAATGCTTCTGCGCGAAGAAACAAAGTGCTTCTGCTTCTTGGCAGGCCACGAATCATTTGCGGCTGCTGAAGGTGCTATCGGTATCGCAAGAAGCGCAAACAAGGTAAGAAAAGAACCCCTCCAGGTTATTCTTAACGGTCTTGGCAAGGATGCCGCTTATATCATCTCCAGAATCAACGGCTTCACATACGTTGAAACTGATTATGATTTCTACTCTGATGAGCTTACGGTTAAGCGCACTATCGCTTATTCCGACGGCGAACGCTCCAAGGTAAGATGCTACGGCGCTAACGACGTTCTCGAAGGCGTTGCAATCATGAAGAAGGAAGCTGTTGACGTTTCCATCACAGGTAACTCAACTAACCCCACAAGATTCCAGCACCTCGTTGCAGGCACATACAAGAAGTGGGCTATTGAAAACGGTAAGAAGTACTTCTCCGTTGCATCAGGCGGCGGTACAGGCAGAACACTTCACCCCGATAACATGGCTGCAGGCCCTGCTTCCTACGGTCTTACAGACTCTATGGGACGTATGCACGGCGATGCGCAGTTCGCAGGTTCTTCCTCCGTTCCCGCACACGTTGAAATGATGGGTCTCATCGGCGCAGGTAACAACCCCATGGTTGGTATGACAGTTGCTTGTGCTGTTGCTATCGAAGAAGCAAGCAAATAATTGAATAAAAAAGTAAACATTTGCAAGAACTTTGAGTATCATTGAAAAAAGCTTTCATGAAAGCTCAAAGCAGATTCAGATCGACTTTTTAACAACATTCGATAAAAAAAGAGTTAGACACATCGTTTTGAGCAATATTCAATGATGTGTCTAACTTTTTTTGCAAATGAAGAAATTTAAAATAATAAGGTTAAGAGGACTTGATTCTAATGATAACATCCATCGATTCCAATAATCTTCCGCAAGCGGTAGATTACCTTAATTCCAGAATATTCAAGTTTTTTCAATTAAAAAGGGCTTATAAAATCGCCATACCGATTTGGGCAACATTATATTTTTTCTTTTTCTGTATATTTACATACGGAGCTGTAGAGCTTTTTATATTTCAAGGACATGCAAAAATCGAATTTCCTGTTCTTTCAAATATTTGGCATTGGTTTTATGATTCAATTCTGCCTATTGTCGATTTAGGTATATGGTATTTTTTTGCCGTATTAGTCATTATCCACGTTTGTGTTTTGCCTTTAATCGTAGGTTTGAGCGTTAAATTAGCTGTATCTAAAACATACAGTCCCGATATTTCCGAACTGACACTTGATATAAACGACAAATATCTCCCTGATAAACTCTCACACAACGCACGGAAATTTGAATACGCTAAATATGTTCTTAACACTTCGAAATTATGTATTCCATTTGATATTGTTTATGTTATTGGAATAATCGCAAACTATCTTTATATGAATTGGAACGAATTATCGATAGAAGTCTCGACTTCGATTTCTACATTTATCACAAAAATTCTATTGACTATTCTCATTCTTGCAGTTGCCTTTTTCGCATTTTGGGGTTTGATGGCGTTATCTTGCCTGATATGCAAAGCACCCGTTTCCATTAAGACAAACACAAACTTCGTTGCGGCTTGTTGCAGTTATTCGTTAGAACTCGAGAGGGTAGAGAGATGCCGCTATGCATCAAGTGAATTTGATATAGCAAAATACAGAAAGCATATGGGAATATCTCCAGAAAAAAGGGCATATCCCAATAACCCCATTAGAAATACCATTCCCAATCAAACAAATTTCAACAATAGCAGCGTTACAACAACACCTTATGTTTCTATCGAAGAAAAAATTGCCGCCGAAAATGCGTACTTTTCAGGCGAATTGAGTGCAGAAGAGCTTAATAAAACCATATCATCGTATTGGGAAAATCATACCATAGACGAGCATTGGCCTGATGTCGGCGATGGTTAATTACAAAAGAGCTTTGGATTTTCCAAGGCTCTTTTGTATGCGCCGTCGCACGGTGCCGCCCCTTTACCAGAGGCAGACGGCACGCAGTTTGCGTGTCGTCTGTGGGGGGCGGGCACGGGGTGCCGTTTTTCGGATCATATTCTTTTTTTTACATTTTTACAAAACACCTCCGATTTTTATTGACATAACGAAACTTTTGTAGTATAAAAATAGTAGGCTACAAACAGGAGGATCAATATGGTTATTTCAACTGCAATTTCAATTATACGTGACCGTTTCGGAAACAAAAAGGCGATAAAAATGCTATCGGATGCGGGATTTAAAACGCTTGACTGTTCCCTTTTTGAAATGGCTTATTACGACAGCCCTTTCAACTCGGAAAATTGGGAAGAAGAAGCAAAAAAGATGAAGGCTTATTCAGACTCACTCGGAGTTACGTACAATCAGGCGCACTTACCTTTCAATTTCAAGTGGAACGAGGAGGGCGAATGGGAGCGTTTTATCGGCCCTGCACATTACAGAGCACTTGACATTTGCGGAATTATGGGCGTAAAATACGTTGTTGCGCACCCTATACATCACATGGAATATCTCGGACACGAGGAAGAAGTGTTCGAATACAATATGCGTTTTTTCCGCACGATGATACCGTATTGCGATAAGTACGGCTACAAGATATGTATTGAAAATATGTGGCAGCACGAAGCGAAAACAAGGCGCATCGGACACGATTCCTGCTCACACATGGAAGAACTCATTCGTTATATAGACGGTCTTGGCGGAACGGAGCATTTTGCGGCTTGTCTTGACCTCGGTCACACAACGATCGTCGGCTTTGAGCCGGAAAATTGCATAAGAAAGCTCGGTCATAAGTATCTGTATGCTCTGCACATTCACGATAACGATTATATGAGCGACAGACACGACCTGCCCGGTCAAGGAAAAATAAACTGGGAAGAGGTCTGCCGTGCGCTCGGCGAGATAGACTACGTCGGCGACTTCACCTACGAATCAAGTAATTTCCAAAGACACGTGCCTGAGGATATGCTCCCCATATCGTTTAAATATATGCTCGATGTTGCTAAGCATCTTACAAACAAAATCGACAGCTACAGACCGAAAAAATAAACTGTAAATTATAAAATCAGCAGGCTCATTTTGAAAACGAGCCTGCTCCTTTTATTTATATTGTAAGACACCCTCGACTGTCCCTGCCGCCTTTTTAGAAAACATATTTCCGCAAGGAAATATGCGCCCAACGTCCGCAGGCGGTTCGTATACGAACCGTGGGGGGTGCGGACGGGCGCAGAAAGTTATAAAATTAAAGGTCTGCTAATGTAATATGTACCGTTTACAGCGGGCACTGGGTGCTATTTTTCAGGCTGTATAAACATTGTTTATACACGTTTTTCATTGAAATCTTGTTAGCGACACTACTAAAAAGGATCGATAAAACCGCATCACTCAAATGTGAAGCGGTTTTATTATTATCAAAAATCATTCATTGCAAGCGGCATCGGGGTTTTGGCTGTGACCTCTTTGGCAACAAAGACAAAGTACACAAGCGTTAAAAGCTCGCAGGCCGATTTTAAATGCGCTAACACGTTCGGGTGTAATACGCCGTCTAAGCATATTGAGCACACAAAAAGCAGTACCCACACAACGACCGAGATCACATTTAAGGGACTTATCATTTTGTCCTTTATAAGCGATATTATAACGAGTGCCAAGCCGAGTATCGCCATGGCGTAACAAATAAGCGAAATCAGAATTTCAATCCACGTTGTCAGAATGAGCATTTCGTATCCGTCGGGTGTTTCCACGATTCTTGGCATGGAGATATATCTTACCGTCTCCATCAGCTCACATATAACGATATTTGCAATTTTTGCAAACGAAAAAACGTAACAGCCTATCGCAAGCAGACGGTTTTCGTTAATTTTTCTGTATTCGTACACAAAATATATCATATATATCACAAGCGCAACAGTTATGAAAATATCAACGTATTCAGGAATCTTTCCTGCAAAAAAAGCACTGACCCATCCATTGAACACGTACGGAATTACAAACGTGAATATCTTATTCAAAGCACTTGCCAAAGCTACCGCTGTTAATGCCATAACAGTTTTTCTTGACAGTCCTATATAAAGTGACGAGCTTTCCTTTTCCAAAACCGAATAGAGGAAATATAAAAGCGACGTCAAGACATACGAGCTGACATAAATATATATCGTTTTATATACGTACCACTTCATCAAGGCAAGCGGTATTATCAAAAACGCAAGGCTCACGGAAACGATCAGGCAGACGGCAACGTATATTCCCGCCTTTCCTATCCTTTTAAGCACACGTTTTTTATAGCTTTCGCTTTCTGAAAACGAAGCATTAAAACATATTCCGTGACGTCTGAACGAGCATATCATATACACAGAGGCTGTGCAAAATATACAAAATGCGCTTTTATAAAGCTCCGTTTCCAAGAAAGTTCTGTTTATATTGTTCAGATAATGCACAAACGGCATAATTACCGAAAAATACGCAAGAACAATTTTGCACACCGCACCGAATGCTTTTTCAAAAAACGATGCGCTTTTTTTAGCACCCACAACAAGGCACACAGCGCACGAAATGAACACAAGTGCTTCAAACGATACGCTCAATAAATATCTCGGAAGCTCTGCATTTTTCAAAACATTTATAAGCTTGACCGCACCGAATACAAAGGAAACGAGTGCCGAAATTATAAATGCATTTCGGTAAATTTTTTCTTTTAAAGATTCCATAAATTTCTCCTTATCAGAAATAAAACAGCTCTTCAAATTTTTTGTCAAGTGCGATACAAAGAATAAGCGCAAGCTTTGCCGTCGGGTTGAACTGACCGACCTCAATGGAGCTTATCGTATTACGTGACACACCGACCATATCGGCAAGCTGCTGCTGTGACAGCCCCTTTTCACCTCTCGCCGCCTTGAGGTTATTTTTTAATACGAGCTTGTCATCCATAAATACACCAAAGCACCAACTGCCGTAATTGCCGAACAACAGCAAATAATACCGAAAATCAAATCAATTTTTTCTTTGATATGTGAAAACATTGAAAGATACAATCCTGCCTGCATTGAAAACAATACTATTAAACCTGCAAATGCAACCTCAGGTTTATGCAAGTATCTTGCAACAACAGCAAGCGCCAAACATACGGCGAAGCCTACGTAACGGCTTGTTTTCGTGGATTTTGCAAATAAGCTTCTTTCGTATTCACCGTCTCGGCCTTCATTTTCTTCTCTGCTCTTTTTGAGTATTTCTTCTTTATCCATAGCAAACCTCTTTGACAAGTTTTATTTGCAAACATTATACACTTGCCAAGTTTTATTGTCAATAGATATTTCGCAATAGTTACATTTTATTCATATTCTGCTTTGTAACTTTCAATTACATATTTCCTCAGGAAATATCTGCGCCCGCCGAGGGTGGCGGGGCGCAGAAGAACACGAGAGACTTTCAAACATTACAGACATATCAAAACAGGTGACACATCAGCATCACCTGTTTTTGTTTATTCAAACACACACCCGTCGTACATACCCGAAAACCACACCATTTCAGATGATGTTTCAGCATCAAAGACCATTTTGCCGTCCACCTCGTCAAAACAATAAACAAACCGTCCGTCATCTGTTTTTAGCGTAAGTCTGCCGTTTTCAAGGTCATATTCACCAACACCCAGATAACTGCTTATTCCCGAAAACGTAAACGTAAATTTGCCGTTATCAAACAGAGTAAAGTTAGGCTTTAAAAGCTTTTCCTCCGATTCTTTAAACGTATATTGCTTTATTGCCGTGGCAGTTGATGTTCCGCTGTCGGGATAATGAAATGAACTGACATATGCTTCTATGCCATACACATCTTTGATATTTTTATTTTCCACATTCATACATACAAACCAGCCGCTTTTCACCGTATCGCCTGCGCTGTACACATCTCTCATTACACCGAGGGACAAAACACCGAGGGATTTTCGTGCGTATTCAATGGAAAATCTGTCAGAAGACGTATTTCCCGAAGCATAGATAAGTAAGAGCGTATTATTTTCAAAATACTCATCGGTAAACTCCCGAATTATCTCGTTAAACGACGGTGTATCGTCATAGGACAAATCAAAATTCATAAATGGGTCCATTTTATTTACAAAATCGGCAAGCTGTTTTGTGCCTGTTATTTTGACTGTCGGCAAGGCTCCCGTGCCATTAGCCGTAATACCGCCCATTTCAAACATCTTTTGAAAATTATCGCTGTTGTCAACGGGACAGCATCTGAAGCTGTAGCCGACGTTTTTGACAACGGGGTTGTTTTTGTGTTGGTTTATGAAGCGTTCAACGTTTCCCTCTCTGATATCTATGCGGTCATCATATCCATCGCTTGCTTCCAGATAAATATACAAAGGCTTTCCTGCCTCGGGCAAGCCGCCGCTGCCTATATACAAAGAAAACATTTCATCTATCTCATAACATCGTATATAAAGTCCGGAGCCTGTGACAAAATACGAATAATTTTCATAATCCTCCCACGAAAGCGCATCGCCCTTTTGTGAAAGCTCCTTGACGTCATCAAGTGTAAGGCGTTTACCTATCACCACAGGAGGGTCATCGACACCGCCGACATCAGATTCGGTAAAATTGTAATGCTTTATTTTTTCGTATATTTCCATTGCATCGTCGGGGCTTTTGACCTTGTAGCTTAACGTCACACCGTAGCTCTTCTGTGCCACCCAGACGGACTTAAAATCTGCATCAAAGTGGATATAAAGCCCCTGTAAATATGAAAGCGGAGGATTTATGTCCTCTTTTGTTTGCAGTACAAGTGTATGACTTCTGTCTCTGTATTTGTCACGGCTTTCTGAAATTTCTTTTTCTGATATTTTTATATCAAAAAGCTCGGAAAGCAGCTCGTCGTCTACATCGCCTATTATGCTGTATCTTTCGCCGTCGGATACCCAAACGACCTCTGTATTTTCAACAGCATCCGCAAGTGTCAGTCCCTCGATATTTTTAAGCCGTGCCGATGCAGGATCGGTCAAAAAACACACGGCTGTGACAATGCTTAAAAGCACAGCGGCAATTATCACCCAAAAAGCAGGCTTTTTGTAGTTAAGCACTGACTTTACTCTGTTTTTGACATCCGTTTCGCCGAAGGCTATAGGGCAAGCCGTAATCGCACGGTGACTGATGCTGCAGTTTAAAAGCGCCTCGGAATAGTTTGCTTTTTGCTCTGCATCAAAGCCACAGACTGCCTTTTCGTCACACGCAAGCTCAATATCACGGCAAAGAAGCACGTATGCCACCCACATCAGAGGATTGAACCAATGAAGCGAAAGAATAAGAAATCCTATCGGCTTCCACAAATAATCACGGCGGTGAACGTGCGCACGCTCGTGAAAGATCACATAGGAAACATCATCCTCGCAAATTGCAAACGGCAAATATATTTTAGGCTTTATTATACCGAACACAAAGGGAGATGACACGTTTTCACTTTGAAAAATGTTATCACGAAGAAGAACGGCAGTGCCTATCCTCATTTTAAGACGCGCAGAGCTTACAAGCGCATACAAAAGCATACACAAGACGCCTATAACCCAGACAACCGACAATATCGGTATCCACACCTGAAGCGGATTTACGCTTGCGCCTGCATCGGGTGCAAGCGACGTGGAGAGTGATGGGTTTACCGCATTATTCAAAAGAGGAAAGCCCGTGTTTACCGTGGGAAGCTTATCCGTCATAATTTCGGGTGATACGGTTTCGGTGCTCGGCACAAGGCTTACCACACTTTCAAATGACACAGGGCAAACAAGCCTTACGGCAACGATTACCCAAAGCAGGACCGACAGCCATTTCGGAGCTTTTTTCAGCAACAGTCTTAAAACGAACACCGCCAAAAATGCCCAGCTTGCCGATATGCTCATATTCAGAACGGTCAGGAAAAATTCACTCATTTTTATTTTCCTTTCTGTATCTGTCTATCATTTTCTGTATCTCGTCAAGCTCACCGTCTGATATTTTACGGTGCTTTGTAAATGCGGCAATAAATGCCGGCATTGAGCCTTCAAAGGTTCTATCCACCATTTCGTTAATTTCCGACGCCTGCACCTCATCCTTGCTTACAAGCGATGTCACAACGGTATTTTCGTTTTTCAGAACGCCTCTTTCTGACAGCCGTTTTATAACGGTATACGTCGTTGTGGGCTTCCAGCCGAGGTGTTCACGGCAGAGTTCAACGAGCTTACTGCTTTTGACAGGCTCATTTTCCCACAGTATAAGACAAAATCTGTATTCACTTTCAAAGATTTTAGGTGTATTCATAATCATCCTCCGTTCTCTAATGCGTTAGAGTTCATATATACTCTAACACATTAGAGCTGTTTTGTCAAGAGGATTTGAAAATTTTAATGATGGTGATGCGTATGATGCGTTGTGTGAAAATGCTCTGTACTGCATGAGCTTTCACGGCATTCATCTGTGCTTTTCTCGATCTCCACCGTTGCGCATACAATACCGTGTTCGTAAAGCTCTGCCTTTGCTTTTTCTTTTATCTTATTCACTTCTTCATCTGTGACAATATGTAATGACGCAAGATGGTTTACTCCGTCAATGCTCCACAAATGAACGTGGTGAACATCAACCACACCATCAATTTCTTCTATGTGCTTGCATATTTCGGCAATTTCCATACCGTTCGGTACTTTTCCGAGAAAAATATCCGCTATTCCCTTGAGATTTTTGGCGGCATTTGCAAAAATGAACAGCGAAACGCCGATGCACATAAGAGGATCGATAAGTGTAACATCGGTAAATTTCATAATGACCGCACCGATCAAGACGATTACCCATCCGAGAACGTCTTCAAGCATGTGCAGATTTACCGCCCTCTGGTTGACCGTTTCACCGCCGTGTGTAACGAGTGCCGCCGAGAAATTCACGACGACACCGATAACGGCAAATATTATCATTCCGTCATAGTTTATCTCAGTCGGGTTGAAAATTCTTAGTACAGCGTTGTATATCACCAAAGCAGAGCCGAGCAAAAGAATAATCAGCGTTATAAGTCCGCCCAACACCGAGTATCTGCCGTACCCGAAGGTATATTTTTCATCGGGTGCTTTTTTACTTTTTTTCTCAAGGAAATACGAAAGCCCTATGCTTACACCGTCACCGAGGTCGTGCACGGCATCGGAAACGATGGCAACGCTTCCCGTGAAAATACCGCCGATGAATTCAAAGATCGAAAACGATACGTTCAGAATAAATGCGATTAAAATATTTCTTTCACTTTTCATAAGCTTCTCCATTGACTTATTTGATATTTCGTGATACGATATATTCGATACCGAACTCATTGTTCAATATCATTATATCATATGCACGTATATATTCAACATACGATATTTTTATCGTATTCATTACTGAACAAAAACAGAAAATTGTACGGAGAATAAAATGGACAGAAGACAAAAGAAAACACGTCAGGCGATATTCAATGCTTTTACGGAGTTACTTTCAAAAAAAGACTTTGACAAAATATCCGTCGGCGAGATAATAGACGAAGCTGACGTCGGCAGAGCGACGTTTTACGCGCATTTTGAAACAAAGGATTTTTTATTAAAAGAGCTTTGTAAAGAGCTGTTTTGCCACATATTCGACACCGAAAACGGCTGTAATACAGAACACAGACACATTTTTGAATGTGATGGTGAAAGCTCTGTTTTTCTCCATCTGTTCCGCCATCTGCAGAAAAATGACAATAACATTCTGAAACTGCTGTCTTCACCAAATAACGAATTATTTTTGGGATATTTCAAAGACCAGCTCGAAATTCTTGTTGTCGATCATATTTCTTTATTTGAAGCGAAAAAAAGAAAAACGATCCCCGATTCCCTTTTCAGGCATCATATAATCTCAACCTTTATAGGAACACTCCGCTGGTGGATAGATAACAAAATGAAAGAAACTCCCGAGCGTATAACGGAATATTTCTTTGCGATACTTTAAAATAACAACAGAAAAGGATATATAATATGATATGGAATGATGAATTTGATTTAGTATATGACGATTGGATGATAATGGACAATGTAGAACTTGAAAAATCATACGCTGCAAAAGAGCTTTTTCAATGTGTGATAAAAAAGTACGGTGATACCGCTGAGACAAAGAAAAAAGTCGATTATCTTTACGAAAAAGCATTGGTTTTAAATCAAAAACTCTCAATGATGTTGTATGCAAAATATAATATATTCAAAGCAAAATCCGACTTCGAAAGCACACAAAACATGGAATTTCCCGCTTTATACGGCATCGGAAAAACAAGAATATTGTTTTATCTTGAAAGTATGATCGTGTTTGCACGCAATGCGCTTGACGTTGCAGCTACAGTATATTCAGACTTACTTTTAGATAAACGCCTCGATAGTTTCAACGATTTCAGCAAAAAAATAATGAAATCGACAAATACGCAGCTTCAATCATTGAAGGAATATTTTTTAAAAAATTCCGATGACGGACTGTGTGCATACAGACTCCTATGCGGTTTAGAAAAAGGCAGGGCGTTGAGAGACATAATAATCCATCAGGCTAATGTTAACCTTATTTACAGCGAGTATAGAGAAAACAGTGAAAAGGAACGACTGTTTTTAATTTTAAAAAATGAACCGCTTGTAGACCTTGACGATTTTGTATACAGCTTTATTTCAGAGGTCGATGAAATATTCAGTTTAACAACAAGATTCTGTGAACAATACATTATAAATAACTCAAGCTTTACACGCAAAAAAGCTGACTGATTTGAATTTCAGTCAGCTTTTTTGGCTTTAAGTTTAATGATATTTATCACAATTCATACGAATCTCTGTGCATAACCGCACTTTTTACATAGTTCTTCTGATGCCTTTCCGCATCTGAAGCCGTCAACAATATTTTTCGCTCTTTCACAAGATAAAATATTTTCTATATTTTCGCAGAAGATGTTACCGAGGCGGATCACACCGTCGCTGTCGAGACAGCACGGAACAACAGTTCCGTCACAGAGGATTCCGAATTGGTCTTTCAGTCCGTAACAGAAAAATTTATTACCTTTAACCTCTGCATTTATATCGGGCCACTCAAAACGCTCGCCCCATTCAAGATAGATCTTATCTCGTATCTTTATGCCACGGGTGTTTTCTTTCCATTCTCCCGAGATATTTTCTTTGAGCAGTTGCATCGATATATCATTTTTGCCCTCGTCACAGCCTTTGTTCCAAAGGCGAAAAACGACGATCGTTCCCTTTTCTGCGGCTTCCTTTGCAAAATCAGCGGTCTCATTTACATATCTTTTATGAGTGTCGTCGGTTCCGTTTTCAAAGCTGTGTAATGATATATTCACCTTATGTAAGCCCGCATTTAAAAGCTCAGTTTTTCGCTTATTCAAAAGCGTGCCGTTTGTGGTTATTATCGACTTAAAGCCTCTTTCGCCCGCTGTTTTAATGAATTCGGGAAACTCTGAATGTGTCAGCGGCTCGCCCATCAAATGATAATAAATATATTCCGTCTGTCCTTTTAATTTGTCAAGAACAATGGTAAACTCATCAAGGCTCATTTGCCTTTTTTCCCTCTTGTGCCCGTGACAAAACGAACAGTTCATATTGCATATATTTGTGATTTCTATATAAACCTTATTGTACATCTTTTTCCGTCTTTTTGCGTTTCACCCTGATAATAATTTCAAACACCAAGAAAATAAGCAGATATGCGCATAATATAAAGTAAATAACGTCTGCATTCCATTCATCATATCTTACCGTACGATCATCTGCAAAATAATGTGTCCATCGAACATCGTGAGCCGCATCCGAAAGAAAGGCAGGAAAAACATACAGCATATTTCTGATTGCGGGAAAAAGTAATATTTCTCTTTCTTCTTTATATTTCACAATGAAATTTATGCCAATTATAATATCTGCAAGCATACACCCCAATGCCACACCGGCTACGATATTATATACTGTATTGACACCGTCATATGTACGAAGATACCCACCCAGTAACCCAATTACCGATGCCGAAACTATCAGAATAAACTGGATCACGTTCATTTTCTTTAAATTTTTGCAAGTATACTTCTCCCTTTTTAAGAAAAATGTTCCTGTTGTTACCCATCTCATATAGGGCGATCTTAACACAATAAAAATAATGACCAACGGCAAGAAAATGAACTTAGAGAAAACGGTAAAATAATAATCCGGTGCTGTGACGCTTTCAATATAGTCAGATTCAAACGGTATCAAAGGAATCGATACCGCTATTGATGCAAATACAGTGAAAAATGTTATAAACGAATACGAGCCGAGCATCTTGCGAAATTTTTGTGCCGTTGTTTCATCAACGTCCTCAAAAAGCTCGTTATTCGCAACATCTCTAGCCTTATTCAAACCAATCACCGCAATAACGAATGAAGCCACTTCAAAAAGCATCATCACCGAAAAACCGATAACCGGGCGGTAAAAACCGTATGATATTCCAAACATACATACAAGTCCGGCGACAGCCACCGCCATAGATATCCAGAACGACATTCTGAAGCCGGAAGCCGAACGGTTTATAATAGCTTTTAATTGTTTTTCCGCTTTTGGCGGATTCTTCTCGGGTACGGGCTCGCACGAAATACGCTCACCTTTTAAAAGCTCATCGCAAGTGACATCGAAAATTTCCGCAATGGCAGGAATCAATGATATGTCGGGAGCACATTCATTTCGCTCCCAACGACTGACAGCTTTGTTGGAAATATTAAGTTTGTCTGCCAGCTCCTGCTGTGTCATACCGTTCGCCTTACGCAAAACGGCAATAAATGTTCCTATAGTTTTTTTCTCCATAATGCCTCCGTGAAAACAGTAACCGCGTTACATTTGATGCTTTATTCTACCGTATGGCGACAAAAAATCAAAGACCGTAAATCGGGATTCTGTCTCGCAAAGCGAGAATTCGGCTATTTTCAGCCATTTTAAGAAATTTATCGCTTCACTTCATCATTCATTATACCAGAAATAAGAACAAATACAAGAGGCTGACAAGGATTTTTTGAAAGTTCATATCACAGACGTGCGGAAAAGGCGAGCACAAAATATGCCCGCCCTACTCAATATTGGTATCAATTAACCCACTTCGTAAACATCCCCATAGTTTAGATGATTATCTTTTTGGCTTATGTAAGCTCGCATTTAAAAGCTCAGTTTTTCGCTTATTCAAAAGCGTGCCGTTTGTGGTTATTATCGACTTAAAGCCTCTTTCACCCGCTGTTTTAATGAATTCGGGAAGCTCTGAATGTGTCAGCGGCTCGCCTATCAAATGATAATAAATATATTCCGTCTGTCCTTTTAATTTGTCAAGAACGATGGTAAACTCATCAAGGCTCATTTGCCTTTTTTCCCTCTTGTGTCCGTGACAAAACGAACAGTTCATATTACATATATTTGTGATTTCTATATAAACCTTATTGTACATCTTTCCCTCTGTGTGCAGTTGTTTACATTACTATCATTTAAATGATAACTCGGAAAACCATTGTTCTGTAATTTTTTCGGGATCATATTTGATATTTACAAGTACATCGCCGTAAACAAAAGCGATAATATTTTCGGTGTCCGCTTTAAGCTCACATATCATAGCTGTAACTTCACGGTCTGCAAGCTTGATGTGCTTGTTATATACATTTTCGTATCCTTCACGGGTATTGTCTATATTGATGGCATCGGGCGCAATAGCCTTTATTGCTTCGGAAGCCGTCAAATTTTCATCGGCAATACTTTCAGGTAAATACGTCACCCTTATAGAAAATTCTTGTCCGTTATATACGGGAAAATACCATACCCAAGGCAATCCGTAAAGCTCGCTGACCAAAAAAATAATATTGAAAAAGCCTTCTCTATTTCGGTAAGTAATTTCCTCATTATTGATCATTGGTCTTGGAAAAGCTCTGTTTTTATTCACTTTATCAACAAAGTATGTATACTCCTCGCCTAAAACACTCTTTAATCCATTGATCGTATCACCGAAGCCTAAAAAATCACTTTTTCGAAATGCTCTTATCATATCCTCATAAGTATCAAAATCGAATGTGGTTTGATAAATCCCCGGGGAATCATTGCCAAACGAAGAATTGTTTGACGGTAATAAGCCCGCAAAACCGTCTTTTCTAACTTTTGGAATAACAACACTTATTATCAAAGCAACGCACGCCGCCAAGGACACCCATTTTATAAATATACGTTTATTTAACTTCTTTTTCCGCTCCAAATCTTGCTTCATAACGAAGTATCTATCTAAAATATCGCCGTCGAGTTCGGTAATGGCACTTACTAATTTTTTCTCTGTCATAATTTATATCCCTCACTTTCAAGCAATTTTAAAAGACCTTGCTTAATTTTTTTGATCTCGCGTTTTACCGTTGAAACACTGCAACCTAGTTCTTCGCTGATCTTGCCAAGAGAGTCGGAAATATAATATCGGCTGACGAAAATGTACATTTGCTTATCCGGTAAAGATCTGACGTAATTACTTATTATCTTTGCAAGCTCTTTCGTTTCCATTTCCGACTGTGTATCGTCTTTGTCTGCTATAAAATCCTCAAGCTCCGAAAGTGATACCGCAAATTCCGACACGATGCGCTTTTGGGATTTGTTTACGTAAAAACGGTTAATTGCAACACGCCGCATAATTACGGTAAGGAACGATTTCAGAATAACGGGTCTTGCCTCCGGAATTGAATTCCATGCGCCCATATATGTGTCATTAAGACACTCCTCACCGTCCCACGCATCGCATACAATGTTATTGGCAATAGAAAGCAGAAATTTTTTATACTTTATATCAGTTTGTTTTATTGCTTGCTCATCACGCCGCCAATACAGCTCAACGATTTCCCCGTCGCTCATTATAATATTTTGGAGTTTCATAACATTCCTCCCTTTAAAGTTATTTATAAATCCCTTCATAAATAACAGTCAGGTTTTTTTATAAAACAGCTCACGTTTTTTGAAAGTTTTTCGGATTTTTTATATTATAACATATTCTTGTGCAGATTTCAAATAAGGCGAGCGCAAAAACGCTCGCCTTTTGAATTATCACCGTGCTTTATCAAAAGCACACTCTTACAAAATCCTTGCCGTATTCATTATACTCACCGGAATAGATATACGTTGCTTCATAATCGCCTAACAGTTCAAGCAAAGCATCTCGATCGATAGCCTTGCACTCGTCAGATCCGTATTCAATGATATAGTAAGCATCATCGTAGTAATCTTGATATCCTTTGGTATAGAAACACCACGTCACTCTGACAACTCCGATAATACCGCTTTCCGTCTTGGCATACCAACCGAAAACTCCGCTTGTTGTATTTCGCAGCTTTTCTTGATTGTTAAAATGCGGCGGTGTTACCGATCCTCTTTTCAAAGCTCCTTTGACCGACTCAAAGGCAGAGGGAAGATCGGGCAAGCGATTCATATCTTCTTCGTTAAAGCGAGCCTTTGTAAAGGCATAGGTATCCTGATCTCCGTCGGTCCATTCTTTACACCATACGCTGACTTCTTCATTGGTTGCAAAACCGTTTATATATCTGACGGCGTGAAATTGAACCTTCGACGAAAGGAATAATTTGTCCGTTGAAAAAGCAGGAACAAATAACCCGTTTTCAAAAGATTTAATTGTTTCTAAAACGTTTGCAGCCTCACCCGATATATCATTCAATAAATTCACATAAAAAGCATTTCCCAAGCCATCATTTTCTTGCTGACTAATAGTTTCTGCCTGTGCAATGGTATTTGTAATCGGTGCGCGATTGGTTTCTTCAATCCAAGCTTTGTTGGCATTCCAAAGTCTTTCGTCAAAATTGCCATCAGCATTATATGCCGCAAAGTTCTCACCCATAAGATAATAGCCGTATACCCGATATCCGAAAAGCGGCAGATTTAATTGTTCAGCCTTTCCTTGCGTTTTATTATACATTACCGAGTAGTCATAGGCAAACTGCGCCATGTTTTTGATTACAAAACTATCATATATCGAGAAATCAGTCATAAAAGCGACGGGAACCATATAATAGAATTCTTCTGTCATTTCCTGTCCTCTCAATAATTTGACGGTTTTCATTTTCAAAAGACGATATTCGTACTGATTCCAATCATCAAAAAAAGTATACGTATCGGGAAGTGTTTCTATAAGTTGAGACGTCACGGAAATACCTGCCGGATTTGCTTCCAAATTGGCGCTTAACGGCATACCACTACTGCTTTCGTTACCATAATAGTGTGGTGCAGAAGATGGTGTCTGAATATTCACAACAGGAATATTGAAACCGTTATCGGGATCATCCTCTCTCAGCATCGGCACAACAATGACTGCGCTGACGATCAGCAAAAAGCAAGCCGCGATTGCTCCAAAGCGAAGCCATACGTTTTTGTTGGGTTTCCTCTCATTCTTTAAGTTCGTTTTGGCATACACCTTATCCTTGATAGCGGAAAGCGTATCAGCCGAAACTTCGGGCGCAGCGTTCTGCTTGACGAAATTTTCAATCTCATTCGCATTCGCTTCGTCAAAAATATGATTTAGTGTTTTCTTCATACCTCATTACCTCCAAACATTTTACGTAGTTTGTTTAAGGCTCTATGTGTTCGCGTATCCGCATTTGAAACAGAAAGTCCGGTGGCCTTTGCGATCTCTTTTGAGGACTCACCATAATAATACTTACGGAAGATGATGCTTGAGTCCGGCTCTCCGAGATCCTCGATCGCCCTAATAACCTCGCATCGAAGCTCCTCATCGGCAAGCTCGCTGTCGATCATCACATCATCTGCAATCTGCAAAAGGGATTGCTCGTCATCAAGAGAAATACCACCTTCAAGGCTTCGTTTCTTGGCAACATTGATTGCATGATTACGTGCGATGACGCACAGATAGGATTTGATACTCGACTTTGCAGGATCATAGTCTGCAAGCTCTGTATAGAATTTGCTGAATACGTCTGCCACACAGTCTTCAAGATCGGATGAAACATAGTAAGAACCGTCAAGCTTGCTTTTAACAACAGCATAAACGAGACCTGTGTATTGATTCAATAATTGTTCCATTCCGGCGTTCGGGTCTTTATGTAGTAGTCGCAGTAATTTCTTGTCCTCCATGGGTTCACCTCTATTTTGAATCGATTCACTATTTAATACAATCGAAAACACGAAATCTTACACTTTTCAAAAATAATTATAACATATTTTAGCGCGGATTTCAAATAAGGCGAGCGTTTCCGCGCTCGCCTTACTCACAATTGTTGTCAATTATCCTACTTCATCAACACCCCAATTGCTTCGGTGATTATCTTTTTGACTTTCAAAATACTCCTTGTATCCACTGACTTCTATTGCAGGTACATAGGTTTTTGCGTAAGTGACGATACCGTGTTCATCTTTGTCAATAATACATTTGTAAAAAGCATAGAACGGAATGCACCTATTCCCATTTTTATCGGAAACGTACTCTAAATTGACAAAAGTATAATCACTAAAATCGACTTCGGGCTGTGCAGCCATACAGAGCGGACAGGAATGACCGCCAAACACATATCCTTTTTCAAGAAGATATTCAGCTTCTTCCAATGTTAACATTTTCGCTTTAGCATCGGCCTTATAATAGTCATTCCATTTTTGCGCAGTTTGATAAAGCGAAATCCTCGACAGAAAAGCTTCCCCTTTAGATCCGCCCCAATTACAATAAGTGCCACTGCCCCAATCTGTATAAAAGGTTAACAAAATATAGTCAGATGTCATAGGCTCTTCGGAGAAGTTTGTAGGAAAAATAGTTTCTTCCGTTGAATACAGATAAACTGTTATCGTTTTTAACTGTTGATGCGAATAATCTCTGCAAATCTTGATATCCGTATAATGTTTGCCAAATGAAGTACACACATATGTGATTGTCTTCTCCAACTTTTCCTTTATTTGTCCGTCGGTATCAGATTCTAAAATTGAAACTTTTTCACCATTGATTTCTAACCGTCTTTCACCAATACTGTAATAATAGAAATATAATGAATTGTTTAGTGCCGTAAAACGTACGCCTTTTTTATTTTCGCTTACTTCTGCCTCCAAAAAAACATCGCCATTCCACATTTCATCATTTTTTATTTCATAGTTTTTTTCATTGATTCCGAAAAACTCGGTAGCGGAATCCAAATACTCAACAATAAAATCATTCAATTCGCTTTTGGATAGAGATTTTTTGTTTGTCGAGTAGATAGGCAAAAATTCAGCATTTGGTAACGGAGTAATTCCTAAATATTCCGGCGAGGATGTGTATATTTTGGTGTATTGATTTGTGCCATTGCTGTCCTTTAGCGCATCAAACACATTACCAACGTCATATGCGCTTAATACAACGTTTCTGACATTTGAATCGATCGCAGGAGCCCATGGTTCACCATTGGGAATATAAGGTTCGACCCCAGGATTATCCTCTCGCAGCATCGGCACAACAATGACTGCGCTAACGATCAGCAAGAAGCAAGCTGCGATTGCTCCAAAACGCAGCCATACGCTTTTAGGCTTTTTGTTTTTCTGTCTGAGCCTATCCTTTGGCAAGGTATATTTTTCAAGGTCGGGACCAAGGTAATTCAGATCTTCATTTGCTTTTGTGCTCTCATACACATCTTCGACCATATCAAAATCAATGTAATTAAGTGCATCAGATATGTTTTCCTTTTTCATAGATCAAAGCCCTCCTTTGTAAGATGCTCTTTCAGTTTATTTCTGACACGAAAGAGAACAGACATCACCTTGCTTTCACTCATACCAAAAGAAATTGCGGTATCGGCAATAGAACTCATGTACCAATATCTTTTGATAAACACTCGCCTCTGTTCAATAGGCAAGCTTCGCAAGAACCGATTGATTGCATCGGTTAGATCAATATCGGATGCAAGATCTTCACTTCCGCTACCATCGGGGATGCACTCTGCAAGCTCATCAAGTGCAAGAAGATACTGTCCGCCACCGCGCTTTTGCGCTTTGTTCCGCTCAAGCCGATTGAGGGAAAGCTGTCTTGTTATCCGTCCAAGAAATGCTTTTAAGGGGTTAGGTCTCTCAGGCGGAATTGAATCCCACGCTTTTAAATATGTGTCATTTACAATTTCTTTTGCATCTTCTTCGTCTTGAAGAATCTCCTTTGCTATATAGTGAAAATATCGACCGTATTGTTTATCGGTTTCTTTAATTGCTTCTTCGGAACGTTCCCAATATAATTCCACAATTTTTTCGTCCGTCATAATGATCCTCCCTTCGTATTTATTTGAAAGCCTTTCACCCTACTATACAGGAAAACATCACTTCACATTGCATCGTTATAAAAAATTATATCATATTTTTCCAAAAAATTGTGAACTGATATGAAAATATGGGTGCCACCCAAGTGACACCGCCACATACAAACAGCGGCAGAAAATTTACATTTCCTGCCGTTGTTTATTATTCTGTTTAGTATCAAAACGCTATCTTTGTGTGAATAGTGCTCCTATATTTATTAGGTATACTTTATATATAGCCATTTAATGTAATTCATCTTAAACCGAAGCGAACATTAATTAGCATAATAAGCCGATTTCAATAATTGACATCAACTATTTCATCGCAAAACAAAGAGATATATCAATTCTTATTTTTTACACATGAAACAAAATGACGTATACAGTATACGGCTGATAATAAGAACATAATGGCAATTATATATTTTGAATTGAACAAAGCAATAATAAGAGAAGCAAAACAAGCTAAAAATCCTATAACCGCAGCAATAGTTGAGATTTTAATTACTAATGCCTTTTTATCATTATTCATATTAGCGATACCTCCAATGTATCAAAGTATTACAACATGAACAACATGTCAAAAAGATAAAAACACCTCTCACTCGTCGTTCATGGATTATGAATTGATTAGGGTCATCTACAAAACTTTCTCACTACAGATTTACTATGACAAACATCATTTACAGCGTTTCTAATCCTTGCACTACAACAAGTATTACTGTAATTTATCGTACTGTAACCGATGTTTGTCATATGCAAATTCTGCTTGTGTTTCGTTTTCAGAGATGCTCTAATCTAAAAACACGATTTATTTTTTCCAACCAGCGAGACCGCCAGTAATGCCACCACCGATACCGTCAATGATTGCACCGGCTATGGGGCAACCAACGCATACAACGGCACCGCTATCAACGAGCGATTTTCGCTGATTTTTTCAAATTGTGAGTGTCAAAACCCTTGTAATATCAAGGTTTTTTCGACTACCGGGCAGCCACCTCGGGTCACTCCCACTCGCTTACGAGTTCTTTCCCACAGTTACTTTTCGCCTTATTTTGGGCTAATCTCCGTGAGATTTCTCTCGTTTTGCTTCGTTTTTCTCTGTATTCTCTGTGTTCTCAGCCCGTTTGGTACTGTTTCGGTATCAAAGTCTGGTATCAATTTTCCGAAAGATCGGCGGAGAAAAGATCCGTTATTCTTTTTCAGCAAGTGATACTTGGCTTTGCCCTACATTTCAACTGGCTTTGATGTTTGAATACAAAGGGTGATGTAAAGGTCGTGCTCCTTTTGAAGCAATTATATTATAGCAGGAAAATGTAAACAATTCAAGGATAACGGCAAAACAGCCTTCATACTCTATGTTGGATTGTCAATGATAGGTGACACTAAATTCAGAAAGACTTGTCAAGGTGGAGATTGTAAAGTTTTCGAAGTGCGAAAAGTTTACAATACTACCTTGACAAAGCACCTATGATATAATGGAATTGCGGCAAAAGCAAAACTTTGCTTTTGCCCTAATAACCTTACATAATATTTAAATAGCCCTGCAAAACCTCATTCGGAGAATGAAAGTTGAGGCATATTTTAGGTATATTGTTGGATTGAATATTGTATTTTTCAAGCTGTTTTCTTCCATCCTCAAGATTAAGCATCCGCATTTTCTTGTAGAATCGTGCCTCGTCAATACAATGTTGTCGTTCTACTTTACCATTGTGTCTCGGTGTTGCAATGCGGATCCTGTGATAGATAATTCCGCACTGGCAGAGTAAATCTTCAAACAAACTTTCATGTCCACATTTTTCACCGACAATGCGTTTGTAAATTCTGCTCCATTATCGGTTTGTATTTCTCTGATTGGGAAAGGACAGTTTTTGACCAGATTAGCAAGAAAACTTGCCGAACTGTATGTGCTATGTTCATCATACAGTTCTCTGTATGTCCATCGAGTACATTCATCCACAGCAGTATATTGATAATATTTTCGTCCGTTCAAAACACAATATGAAGGCACATACTTTGCATCAATTTGTACCTTTTGACCGGGATATTCTGCCCTTGCGTACGGTTTGGTTTGATGTGATGTTCTCTTTTTCATTTCAGGCTGAATCCACTTACGAACAACTCTTGTCAAGCTTGTATAACTACGTGTGTAACCACTTTTTCTCAGTGAATTCCATAAAAGCATCATATCATCTTTATATCGAGAATATCGGCGCAATATCATCTGCTTTTCTTCAGGTGTGTGTTCATTTGGATGATGGTGGGGACGATGGCTTTTTTCAAGCAAGCTTTTTCAACTCTTGCCGTCCCATTTAGCTCGCCACTCATATATTGCTTGTCGACTTCTTCTGAATCTTATACTTGCTGCTGTTACACCATTTTTAAAAGAATATTTCACAACCCGTTGACGAAAGTACGCTTCTGATGTTATAATACTCATGGAAAATAGCTCCTTGTGATTTTTTGGTTTTGTGGTTATTACCATTATATCACATTTGGTTGCTATTTTCCTTTTTATTTGTCACCTATCAATTGTATCATAACAGTGAGCAATAATTACTGTATACAAGCGTTCCGCGCAAATTCATCAAACGTTATTGTTGGAATCCCTACCTTGTGCAACTTAGAAATAAACTTAATATCGTCAGTTACCAGAGTACAACCTTCTCGTTTTGCTGCCTCACCGATCATTGCATCTTTAACGTTGCTTCGACTTTCGAACAACAAATCTTCGTATGTTGTATCATTTTCGTCAGCAAGAACTGACAAGCCTAATCTGCCATAACCAAGTACAAGTATATTGGGAACCATTTTTGCTCGCATTTGGCAAAGACACAACATATGCTGGATTCGAGTTTCTTTTTTGGAATCAGGAATGTCCGACAGTTCCTCAATTTGAAGAGCAGTTACATAAAATTCATACTTACCTCTACACTTAGAAAAGAAACTTGTCCAATTTATATTGGAATTAAGTAACGAACTAAAAGCATTAGAATCAAACATTATTTTTTTCATACGAAACCTCTTTTGAATAACGCATTATTGATTACAATTGGGCGATGATTCTCCGTCATCTTTGAAGTGAATATTCTCTCTAAATAATCTGCCTATTGCCTTATGGCACTCGTAGGTAGTAAGTCCTATGTGTTTTAGTTGCATAGCATATAGAAGTTATTCCATGATTAAAATATCAGTCAAGTGAACGTCCTCAAGCTCATAATCCATTTTGCAATGTTCAACACCATTTCTAACAATACCGATACATTCGCTTATTTCATCGACTACATAATCATAGTCACCTTTGAATCTTTTTTTTACGAAAGGCATCATCACATCAGCACAATCTTTTAGTGCATACGCAGTATTAGACGAGAAGCTGGCATCTCGATTGAAAACATAGTCTTTCAAAGTTTTTGCTGCCTTCTTCCGTTTGCCCGTGTTTTCTATTCTTAGTTGTTCAATAAGATCTACCACTTTGGCCTTTATTTCGATGTATTCATCAGAACGATCAGTGTCTTTTCCGTATATATTTCCATATACCCGCTCAAAAGCAGCTAATATCATTATCACTCGGCTTATTGGATATGAATGTGTCGCATCATAATTTGAACAGATATGCTGTAAAGATATATGCTCATTTTTTATAGCAGTGATAATTTGAGCTGTTTTCTCTTTAAGATCATTGTATACGATCAGATGGTTCTTTGCTTCCTTATTTTGTTCCCGTAATTCGCTTTGCGGAAAAACCAAGATTCCCCAATACTCGTGAGTACCCTTATCGTTTATCACAAACAGGTCAGCTTTTCTAACATCAACATTTGCACGATATGTGACATACAAGAAAAAACGTAGAGCATATTCAAATGCTTTAATTGTAGTATCAATCGTAACGGGTTCGCTGAATTCCGTAATAAATCTACTATTGGCGAAAATTGGATGTTCATAATCTCCCAAGCCCGCCGCAGTATAAGCATCTACTTCCATAGTGGCTTTGACGGCATCTGTTAGCATGTATTCTCCGCAAGTGACCGCTTGGCTCTTAGAAGATGAAACCACCATTTTATTGCCACCGAGCTTTTCGTCAAATTCATGTTTCTGCTATAATGCTACCCATGGGGAATAGAACCAATCTATAGTAGTACCTGCAATAGAAAAACCTGAAATGTGATTCTCATCCATTCCGTCATAGCAACAGAAATACCAGTTATCATTTAAAGATAAAAAGCCATGATATGAACTGGGTTCTCCCTACCATGAAAACATCCCCTATAGTGACTCCAAACGAGCACAAAGAAAAAGCCGTAGCAGGATGCGGCCAAAAACAGATATGTAGGAACTAATTATGATGATTCATGCAAAGATACCGTAACGTCGTAGCCGAGTGCTTCA
>JAFXFN010000007.1 GCA_017520505.1 Clostridia bacterium
GGTCTTTCTTCCATAGGAAGTACAACCAATTTGCCGTTGAGCCTCATAAACATTTCGGGCGTTTCAAATTTCTCCTTGAACTGCTTCATGTGTTCGGGAGTGAGTGAAGTAAACTCGCTCTCTCTCAAACCGACGATAAGAAACGTACCTGCAACCACATCATAGATTTGTCCGTCTTCATCACGGAGCACTCGGTTCAGTTCGCTTCCTTTCAGTTTCGCTTCCTCATCGCAGATGATAGCCACCGGCTCCTCATAAGGATACGGTCAGCTTCGCCTTTCCAGTTGGTATATCTGGCAGAGACATACCATGTTCCATTTTTGTCTTTGTAAACAGCCATTACTTTTTTCCTCCTTGACGGTTTTCTGGCTCATAGCCATAGATTTGCTCCTCAAGGTATTTGCGGTTTACACGACCGTTTATAGTGATGTATCCTTTTTCAGCCATTTCCTCATTCAGTTTTTTGATGATTCGATATGCCTCCGATTGGGATACTCCTAAAATCTTTACGACTTCATCAGCTTTGATAAACAAACATTCAGCCATATTCTGAACCTCCTATTCGGTGATAAGGTTTCAAGTCCTTTCACAGATTCGGAATTTCAGAGGGGTAAAATTCAACCGGTATCAAAAAATTTTTTGAATTTTTTTGTTTTGCCCCTCGTCTTATGGCGTTTGAGAGAATATAGAGAATTACAGTAAAAAAAGCCCGCAAATTCGTTCTGAGAAAAACGAATTTGCGAGCTTTGAGAGACTTTGACATTATTCTATGTCTGGAGGGTAGCGGTATCAATTTGGTATCAACGAGCGTTTTTCGTTGATTTTTTCAAATTGTGAGAGCCGAAAACCCTTGTAATATCAAGGTTTTTTGGACTACTCAACAACCACTTTGCCTCACTCCCACTCGATCGTGCCGCAGGGCTTGGGCGTGAGGTCATAGAGGACACGGTTGATGCCGGCAACCTCGGATGTGATACGGTCAGTTATCTTATGAAGCACTGCATAGGGTATCTCCTCTACCGTAGCTGACATAGCATCTGT
Source organism: Clostridia bacterium (assembly GCA_017520505.1). Taxonomy (GTDB): domain Bacteria; phylum Bacillota; class Clostridia; order Oscillospirales; family CAG-272; genus RGIG7213. The sequence continues at coordinate 1,042 of JAFXFN010000007.1, forward strand.
CGTATTGACGGCACGAATAATTGCGGGCCATCCCTCATAGCGCTTGCCGTCACGGACACCTACCGACTTGAAATCGGGCACGGCTATGAAATACTGCCACACCTTGCCCGCCAAGCCTGCAATATCGAACTCCTCACGGAGAATTGCATCAGCCTCACGCAGGGCGTGCAAACGGTCACGTGTAATTGCACCGAGACAGCGTACACCGAGACCGGGGCCGGGGAACGGCTGGCGGTACACCATTTCGTGCGGAAGGCCGAGAGCATCGCCGACTACACGCACCTCATCTTTATAAAGGAGCTTCACAGGCTCTACAAGCTCCATTTTCATATCTTCGGGAAGTCCTCCGACGTTATGGTGAGCCTTGACACCGTCGGACTCTAAAATATCGGGATATATCGTGCCTTGAGCCAAAAACTCGATTCCTTCAAGCTTTGCCGCTTCCTCGTCAAAGACCTTGATAAACTCTCCGCCTATGATCTTACGTTTTTTCTCAGGTTCTGCAACGCCTGCCAAGAGATTCAAAAAGCGATCTGTAGCATCGATGTATACAAGGTTTGCGTCCATCGCCTTTCCGAAGACATCGATAACCATTTCACTTTCGCCCTTACGCATCAAGCCGTGATTTACGTGAACGCATACGAGCTGTTTGCCTATTGCCTTAATGAGAAGTGCGGCAACAACAGAGCTGTCAACACCGCCTGATAATGCCAAAAGCACTTTTTTGTTTCCGACCTGTGCACGTACAGAGGCAACCTGTTCGTCGATGAATGCGTTTGCAAGCTCGGGCGTTGTGATACGCTGCATTGTTTCGGGTCTTTTGTTCGAGTCCATTTTCAAATCCTCCGATATATTAAAAATTTAAATTAATCAAACACTTCGCCGAGATATTTCTTCTGTTCCGCATCGGACAGTCTGAAATGATCTATCATATGTTCTATTGTCTGACGGCGTTTATCTGCGACTATATTTCTGAGTCTGTCAACATTCTTTTCCCAAGAAGCGTAACTGTAAGGAGTTGAAAGCTTGTTTGCATCCTCCTGATAGTTCCAGCGCTCAATGTGATATGTCATTTCATCTCTGATCTCGTCAACCATCTTTTCGTAAAGCTCCAACATATTGTCGGGCATGAACACCGTATTGAGGTATTCGCCGCACTTTGTCAAAAACTTATCCTTGAATGTTTCATTTTTCATAAACGAACGCAAAACAAGCGTTGAAAAGTTGTTTCCGACACCGTGACCCTCAGAGCTTGTAACCTCATCAAACATATTGTATTCAAGATACGTTGACGGGAACATACCCCAGTCAAGGTCAAAAAGTATCCAGCGCCACTTTGCACCCTCTACATTTTCCCTATAATACTTTATATTACCCGAGTCGGTATTCGAGAAGAATATAACGCATATCCAATAGTTGATAAGCTCATCAACGTCGACCATTTCGCAAGCCTTCTTGTAGTTAGAATCACTCTTGAGCGAATTATTCTTCAGAAAATCAACGAGCTTTTTATATTCATCAACAGTACCTTCCAGGACATTGTAGCTTGTATCTCTATAGTTACCGCCCTTGATAAGGTCAACGTTATCGGGGTCTGCCCCTGTGTGGTTGGCAATATAGTCCTCATTGATCCTCTCACGGAGATCATAAAGTCCGAAATACTCACCGTTTATATAAACAGCAACGGGCTTATATGCCATTATGTCAACATCAATGACGTTACGCACAAGCTCTGCGCAGTATGCATCACGCAAGTGCGCATATTTTCCGTCCTGTCCCGATGAACGAAGTGCCAAAGAAGAAAATACGTTTATATAATCTTCGCCGAAGAAAGGATATGAAACTTCCTTTGGACCGTATTTATCACGCAGATAAATGGACACGCTTTTCTGGTCCTTTGCACGACTGTACTGACCGAACACCTTGATACCCGCATTGAACGACAGCACCTGCTGTCCTTTTTCGTCGATATAGTCAAAGCGGATGGGGCGTTCCCAATCCTCCCAATAGTTTGCGCCCGAATACTTATATGGGAATGCCGCACTTGAATCATAGCGTGAGCCGTCAACGAGTATACCGTACGTATCGGAAAAGAGGTTACCGTGTTCTGTTGTAAGGCACACAACGGGTATTGTATGCTGACGGCCTACAACGTACGATGCTGAAACATCCTCGCTGTGAAGGTATCCGTCGCGGTATGCCACAGCCCTTACCGTAACCGTTTTTGTAAGCGGAATGGGGGAGGTATAAAGCGTTGATGACGTATTCGGAAGCGATCCGTCGGTCGTATAATAGACCTTGCAATTTTTCGGTACGTTTATAACACAAGATGAGCCTGATGTCATATAACCGCCCGCATTTTCAAATGTGGGAGATGCAACCGATGCTGACAGCTTATTTTCCGAATTCACCTTGCCCGGTGTCGTTTTTTCATAATAATAAACCGTATCATCCTTGCCGTCTGCACGTCCTGCACTCGTGCCGTCAAAAAGCGTTGTATATTTAACGCTGTCAACGCAAATACCGTTTTCGTCAAATATATACACAGTTTCACCGTAACGGTTAAGTCCTGCATCGATATAGACGCTGTCTGTTTTTGTACTGTAATACGTTTCGTCACCGAAATAGATGACTCGGTACTCTCCGTGCTCAAGCTCAATTTCGGGAAGCTGTATTGCAGTTTTGAAGTCTTTGCTGTCCCCGATGTAATAATCAGAGAGTGTTACAGTACCGTTATGAAGATTACATATTTCTATATAGTCATAAAGCTCGTAATAATCATACAGCTGACCGACAGAATGCTTCTTGCCGTCGGGGGCGGTGTCAAGAGTTCTGTTGACAGCAACAATCTCATTTATAAAAAGCGATTTGTTTTCGGGGTATCTTGTACTATCGATAGAATCAAAGCCTGTGAGCGTATTTGCCGCCTTCGGTGTTGACTTGGGGAAGAACTTGAATGATGCATTATCCGCAGCTCTGCCAAACGTAAGGTTTGAAACGAGCTTATGAACGGGTAATATATCAATTTCATCTGCTTTGCCGTTATATATTGCAAGCGTTTCTTCATCTCCCGAAAGACCGAATGTGGCGTGGATCTCGCCATCGGCTGTATATTCCTTTGTTTTGCCCGACATAAACACAAGTGTGTATTCGCCCGCTTTCAGCGTTACATCGGGGAATGCCCACTTTTCGGGATTTTCGGGGTTATCCGAGAGGAAAAGTCCCGAAAGCTTGACATCAGATGTTCCGTGGTTATATATTTCCGCCCACGAACAGAATTCGCCGTCTTCATCGGTAAATGTTATCGTATCGTTTGTTGCATACTCCGTAATGTAAAGTGTATTTACATCCTTTCCGCCTGTGTTAAGCGGAATGTCGGGGGAAGTCGGCACATACACCGAGGTTACATTTTCAGCCCCGGGTGTAGGCTCTGAAAACATTACCGTTTTGCCCGTAACATCGGGGCCGCACGACACGTCATTCGGCACGTCATTGACCGTAATTCTGCCTATTTCAACGCCCTCTGCGCTGAAAAGACAGATTATCTCGCTCATATAATTTATTTTGAACGGAAGATGGATAACACGGTTTTCGGCATCGATCTCATTTCTTCCGCTTGCATACACGATAAGATACTCGCCCGCCTTCAACGTAATATCAGGGAAAACAAATTCCTCGGGCTTCGTGGGCTTATCTGTAAGCATATAGTTCAAAAGACTTACGTCTTTATCCGAATGGTTATAAAGCTCTATCCAGTCACAGCTCTCGCCGTAGTTATCGGTAAGAGTGTTTTTATTCGAGGGCATGAGCTCATTTAAAATAATTCCGTCCGTATTCGGAGGAACAACGGTTTCCGATGTACCTTCGGCAGTACCTGTAGTATCGCTCGGTGTGCCCATACACGAAACAAGCGTCTGTAAAAGCACACACACAAGCAGTAAAAGAGAAAGCTGTTTTTTCACCTTAATACTCCTTTAAATATATTCTCCTGCGCACTTAACGAGTGTCATAGAAGAAATCGACGGATAAACGCTCATCTTATTGAGGAACTTTGTGGAATTACCCTTGAGCTTGACCTCATAAGCAATTTCAGTAAGACCGTTTGAAATCGTCTTTGATCTGAGCTTTGCTTTAGATGTGCTCTTAACAATATACTTGCAAACGGCTTCCTCGTCCTGCTCTTCAACAGTAATCATAAGGATATACGCCTCGTCCTTTGCAGGTATCTTGCCTGCGGCAAAGAGTACGGCACCGACGATGATAACACCGACTGCGGCAAGTCCTATAAGTCCTGCGCCCGTCATAATACCCGCACATATTGCAAAATACAGAAATGCAATGTCCATCGGGTCCTTTATCGCCGTTCTGAAACGTACAATTGAGAGCGCACCGACCATACCGAGTGACAAAATGACGTTTGATGTAACAGTCATAATGATGAATGTTGTTATAAGCTCCATAGCCAGAAGCGACAGACAGAAGTTTGCCGAGAAAAGCACACCCTTGTACGTAAGCTTGTAAACGAGGCATATAACAGCACCCAAAATAAGCGAAGCGATGATGATAGCCGCCGCCTTGGGAACCGTCAGCGTAGTTGCACCCGATTCAGTTATAAAGCTGTTTTTGAAAATATCCGAAAAATTTGTAAGATACTGTAGCATTTCTATATCTCCTTACTTGTATGATCTGCCATACACATATTTGCATATTGCTGTTTGCTTTGATATCTCTGTATGCGGTATTACACGGCTGATAAATTCCGGTAAAAATTCATCGTACTTTATTTCAAGTATTGCCGCCACAGGTGAAAGTGTGGGAACGAACGATGCCCCATCCTTGAATATGTCAACACCTATACTTGAGCCCTTTACATTTGTGTCAAATGTTATACGTGTCTGCGATATGGGGTGTATAAACACACGTCTTTCATATTCAACGACCGTAACAGGACGGAAGCCGTCTGCCTTTATTGCACAGTAAAGCTCATTTGCAACCTCGCTGTCAAGCGTTAAAAGCAGCTTTGCATCTCCGTAGAGAATATTGTCGTACACCTCACGGCTGATTCGCACGGAGGTCTTACGGCAAAGATTGCGTATTTTTTCCTTTTTTTCAAGCTTGATGTAGTCGTCATTTCTGTTATACGCACGTATTCTGAACTTTTCACGCCTCGGCACACCTGTTTCAGATGCCTTGAGCGCACGGTTTTCATAATTGTCAAAATACACGCTTGATATTATGTATTTTCCCAGCCTGTCGGCGTGGGGGTCGTATTTCATAACACCCTGAAGCTTTGATGCAATGTCAAGTGCCTCTGCAATACTGACAAAAAACTTGTTTTCATGTCTGTATCCATTCGGCGTGTTATCTGTTTGTTTCAAGCACATTCCTCCTTTTCGCCAAGACTATCTCAGCTTGCGCCTTCTTTTCTTCATTCTGTGGTGCACTATAGCTGAAATAAGCACATAAACGATAAGTAAAAGCACAAAGATTATAAGCGTTATAATAAATCTTCTGCTTGATGTGAATTCTTCTATCCTGTCAAGCACATAGAGTATCTTATTTCTTGACACGGGATTTTTTGTAATAAGATCGGCACGGCATATTTCCTGACCGTCATATTTTACAATGACCTGCCCTTCTGCCTGTCCTTCGGAAACGGGTGCGGAAAGCTCCTCGTTATAAACGATGACGTTGTATTCAAGGTCTTTTTCTATATCAAGATCAAGTGGAAGGTACAGCGTTACGTCGTCCTCGGGAACGAGCGCCACCGTGTCAACCGTCGTATTGTACTTCACGGTAATTTCGCTTATAAGCTTCTTTTTGCTGAGTACCTTGACGAACCCGAATCCGTTTTCGGCATACTTAAGAAGCGAAGTGGCGTCGTTGTATACCTCTATGTGGTTTTCCGTTTCGGAAATTCCGCCGCCGTAAAAAGCCATAAAATACGTCATTCCGTTACGTACCGCCGAAACGAGCAGAACGTCACCGCTTTCGCCCGTTGTTCCGTAGCAAAGACCGTTTACGCCCTCAGTCTTGTATCTCGTATCTCTGTAGGTGCTGACGAGATGGTTTCTTGAAAGCACCGTTCTTATCGTAAACTCTTCCGTTTTCGGTATTATATATTTATCCTTTTGCGTGATATCCGTAAGTCCTTTTATGCTGTATGCATATTTGGCTATCTTTATCTGATCGTAAAGAGTCGTCGTCATTCCGTCGGCATAAAGCCCCGTTACGTTTTTGTAAACAGTATTGACAGCTCCCGCTTCTTTGGCTTTTTCATTCATAAGGGCGATAAAATCGTTTATATTGCCCGTATAAAGTCTTGCCAAAACCGTCGCCGCATCGTTAGCACCGCCCATAAGCGTTGCGTGCAAAAGCTGTTCAATGGTAAGCGTTTCGCCTTTTTCAAGGTATATGACAAGTCCCGACGAACCTTCAAGAAGCTCATTTGTGATAAGCACCTTTTCGTCAAGTCTGTCAGCGTAAAGCTCAAGCGCGACAGCACCGACCATAAGCTTTGCAAAGGCGGAAACGTGAAGCATCTCGCTTGCGCCCTTTGAGTACAGATACTGCTCTCTGTCATCACAGTAAAGCACCGCATTGGGGCATTCGGCTTCAAGCTCACCGCTTATGGGAATAACATAGTCACTCACCTGCACCTTTGCACCGACGTTCAGCGCAAAGGACAGAATAATGAGCAGGCAAACGGATATCAAGACTGTTTTTTTAATAAGCCTTCTCATATCAGTTAAGGCTGAACAACAGCTTGCTGTACGTGGGATACGTCAGAACTTCGCTCGGCAAAAGCGGCTCTATCATATCAGCTGACGCACGAAGCTTCTGCATTGCGGGGAAAACGTTTTTGCGGTAATACATTGCCTTTTCCGCCTTTGATTCAAGCTTACCTGTCTCTACAAGCTCGCAAAGAAGCTCGTCACAGCACTCCGACATACTGTCGGTTGCCTCTGACAGCTTTTTTATCATTTTTATTTCGGCGTTGCAGGGACATTCGGGTATAACCGCTCTTTTTGCCATAACGGTTTCGGAAAGTATGCGCGTGTATTCAAGCGCACACGGCATAATGTCACGCTTGACCATATCAAGCATTGTATAGCCCTCTATCTTCATCGTCTTTCTGTAGTTTTCATACATTATTTCAAGACGTGAATTTATTTCCGCATTTGAGAATACACCGAATTTTTCAAACAAAGCGACGTTCTTTTCGCTGTTGAGAAGCTTTATCGCTTCGGGAGTTGAGGAAAGATTGAGAAGTCCCCTCTTTTCCGCTTCGTCTATCCACTGCTGTGCGTAGTTATTGCCGTTGAATATTATGCGCTTGTGCGCCTTTATCGTTTCACGGAGCATTTCGAGGACTGCATTTTCAAAGTCCTTACCCGATGCCATTTTAGCTTCAATGGAATCAGACATACAGCAAAGCGCATCTGACACCGCTGTATTTATTGCTATATTCGGTTCTGCAACAGAATCGGCAGAGCCGGGCATACGGAACTCAAACTTATTACCCGTGAAGGCAAAAGGAGATGTTCTGTTTCTGTCTGTTGTGTCCTTTTTGAAGTGCGGGAGAATATTTACACCCGATTCAAAGTCAACGCGGTCACGCTCGTTGTAAAGCGCATCGTTTTCAACCGCTTCAAGTATTTCGTAAAGCTCATCGCCGAGGAATATCGAAACGATTGCAGGGGGCGCTTCTGCCGCACCGAGTCTGTGGTCGTTGCCTGCTGTTGCAACGGAGATGCGCAAAAGGTCCTGATGGTCGTCAACCGCCTTGATTACAGCCGTAAGGAAAACAAGGAACTGTATATTGTCCTTCGGTGACTTACCGGGCTTCAAGAGATTTACGCCCGTGTCCGTGTTAAGCCCCCAGTTGTTATGCTTACCTGAGCCTGAAACACCCATAAAAGGCTTTTCGTGAAGAAGACACGCAAGGTCGTGGCGTGCGGCAACCTTTTTCATTGTTTCCATCATAAGCTGGTTCTGGTCGGTTGCTATATTCGCCGTTGTGAATACGGGTGCAAGCTCGTGCTGTGAGGGTGCGGCTTCGTTATGCTCTGTCTTTGCCACAACACCAAGGCGCCACAATTCCTCATCAAGGTCACGCATAAACAGCTTTACTCTGTCCTTGATAGTGCCGAAATAATGGTCGTCAAGCTCCTGTCCCTTTGGAGGACGTGCGCCGAACAAGGTTCTTCCCGTGAACACAAGGTCACGTCTTTGGTCATAAAGTGATTTATCTACAAGGAAATATTCCTGCTCTGCACCGAGATTCGGTGTAACACGCTTAACGTCCGTACCGAACAGGTGAAGCATACGTGTAGCCTGCTTGTTTATTGCTTCCATTGAACGCAAAAGCGGTGTTTTTTTATCAAGTGCTTCGCCGCCGAAGGAGCAGAAGGCTGTCGGTATGCAAAGCGTATCATCTTTTATGAAGGCGTACGACGTGGGGTCCCACGCTGTATATCCTCTTGCCTCAAACGTGGCACGAAGACCGCCCGACGGAAATGAGGAAGCATCAGGCTCACCCTTGATAAGCTCCTTGCCCGAAAACTCCATAATAACTCCGCCGTCTTTCGTCGGAGAAATGAAGCTGTCGTGCTTTTCCGCCGTCATCCCCGTCATCGGCTGAAACCAATGCGTGAAATGCGTAGCACCTTTCTCTATTGCCCAATCCTTCATAGCAGTCGCAATTACGTCGGCAAGTGCCGAATCGAGCGAACGGCCGTCATCTATAGTTTTGCGAAGTGCTTTATAAGTTTCCTCGGGAAGTCTTTCTTTCATTGCAGAGTCATTAAAAACCATGCATCCGAATATTTCGGGTATGTTTGAAACAGACATATCAAATTCCTTTCGGTGTGTTATTCTTCTCTTCTGTACGTATACATCGTTTCGTACGCTCTTTCAAGCAATCCTTCAACGTCTATACGCTCCTCCTGTGCTATCACCTTTGCCATTTCGGGCCTTGTCCTCGGATGGCGGGGGGTAAATACCGTACAGCAATCCTCGTACGGAAGCACAGACGTTTCATACGTATTTATTTTTCTCGAAATTTCAACTATTTCTTCTTTGTCAAGTCCTATGCAGGGACGGAATACAGGCATACTCACAACGCTGTCGGTAACGCAAAGGGCGTCCATCGTCTGTGATGCTACCTGGCCTATGCTCTCACCAGTTACAAGGGCTGAACACTTGAATTCTTCAGCACATCTCTGCGCCAAGCGCATCATAAAGCGGCGGAGAAGAAGCGTGAAGTAATCCTCGTCACACTTGTCACGCAAAACTTCCTGTATTTCCTTGACGTTTATAACGTGAAGCGTTGTATAGCCGTTGTATTCGGAAACAAGCTCTGCAAGCTTTGCGACCTTTTCAAGCGCTCTTTCGCTCGTATAAGGATATGATTCAAAGTGAAGTGCCTCGATCTTAACTCCTCGCTTGCATATCATATGACCTGCAACGGGGCTGTCGATACCTCCCGACAAAAGCAGAAGCGCACGGCCGTTCGTACCGACGGGCATACCGCCCGCACCCTTTTCCTGGTCGGGATGTATAAACGCTTCGTCGTCACGTATTTCCACTCTGATTATCTCGTCGGGGTGTCTTACGTCTACCTTTATACCCTTGACCGTTTCAAGCACGGCGCCGCCGCACTCGTCGCATATTTGCGGAGAGGTGAGGGGAAAACGCTTATCGGCACGCTTTGCCTCGATTTTGAATGTCTTGCAGCCTGCAAGCATATCGGGTGCGCACGCCTTGAGCGTTTCGATTATGCTGTCAATGTTCTTTTCGCACGTTACCGCACGGCTTACACCGACAATACCGAATATCTTTTTGCACGCATCGTATGCACCGTCAATGTCGCAGTCCTCGTTCTTCGGTGTTACCGTAACCGTGCTTTGAGCACGTGTGACCTCAAAATCACCGTACTTCTTCATTCTGATTCTTATGTGTTTGGCAAGAGTTGCCTCAAACGAGCTTTTGTTTGCGCCCTTGAGTGCGATCTCTCCGTATTTAAGCAGTATTTTTTCCATCATGCGTTATTCTTCTTACTCTGCGCTTTAAGTCTTAATGAGTTATCAAGTATCTTCTTACGCAGTCTTATTGATTTCGGTGTGATTTCTATAAGCTCGTCGTCGGCAATAAATTCTATTGCTTCCTCAAGCGACATTATTATAGGTGTTACGAGCTTAAGCGCTTCGTCAGCACCCGTTGAACGAATGGCTGTAAGATGCTTTTTCTTACATACGTTTACGGCAATGTCACCGACCTTGGGCGACTGACCGACGATCATACCCTCGTAAACAGGTGTCTGAACGGGGATAAACATATCGCCTCTGTCCTGTGCATTGAAAAGACCGTAGGAGGTTGCCTCGCCCGTTTCAGATGCGATAAGCGAGCCTGTGTATCTTCTTACTATCTCGCCCTTGTACGGTTCGTATCCGTCAAACAGTGTGTTGAGTATTCCCTCGCCTCTTGTATCCGTCATAAGCTGTGAACGGTATCCGATAAGGCATCTTGACGGGATCTTGTAGTTTATCTTCGTACGGCTTCCCTGCGTTGACATTTCAAGAAGCTCGCCCTTTCTTGCGCCGAGCTTTTCAATAACGACACCGACGTATTCAGCGGGCACATCCACCTGTGCAAGCTCCATAGGCTCACATGTTACTCCGTCAATCTCCTTGAACAAAACTCTCGGTGTGGAGCAGCAGATTTCATATCCCTCACGGCGCATTGTTTCGATAAGTATGGACAAGTGCATTTCGCCTCTGCCCATTACACGGAAGCAGTCTGTTGTTTCGCCGTCCTCAACACGGAGGGAAACGTCTTTGAGAAGCTCACGGTAAAGTCTTTCTCTTATCTGACGGCTCGTTACGAACTTACCCTCACGGCCTGCAAACGGGCTGTCGTTGACGGAAAATGTCATTTCAATGGTCGGCTCGCTTACCTTGACGAATTCAAGCGGCTCAACGCAAGCGGTCGACGTTACGGTATCACCGATGGTTATGTCTTCAGCGCCCGAGAAGCAAACGATGTCACCCATATTTGCCTTTTCAACGCCGACACGGTTAAGACCGTCTATCTGCATAAGCTTTACTATCTTGCTTCTCTTGGGCGTCATACCGCTGTGGAAGTTGGAGATCATTACCTCCTGTCCCTGCTTGATGCTTCCTCGCTCGATTCGTCCGATACCGATCCTGCCGACGTATTCATTATAGTCGATAGATGAAACGAGAAGCTGAAGTTCGCCGTTTTCGTCACCCTCGGGACACGGAATATGGTTTATTATCGCTTCAAACAACACACGCAGGTCGGGATCCTGTGAATGAGGATTGAGCGATGCCGTACCTGCACGGCCGTTACAGAAGATAATGGGAGAATCAAGCTGTTCGTCAGTTGCATCAAGGTCAACAAACAGCTCAAGCACCTCGTCGGGTACTTCGTCAACTCTCGCATCTGCACGGTCTATCTTATTTACAACGATGATTACCTTGTGTCCCATTCCGAGAGCCTTTTCAAGGACGAATCTCGTCTGGGGCATCGGGCCTTCTGCCGCATCAACAAGCAGAACGACGCCGTTAACCATTTTCAGTATACGCTCAACCTCACCGCCGAAGTCTGCGTGTCCGGGGGTATCGATAAGGTTTATCTTTATATCGCCGTAATGTACGGCTGTATTTTTTGCAAGGATGGTAATGCCTCTTTCCTTTTCAAGGTCGTTTGAGTCCATAACTCTTTCTTCCGTTACCTGATTGTCACGGAATACACCGCCCTGCTTCAGCATTTCGTCAACAAGCGTTGTTTTACCGTGGTCAACGTGTGCGATTATCGCAACATTTCTTAAATCTTCTCTTTTCAAACTGTATCATTCCTTTCGGCAAAGCGATAGCTTTGCGTAAACTTTACCTAATATCGGTCTTAATAGTTTATAATAACATACACGCATTTATATTTAAAATATATAAATAAAATTTATTTATGAATACGGTGTAAATTTTTAAATCTGCACCTTTAAACCACAGTAGGTTATGCCTCCACCTTCGGGGGAGGTGGCACGGCTATGAGTTGCGTGCAACTCAACGTGACGGAGGTGGAGCAACCCCGTCTTGTTCGTTTTATTCAATACGGTTTGTAGGGGACGGCGCCCGGTAGTTCGTGGTAGCCACGAACTACACGTCCCGCCTTGCTGTATTTAAAATTTTACATAGATTTCCACAGGAAATCTGCGCCCTATGCCTGCGGGCAGTTGACTGCGTCAACTGTGGGGGGCGCAGGCGGGCGCTTATATAAAAATAATCACGATGAAACAATGTACTACGTTATCATCCCGTGCGACAGAAGCACCGAGCCATCTTTGACGTTCATTATACCGTAGCTGTATCCGCCGTCCTCGTATTTTGAAATACTGCCGGGATTAAACAGGTAAAGTCCGTCACGGTAAAGCAAAAAGCGTCTGTGCGTATGTCCAAAAAGTGCGACCTTTACGCCCCTTTCACGTGCGTACGCTTCATAAACCGATGTTCCCTCTTTTACAAAAAATCTGTGTCCGTGCGAAATAAGAGTCAACACCCCGTCAAATTTTTCTAAAGACACCTCAGGGTATAATGAAAACATATCGCAGTTTCCTCTTACGGCAATATATACAGCACAGCTGTCAAAAAATGACGAATCACCCGAGCCATCGCCGAGGTGTACTATATATTCTGCATCGGGATGAAGCTTTACGGCACGGAGCATATTTTCAGCTTTGCCGTGTGAATCGGAAAAAATCAGTACTTTCATTCTATCTCCTGTAAACAAATCAGATAAACACGCATATTATGCGTATGAACGAATAAATCTCAAAGGTGGTTTTTATGAATATTGACAAAAGCTCTTTACAAAATCTTGCAAATATGAACGATGACGAGCTTCGTATGAAAATTCTGCAGATAGCATCTGCGTGCGGTGCCGACACGAAAAAGCTTGCTAAAAAGCTTGACACCTCAAAACTGCGTGAAAATATTTCATCAATGTCGCAAGCGGACATTGACCGTGTGATGAGGGCTGTCGGACGTGAAAACGCAAAGATAATAAAAGAAAATCTTGATTTCGGCGGTAAATAATAATGGATGCGGATTTATCGGGAAAGCTCAATGAAATACTGTCCGATCCCGACAAGCTGAAAACCGTTATGTCGGCAGTATCGGGCATTATGGGGCAGAGTGAAAAATCCACCGCCGAAGCACCCTTACAAAAAGCGGAACAGCCGCCTCCCCCACCGTCAGTCCCTGCCTTCAAAAGCAACGAGCGAACGGAGCTTTTACGTGCGCTCAAGCCGTTTTTATCAAGGGACAAATGCGAAAGGATAGACAAAATGCTTAAAATTATGACGTTTGCGGAGCTTGCAGGTGTTTTGTCACACGAAAATCAGAAAAAATAACAAAAAAGGAGTCCTATGTACAGCAGAACCTTTGAAAGCTCACAGCTGCCTAACAATTACCGAGGTACGCTCTACCGAGAAGCGCCTAAGGAAGAAACGGTGAAAAACGATGAACCCGATGAAAACGTCTCACCCGTTTTTAAAGAAAGCGAAAAAAGCACCGAGAAGCCTGATTCTCTGCTTTCCAAGGGCTTCAGCATACGCCTTGATACAGAGGATCTGCTGCTCCTCGGTCTTGTTTTTCTGCTTATGGCAAACGGTGAGGAAAGCGATATGATGCTCATTCTTTCCCTGCTTTTCGCCACAGGCATATTCTTTTAAATTTGTACAAATCCGACCTTGCGGTACACCTTTGAAAGTGTCTTTCTTGCAAGATACGATGCCTTTTCGGAATTTTCCTTGAATATTCCCTCAAGATAAGCCTTGTCCTTCATAAGTCTGTCAAATTCACTTCTTATGGGGTCGAGGCTTTCTGCGCATACTTCACCGACAGCGGCTTTGAAATCGCCGTAGCCCTTGCCTGCAAATTCTCTTTCTATCTCTTCATCGGATTTACCCGTGAAGCAGGAATATATCGTCATAAGGTTGTTTATGCCGTCCTTGCCCTCTGCTCTGCAAACGCAGGTGTCGCTGTCAGTTACGGCACGCTTGAATTTTCTTATAATATCGTCCTTTTTGTCAAGGATGGAAACGTAAGCGTTTACGTTTTCGTCAGACTTGCTCATCTTCTTTGCAGGCTCTGCAAGTGAGTATATCTTCGCACCCTTTGTTATGTAAGGCTCAGGCACACGGAACGTTTCGCCGTATACGGAATTGAAGCGGTTTGCAATATCACGTGTCAATTCAATGTGCTGTCTTTGGTCCTCACCCACAGGCACAAGATCCGTCTGATACAAAAGTATATCGGATGCCATAAGCGTGGGGTACGTGAAAAGACCTGCGTTGATATTATCGGCATTTTTTGCGCTCTTGTCCTTGAACTGTGTCATTCTCGACAGCTCGCCGAACATCGTGTAGCAGTTGAGCACCCACGAAAGCTGAACGTGTGCAGGCACGTGGCTCTGTACGTACATTATATTCTTGACAGGATCGAGACCGCAGGCAATATATATTGCCATTATTTCATAAGTTCTTCTGCGCAGGTCTGCGGGTGTCTGGCGGACTGTTATTGCGTGCTGGTCAACAACGCAGTAAAGACATTCGTAATCGTCCTGAAGCGTTGTCCAGTTCTTTATTGCGCCGAGGTAGTTTCCTATCGTGAGATTTCCGCTGGGCTGAACACCCGAAAAAATTCTCTTTTTAGCTTCTGTATTTTCCATTATTTCAAATTCCTTTTTGCAACTTCCGCAAGTATATTTACACCCTTGACTATCTGCTCGTCTGACGGTGTTGAATAGTTCATTCTGAAACCGTGGCACACAGCCTCACCGTCACACATAAACGTAGCACCGGGAACGACTGCAAGCTTGTTATCCGCAAGCTCTTTTATAAACGCTTTGGGGTCTGCTATCGTTTTGGGCATATCTCCCCAGATGAAAAGTCCTCCGTCGGGGCGAGTATACGTAAAGCCCTCGGGCATATTTTCATCAAGACATTTGAGCATCAAAGATGCCTTGTGTCCGTAAAGCTTCTTTATCTTTGCTATGTGTCCGTCAAGGTCGTATTCAGTTAAGAACTTATGGCACATAAGCTGGAAAAAGATGTTCGTGTGAACGTCTGACACCTGCTTGATAATGGCGATCTTCGCCGCAACATCCTCGTGAAGAAGCAAAAAGCCCACACGCATACCTGCTGAAAGTATCTTCGAAAATGAGCTGCAGTAAATTACACGTCCTTCGGTGTCCATACTCTTTATCGTGGGAACGTCGTCACCGGAGAAACGAAGCTCGCCGTAGGGGTTGTCTTCAAGTATGAAAAGGTCGTATTTCTTCGCAATTTCAAGACAAGCCTTTCTCTTTTCGAGCGACATCGTTTTACCCGTCGGGTTCTGGAACGTGGGGATAAGATAAAGTATTTTAGCATTGGGATTTGCCTTTGCGGCTTCTTCAAGCTTTTCTATATTTATTCCGTCGTCGTCCATAGGAACGCCTGCGAGCTTACAGCCGTAGGAACGGAATGCGTTGAGCGCACCGATAAACGTGGGTTCTTCGCAAATGATAGTATCCCCCTCGTTACAAAGCACCTTACACGTATGCTCAATTCCCTGCTGACCGCCCGTCATAACGAGGACCGTATCAAAGTCCTTGCCGATGCCGAACTTTTCCTTTTGTCTTTTGAGTATTTCTTCACGCAGGGGGATATATCCCTCTGTAATGCTGTACTGAAGTGCTGTTGTTGACTGCTTTTCAAATATATCGTTTGCAAATTTCTGCATTGCATCAACGGGGAAGCTTTCGGGGGAGGGGTTGCCTGCGGCAAAGGATATTACCGAGGGGTCAGTGAGTGACTTGAATATCTCTCTTATAGCTGAGGGCTTAAGCGTTGATACACGGTTTGAAACATTTATCTGCATAATTCAATTCCTTTCGTAAACACTATTTTGTTTATTATATCATTTTCCGCCTCTATTTTCAATAGAAAAGATAAAAAAAGTGTTTATTTTTCATATTCCTCATTGATGTCAGCAAAAAGCACAAATGTATTTGATCCGATTTCATCAGGGTCGTCGGGGGCGCCAACCCCTACTGCGTTATGCATCGTATTCGATCTTACCGCTTTTTACACTTCCTAAAATAAACGATAAGAAAATCGCCGACCATTGAATCCAAAAAACCAAAACAACCAATACTGAACCTTCATCTCTCGGTCCTTCCGGGATTATATCCTTAGTTATGACTCCTGTGAATACTAACAATTGAAAAACCAAAGCAACACAAAGAACAACGATAGAAATGATATGACAGATTTTAGCAGAAATTCTCGAACTGAAACATGTAAGTTTATATACACTTCTCAACAACAACAGTTCTTCCCAAATTACCGGAAGAGCAAAGAAAAAATAAATAATGATAAATTCCATTGTTGGGTTCTTATAAAAACTGTCGTTGTCGGGCGTAGTTTTGATTTCATAGATAAAACTAATAACAATTGAGATGCATGTGAGCGAAATTAACGTGTATCCAATGGATTTCACAAGTTTTTCTCGTTTTTTCATATAGTTCTCCTTTTTGACTTTCGGTCAATAATTCGCCATAGTATCAAGAATATCATTCAAGTTTTTAAAAAAATTATATATATCGTGATATTGATTTTTGATAGTATTCCAATGATATTCCTCATCATCTGATAATCTTGTATGTCAGAGCTTTAAAATCACGAGTACCGCCGTCGTCGTGTGTTTTTTGCGGTACAGGCAAAAAGAGAATTACAGCTGACGCAAATACTGTAATCACAGTAATTAAATTTTTTGTGAAATCACTCGTTTTCGTCAGTTTTGGGGCGGCGGCACCAAAAAATCAATGCCCATCCAATGTAAAAGTAAATTCATCGCACACAGAATAACAGGAATGCATAAAATTGCGGTAAGTATATATACCGCATCGACCCATGCTCCTTTTTTTGCCTTTACGTACAAAACCAATGAAGCTATAGTCATAATTGATGCCATTCCATAAATAACAGCAATACATAAAAACACTGATGCTGCGCCACCACGATATTCAGCGTAGATTTTTGCATAAGATACAGCAAAGACTGTGGAAACCACAATTATGATAACTAACAGACAACTGAATATTTTATTCTTCATTTCTTAATACCGCCCTTTCTCAAAAAGTTTGCCCTTCTGTCCACGAAAGCGTGAATGTGTTTTTACCATACACTTCACAGTTCTTCGCACCGCTTCCGAGCAAAAAACTCCATTCTTTTATTACCAAAACGCCCTCTCTGTCCTGAAGTGTGATGACTATATCATCATAATATTCTCTTTCAAAACCCAAACTGCAAGAGCAAAAACAGCCGAGCATAACAGTCGCAAGGATTATCAAAATTATTTTTTTCAGCATTTTTTCTCCATATTGTTATACTTTTGTAAAGACTCCCTATCTTTTATAGTAACATTTGTTTATGAATATTTCTTGGATAATATAAAAATTTTATTGTTTTTCAATATGTTTTATTTGCTATAGAATATAATGGATAGATATGCGGACAGTCGGGGGACCTGTCCCTGCACTGCACTTTGAATAAAACAATTTTCCGAACAGAATTATCATTTTCTTCTTCAATTTTTACTTTTCACTTGAACATCGCATAATATTGCAGTTTACATTTAAAATCATTTTTGCGCCCGCCTGCACCCCCACAGCTCGCGTGTTGTTCGTATGGCGAACTACACGCGAGCTGCCTGCAGGCATAGGGCGCAGATTTCCTACGGAAATCTTATTGTCAGGTTTTAAGTGAAACAATTACCAAAACATAATTGCCATATTCTTCTCCAATTTTTACTTTTCCACTTGAATATCGCATAATATTGTAGTATAATTAAATACATCTGTTATTGAAAGGAAATTTTATGACTGTAAGTGAATATAAAAATCAAATAAAGGGCAAGCGTGTGGGAGTGCTCGGACTCGGTATAAGCAATATGCCGCTTGTCGATTTTCTCGTTTCTGCCGGTGCTATAGTCACCGCAAGAGATAAAAAAGAAAGGGCTGATGCCCTTTCAAAATACGAAAAGCTCGAAAAAATGGGTGTGCGCATAGTATGCGGTGAAAATTATATGCAGGGGCTTGACGATGAGATAATCTTCCGTTCCCCCGGCATCCGCCCAGACGTTCCCGAAATAGCGGCAGCTGTCAAAAACGGTGCTGTGCTTACCTCTGAAATGGAGCTTTTCTTTGACCTTTGCCCCTGCCACATAATCGCCGTGACGGGAAGTGACGGCAAGACGACGACAACGACGATAACATCTGAATTATTACGTGCCGAGGGCAAGACCGTTTATGTCGGCGGTAACATCGGCGCACCGCTTCTGCCATTGGCAGAGCAGATGACACCCGACGATTACGCCGTCGTTGAGCTTTCGTCATTTCAGCTTCAGACAATGAAAAAATCACCCGAACGGTGCATAATAACGAACATCACCCCGAACCACCTCAACTGGCACACGGGAATGGATGAATATGCCGAGGCAAAGCACAACATTTTCAAATATCAAAATGAAAACGGCTATCTTGTCACAAACTATCTTTATGACAGCGTTAAAAATTTACGTTCAAAGGGTAAAACGGCGTTGTTTTCAAATAGCGGCAAGCCCGACACGAAAACGGGTGTATACGTCAAGGATGAAGTCATCACGTATTACGACGAAAACGGTGACGTCCCCGTGCTTGACTGCAAGGACATAAAGATACCCGGCCGTCACAACGTAGAAAACTATATGGCGGCATACTGCGTGCTTTACGATATAGTAAGTGCTGAAACGCTTAAAAAGGTTGCAAGCACCTTCGGCGGTGTCAAGCACAGATGCGAATTTGTAAGAGAGCTTGACGGGGTAAAATATTATAATTCCTCAATCGACTCAAGCCCCACGAGAACCATTGCCGCACTTTCAAGCTTTAAAGAAAAAGTGATCGTAATTCTCGGCGGATACGACAAAAATATCCCTTACGAACCGCTTGTTCTGCCCCTTTTTGAGCATGCAAAAGCAGCAGTTCTGACAGGCGCAACAGCCGAGAAAATATATAAAGCAATAACCGATAACAGCGAATTTGAAAAGTCGGGACTTGAAATATACAAGGAATCCAATTTTGAGTCTGCCGTAAACCGTGCAAGAAAAATTGCAAAAGCAGGTGACACGGTCATCTTATCCCCTGCGGCGGCAAGCTTTGATGCCTTTGAAAACTTTGAGGTCAGAGGCGATACGTTCAAAAAGATCGTAAATACTTTTCAGAAAGGATAACATAAATGAATGACATAAAAGGTCTTCTTTCAGCTCTTACATCTCCCGTCACAGTTTCGGGGTACGAGAGCATAGCGGAAGATACCGTAAATGAGCTTTGCCGTCTTTATTTTGACGAAGTCATAAATGACGGAGCAAATAACTATCAGCTTATAAAAAAAGCAAAGACAAAGGGTGCAAAAAAGATTCTGATAGATGCCCACATGGACGAGGTCGGCATGCTTGTTTCCGACATTCTTGACGGTGGATTTTTACGTGTGACGAATGTCGGAGGCATTGACTGCAAGATACTTCAGCCGTGCGAGGTCACCATTCACGCAAAAGAAGATATTTACGGAGTTGTAAGCGCAACACCGCCCCATTTGATGAGCAAAAAGGAGCTTCCGAATTTTGACGAACTTTTCATTGACACGGGCTTTAAAAAAGAGGAGCTTGAAGAAAAAGGCGTGCGAGTCGGCACACCCATATCGTTTAAATATCATTTGACGGAGCTTCTGAACGACCGCATTTGCGGCAAAGGCTTTGATGATAAGATCTGCATCTGTGCAGGAATTGAGGTCGTAAAGCAGCTTAAAGACACCGACTGCGAGATAATTCTCCAGCTTTCCTCCCGTGAGGAAATAGGCAAAAGTGCCGCCGTCGGCGCATACAATACAAGCCCCGACCTTTGCGTGGTGCTTGACGTAACAGGTGCTGAAATTCCCGAAGAAAAAGACACGATCTACAAGTCCTCCGTTATGGGGAGCGGTGCTGAAATTTCGGTATCCGCAATAACTGACGTCAAGCTTACGAAAAAGCTTATAAAATTTGCAAAGGACAACGATTTTCCCCATCAGATAAACGTTGACGGAACAAACACGGGAACGAATGCAAACGACATTCCGACAATAAAATGCGGTGTCCCAACGGTGCTTTTAAGCATACCGCTTTTGAATATGCACACGTATGCGGAAATCATATCGCTTGCCGACGTTAAAAGCACGGCATCACTTACCGCAGGCTTTATCAAATCGCTTTTAAAGGATGGTGCAATATGAATTTTAAACTTCTTGAAAAGCTTTCAATTGCCTTCGGTCCGTCCGGGTGTGAAGACGAGGTTGCAGATATAATAAAAAACGAAGTCGGTCATTTTGCCGATGAGATAATAACGGATACCCTCGGCAACTTTATCGTAAAGATAAACGGTAAGCGTGAGCAAAAAATGATGCTGTCTGCTCACATGGACGAGGTCGGATTTATGGTAAGGAAGACCGATGACCTCGGATGTATCTACTTCCACACCGTCGGCAGTATAAGCGAGGGTGCGCTGTGCGCACGCCGTGTCACGTTAAAAGGAAATGACGGCATAAAATACAAAGGCGTCATCGACTCAAAGGCAATACACAGCCAGACGGCTAAAGAAAGAAAAGAATATATCCCAACAGATAAAATGCACATCAACATCGGTGCTTCATCAAAGGATGAAGTTGACCATCTTATATCACTCGGCGACTTCGGTGTTTTTGATTCAGACTTTGTAAAATTCGGAAACGGATTTATAAAAGGCAAAGCCCTTGATGACAGAGTCGGCTGTGCCGTTATGTGCGAAATAATAAAGAAGATAAGAGAAGAAAAGATCACCCCCGAATACACGCTTTACTTTGCGTTTACAACACGTGAGGAGGTCGGCCGTTCGGGAGCAATCACGGCGACAGAGGCAGTAAAGCCCGACTTTGCACTCATTCTTGAATGTACGGCGGTTGCCGATATTCCCGAAACACCTGCACACAAAACGGTGTCAAAGCTTGGCGACGGTGTCGCTTTGTCGCTTATGGATCACTCAACCGTCTACCGCCGTGAGGTGATAGAAAAAATGATGGCGCTTGCAAAAAACAAGGGTGTGAAATATCAGATAAAAACACTCGTGTCGGGCGGAAATGATGCAGGGCACATACACAAAACGGCAGGCGGTGTCAGATGCGCAACGCTTTCCGTGCCGTCAAGATATATTCACTCCGATTGTTCGGTGATACACGAGGATGACTATAATTCAATGCTTGATTTTGCATATAATGCTTCACTTTCAAAAGAGCTTATATAACTGAAAGGTAGATAAAAATGACTGAATTTCTTAAAAAACTTATGCTCACACACGGGGTAACCTCCGACGAGGGCAGAGTCACAAAAATAATAGAAGACGAGATCCGTCCGTACGTTGACGAAATATCATACGATGCACTCGGCAACCTTATCGCACTCAAAAAATCAAAATCTGCTGATGCTAAAAAAATGATGCTTTGCGCACATGCCGATGAAATAGGCTTCATCACGATGTTCATTCAGGATGACGGACTTATAAGAATAGCACCCGTCGGCGGTATAGATTTTGTGGCATACTCATACTGTACTGTAATATCATCAAAGGGTGTAAAGGGCGTTATCGCTCCCGAGGAAGGCACAAAGCCCGAGGAGCTTAAAGCGGACAAGTTCTTTATCGACATCGGCGCAAAGTCAAAAAAGGAAGCCGAAAAGAAGGTTGCCCTCGGCGATATGTTCACGGTCATTCCGCACATGACGAAGCTTTCAGGCTCACGCTACTGCGGCCGTCCGTTTGACAACCGTGCAGGCTGTGCCGTTATGGTTGAAATTGCAAAAGGTCTTCGTGACTGTGTAAACGACGTTTATTTCGTATTTTCTTCAATGGAGGAAGTAGGCCTCCGCGGTGCAAAGGCGGCAACGTACAACGTAAATCCCGACTACGGTATAGCGTTTGACGTAACCGACGTCGGCGACGTTCCCGGCTGTAAGCCTATGGCTGTAAAGCTCGGAGACGGTGCGGCAATAAAAATCAAGGACAGCTCCGTTTTGTGCGATATAAAGCTCGTTTCCTCACTTGCCGATATTGCAAAGGAGCACAAAATAAAACATCAGTTTGAAATCCTCCGTGCGGGCGGTACTGATACGGCTGTCATGCAGACGGAAGCGGGCGGTGCACGTGTCGGCTGTATTTCTATCCCCACAAGATACATTCACACACAGAACGAAACAATAGATATGAAGGATATGGCAGAGTGCGTAAAGCTCGGCACGCTTGCTTGTAACATCAGATTATGATAACGAATGAAAAAATACTCAAAATAACAGAGGAAGCCGAAGAAAAGCTTGACAAAATATTCAAGCAGTTTGACAAAACGGCATATAAAAATACGGTTAAAATAATGGAGGCATTCTCTTGCCACCGTGTTGACGAATCGTGTCTTAAGGGTACAACGGGCTACGGCTACGGTGACAAGGGCCGTGACACGCTTGACGAGATATGGGCAGAGGTGTTCGGGGCTGAACGTGCATTTGTCCGACACAATATCGTAAGCGGTACGCACGCACTCACCATTGGACTTTTCGGAATTCTCCGCCCCGGTGACATTATGCTATCCGTCACGGGCAAGCCCTATGACACACTCGACGAGGTCATCGGCATAAACGGTGCTGACGGCACAGGCTCACTTGCCGATTTCGGTGTCGAATACCGCCAGGTCGATATGAAAGGCGGTGTCGATCTGGAGGGCGTAAAAAATGCGCTCTCTGAGTACGGACAACGTGTAAAAATGGTATTTATCCAGCGTTCAAAGGGTTATATGAACAGAAAGACGCTGTCTTGCGAGGAAATAGGCGAGGTAGTAAAGCTGACAAAGTCGATGTCGGATGCTTTCGTTGTGGTTGACAACTGCTACGGTGAGTTTGTTGAGGAATGTGAGCCGACAGCATACGGCGCCGACCTCATAATCGGCTCGCTTATAAAGAACCCCGGAGGCGGTATGGCTGAAACGGGCGGTTACCTTGCGGGAACTGCCAAGGCTGTTGAATTATGCTCATACAGATTCACCTGCCCCGGTGTCGGACTTGAATGCGGCGCAAGCCTTGACCAGAACAAAAATATGTACCGCGGGCTTTTCTATGCACCTCACACGGTTGCCGCTTCGCTTAAAACAGCCGCACTTGCCGCATATACGTTTGAAAAGCTCGGATATGAAGTAAGCCCCAGATATGACGAGGACCGTCACGACATAATCCAGACGATACAGTTTCTTGCCAAAGAACCGCTTTGCGCATTTTGCAGAGGTATTCAGGCAGGCTCGCCCGTTGATGCGTACGTTACACCCGAACCGTGGGATATGCCCGGCTACAGCGATGAGGTAATTATGGCGGCAGGCACGTTCGTTTCGGGCGCATCCATTGAGCTTTCGGCAGATGCCCCCATAAGAGCGCCGTACACCGCATTTTTCCAAGGCGGTCTTACATACGAATCGGGCAAATACGGCATAATGACTTCAGCCGAATATCTTTTAAAGGAGCTTGAAAAATAATGAAAAAGCCTTTGATCGCAATTTTCGGCTCACTTGAAAACGGATACGATATGGTGCGTATTCACTACGCAAAAGCGGTAATACACCACGGCGGTGTACCGTTTTTGGTCACGATGTATCAGACAGAAGAAAATTTAAAACAGCTTATTGAGCTTTCCGACGGCTTTATGTTCGCAGGCGGTATAGATGTCGATCCCAAAGCGTACGGAGAAGAACCGATAAACGATACGGTAGACACGTGTCCCGACCGTGATAAGCTCGAATTTGAAGCTCTGCCCCTGATTCTCGAAACAAAAAAGCCGATACTTTCAATTTGCAGAGGTATACAGTCTAATAACGTCGCCCTCGGCGGTACGCTTTACCAGGATATACCGACTCAATGCCCCTCTGACATAGCCCACAGACAAAAGGAAGCAGGCGAATTTGACACGCACGAAGTACGTATTGACAAGTCCTCAAAGCTTTTTGAAATAATCGGTGATGAAACGGTTATGACAAACAGCTTTCACCATCAGTCGCTTAAAGACGTGGCAAAAGCTTTCACCGTCACGGCAAAGTCCCCCGACGGTATAATCGAAGCGGTTGAGGATAGCCAACACCCGTATTTCATCGGTGTGCAGTGGCACCCCGAATTCACGTACGAAACTTCGAGTACATCTGCTAAGCTTTTTAAATCTTTTATAGATGCGTGTAAAAAACAGTAAGAGGTAAAAATGATGTTTAAGTTATTAGTAAAACTGATTGAAAAATTGCTCGGTGTAGCAGGTGACGGTGAAGGTCCTCGTGCCGATGTGTTTTTACCCGACAAGCTGCTTGCGATGTCGCTCGGCTTTATGCTTCTCGGCATCGGCTGCGGTGTTTATGCGGCATTCAATTTTGAAGTATGGGCGATGATCGGCTGTGCTTTGGGCTTTATCCTCGGAATTTTCGCAATGCTTTGTTGGAGAAATCAATGTATACACGTCATATCAGAAGAACAGTTTACATACACAACAATGTTCGGAAGAACGTATACATATTCATTTTCCGATATTCAAGGCTTAAGACGGAACAATGATTCTTTGACACTTTTCGTCGCAGGAAAAAAGGTGCATATAGAAGCAATGGCGCTTATAAGTGAAAGATTTATAATTCTTGTTGACAGGGCTTTGGAGAAAAACGGCTGATTACAAGCAAGTGATGTGTATTATTACATACGTTGCTTAAATGACGAATTATATAATCTATATCATAGATTGAGTTTATAAAAATTCAAATAAAAAAGCGGTCATTGACCGCTTTTTTGTATCATTTAGACATTATGCCACAGCAAAATTCAAAAGTTGCTGCGAGGATACGGAGTTTTTACATCGGTAAGTCCTAAAATATAATCGACAGATACGTTATAGAAAATTGCGATTTTTACAAGCATTTCAATCGGTATTTGCCTTTTTCCGTTTTCATACTGTGAATATGTGTTTTGCTTTACGTGTAAAAATTCTGCCATTTGAATTTGCGATATGTCGGAATCTTCTCTCAAATCTTTAAGCCGCATAAAAATTCCCCTTTTTTGTTCAATTATATATATCGCAAAACGAGATGTTGACAATTATCTCATTTTGTGATATCATTTTTGAAATACGACTGCATTGCAAAATTACATTTCGAAAAAATGTAAAAAGAGGAACATAAAATGAAGAAGATTTCATTGAAATACATAGTCTGTTTGATATTGATTATAGGCACAGTTTCAGTATACAACAGCAATATTGTTGATACTATTTACGCTACATCTAAGAAATATCCTCATGAAACCGCAAATGACAAGCCGCTTTATACCCAAGAAAAAGGAAATTATCACGGTCACATTTATACCGGCGGTTCGTACAGTAAAAAATATCATTACGAAGAAAAGTGCGCAGGCAAAAACAGCCACGAAATAACTTGGGAAAAGGCTCAAAGTCTAAAATTAGGTCCTTGCGGAACCTGTGTTTTAAAATAACAAATATTAAATATTTCCGCAGGAAATCTGCGCCCTTACCCGTGGGCAGTTTGCGTGTGGTTCGCTATACGAACCACACGCAAACTGTGGGGGGGACGGGCGGGCGCAGCGGAAGCAAAAAACGAGGTGTATAAAAATGGTAAACATTTTCGAACCAACTCCCCTTATATGCCACTTTGCTGCTGTCAATACAGGGCACAGTAATTTTGCAAAAAAATATTTACATTAAATCTGCGATGTGGTATAATGAAATAAAGCGAGGTGGAATATAATGACATATAGCATTGATGAATTATATAATCTATTCATGTGGGATAATCAATTATCTGATGAAGAAAACGAAATCAAGACACAAAAAGGAATTGAGGCAGCCAAGCAAATAAAGAATCTCTTTCCCTTTATGCAACCAATTATCGTTCCCCCGGAAAAAAGCAAGATGGTTTGGGAACCATGTGCCAAGGTTGTTGCTATGCGAAGCGATAAAGAATTAGAGCCATTTATGTTTATTCTTTTAGAATGGATACAGGATCTCAATTGGCCCGGTGCGATGATAATTTATGATAGACTAACTCAAATTCCTTACAACATCATCGAATTTGCATTTATGCATTCTCGCACAAAAGCAGAACAAACAAATGATTCGTGTTGGCTGAATGTGCTCAATGATTTATATGAAGATATAATGAAAAAGGCTTGACCGGTCGTTGGTCAAGCCTTTTGTCAAAGAATAGAGCATATCCAATAAACAACACCGTAAATTACGCTTGCAACAACTCCGTATACGATAACGGGGCCCGCAACGGTGAACATTTTCGCACCCACGCCCATTATATACCCCTCGCTTTTCGTATCAAGTGCGGGCGAGGTCATCGCATTTGAAAAGCCCGTTATCGGAACAAGCGTGCCTGCCCCTGCGTGCTTTGCAATTTTATCGAAAATACCGAGCGACGTAAGAAGCGCCGCAATAAAAATAAGCGTTACCGACACGAGCGTTTGCGCTGTTTTTTCATCGATAAAATTTTTGTATATATCAAAAAAACATTCACCGAGGACACATATAGATCCTCCCGAAATAAAAGCAAGCGTGCAGTTTTTCCCCGACTTTGATTTTGCCGCCCTTGCCTTTGCGTATGTTCTGTAATCCTTTTTACTTTCAAACATAAACATCCTCCGAATAATAATATGTATTTATTATTTATATTTGCACTTATTATATACGCAGGGAGATTGACTTTTTGCGTTCATTGGTGTAAAATAAAGGTATAAAATATAGTAAAGGATCTCAAAATGAAAAGATATTCCGTTAATTTAGACATAGACAAAAATTTCTATCATCCCGATGTTGATCTTCATCACAGAACGATTTGCCTTTTTGCAAACGAATTTTCGGGTGAATGTGAAAATTTGAAATTTTATAACGACGGTCTGACACTCGACGGTGCGGACACGGGTGTATTTATTTCAGATGAAATAGAAACAGACGCATTTGACGTTATGACAGCATCGTGGAATGCACGCACGTACGGCGGTACTGTAAGAGTATCGGCAAGCGTTGACGGTGAAAGCTGGTTTTCCTGGGGTGTTTGGTCAAGTGAAAAAGGTGCTTCAAAATCGGAAAGCAGTGTCGGCGTCGGCGGCAAGATGGAAACCGACATTCTTACGTTTGACGAAAAACACACCTCGTTCAGATTCAAAATTGAGATAACGAAGGGCGAAAAAGCCCCCGTTTTGTACTCCGTTTGCTTTGCAAGAAACACGGAAAACGGTAAATTACCGAAAACAGAGCAGTTCATAGCGCACAATAAGATTCCCGTAAGAATTCAGGGAACAGTTCCCGTGATAGGTCACAGAATATGCTCTCCCACTTCCCTTTCAATGGCACTTGACCACGTTGATCACAGCATCAGTATGGAAGAAACAGCTGAAAAGGTTTTTGACTACGGCGACAATATTTACGGCAACTGGTCATTTAACACGTCTTTCCCCGGTGAGCTCGGTTTTCACTCATTCCTCGATTTTTACGACGGCGATGCTCTCAAATACGCACTTTCGCAAGGCTTTCCCGTTGCATGCTCAATAAAGGTTGCCGAGGGAATGCTTACAAAAAGCGGTTACCCCGAAAGAAAAACAAACGGACATCTTTTGCTTGTCACGGGTTTTGTAACGAAGAATGGCGATGACTGGCTTTATATAAACGATCCCGCTGTGCCAAGCGGAAAAATAACCGTGCTTTTATCTGAATTTATGGAAATATGGAGATACGGTGCGGCTTACATCGTACAGCCGAAGCCTGAAAGATACGTGACGTATCTTTGCCACGGACATGAGGACGAAATGCCCGTAATTGCCGACATCGTTGACAAGACTCACGTAAACAGAAGATACGAAAGAGGACAAGTCGGTGCAAAATATGTCGTCATTCATAACACCGACAACTGGCGAGAGGGTGCAGGTGCAAAGGCTCATTCTTCTTATCTCAAAAACTTCAAGCAAGGTGACAGACCTCTCGGCTGGCACTACACGGTAGACGATGAAGCAATATATAAATCCCTGCCCGAGGAAGAAGCGGGATACCACGCAGGCGACGGCGGTGAGGGTGAGGGCAACCTTTACGGCATCGGCATTGAAATATGCTTAAACAAGCAGCCGAGAGGCGAAAAGCCGTCGGAAGCATTCATCAAGGCTGTTAAAAACACAGCAATACTTGCCGCTGAGCTTATGAAGAAATATGATCTGCCGATCGAGGCAGTACGTCAGCACAATTCATTTTCGGGTAAAAACTGCCCGTCTTGTATGCGTGAAAACGATATGTGGGATGATTTTATAAGCGATGTTTTATCCCACTATAATTCGATAGAAGATACAATACTTTAACCAAAGGAGGAGAAAATATGCTTCATATAGGATGTCATCTTTCATCATCCGTAGGATATGAAAATATGGTAAAAACAGCACTTTCAATAGGTGCTGACACATTTCAGTTTTTCACGAGAAATCCCAGGGGAAGCAAGTCGAAAGCCCCCGACTTTGAAGATATGCGCCGTGCGACCGAGCTTATGAAAGCGAATAATTTTGCCCCTGCTGTGGCGCATGCGCCGTACACGCTCAACCCCGCTTCATCAAAGGAGGAAGTGCGTGCGTTCGCCTACGATATATTCCTTGATGACTTGAAAATTCTTGAAAATCTCCCCGGAAACTATTACAATTTCCATCCCGGCTCACACCTCGGCGACGGAAGCGTTGAGGGTGTAAAGCGCACAACGGATATATTAAACCGTGTTTTAACACCCGAACTGCACACAACCGTGCTTATTGAAACGATGGCGGGCAAGGGCAGTGAGATCGGCGCAAGCTTTGAGGAAATAAAGTCAATCATCGACGGCGTGGAGCTTCGTGGAAAGCTTGGCGTTTGTCTTGACACCTGCCACATCTCCGACGGCGGATACGACGTTATAAATGAATTTGAAAAGGTGCTTGACGAGTTTGATAAGATAATCGGACTTGATATGCTTTGCGCCATACACTTGAATGACAGCAAAAATCCGTCGGGAGCTAAAAAAGACCGCCACGAAAAAATAGGTGACGGCTTTATAGGTCTTGATTCGATAACGAAAATTATAAATTCGCCACGTCTTTTGGGCAAGCCGTTTGTGCTTGAAACACCCAACGAGCTTGACGGGTACGAAAAGGAAATAGCACTCTTAAAAACACTTTATACGCTTTGAAATTCGTAATTCTGAATACGTTTTGACAACTGCGCACCTGCCTGCCCCCCACAGTTGACAGGCGACTGCCACAGGCGTGGTGCGCACACCGCTTTGCGGTGTATAAACGAAAACACAGCCGACTCTAATTAATTGAGTCGGCTGATTTTTTATTTGTTATTTTCGGTATTTACCCACTCAACGAAACCGTAGCTGTCGAGGATCTGAAAATACTTTGCAAGTCGTGGGTAAAGGGGTTCTGCCTTTTCTGCAAATTTTTCTTTTACTCGTTCGCCGAGGGCTGTTATGTCCTCGCCGCCGTCGCTTATCTTCCACACAAAGCTTCCGAATTCATCGAGGTGTATATAGCTTATTTTCGGCTTTTTGAAAAGCTTTTGAGCGATTTTATTAAACACGCCCTTGTTTTCAATATTGAGCGTTACGATACCGTCTTTTTCCGTCCAGTCAATACCCGTTTTTCTTTTGGGTATTCTGTCAAGATAATTCTCCGCTTGTTTATTTTTCTTCATTATTTACGTTTTTTGAGAAGTGAGAACTTCAGAACGCTGAAAATGATAAGACCGAATACAACAAGGCTTACGATATTTCCGACAGGCTCTGAAAATCCGAGGTCACCCGAAACGTCGATGACCTGGTCAACGCCTGTTATTGCAAGCACCGCAAGAAGAATACCTACAAGGCCTTCGCCTGCGATCATACCCGAGCAGAAAAGAATACCGTCGCTGATTATTGCGTTCTTCTTTTCCTCTTCCTTCTTCATCTTGTCGAATATAAGTCTTACAACACCGCCCGCCATAATGCAAACGGAAAGGTGGATGGGCAAATATACACCGATTGCAAACGGAAGCACGGGAATACCGACAATTTCAACGGCAATACCGATAAATGCGCCGATGAATACGAGTCCCCAAGGGAGATTTCCTTCCATAACACCCTCAACGATCATCTTCATAAGTGTCGCCTGAGGTGCGGCAAGCGCATCTGTTCCGAAGCCCCATGCGCTGTCAAGCAGGTAAAGCGTTCCGCCGATAGCAAGAGCCGAAGCAATAACACCGATAACCTCGCCTATCTGCTGTTTTTTAGGTGTTGCGCCGAGAAGGTAACCCGTTTTAAGGTCTTGTGAAGTGTCACCGGAAATTGCCGCAACTATACAGATGATAGAGCCGATTGCAATAGCACTGCTCATGCCTGCGGCGCCTACCATACCCGTCATTTTAAGAACGATGGTAGCGATAAGAAGCGTTGCGATAGCCATACCGGAAACAGGGTTGTTGCTGCTTCCGACAAGTCCTACCATACGGGAAGAAACCGTTGCAAAGAAGAAGCCGATAACAACGACGATCACAGCGCCGAGGGGTGAAACGGGAACAGCGGGAACGAGCCACATAATGAGCGCAAGAGCAAGAACCACGATAAGCACCACCTTGATGCTGATATCCTTTTCGGTTCTGAGCGTACCTGCTGTCGTACCGTTGTTTTTCATTGACTTGATCGCACCTGCAAAAGTAGATACGATAATGGGAAGCGATTTGATAAGGCTTATAATACCGCCTGCCGCCAATGCGCCGGCTCCGATATAGCGCACGTAAGTGCTCCAGATGCCGGATGCACCGCCTGCGGCAAAAATTTCACCGACCGTCTGTGTGCCGGGGTATATTACGATGCTTTCGCCGAACATAACTATCATAGGAATGATAACGAGCCAGCTGAGTATACCGCCCGAGAGCATATATGCGGATATTTTCGGACCGCATATATAGCCGACACTCATTACAGCGGGGTATATCTGCGTACCGACAGCACCTGCAAAGCCTTTAAAAGCAAACGTTATTTCACCTGCGCAAAGCTTAATTCCGTCGATGATGAATTTGAACACCGCCGCAATACCCATACCTGCGAAGACCGTGGAAGCGTTAGCGCCTCCCTCCTCGCCTGCAAGAAGGACCTCAGCGCAAGCTGTACCTTCGGGATAAGGCAGTATGCCGTGTTCCTTAACGATAAGAGCGTTACGCAGCGGTATCATAAAGAATACACCCAAAAGACCGCCGATGAGGGCGATAAGTGTTATCTCGATTATACCGGGCTTTTCCATTGTGCCTTCTGATGCCCACAAGAAAAGCGCAGGGAGCGTGAAGATAGCACCTGCGGCAACGGATTCGCCTGCAGAGCCTATAGTTTGTACAATATTGCTTTCAAGAATAGAGTTTTTGCGCATTATCACACGGATAACGCCCATTGCGATAACCGCCGCAGGAATAGACGCTGACACCGTCATACCGACACGAAGACCGAGATAAGCATTTGCCGCACCGAATATGATAGCAAGCAAAATACCCATTACGATTGACGTTACGGTAAACTCAGGTGTGATCTTTTCCGCAGGGATATACGGTTTGAATTCCTTTTGATCTTTCATAGAGTTCTCCATTTATTATATTTATTCGATTTATTATATCAAAATACACCTTTTATTTCAATAAGTAATATTAATTTGTTACGAATTGTTAAAAATAACTCGCACAAAATACTGCATATACTGTGCAAATTCATAAGATATGATACATCACTGACAAATAACGGGTTGCCACGCAAACGGAAGAAGGTCACACACTGCTACTTTTACAATCTCACCGTCATCATCCTTTACTATTACCTTTATATCGGGACAATAATCAAAAAGCATTTGACGGCAGTTACCGCAGGGAGAAATAACGTAATCGGGCTTTTTATCGTGAACGGAAACTATCGTGTCAAATTCACGCTCACCTGCGGATATTGCCGTGCCAATGGTGATATATTCAGCGCACGAGCCGTGAATACCGTCACAGTTGACACCGCTGTATATTTTGCCGTTTTTGCAAAGAAGCGCACAGCCTACGGTGTGATTATATACTCCGTCATCGAAATTCTTTTCAAGAACCTCAAGAGCGATTTTAATAAGCTTTTTGTCAGTTTCATTAAGCGGATATTTTTTCATATTATTTCACCTTATAACAAAATTACTGTAGTTTTAAAATATTTTTCCTGAAAATACGTTTGTTTTATTATTTCATCAGCAGTAAGCGTCATACCTTTCGGCACTGCCACCCATTTGTCTTCAATATCGTTTTCACGGTGTATCACGGCAATTATTTCCCCGACGAATTCCTCCAAAGGCTCGTCAACGCCTAAAATATAAACGTCCTGTTCTTCCCCGTCGGGTGCTGTAACGCCGTCAACATACCCGTAATTGACAGGATAATACAGGTCGGGATATCGGGGATGACACGATCCCTTCGGTCTGTCAACCGTTATTTTAACTGTTTTATACACGGAATGACTCCTTTTTAATCGATATTTTAATTATTATATCATATAAAAGACGGTTTTTCAAGTCTACGGTATGTTTCAAAAAAAATCACGTGAACCCTCTTGACAATCACGTGACCGTGTGATATAATGATTTAAAGAAATGAGGGCGGAGGTGATGATGTGGCAACATACCCGGGAACAACGATAGAAACGCTTTGTATACAAAAAAACAGCTCAAAAATTCTGTTTGAAGGCATCTTTGCCGCAGGCGGTATCACCATGTCGCAGGTTTCGAATATTACGGGACTTGAAGTGCACGTCATTCAGAACTGGGTAAAGCGGAAATTTTTGTCTTCCCCCGTCAAAAAGCTTTATTCAAGAGAACAGCTTGCGAGGATATTAATAATAAATATGCTTCGTGAAAGCCTTCAGCTTGAATCAATATGCAGTCTTATCGACGTTATCGCAGGCGAGCCTGACGATAAAACCGATGACCTTATAGGCGATGCGGAGCTTTACCACAGATACGTGAATATGACAGCGGAGGATGATATCGGTATTTTCAGCAAAGACGATATTCAAAGGCGGGCTGAGCTTGCAGCAGAGGATTTTGAAGAAAAAAGCGCAGGAGACCGCAAAAAGCTCATAAAAATTCTGCTCGTAATGTACTATGCGCACGAATCCTCAAGGCTGAAAGATACCGCACATGAGATTCTTTCTTCCGTTTTTTAAATTACCACACCTCATTCAAGAAAGGAAAACTTATATGCTTACCGATTGGTGGAACACATTAAGTCTGTCATCACAAATATTTTACTGTATTGCGCTCCCCTCGACGCTGGTGCTTATAATCCAGACCGTGCTTTTGTTTTTGGGCATCGAACACGATACCGACATCGACATTGACACCCCCGACATAGAAACCGGCGACGGACTTTTCGGTGCGCACGGCGACATTGACGACGCTTCGGGCGTTGAGCTTTTACACATATTCTCCCTGCGAGGCATCATCGCATTTTTCGTTGTATTCGGCTGGGTGGGCGTTGCTATGCAGGCGGCGGATATACATCTGGCAATAACGCTTCCCGTGGCATTTATAAGCGGTGCGGCAATGATGCTTCTTATTGCTTATTTATTCAAGGCTGTTATGAAACTGAAAAGCGACGGCACGGCGGATAACCGCAATGCGCTGGGCTCAGCGGGCAGAGTACAGCTCACAATACCGCCTCTGAGAAAGGGCGAAGGAAAGGTACATATCATGCTTCAAGGCGCATATGTTGAAAGAAATGCAGTTACCGATGAGAGCGAGTCTATACCGACCGGCTGTGAGATAATCGTGGTCGGAACAAGCGGTCAGACAAATCTTGTCGTTAAACGAAAATAAATTTTTAAAGGAGAAAAATTATGACATCAGAAATAATTTTTTTAGTCAGCGCAATAGTTCTCATCTTAGTTTCATTCATTGTGTGGATATGCTCACGGTACAAAAAATGTCCGTCTGACAAGATCATGGTCGTTTACGGTTCCATCGGTAAAAACAAAGACGGTACGAACAGAAGTGCGAAATGTATCCACGGCGGTGCGGAATTCGTTATTCCCGTATTTCAGTCGTATGCGTATCTCGACCTGACACCCATTTCAATTCAGGTAGACCTTAAAAACGCACTTTCAAAGCAGAATATCCGTATTGATGTTCCCTCAAGATTCACCGTCGGTATTTCAACTGAGCCCGGTGTTATGCAGAATGCGGCAGAGCGACTGCTCGGCTTACAGCTTTCCGAAATCCAGGAGCTTTCCAAGGACATCATCTTCGGTCAGTTAAGACTTATCATCGCAACAATGGACATTGAGGAGATCAATACGAACCGTGATAAATTCCTGGCGGCTGTCAGCGACAACGTGGAAACAGAGCTTAAAAAGATCGGTTTAAGACTTATCAACGTAAACGTTACGGACATCAGCGATGAGTCGGGTTATATTGCGGCTCTCGGTAAGGAAGCGGCGGCTAAAGCCATCAACGATGCAAAAAGAAGCGTTGCCGAGCAGGACAGAGAAGGTTCTATCGGTGAGGCAAACGCTAAAAAGGAACAGAGAATTGAAGTTTCCAAGGCTGATTCACTTGCTATAGAGGGTGAAAACGAAGCCAAAATGAAGATCGCAATGTCCGAAGCGGCTCTTAAAGAAAAAGAAGCCGAGGCGCTGAAAATTGCGACAACGGCAGAAAAAACGCAGGCGGCTAAAGCACTTGAAGAATCCTATGCGGCTGAGCAAGCGGCTGAAAAGGCAAGACGTGACAAGGAACAAGCAACACTTGAAGCCGACATCATCGTAAAAGCGGAAGCCAAGAAGCGTGAAATGGAGCTTGCGGCTGAAGCCGAAGCTGAACAGATACGCCGCAAGGCGCAGGGTGAAGCCGATGCTATCTACGCTAAAATGGAGGCGCAGGCAAGAGGTGCTGAGGAAATACTCAAAAAGCAGGCGGCAGGTTTTGCGGAGATCGTAAAATCAGCAGGCGGAGATACAGAAGCGGCTTTGAAGCTTCTCATTGCAGATAAGCTTGAAGACCTTATGCGTGTTCAGGTCGATGCGGTTAAGAACATCAAGATAGACAAGGTTACGGTATGGGACGGCGGTCAGAACGGTGACGGCAAGACATCGACCGCAAACTTCATTTCCGGCATGATGAAGTCCGTTCCCCCACTTGACGAGGTGTTCGCAATGGCGGGAATGCAGCTTCCTTCCCTTTTAGGGCAGAAGCTTCCCGAAGAAAAAGAAGAAGAAAAGGCAGAAATTTCAGATACCGAGGTTGAAGTAACTGAAGAATAAAAAACATCCGATATAGCTGACAGTTTGATTTCTGTCAGCTATATCAAATCAATATGATATGAACTTTCAAGAGGATAAAAAGCACGATGAAGTATTTGTATGATAAAAGCAAAATTTGGTTTGCAATAGTGTGGATCGTTGTATATTGCATCCTGATGTCCATAGGAGATTCACTATCCGACGTGGTCGGTATAGAGAAATCGGTGACTCTCGCAATTGGCATTTTACTATCTGCTATATTGCTGTGTTTCTTAAAGAGAAATAGGCTTTTCGAAGAATACGGACTCTGCAGATCCAAAACATCCGCAAAATCTATGCTGTTTTACATTCCTGTCTTTATTATGCTTACAGCAAATCTTTGGTATGGCGTGACATTAAATTATGGAATCGCAGAAACCGTACTTTATATTTTCTCTATGTTTTGTGTCGGTTTTCTTGAAGAAATCATTTTCAGAGGATTTTTATTCAAGGCTATGTGCAAGGATAACATAAAGGCAGCAGTCATCGTTTCAAGCGTTACATTCGGCATCGGACATATCATAAATTTAATAAACGGTTCGGGTGCGGAACTGCTTCCAAATCTGCTCCAAGTGATATATGCTTCCGCCGCAGGCTTTATGTTTGTAATGATGTACCTCAAAACAAAAAGCTTGATAGTTTGCATCGCATCACACGGTTTATTTAATGCTTTGAGTGTATTTGCAAACGAAGCAAACGCAACGCAGGAGATGCGGATAATTACCGCAATTATTCTTACCTTGATATTAGGCGGATACGCCGTATACATCGCTTCAACTATAAAAACAAAAGCAAAGTAAAAAAGAGAACCGACCGTGTGGTTGGTTCTCTTTATTTTCTAAATACTTCTGCACGTTCAAATATCATTTTAAAGGTAAAGTTTTCAGATCAGCACATAAATTCCACAAACTGACTTAATTATGCTTTATCATTTCAATTTATTATTTTTTTGCAGAACTTATTTACCGGATTGATTATATCATATAATGTAAAATGTTACAATGAAATCGCACTATGTGCGATGAAATCCGAGCGTTGCTCGGATGAAATCTGCTTCGCAGATGAAATTAAATCTGTCCCTTTTCCCAACGAAGTTGGATTTCATCACAAAGTGATTTCATTCACCGAAGGTGGATTTATCCCAGTCCGTATCAGTTGGCGATGCCAACTGCGGACGGATTTAGTTGAAAAAAGCCAAGTCTATGACTTGGCTTTTTTCTGCGAAAGAGTAACCAAACGGAGCAGAACAGGGTAAAAGTAACCAAAAGTAGTGTATCGGCTCTGTTCGGTAAATTGGAATTTGTCATTCTCTTTCAATTTCTGCAATTTGATGAACAATTTTGGAAAAACCTTCTGAATCAGATTCTAATAAACCGTGTGTCATATTTTCCATTATAAACATCTGTTTATATGGTGCTTCTACTTGTTCATAATAATCTTGTGCTATCTTATAGTTTGTTTGATAATCCTTATCTCCATTTATGTTATAGTATGGCACTTCATATTCAGTTTTGCCTTTTAATGAAAAGTCAAAAAATTCCTCCGAAGCGAAAAAGTCATAATAAACACTCATATCGATGTCGAGATACTTCATCCAATCTGAAAATGAATAATTTGGATTAAAAATAATGGTTGTAATCAGATTATAATCAGCTCCGTTTACCATCATTCCATAGCCATACTTATTCATAATTCTATTTCGCTCGTTGAAATAATCAATGGTAGGATTCTTGGGGTTTAAACTGTTAATCAAACTTAGCATTTCACTATCGTTTTCAGCCCATTTTAAAGCCTCTTGAATGAAAGCTTTTTCATTATCTAAATAATCAATAAGCTGACCTGTTCCGATGAAACACTCGTAATACTCGGGATATTCGAGTACTAAATTAGCACCGAAAATACTGCCCCAAGAATGTCCGAGGATTGTCAGCTTATCTTTTGAAAGATAATCAAGCACAAATTCGGTAACTTCTTTTCCGTCCGTCAAAAACAGCTCTTTTGTTAACTCAATGTCGTTTTGTTCAAAATCATAGCTTTTCCCACAATTGCGTTGGTCCCAGGTAACCACAGTATAAACATCAGCCCACTTTCTTGTGAAAGCGTAATCGATGTGGCTTGTTGCTGAGCCAGGACCACCGTGCAAATAAAGCAAAACAGGATTGTCTTTATCCTCACCGTAAATATCAATCCACTGTTTTGTCCCATTTACATCTATATACATTGATTCATTTATACCACCATCAGGAGTTCGATTATTAACCGCCATTCCAATTGCTCTGACTAAAAAGAATACAACAAGCAATGCACAAATGACAATTGCTATCCATTTAATAACTTTAAATACTTTTTTCATTCAATCACACCCCTCCGTCAAATTCTCATTTATCGAACTGATTATATCATAAATTATCGGATATTTCAATGAAATCGCGCAAGCGCGATGAAATCCGAGTAAACTCGGATGAAATCTGCTTCGCAGATGAAATTAAATCCGTCCAATCTCCCGACGAAGTCGGATTTCATCACGAAGTGATTTCATTCACCGAAGGTGGATTTATCCCAGTCCGTATCAGTTGGCGATGCCAACTGCGGACGGATTTAGTTGAAAAAAGCACTGCTCTCGCAGTGCTTTTTTCTGGCGCGCCTGGGGGGATTCGAACCCTCGACCTACCGGTTCGTAGCCGGGCACTCTATCCACTGAGCTACAAGCGCATACAGGTATTTTTTCTGTACCCGAATATGATACCACAAAAATTCACTTTTGTCAATAGCAAAAGTGAATTTTTGTGAAATTTCATTTAGATTTTATTCTTTGTTGAGATATGATCTGACGAGAATATTCAAAAGCTCATCTCGGTCGATCTTTCTGATGATGCCTCTTGCGTTCTTATAGTTTGTAATATACGTAGGATCTTCGGAAAGAATATAGCCGACGATCTGGTTTATCGGGTTGTAGCCCTTTTCCTTGAGCGCCTGATACACGTCCCTCAACGCCTGTTTTGTTTCCAATTCCTTTTCGTGCGAGATCTGAAAAGTTATGGTCGTGTCCTTGTCGTTTGCCATCGGTATACCTTTTTTCCTTTCATTTCTATAGCTTTTTGTAATTATACCACAAAATTATGAAAATATCAATAACAAAAATCAAGAATTTGATAATTTATATTCAAAAGAATCGACCAAAGCCGTAAAGCACGCCTCTATTATATCGTGCGAAACACCGACAGTTGTCCAGTTTTCCACCCCGTCGGTCGATTCGATAAGCACTCGTACCTTTGCCGCAGTTGAAGTTCCGGAGTCTATTACACGCACCTTGAAGTCCGCAAGGCGCATTTCCGACACTTGGGGATAGAATACGCAAAGCGCACGGCGAAGTGCCGTGTCAAGCGCATTGACAGGACCGTTACCGAGGGATGCCGACACCTCCGTTTTATCTCCGACCTTTATCTGGATCATTGCCCCCGATGTCATTCCGCCCGTACCCGACGGATAATCGTCAGTTGTTTTATACAAAAGCACGTCAAAGTGCGGCGTGTATTTACAAAGCGTTTTTTTGAGAAGCAAATTGAGCGATGCCTCTGCCGCTTCATAATGATATCCGAAAAATTCCTTTTCTTTAAGTGCTTCAAGTGCAAGCATAAGCTCAGGAGAATCCTTTTCGGCACTCGGAATTATTTCCCGCACTCGCTCCAAAAGCGTATGTCTGCCCGATATTTCAGACAGAAGGAACTGTCTTTCGTTGCCGACGAGAGACGGGTCAATATGCTCAAACGATGCGGAATGTTTTTTTACCGCATCAATGTGCATTCCCGCTTTATGGTGAAACGCATTTCTGCCTATGTACGGCTTGTTGCTTCTTATGCCTACGTTTGATATTTCAGAAATTTGTATCGCCGTCTTTTTAAGCCTTCTCATATCGCACGGAAAATCAATTCCGTATTTGAATTTAAGATTTGGCATTATAACGGAAAGATCCGCATTTCCGCATCTTTCACCGAAGCCGAGGAATGTACCCTGTATCTGCACAGCCCCCGCTTTAACCGCAAGAATTGAATTTGCAACAGCGCACCCCGTATCATTGTGAAAATGAACGGATATTCTTGTATCCGAAAATTTTTCGCATACAATTTTCGTTATTTCATAAGCCTCATACGGCATCGTTTCGCCGTTTGTATCGCAAAGACACAAAACGTCAGCCCCTGCATTTTTTGCGGTATTAAGCACCTCTATGGCGTATTCACGGTTTTCGTTATAGCCTGCATAAAAATGCTCCGCATCAAAAACGACCTCCTCGGCAAACTGCTTCAGATATTCAACCGTTTTCTTTACAAGCTCAAGATTTTCCTCTTTCGTTATTCCGAGCACCTCACGTATGTGCAAAACAGACGTTTTTCCGAATATGCACAAAACGGGTGCACCCGAGGCGATAAGACTTGCAAGTGCAGGATCATTTTCGGGCTCAGTAGCGTATTTCAGCGTTCTTCCGAATGCGCAAAGCTTTGCGTGTGAAAGCTTTTTGCTTTTCATTTCACGGAAAAATTCCTCATCCTTGGGGTTTGATGCGGGAAATCCCGCCTCGATATAATCAATACCAAAGCTGTCAAGCGCATCGACTATCCTTATTTTATCAGACACGGAAAACGAAACGCCCTGCCCTTGCGCACCGTCGCGCAGGGTAGAATCGTAAATTTGTATTTTTTTCATATCAGATAACTTTCATTGCAAGATTTTTAACGTATACACCTGCTCTGTTATGGTTCCAGAGCTTTACGTAGCCGCTGTTAAAAAACGATACGTCAAAGCCGAGTGAAATATTTTGTATGGATTCTTCAAAATTGTCCTCATACGTAAACACGCTGACGGATGAATTTTCGCCGTTTTCATTAACTTTAAGCTTATACACGAGCACGTTGAAGCCGTCATCGCTTGCCTGATATACGTTTATCACGTTTGCCACACGGTCGTCTTCAATACACACACGGCGGAATGAATCAGTAAACGAAAAAGGAAGAACGAATTCAAAAACTCCCTCGTTCCAAGTCGTATCAGAGCTGCCCTTTATGCCCATAACACCGTTCTTGAACGATATCCATATGCCGTTATCCTCGTCTGCAATACCGCCCTCCGAATCAATACGCAAGCCTGCAAAAAGCGTCTGCCATTTTTCATCGTTTTCGGCTTGCTTTGTGTTAAGCTCAAACTCAAATCTGTACGCTTCCGCAGGTCCTACGGTTGAAAGATACGTTACATCAAACATATTTTCTCCGTCAACGCCCATATATCCGTCCTTGTAAACGGGCTTGCCCGTTACAGACCAGTTTTCGTCTGTGGCGAGTATCTGCTCACCCATTGAAGCCGTTTCCCACGCATCGTCATACTCTGCAGGAGCTTCCGTAACGATGCTCGGCTTTGTTGCTTCTATTATCTGTTCTGTCTGAGTGTCAGATGTCGTTTGTGAAGAATTTGTCACGAGTGAAGTATCTTCGCTCGGCGACACCGTTTCACCGGCTGTTGTTATCTCACCGTCTTTCGAGCATCCCGTCAAAACGATAAGAAGCGGCAAAAGTGCACAAATGATTTTTGTAAAATGTTTCATTTTTATTCCTTTCAAAATTCTAAAATATCGCTCAAAACCGCATTTGAAACATTGAAGCCTTGCGGAGTAAAGCGCACAAACTCACCGTCGGTCACAAGACCTAAGGCTGCATATTTTTTTATTTTTCCGCCGTAGCAAGCGTCGAAATCCTTTCCCGTAAAAGCCTTGTATTCAGCCTTTGAAACACCTCTTACAAGACGGAGATTGAGCATCAGATATTCTGCCTCCGCCTCATTTGTATCGGGAAATTCCTCCTCTGAAAGCACGGACTTTTCATCACGTTTTTCGAAGCAGTAATCGGTATACAAATGAATATCGGGGGTATACGTATACCGTCTGCCGTCATAAAATGACGATGATGACGGGCCGAATGAAATATACTCATCTCTATACCAATATTTCAAATTGTGACGGCTTTGAAAGCCTTCTTTGGCATAATTCGATATTTCGTATCTTTCAATGCCGTTAGCTGAAAGCCTTTGCTCTGTGAGCCTTGTCATTTCTACTATGTCATCTTCGCTCGGAAACGTAAATTTATCCGCATTTTCAAAAAGCGGTGTTCCCTCCTCAAGCTTCAGCATATATGCCGAAACGTGTTCGGGTGACATTGACAGCACGAAATCGATCGTTTTTTCAAATGAATTTACAGTTTGGAAAGGTATTCCGTACATAACGTCAAGGCTGATATTATCAAAGCCTGCACCTCTTGCCGCTTTGACAGTTTCTTTCACATCCTCGGCTGTGTGTATTCTGCCGAGGGCTGAAAGCTCATTTTCGTTTGCAGACTGCATACCGATGCTCAAACGGTTGAAGCCGTGCTTTTTCATAAGCACAAAATCATCAGGGCTTGCCGTTTTCGGGTTACATTCAGCCGTAATTTCTGCGTTTTCAGCTACATCAAACGATTTTTTGACCGCATCGAGAATACGGCAAAGATGTTCTGCACCGAAGTACGTCGGCGTACCTCCGCCGAAATAGACAGTGTCGCATTTTATACCGCTGTACGTGCTTATATGACGTATCAGCGCTTCTTCGTACGTGTCGGCAAAGTCAATACCGACACCCGAATAAAAGTCGCAATAAGCACATCTTTTCACGCAAAACGGAATGTGAATATAGATTCCGACAGGCTTATTCATCAAGCTTAAGCACAGCCATAAACGCTTCCTGCGGCACTTCGACAGTACCGAGCGAGCGCATACGCTTTTTACCCTCTTTCTGCTTTTCAAGCAGCTTTTTCTTTCTTGTGATGTCACCGCCGTAGCACTTTGCAAGGACGTCCTTACGCATAGCCCTTACTGTTTCACGTGCAATGACCTTGCCGCCGATAGCCGCCTGAACGGGCACCTCGAACAGCTGTCTTGGGATATTATCCTTTAATTTTTCAACTATCTTTCTTGCTCTGCCGTACGCCTTGTCTGTATGGACTATAAACGACAGCGCATCGACAACGTCACCGTTGAGAAGCACGTCAAGCTTTACAAGCTTACTCGGCTCATATCCGTCAAGCTCGTAAT
Source organism: Clostridia bacterium (assembly GCA_017520505.1). Lineage (GTDB taxonomy): Bacteria > Bacillota > Clostridia > Oscillospirales > CAG-272 > RGIG7213. Next base: position 43,670 of record JAFXFN010000007.1, read on the forward strand.
CAAGAGAAGCGTAGCCCTTGCTTCTGCTCTTGAGCGCATCGAAAAAGTCATAAACTATCTCGTTAAGCGGTAATCTGTAATGAAGCTCAACACGTGTCGAGTCAAGATATTTCATATCGTAGAAAATACCTCGTCTGTCCTGACAAAGGTCCATAATTCCGCCGACGTAGTCAACAGGTGTCATAATGTTACCCTTGACCATAGGCTCATACGGAATGTCTATTTCATCAGGGGACGGATAGTTCAAGGGGTTATCTATAAACACCGTTTCACCCGTTCGCTTCTGAATTTTGTAAATAACGCTGGGGGCGGTGGTTATAAGGTCAAGGTTGAATTCTCTTTCAAGTCTTTCCTGAATTATCTCCATATGCAGAAGCCCCAAAAATCCGCAACGGAAGCCGAAGCCGAGTGCGGCTGAGGTTTCAGGCTCATACGTAAGGGAAGCATCGTTGAGCTGTAATTTTTCAAGTGCATCCTTTAAGTCCTGATATTTTGCGCCGTCAGCGGGATATATGCCTGAATAAACCATCGGCATACACTTCTTAAAGCCTTCAAGCGGTTCTTTTGTGGGATTTTCCGCAAGCGTTACGGTATCACCCACACGTGTGTCGGAAACGTTTTTGATGCTTGCCGTTATATATCCGACGTCGCCTGCACGTAAAATATCCGTCTTTTTAAGTCCGAACGGCTCCATCGTGCCTATTTCGACAACGTCAAATTCAGCGCCCGTGTTCATCATTCTGATGCGCTGTCCGGCTTTAAGAGAGCCTTCCATAACACGGATGTAAACAACGACACCTCTGTATGAATCGTAATATGAGTCAAATATAAGGCATTTAAGCGGTGCGTTTTCGTCACCTGTAGGACAAGGGATAGCATCGACTATCCTTTCAAGTACAGCAGGAATATTGATGCCTGCCTTTGCAGAAATTGCAGGTGCTTCGTCAGCGGGAATACCGATAATATCCTCGATTTCAGTCCTTACACGTTCAACGTTTGCCGCAGGCAGGTCTATCTTGTTGATAACGGGAACGATCTCAAGATTGTTATCCGAGGCAAGATATGCATTTGCAAGCGTCTGCGCCTCGATTCCCTGCGTGCTGTCTACGACGAGAAGCGCACCCTCGCAGGCATTCAGCGAGCGTGACACCTCATAGTTAAAGTCAACGTGTCCGGGGGTGTCGATAAGATTGAGGGTGTACGTTTCGCCGTCGGGCGCTTTATATTCAAGCTTGACGGCACGTGCCTTTATGGTAATTCCTCTTTCCTTTTCGATGTCCATATTGTCGAGCAGCTGCTCTGTCATATCACGGCTTGCAACCGTCTGCGTATGCTCAAGTATTCTGTCGGCAAGAGTTGATTTACCGTGGTCAATATGCGCTATTATACAAAAATTTCTTATTTTCTTTTGTCTTTCTGATGCGTTCATCCGATACTACTCCTATTATAATGGCATCATTATACTATAGAATTTTATATAAATCAACAGCTTTTTTTATAATTTTAAAGAAAATATCGGTAAATTATATAACTGTGCTTGACAGTAATGTTAAAATTGTTTATAATAGATATAACGAACAATTCAGAAAGGAAAAAGTATGAAAAAGTTTTTAGCTTTATTTCTTTGCATACTTATGGCACTTCCCATTTCCTTTTTCGGCTGTACTAAGGATGAAAAAGAGAGCGAAGACGTAACGCTCGGTCCTGTTTCGGGTGTTGCCGATGAAAGGCTGGAGCTTGATGTTCCCGACATCGATTTCGGTGACGATTATACATTTACGATAATCGGTAAGGGCGGAAGCGGTTGGAATGCCGAGGATATGCTTTGCCCCGAGGAGGATTCCGACGACGTGCTTGACCACGCCAAATATGCCCGTTACAAGGCTGTTGAGGATATGTACGGTATAAAGATCGTGACACAGCTCAAGGAGGATATATACACAGTTGTAAAGAACAGTGTATCATCAAATGACAAGAGCTTCGATATGATCTATATGAATACATACAACACGGCAAGTGCGGCAACGGATAATCTTCTTTATAATCTCTATGACGTTGAGCTTCTCAACCTCGATGCCCCCTGGTATGACCAGAACTACAACAACGGTATGTCTATAGGTACAACGCTTTATTCCACGGTCAACCACATGCTTACTATGGATATGCACTGTACTTGGGTAATGATGTATAATAAAGAGCTTATCACAAGATACGGCCTTAAAGATCCTTACGATATGGTAAAGGACAACACCTGGACATTTGACAACTTTGCAGCAATGCTTGAAGGCGTTTCAACAGATAACGGCGACGGTATCTGGGACAGCAACGACATATACGGCTTTGCCGCACACTCGGGCTCGGCACGTAACTTCTTCTACGGTGCAGGCATGACGGTTTGCGATAAAAACTCCGCAAACTATCCCGAGCTTGTTATCGACGATAACGAGAATATAGTAAAATTGCAGTCAAAGGCAGTAAAGCTGCTTCACGAAGGCAATAACACGCTTTTTCACAGAACAGGTGATGATTTCAGTATAGCTGACGTATTCCGTGAAGGAAGAGTATTGTTCCTCGCGGAGATCGCAGGATATCTCAACTACTTCAGAGAGATGGAGCAGGATTACGGTATCGTTCCCTATCCCAAGTATTCTGCCGATCAGAAAAGCTATTACACAACGAACGACCCGTGCATAATGGTAATGTCACTCCCTGCATTCAATCACACATCAGAGGAGATACAGCGCATTGCAACCGTTACGGAATCACTTTGCTGGGAATCTTACTACACGCTCAGCCCCTCATATTATGAAGACGTGCTTGGCGGTAAGGGCACACGTGATGAAGGCTCATACGAAATGATAGAGCTTTGCCGTGAATCCCGTATCTACGATTTCGGTCTGTTCAATCCCGACATATCGCTTCACAACGCTTTTGAATCGCTTATCGAAAACAGCAGCACCAACTACGCATCGCTTGTAAAGCGCCGTATAAAGGGTGCAACAGCTGAGCTTCAGGAAATAATCGAGCGTTACGAAAAAGCCTGATATATTTGAGTTACAAAGCACCTGCATCGAATGGGTGATGTTCATATCGGAGAAATTACAAATCAGTTTGTCTTATTTCATCCGCAGCAAACAAATAATAATCCCCGGCAGATCGTCAAAAGATCTGTCGGGGTTAGTTTTATTCTGTTCGATAAATTGGAATTTGAATAGCATGATTTTTTAAGATATTATTGTCTGTTCATAAAGTACCATAAAATGCTCTAAAACCGCCTTAAATAAAGGTTTTTCCGCAAACAACTCATTTCATCCCACTATACGGTGTTACACCGTTTTACCCTTGTTCCGAGAGATAATAAGGGCAAAATCAAGGGCAAAAATCATCAAAATTAAATGTTTTAGATTTGGGAAACGATCTGTTGCAATGTGAATTTACAAATGAATTGAGGACTTATCGTGAAGAGATCCAAATTATTTGCAATCACATTGCAGTCGAAATCCGGCCTTGTTTTCTTTTTCGTCTTGGCAGCATACAATCTGCTGTTGGGCATATATCTGAAAGACTTTTTTGTTCTTTCGCCGATGCTGGTGACGCTCTATTTGCTGTCAGCATTGCCGACCTTGTTTTTCGTCCTGAAAATACGGTCAACGCCTATGCGGGCGGTTGTGCTGATTGTTCTATTTTTCATCATGGTAATGAGTATTGTTAGCGCTCTTTCCTGCCGCAGACTACTGCCGATGCTGACGTTTGTGGGAACAGCTATCGAAATGATGTACTTTGGCATTGTCGACAACAGTTCCGGCAAGGATAAACTGCTGACGAAAATTTGTGTTTTGGTACTAACAGCATTTATTGCAGTACTTCTGTTCTTCTCATATGATTTCGTCTACAAACCGGAAGCTCCGTATCTTTCCAACGGCAGAGATACCCTGTGGGACACACAAACGGAAGAACTTGCTGACGAAATTTGTGCCGGTTGTGAAACCGACGAAGAAAAGGTGCGAGCATTTTATGATTGGATCGTATCTAACTTTGAGTACGACTACGACTGCTATCCACTCTTCCAATACTTTGATGTTCGCAAGACGCTGCAAACCAAGCAAGGTATTTGCTTTGACTTTTCCCATCTGTTCGCCGCATTTTGCCGAAGTCAAAATATCCCTTGCTACGCTGTTGACGGAATATCCCGTAAGAATAACGTAGATCGGCACACTTGGAACCGCGTTTACTATGATGGAGCTTGGTGGAATGTAGATATAACGACTGACAACTCAAGAACAGCCAATGGCAAAGAACTCTACGGTTTTCACGAGCTGGAAGGAGCTTTCGTTCCCGACGAGGATTTTTTCATAACGAAAATCTATTAAAACTAATATGTTAAAAGGACGGTAACCGATTAGGTCACCGTCCTTTTGAAAAAGTTACTCTATAACAATATCCTTGATATACCTAGAAGGAGATTGATTCTTTATATCTCCCCAAGGCATACGTTTTTTTGCAGGATATGTCATATAGCATAACCGCTTAGCTCTTGTCACTGCAACATACATATTATTCATCTCTTGAGATAGTTGAGAGTCGTCAGCCCTTATTGCTCTATAGTCCGGGAAGGTTCCTTCACTCAGTCCAATAATAAAAACCGCATCAAACTGCAATCCTTCGGACATATGTGCTGTCAAAAGAGCAATGCCATTATTATCCTCAATTTCTTTTGTTTTTCCCAAAGAAATCTGATTTCTAAAAGAAGTTAATGTGCGATTTTCTTTAGGAACAAGCATGCAATACTTACTCCAATGATTACGCCACTGCTGGATATCCATAGAAACAAGATAACGCTCATCATCATTATCAAATGATGATAAAATGTTTTCCAGACAGGTTAATGCGGCACCGAAATTCAACACTTCTTTTTCTAACGTCTCTAAGGCGGGAAGCATACTTTCATAATTAGTTTCGGTTAGTACCTCCCTTAAAATGGCCATTCCATTTTTGTTGTCAATAATACTATCAGAGAATCCAACCAGTTTCTTTAATTGCGTAAGATGGATGTAGTCTTTTTTGTTAATTAGTATTCGGATTGCTAAC
>JAFXFN010000002.1 GCA_017520505.1 Clostridia bacterium
CCAATAATTTTTCACTACAGCTTCGCTTTCGCTTCAAAATTATTGGTCGGAAAGTTGTAAACCATGTGTCTTCACAAATTGTAAATGATGTTGCCCTTGACATAATATCCTCCCCTACAAGGTTCGATTAATCGGGTAAATATTTAATTTGGGCATGATACCGTAGGGGCGTGTAGTTCGCTGTACAGCGAACTACTTTGGTCGCCCGCTTCAAACCCATTTTGGTTCGTTTCATCGGACGAGCAATGCTCGCCCCTACAAAAACGGCGTTTAATTCGTGGTGGTGTTATGCCTTCTCCAAGTCGATACGCAAAGCGTTTCGACAGGAGAACGGTGGGACTTGTAGTTGACAAAGTCAACTACCGGTGTATCGTCCCGATACACCTTGCTTGCGGTGGATGAGGTTCGAACCCATTTTTGCTCGTTTTACCGTGGGGGCGGCACAATTCACGCTATGCGTGAATTTACTCGGTGCGTGATAACTGATTTTCAAAATTCACATTCAAGGGCGCACCGTCGGTTTCGCAAAAAGCGAAACGTGCCGCCCCCCAAAAAAAAAGACACCCGCTTTTATTTGCGTAAAAATACGGCGGGATATTTCCCGCCGTACAAATATTCAATTTACGGCAAGCACCTTTTTCAAATACGAAAGCGGCTTGTCGCCTTTTTTTATTTTATAGACTACCGTCGGCGTTTTGCCGGGGGATATAACCATTCGGTCAGAGTATTTTGACACTATATCAACCCATTTTCCGAAATCGGTCATATCGGGTGTGATAACGATGCGGTCACCCTTCTGGTCAATACGCACAGCACCGAGGTTTTCACCGAGAGCCCTGATATACGATATATCAAGCAGGTTTTCAACGCTCGGCGGAAGATCTCCGAATCGGTCAAGAAGCTCATCTGCCACGTCGTCAAGGTCAGCCGCACTTTGAATGTGCGATATTTTTTTGTATATCTCGATTCTCGTCTGACCGCTTTTGATATACTTTTCGGGAATAAATGCCGAATACTGCACATCGACCGTACATTCCGTCTTTTTCTGCTTGACCTGTCCGCCCGTTTCCTCAATAACGGCATCGTTAAGAAGCTTTATATACATATCGTATCCGACAGATTCAATGTGTCCGTGCTGTTGTGCGCCGAGAAGATTGCCCGCACCCCTTATTTCAAGGTCACGCAAAGCTATTTTAAATCCCGAACCGAATTCGGTATACTCTCTTATCGCTCCCAGACGTCTTGCGGCTATCTCAGAAAGCATCGAATTCGGCTTATACGTCAGATACGCATACGCACGTCGGGACGAACGTCCGATACGTCCTCTTATCTGGTGGAGCTGTGAAAGCCCCATCTTATCAGCATTTTCAATAATAAGCGTGTTCGCATTCGGAACGTCAACACCCGTTTCGATGATAGTCGTGCAAACGAGAATATCGATATTTCCCTCGATAACGCTGTGCCAGATGTCGGAAAGCTCCTCTTTGTCCATTTTGCCGTGCGCTATCGCTATCTGCGCATCGGGTGCCATCTGCGACACACGGTAAGCCGTTCTGTCTATCGTTTCGACGTTGTTGTGAAGATAGAACACCTGACCGCCTCGGCGCAATTCACGTCTTATCGCTTCCTCAATAACCGCCTCGTCATACTGCATAACGTAAGTTTGCGGCGGCATACGGTCAACGGGTGGCTCGTCAAGCACGCTCATATCCCTGATACCGCCGAGAGCCATATTCAGCGTTCTCGGTATCGGCGTTGCCGTCAGTGTCAGCACGTCGGCATTTCCTGATATCATTTTCAGCTTTTCTTTATGCGCAACGCCGAAGCGCTGTTCCTCGTCAATTATGATAAGACCTAAATCACGGAACTCAACGTCCTTTGAAATAAGCCTGTGCGTGCCGATTATAATGTCGACATCTCCTCGCTTCAGTCGACGCAGGATATTCGCCGTTTCCTTCGGTGTCTTGAATCTTGAAATGACCTCGATATTCAGTGCATAGCCTCTCATTCTTGCGCACACCGTCTGATAATGCTGTACCGCAAGGATAGTCGTTGGCACAAGTATTGCAACCTGCTTGCCCTCGCTTGCCGCCTTGAATGCCGCACGGAGCGCAACCTCCGTCTTGCCGAAGCCGACGTCACCGCAAAGAAGTCTGTCCATAGGGTGAGGATCTTCCATATCACGCTTGATGTCAGCGGCGGCTGCAAGCTGTCCTTCCGTTTCCTCAAACTCAAACGATGCTTCAAACTGCCTTTGTAGATCATCATCCTTGGCAAATGCGTGGCCCTGCAATCGCATACGCTTTGCGTAAAGGTCGATAAGCTCCTTTGCCATTTCCTTGACTGCGGCTTTGACCTTGTTTTTTGCACGTCCCCATTCAGCACCGCCCATTTTATTGAGCTTCACCGTGCCGTCAGACTGTCTTTGACCGATATATTTACTCAAAACGTCAAGTCTGTCGCACGGCACGTACAAAACAGAACCGCCGTCATATTTTATCTGCAAAAAGTCACGGGAGATACCCTCGTAGCTCGTGAGGTTCTTCATTCCCTCATAAAGTCCGATGCCGTGGACATCGTGTACAACGTAATCGCCGACTTGCAGATCGGCATACGACATTATCTTTTCCTTTGCATCGATTTTTTTACCCTTGCGTGATGCCTTTGTGACAAGCCTTGAATACGCACTTTGTGCAATATAAAGGGAAATGCACGCCACACGGCTCGTTTCCATAATAAAGCCCGTGCGGTTCTGCCCGTACAAAATTACGGCTTTTCCGTAAAGCTCTGATCTGTCACGGTCGAACTGTGTGTATTCACACACGGGCGCATCAACTCCCGCATTTTCAAGCAGCTCTGAATAGCTTTTGCCCACCGCCTCGTTTTCACAAAGCAAAATCACGGAATATTTAAATCTCACGTAGTTTTTAACGTCCTCGCACAGCATTTCCTGCATATTTGCGTACGTCATCTGATTTTTCGACTTGAAAATATAGCTTTCGTAAAATTTACCCGATGACGTTGCGAAAAAGTCAAGTGTGATCGATGCTGAATTATTTATTATTTCAAGCATATCATCGGGAGAAATTGAAAATCGTGCATATTTTGCCGAAAGCTCCTCGCTTTCCACGATGTCGCAGACGGTCTGCTCCTCAAGCTTGGCGCTTGACTGCATTCTTGCATACACATTCGTCGGTGTATCGACGAATATGGGGCAGTATGCGCCGTCACGCTTGAAATAGTCAAACAGCGTTGACGGTTTTTCATATATTACGTTTATATATTTGTCGGCAAAAAGAAGCTCCGAAGCGTTGTCGATAGCATCAAGCTCAGCTTCAAGCGCCTTTTTTGCGCTTTCCTTTTTTGTCTTTTTAAGCTGTGCAGAGGCAGCATTTATTACAGCGTAAACGGCTTCATCCGACATAATTATTTCCCTTGCGGGAAAGACGGAAAATTCGTCTTTGTTTTCAACTCGTCTTTGCGAGATTATGTCAAATATGCCTATTGAATCTATTTCGTCGCCGAAAAGCTCCATACGGTACGGGTAATCATCCCCCGGCACAAAAACGTCGCAAATACCGCCTCGGATAGAGAACTGCGCAATGTTGTCAACGCTTTCGACACGTGTGTAACCGCAGAAAATGAGGTATTCCGCAAACTCATAAAGCGAAAGCGTGTCGCCTATCTTATACGTTCTTGCGTTGCCTCGGAATATCTCCTCGGGAACTGTGAGCTGACAAGCCGCATCGGGTGTTGCAATGACGTAGTCAAGCGTACCCTTGACGATGCCTGCGAGGGTGGAAAGACGGCTCTGCTCGTATTCGTGCGAGGAGGTTATGTTGTGAAGCATAAAATCACGCATGGGATAAACGGCGCAGCAAAGGCCTGCGGATGACAGTCTGTTATACATACGCAGGCATTCTTTTTCGTCACTTTGTAATATCAGCTTCGGGCATTTTTCAAGGTCATCGCACAGCGACGACAAAAACGGCACGACAGCACCGGCACAAAGTCCGCTGACAAGCACGGGCTTGGGGCGGTTTTTGGGCATTATGCGTCGGCTTTCAAGCAGAGCCTTGTACTCACCGTCGCATTTTATAAATTGTTTTAATAATTCCATATATACCTGTTTAAATTAATTACATTATTAAGCGCCCGCCTGCGCCCCCCACAGTCCGTAGGACTGCCCGCAGGCATAGGGCGCAGATTTCCTACGGAAATCTAATTCGTAAAGTTGAAATAAGTACAACAAAATCTTATTTCAATCTGAACACCTTAACGGGCTTTATTGCACTTCCTTTTTCAAACTCTGACACCTTGCCGAGGGCAAAAAATCCGTCGGAATCGTAAAGGCGCACATAGCTTCCGTCGGGGAAGCTCGTTTTGATTTTGCTCTGATAAATTTCCGCACCGTCACGGCATAATTTCAACATAAAGCCGTCAAGCTTGCAGACGGGGTATGAGGCAAAAACATCCTCTGTCGGGTAAAGGAGTGACAGCCTTTGTTCAAGTGTCATTTCTTCAAGGCTTTCAAGCGTGTAGGCTTTGTCAAGTGAAAACTCACCGCACACCGTGCGACGGAGTGAGGACATAACACCCCCGCAACCGAGCTTTTTGCCGATATCTGCGCAAAGCGTTCTGATATACGTACCCTTTGAGCAGGTGACCTCAAGCGAATATTCACTATCTGAAATGTATTCAGCCTTAATGCTGTCGATATGCACCTGTCGGCTCTCACGCTCGATTTCAATACCACGGCGTGCCAAATCAACGAGCTTTTCGCCGCCGACCTTAAGTGCTGAATACATCGGCGGTGTCTGCATTATATCACCCACAAAGGACGAAATTACACGAAAGACCTCGTCTTTATCCAGAATATTCTCTGACGTTGATAAAACAGTACCGCTTGTGTCCTCGGTATCGGTCGTGATGCCGAGGCGGAGAGTCGTTTTATACGTTTTGCTGTCGTAAGTAAGGTATTCCGCCGCCTTTGCCGCCCTGCCTATCAGTACGACAAGCACACCGGTCGCCATAGGATCGAGCGTACCGGTGTGTCCTGTTTTCTTTGTACCGTACAGCTTGCGCATTTTAAATACGACGTCGTGCGAGGTCATTCCGCACGGCTTATCGATGGGAATTATCCCCTGAAATTCAAGTTCTGTACTCATATTAAATTTTCTCAGTCAACGATGAAAAATGTTTCGAGTATATCGCCGGTAGTGTCTTCAAAGTATGTTCCCACACAGACGTACGCAAGATATTCTCCGCACTTTATGCATAACATCGTTTCGTAAATCGGTACGTCGTTTATTTCGACATAAATATCCATTCCCTTGAATGTTTCATCGCCGATTTTAACGTCACAAAGCTCATACTTGAAATTCTTACCGCCCATATTGGCAAAAGATGATTCTATTGAAACTGTACTGTTTGTCAGCACCTTATCAATATCAGTTAAAAGAACCGCAAGCTTTGTGCCTTTTTCAAGTGTAATGTTTATCGTTGAGGAGGTTTCCTGATTCACCGCATACATATCGTAGAAAACCTTTGCGTTTTTCACCTGTTCAAGGTACTCTTTATCGAGGTAAGACTGTGTGATGCCGTTTATCTGCGCTATCTGTTCATCATTGTAGAACACCCAGCCGTCACCGAGTGTACAGCCGATGTCGATAAAATCACTCTTGTATGTATTACCGTCTATGTTGCCGAGGGTAAGCTCCTTTTCTTCCTCTGTAACAGCATCTGTTACTTCATCCGTTACTTCATCTGTAACGGTATTTGTTTCGGCGTCTGTTTGTTCGTCTGTCACAGCATCCGTGCTCTCATCTGTAACCTTTGCTGTATCTGTTACTTCGGGCTTTTTTTCATCAGCCGTTGTCACATCGTCACCGCCTTTGCAAGCGGCTGTATTCAAAAGTGTGGCTGCCAAAAGAAGTAAAATTGCTATTTTTTTCATTTTATATCTCCTTATATAGTGTTTTTCCCGCATACGAATATGCAAATTTTTCGTATTCCTCACGGTCACCGCAAAGAACGAGGGGCGCTTGTATATATGCAAGCTGTTCGTTCAAAAGGTCACATTCGCCCTTGGAAAGTCTTACAAAGCCGTAGCCGTATTTTTCCGCCTGCGCTTCAACGTCCTCGTAAAGATAGTCGGAAACACAGATAGGCTCGGGCATATCGTTTTCGTTAACTACTGCAAATTTACGTGTATTCGACACGGTATTTTCAAAGTCAAAATCAAGCGCTTCGGGGTATGTAAGAGGTGTACTTTCGGTACACTCCTTTATTTTTTTAATATATTCCTTATTTGTACCGCAGCAGCCGCCGAGAATTCCTATGCCGTTTTTGAGTGCTTCGGGGATAAAGGAGGCAAACTCATCCACCGTCAAATCAAATCCGCCGTCATCCTTCGGAAGTCCTGCGTTGGGCTTTGCGATAAGCTCAATTCCCATCGCTGCAGCGTACGGTGACACCTTTTTCAAAATGTCGATTATAAGATCGGGCCCGAATGAGCAGTTAAGACCGAAGGCTGAAATACCGCAGTCTGCAAGTGTGATAAGCGAGGGTAACACCTCGTCACCGCACAGCGTTTTTCCGTTTTTGTCAACGGTGAGCGTTACGAATACGGGCTTGTCGGAAACAGCCTTTACAGCCGTCACCGCCGCCTTTGCTTCAAGGGTGGAAATGCACGTTTCAGCCGTGAAAAAGTCAACGAAATGTTCAGCGCCCATTACGGCTTGCTTATATTCCTCAACGGCAAAATCAAACGTGTCGTCGCCCATCGGGTAGAACATTGCGCCCGACGGTGCAACAGATGCGCCGAGAAGACGCTCGCCTGCACTTTCACGGCTTATTTTAGCCGTCAGCATACAAACCTCACGTGCTGACAGCAGCACGCCGTTTTCCTCAAGTATGCGGGGCGTTGCGCCGAATGTACAAGCGTACACGGCGTCAGACCCTGCGCTGTAATAATCTTTTTGTATTTCCTGCACCGCTTCGGGATGGTCAAGCACCCACATCTGCACGTTTTCACCTGCGGGCAGTCCTCTTTTTATAAGCTCCGTGCCCGTTGCGCCGTCAAGCACAAGCGGAAGCTTAAAGGGAAAATTACCTTTACCCATTTTAAACTCTCTTATATTTCGTACCTGCGGGAGTATCTTCAAGAATGATGCCCTTATCCGCAAGCTCTTTTCTTATGCTGTCAGCGAGGGCGTAGTTCTTCGCCTTTTTCGCTTCTGCTCTTTCAGCTATCTTTGCAAGTATTTCGGAGTCATCGTCAGCACTTTCCTTTTTCTCGATGCCGAGAAGCGTTGTAAGCTCACGAAGCACACCGTAGAGGTATTCTGCACTTTCAAGGCTCATAATAGGAGTCTTGCCGTTTACAAGGAGGTTACAGTCCTTTACAAGCTCAAACACAGCGGCAATACCGTCAGCGGTATTGAGGTCGTCGTCCATCGCCGTGATGAACTGCGCACGTCTTTCATCAGCCGTCTTCTTGACGGATTCGTCAAGTGTTCCGCTTTCTGCGTTCTTTATGTAGAACGAAAGGCTTTCCTCACAGTTGTGGATACGGTCAAGGGCGGAAAGGGAGGCTTCAAGCACCTCTGCCGAGTAGTTGACGGGCTTTCTGTAGTGAGCCGACAAAAGGAAGTATCTTATAACGTCGTAACCGTATTTTTCGGCAACGTCACGAACCGTAAAGAAGTTACCGAGGGATTTTGACATTTTTTCGTTGTCAACGGAGATAAATCCGTTGTGAAGCCAGAAGTTTGCAAACGTACAGCCGCAAGCCGCCTCGGACTGTGCGATCTCGTTTTCGTGGTGGGGGAACGCAAGGTCCTTACCGCCGCAGTGAATGTCGATAGGCTGACCGAGGTATTTTCTTACCATTGCCGAGCATTCAATATGCCAGCCGGGACGTCCTTTGCCCCAGGGGCTGTCCCATGCAGGCTCACCGGGCTTTGCCGCTTTCCAGAGAGCGAAGTCAAGCGGATCACGCTTCTGGTCGGAAACGTCTATTCTTGCGCCTGCCTCAAGCTCGTCAATAGGCATGTGCGAAAGCTTACCGTAGTCCTTGAACTTTTTGGGCTGGAAATAAACGTCACCGCACGATTCATAAGCGAAGCCCTTTTCGATAAGCACGCTTACGATGTCGATGATGCTGTCGATGTTCTCAGTTGCCTTGGGGTGGATGGTCGCCTTTTTGATACCAAGTCCCTCAGCATCCGTGAAGTATTCCTTTATATACTTTTCGGCAACCTCTGCCGATGTTATGCCTTCTTCGTTTGCCTTTTTGATGATCTTATCGTCAACGTCTGTGAAGTTCTGAGCAAACGTTACCTTATAGCCTCTGTATTCGAGGTATCTTCTGAGCATATCGAAAACAACGAAGCAACGTGCGTTTCCGATGTGGAAAAAGTTATATACGGTAGGGCCGCAGGCGTACATTCTTACATGGCCTTCTTCTATCGGCACAAGCTCCGCCTTTTCACCTGTCATCGTGTTAAAAAGTTTCATAGTCTTTTCCTCTTTATTCTTGTTCTTTGAGCTTTTTCTCAAGCTCCTCAATTCTTTCGGTAAGCTTTGCTATTTCCTGTGAAACAGGGTCGGGAATGTGGATCTGGTCGAGGTCCTGCGCCTCGTTCTTCGGCTCTTTCTTCGCCACAGCCTTTGCCGGAATACCGACGGCGGTGGTGTTTTCGGGTACCTCGTGAAGCACGACGGCACCTGCCGCTATTTTCGAGTTGTCGCCGACCTTGAACGGGCCGAGCACCTTTGCCCCTGCACCTACCATTACGTTATTTCCGAGGGTGGGGTGACGCTTTCCGACGTCCTTACCCGTACCGCCGAGGGTAACGCCCTGATATATCGTGCAGTTGTCGCCGATCTCTGCCGTTTCGCCTATAACGACACCGCAGCCGTGGTCGATAAACAGCCCTTTGCCGATGGTCGCACCCGGGTGTATTTCGATACCCGTTGCAAACTTTGCCGCCTGGCTTATCGCACGTGCGGCAAGCGGATGCTTTTTGTTTATTCGGTGCGCAACACGGTGCGCCATAACTGCGTGAAGTCCCGAATACAGAAGCAGAACCTCTGATTTGCTTGTTGCCGCAGGGTCACGCTCCATTATAGCAGTTACATCGTCATTTACTTCAAGTATGCAGTCTGCGATGAAATCCACCGCACTGAGTGCCGTGTTGGCACGGTTTACCGCACTTGACAGAATGTTTGTTTTTTTAGTTTGTTTTTTCACTTCGATTTTCCTTTATGATGTGGGTAATTCAAAGCCGTTTTCGATAAGCCACGTGGGGGAAACGAACGTGTCGCCGACAGAAACTGCCGAGAAAAGACGCTTTGTTGTTTCGCCGAAGCCGCTTCCGTCGTTGGGTGCAAGCTTCTGTCCCTGCTCAACCTCGTCACCGACGTTGATGCCTGTTATATCAAGTCTTGTGTACCACGATCTTATACCGAGTCCGTGGTCAACGACGATAAATCCGCCGAACAGCGTATCTTCGCCGACGTAAGCGATCTTACCCGATGCCATAGCCGTGGCGTAGCTGCCCTTGTAAAGACGTGATTCTATACCTGCGTGAACGTAGGGGGATTCTTCACCGTTGAACTTTATGGGATTTCCGTAGCCTGTGATATACGACTGCTCACGTGTGGGGAAGAGTATTTCCTTTTCACCGAGCCACTTTGATGATGATTCACCGCCCATTATCTCGCCCATAAGCGTTTTAAGCGCTGAGATGTTTGCATCTGTTATATATTTTTCAAGCGTTGACTTCTTTACGTCTATTTCCTTTGTATTGTATTCCTTGTCAACAACCGTTATGTCGTACGTTGAGGAAATAGCGCCGTGCTTGAGTGTGACGGTGTATTTACCTGCTTGTGTCTTGTACGTCGTCGGGATAACAGCGTAGGAGCTGTCGCCGTCGGTGTAGAATTTCGGTGTTACATCCAAAGACGGCGAGGAGGAAAATTCCACCTTCGACGGATCGATGTTGACACCGCCGACGATGATCAAGCCGCCCTTTTCGACGAAAGGCTGACCTGTATGCTCAAGCATCGTTGTCCAGATATTGAACGAGGGTGATGCCTTGACAGTCGCACGGAACGTATAGCTTCCAGATCCGACACCCGTTGAACCCTCTTCTTCACGCCATTGAACGTCTATTTTGAATGTGTATGCTGTTTCGGTGTCGGGATATACACCCGAGAACTCATTGAACGGACGTGTGGCGGTCGTGCCGTCATCCTCCGTCATCGTTATGTAAACGTCCGTATCCTGCGGCTTTCTTGAAAACAGTATGCCGAGATCGCCTGCGGAAACACGTCCGATGTCTGCAATTTCATCCGTTGTGGGAACTGTCGAATCAACGTAATCTCCCTTGATGTTGCGGTATTTCCACGAAAATACAGAGGGAGTTATAACTGTGCCGTTACCCACGGTAAGCACGGGAATGTCATAGGTATACAAAAACGATGCCAGAGCAAGCGATGCAAAATTACGTCCGTCCTCAGCCTTTGCACGGTAAGGCGTTTTATCATCGTTGTT
Source organism: Clostridia bacterium (assembly GCA_017520505.1). GTDB lineage: Bacteria > Bacillota > Clostridia > Oscillospirales > CAG-272 > RGIG7213. The sequence goes on from JAFXFN010000002.1 coordinate 10,562, forward strand.
GTAAAAATAAATGTCCTCAAGCTTTTCGACGTTCATATAAACCGAATATTCTTCTGTTATTCCGTCACCCTTGAGTGTTGTTTTGAATGAATTGTATCTGAATGCCTCGTCGGGAATGGCATCGACCTGTTCTCCCTTCAGAAGTGCTGACAAAGCTTTTATTGTTTCCTTGTCGGTAATGTCTATTTTTTCACCCATCGGTGTTTCCAATTCGGCGGAAACGATAAGGGAGCTGTTATCGGTCAGCTTGTCAAACGGAGGATTGTACGATACAAACGCCAATACCGTCGGAATAAAGAGAATGATTATCAAGACCGCTGCCAAAAACTTATTTTTCACCGGTGTACCTTTCCTTTCTTTACGTTTGATTTATTTTTATGCTTGTGCAAGCGTTATATGCGACTCAATGTTTGTTTTTCCGTCACCTCTGACGGTGCGGAAATAATATACTCCGTCTTCCTTGTAAGAATAAATTTTGACCGTGTCGCCAAGCGGAGCATCGGCAACAAAGCTGATGTTGATATTTGAAATGTATCTGCCCTTATCGTGCGAAAATCTTTCGTAATGCATTTCGGGGATGAAGGACGCAAGCATATCGGGATAATTTGTATTGTTTATGTGACCGTTTAAGTCAATGTCGGAATAAAGCACCGTTTTTTCTCCGACAAATTCAAGCTTTTCAGGACACGGTATGCGCAAGTGTCGGGGCACTTCTACCGAGCAGGTGTCGTCATCACGAACAGATAAGTCCTCATATTCCGACACACGCAGTATCTTACATCCGTCCTCAATTATCGCCCAGGCTGATGCGCCCTCGGCAATAAGCTCATTTTTGCAAAAGACCTTGTAAAGCCTTTCGCTGACAACGCCTCGCTCCTTTGATATCCAGCTTTCGACTGTAAGCTCGTCGTAAGCGTGGAGGGGGCGGTTAACGTTCATATTGAATTTGCAAAGGATAAATCCTCTGTTTTTTTCAGCCATATCGTTGGCGGTTCTTCGTCCGTTCGGGGCTGTCATTTTCTGAAGCTGCAGGTTTGCACATTCCTGCATATGCCGCAGCACGGCGGATGCCCTCATATTACCGAAGGCATCCTCATCGTGCACGCTGACTGTAAATTTTGCTGTTTCTTTCATTAATTACGCCTTGCCGTTTGAACCGAGAACGTTTACGAGCTTGTGACGTACAACTTCCTTGATTATCTTGCGAGCGTTGCCGAGGTAGTTTCTGGGGTCGAATACTTCGGGCTTGTTTGTGAATATTTCACGGATACCTGCCGTCATAGCGATACGGAGGTCGGAGTCCATATTGATCTTACAAACAGCGGATGCTGCCGCACGGCGGAGCATTTCCTCGGGAATACCCTTAGCACCGCCCATAGAACCGCCGCAAGCGTTGATCTTGGCAACGAGCTCCTCGTCAATGCTGGATGCACCGTGAAGAACGATCGGGTAACCGGGCATTATCTTTGTGATCTCTTCGAGAATGTCGAATCTGAGCTTTGCTTCGCCTGTGAACTTGAATGCGCCGTGGCTTGTACCGATGGCGATAGCAAGGCTGTCAACGCCTGTTCTTGAAACGAATTCCTCAACCTCAGAGGGCTTTGTGTAGGAAGCGTCCTCAGCGGATACGTTTACTTCGTCCTCAATACCTGCGAGCTTACCAAGCTCACCCTCAACAACAACGCCCTTGTCGTGAGCATACTCAACGACCTTCTTTGTAAGAGCGATGTTTTCTTCAAACGATGCGTGTGAGCCGTCGATCATAACGGATGAAAATCCTGCATCGATGCATTCCTTACAAGCTTCAAAGCTTGCGCCGTGGTCAAGGTGAAGGGCGAGGTCAATGCCTGTTGTTTCCATTGCGGCATTTACCATTCCCATAAGGTATTCCTTACCTGCGTACTTCATTGCGCTGGAGGAAACCTGAAGGATAACGGGGGATTTTTCCTCCGCACACGCTTCTGTAACAGCCTGGATTATTTCCATGTTGTTGATGTTGAAAGCACCGATAGCGTAACCGCCGTCGTAAGCTTTTTTGAACATGTCCTTTGTTGTAACAAGTGCCATTTTTTTGTTCTCCTTAAAAATAATATACTTAACGTACGTATTATACACTAAATAAAATAATAAATCAATATTTTTTTAAAATATTTATCGTACGATTAATTTTTTTGTAATAATTGTTTGTTCATTTGATTCCGACAGACGGAAGATGGGGAAATCCTCATTTTTGTTAATTCGATTCGGATGTGGTGTTGTAGGGGCGATTCACGAATCGCCCGTTACAAACCCATTGCCGTTCATTTAATGCGGGAGGATAATATCCTCCCCTACGGATAAACGGTAAAAATCCCATTTTTGTTCATTCAATTCAATATGAAAACGCAAAGATGAGATCATCCCCGTCAGAAAAGACGGGGATGGTGATTCAAGGCATATAATTTTTGATTTATTATTTTTTACCGCCGTTATACAGAGTGTAATACGTTCCGCCCTGTGCCACAAGGTCGTCGTGCGTGCCTCGCTCGATAATTCTGCCCTTGTCAAGAACCATAATAACGTCGGAGTTCTGAACGGTGGAAAGTCTGTGGGCGATAACGAATACCGTTCTGCCCTTCATAAGACTGTCCATACCTGCGGCAACTATCGCTTCGGTTCTTGTGTCGATGCTCGACGTTGCCTCGTCAAGAATCAGAACGGGCGGGTCTGCAACCGCCGCACGGACAATTGCGATAAGCTGTCTTTGTCCCTGCGAAAGGCTTGCGCCGTCTGCCGTCAGCATCGTGTTATATCCCTGCGGCAGATGGCTGATGAAGTAATCGGCATTTACAAGCTTTGCCGCCGCAACTATTTCCTCGTCCGTTGCATCAAGTCTGCCGTAACGGATGTTATCTGCAACCGTACCCGTGAACAGATGTGTTTCCTGAAGCACCACGCCGAGAGAACGGCGGAGGTCCGCTTTCTTTATCTTGTTGATATTGATGCCGTCGTATCTTATTTTACCGTCCTGAATGTCGTAAAATCTGTTGATAAGATTCGTTATCGTCGTTTTACCTGCACCCGTTGCGCCGACGAATGCGACCTTCTGACCGGGACGTGCGTAGAGCTTGATATCGTGAAGCACCATTTTTTCGTCTGTATATCCGAAGTCGACTCCGTCAAATACGACGTCACCCTGCAAGGGTGTGTAAGTTACCGTGCCGTCAGCCTGATGCGGATGGCGCCAAGCCCATTTGCCCGTACGCTCATTTGTTTCAACGATGACACCGTTTTCTTCCTTGCAGTTAACGAGCGTTACGTAGCCCTCGTCGCTTTCAACAGGCTCGTCAAGCAGGGCAAATATACGCTCAGCACCCGCCATAGCCATAATTATTGAGTTTATCTGCTGTGATATCTGCGATATGGGCATATTGAACGTTCTTGTGAACTGCAAGAACGGAACGAGTGACGATACGTTAAAACCGCCGAAGCCGTTTATTGCCATAACACCGCCGATGATGGCAACAAGCACGTAGTTGAGATAACCGAGGTTACCCATAATTGGCATTACGATGTTTGCAAAGCCGTTGGCGTTTTTCGTGGTCTTGTACAGCTCGTCGTTAAGACGTCTGAACGTTTCAATCGAATCTTCCTCGTGGTTGAAGACCTTAACGACCTTCTGACCGTCAGCCATTTCCTCGATGTAGCCGTTGACAGCACCGAGATTTTTCTGTGTTGCACGGAAGAACATTGCACTTTTTCCGCCGAGTATTTTCGTGACGGTAATAGCGCCGAGCACGACCAGAAGCGCAATCAGCGTCAAAAGCGGTGAAAGAATGAGCATAGAAACGACAGATGAAATAACTGTCGCAACAGACGATATCATATTCGGCACGCTCTGGCTTATGAGCTGACGGAGCGTATCCGTGTCGTTTGTATAAACACTCATTATATCGCCGTGGGAGGTCTTGTCAAAATATCTTATGGGGAGCTTCTGCATATGCTCAAACAGTCTGTCACGTATATTTTTAAGCGTGCCTTGACAAATGTTTACCATAAGTCTGTTTGAACCGAATACGGACAAAACCCCGATGCCGTACGCTGCGGCAACCGTTGAAAGCGCCAGCGCAAGGTCCGTATACGACGGCGCTGTTTCGGGTGTTTTGAGCATAGGCTCAATAAAATCTGCAATAAGTGTTTTGAAGAACATCGTGCCGTATGCCGTCGTCACCGCACTTGCGATAAGGCAGATGAAAACGATAAGGCACGAAAAGGGGTAATCCTTGATAACGAAGCGCAAAACACGCATCAGAGTCGGGATGGGGTTCTGTCTTTTGAATTGCATACCGTTTCCCGGCATACCCTTGGGAGGTGTTCCGTTTTTCATCTTATTCATCGAAATCAGCCCCCTTTATCTGAGATTCGTAAACTTCACGGTAAATAGCGTTGTTTTCAAGCAATTTTTCGTGTGTGCCGACACCGTTTATCTTGCCCTCGTCAAGCACGATTATCATATCGGCAGAGGCTACGGAGGAAATACGCTGTGCGATTATTATTTTTGTCACGTCGGGAATGTATTTTGCAAAAGCATCTCTTATTTTCGCATCTGTTGCCGTGTCAACAGCGCTCGTTGAGTCGTCAAGAATAAGCACACGGGGCTTTTTCAAAAGCGCACGTGCAATACAAAGTCGTTGCTTCTGACCGCCCGACACGTTCGTTCCGCCACGGTCGATAAGCGTATCGTAGCCGTCGGGGAAGGACATAATAAAATCGTGTGCCTGAGCCGACTTGCAAGCCTCTATCATTTCCTCGTCGGTCGCATCGCTGTTGCCCCAACGGAGATTTTCCTTGATAGTTCCCGAGAAAAGAACGTTCTTCTGAAGCACCATCGAAACAGAGTCACGAAGTGACTTTATGCTGTAGTCACGTACGTCAACACCGCCGACGGAAATTTTACCCGAGGTTACATCGTAAAGTCTCGGAATCAGCTGTACAAGCGACGTTTTACCGCTTCCCGTACCGCCTATGATACCGACGGTAGAGCCGGAGGGAATATTCAGGTTTATATGCTCAAGATTGAGGTTATCTTTGTTTTTTGAATATGAGAAGCAAACGTCATCGAAAATTATCTCACCGTTTTTGACTTCTGTTACGGGAGATACGGGATCCGTTATGTCAAGCTCCTCGTCGAGCACCTCCATAATACGCTCCGCAGACGATTTTGATATCGTCATCATAACGAATACCATTGAGATCATCATAAGGTTCATAAGAACGTTTACCGTATAAGAAAGGAAGCTCGTAAGGTCACCCGTTGACATCTCCGTGCCGTTCGTGCCGACAATGATGTGAGCGCCTATCCAGCAGATGAGTATCATACAAGTGTTCATCGTCAGATTCATAAACGGGCCGTTCATAACGACGACCTTTTCGGCGTTTACAAAGCCCTTGTATATAAAGTCGGACGCCTTGTGGAATTTCTTCGTTTCGTGTTCTTCTCTTACAAATGATTTTACAACACGCACGCCCGTGAGGTTTTCCTGCACGCTTTCGTTGAGCTTGTCGTATTTGTGGAAAACGTAGTCGAATCTCGGAAATGCCTTTTTTGCAATTATAAGAAGCACGGGACCCAAAAACAGTATTGCACCGATGTACATCAAGGAAAGCTGACTGTTTATGCGGAATGCCATAAAGAGAGCCATTATCAGCATCAAGGGCGCACGTACGCATATTCTTATGAGCATCTGGAACGCCATCTGTACGTTGTTGACGTCGGTCGTCATTCTCGTTACAAGTCCCGACGTTGCGAATTTGTCGGTATTTGCAAAGGAGAAGTTCTGCACCTTTGAGAAAATTGCAAAACGCAGATTTTTCGCAAAGCCCGCAGATGCTTTGGAAGCCGTGAGCGCCGCCGCCGCACCGAACAAAAGCGAGAAAAGCGCCATAACGATCATCAGTATACCTGTCAGCACAATGTGCCTGATGTCACTTTTTTCAACGCCGTCGTCGATTATCGACGCCATAAGATACGGTATCGATATTTCAAGGGCGACCTCGCCGACCATAAGAAGCGGTGTGATCATTGTTGATTTTTTAAATTCCCCGATATATCGGGCAAGTCTTGCAAGCTTTTTTATCATGCCTTCTCCTCCGTTTTTTCGTTTTCAAGCTCCGAAATGCACCCATCAAGCCTGCTGAGTATATCAAAAAGCAGGTCTTTTTCTTCGGGTGTTATGCACGAGGTGAGCCTTTCGTCCATATTCCGAAGTATTCCGCGTGTTTTTTGGGATGCCGCAATGCCCCCATCGGTCAGATGTATCTGCTTCAGTCTTGCATCGCTTTCTTCCGAGGTGCGTATTATAAAGCCGTTTTTCTCCATCAGCTGTAAAACACTCGTGACGGACGAACGGCGGATGTCGAATTCCTTTTCGATGTCACGCTGAAATATTGCCCTATCCGAATTGTTTTTCAAAAATCTGATTATCATCGCCTGAGTATGCGTCATTCCGTACTTTGCGGTTTCGTTATCTATATATCTTCTTATTCTGTTCGTCAAATTACCGAGTTCTTTTCCTATATGACGGCAACACAAATAAAAAACCCCCTTATTCTTGTTGGATTTCTAACTATTATATAGCATAACTACACATCGTTCAATATACTAACAGTACGTTATTTGTGAATTAAATGGAATGTTTTATTAATATTTTTTAAACGGTCTTTCTGTTTAATGAACGGAAATGGGTTTGAAACTACAGCATCACGTTGAATGGAATAAGATTAAACGCCTTCTCCAAGTCGATACGCAAAGCGTTTCGACAGGAGAACGACGGGACTTGCAGTTGACCTTGTCAACTACCGGTGTATCGTTCCGATACACCTTGATAGTGGTGGATGAGGTGTTACAAAAATGGGTTTAAACGGGACGTGTAGTTCGTGGCGAACCACGAACTACTGGGTGCCGTCCCCTACAACACCACGTTGAATGAAATAAAATTAAACGCCCTCGCAATATAATATTGACATTTTATAAAATTTGGTATATTATATTGTCACAAATTGTAATACGGTTTTGGAGTAAAAAATGGCTAAAAAAACACGAAAAACCCCTTGGGGACTTCTTAAATCATATCTTTCCAGAGTTTTTATCGACGGACTTTCGGGTATGGCTCTCGGACTTTTTTCAACGCTTATCGTCGGCACGATGTTAAAACAGCTCGGCGCATATATACCGGGACAAATCGGTACTATGCTTTCAAATGTCGGCGCCGTGGCACAGGTCGCAACGGGTGCGGGCATCGGATGCGGTGTTGCGGTAAAGCTCGGTGCAAAGCCGCTGGTTATATTTTCCGCCTCCGCTTGTGGATTTGTCGGTGCTTTTGCATCGAAAATTCCCGATATGCAGACGGTGTCGCTTTCGGGTGCGGGCGATCCGTTGAATGCATTTATAGCCGCTTACTTCTGCATTGAGCTTGGCAGTCTTGTTGCGGGAAAAACGAAAATAGATATTATTTTGACACCTCTGGTTTCCGTTATATCGGGCGGTGTTGTAGGACTCTTGACAGGCGTACCGATAGCAGAGTTCAACGGCTGGCTCGGCGGTCTTGTCGAGTACGGTGCAGAAGCACAGCCGCTTCTGACGGGACTTATCGTATCCGTGCTTATGGGTATGTTTTTAACACTTCCGATAAGCTCTGCGGCGATAGGTGTTATCCTCGGTCTTTCGGGCATTGCAGCAGGTGCGGCGACGGTCGGCTGCTGTGCGAATATGATAGGCTTTGCGGTGATAAGCTACCGTGAAAACAAGCTCGGCGGTCTGCTTGCGCAGGGTGTCGGCACGAGTATGCTGCAGATGCCCAATATTATGAAAAATCCGAGAATATGGATACCGCCGATAGTGGCAAGTGCTGTGCTCGGTCCGCTTTCGACGATGCTTTTCAAAATGACAAATACCCCTGCAGGCTCGGGAATGGGTACGGCGGGACTTGTAGGCCCGATACTTTCATTTACCGATATGACCTCGGCAGGCGAGGACACAAAAACGGTGCTTATCAAAATTGCACTTATCTACTTTATTCTTCCCGCACTTATAAGCCTCGGAGTATCTGAGGGAATGAGAAAAGCAGGCTGGATAAAGCAGGGCGATATGAAGCTTGATGTGTGATACGTACGGAAATTTTTATATTTCCTCGGGATTGACGAAAATTATGTCGATCCCTTTTTTTTGCGCCATTTTGACGGTATTTGCCGTACCGCCGGGAGTCAATGAGTCCTTATTGCATACAGCGATCAGCGCATCGGAGTTGTCAACCATATATTTATTTCTTTCATTAAATGCCCTTGCCATTTCACGATACGTTATACGCCCTTTCAGAACATCTACACGCAGGGCGTTATCCGTTATTCTTTTGTAAGCTTCAAGCTCCTCGCCCTTTAATTTGTCGCCGTGTCCCTCAAACGGTACGGCACAGATAAGCGACACATCGGGAAATTCGTTTTTGAATTCAAGGACTGCCTCAGCGCCCCAGATGTCAACTCCGTTGCACATTCCCGAATAAAACGTGCGGAAGCCTTTTAAGTAAAGCGCATTTACAGCTTCCTTAAGCTTTGCTTTGAGACGGTGTATGTTTTCCTCGGTAGGCTCAAACGGAAGCTTTGAGATACGGTAGCCTGTAAATGCGGCGGACAGAGGCTTGTGTGAAAAAAGTTCATTTTGTGTGTTCATAATTTTTTTGTTCCTTATATTTATTATTGTTATGCTTTATCTGTTGACAAAATCGGACATTGGATTTATAATAGTATGCGAAAATAACAAAAACGGAGGAAAATATGTATATTGTTGTATGTCTTGACACAATGGGCGGTATTCTTTTTAATAACAGACGTCAGAGCCGTGACAGCGTTATAGTCAATGACGTTGTGAATATGGCAGGCGAAAAGCTTTATATGAGTGCATACTCCAAAAAGCTTTTTAAGGATGTTGACGGTATAACCGTCGGCGAGGAGTTCCCCTTTACTTACGATGAGGGTGCTTATTGCTTTGCAGAATGCGAAATACCCGAGGAGGCTGTTGATAAAGCCGAGGGATTCGTGATATACCATTGGAACAAGCTCTATCCGCAGGATGTTTCGTTTGATATTTCATTGGTAAAAAATAACTTCAAGCTTGAAAGCTCGGAGGACCTTGTAGGTACATCGCACGATAAAATAACAAAGGAAATATGGAAAAAATGAAAAAAATGAAATTGAGATTTATCACCCTGCTTGCAGTTCTCTGTGTGCTTTTCACAGCTTGCACTGACAATGCCGTAACAACGACAGACAACATCACCGATGTTGTAACAAGTGCTGATATTACTGCTGATGTTACAAACGGTGAAACGAATGCTCCTGCCGAGGATACACAAGAGCCTCAGGAAACGCAAGAACCGCAGGAAACCGAGAAGCCCAAGGATACAACAGCACCGACTACAAAGCCTGCTGAAACAGAGCCTCCCGTGCAGACAAATCCTTACGACAGACCTATAACACCTGCAAAAACGTATAAGCCCGTGTTCAGCGTTCCCGCTTATACAAATAAAGCGTACGTAGCTGTGAACGGCAACGAGCCTTTCTTTACAGAGGACGAAAAGACGACAGTTGCATTTGAATTTTACGGTGAGCTTGACTCGCTTAAAAGATGTACATACACGTTTGCTTGCGTAGGAGAGGAAACGATGCCTACAGGCTCAAGAGGAAGCATTTCGCACAAGCCCACGGGCTGGGTTCAGAATAAGTACGATTTCGTTGAAAGCCAGAACCTTTACAACCGCTGTCACTTGATCGCTTGGCAGCTCACAGGCGAAAATAACAACAAGCAGAATCTTCTGACAGGTACAAGATACCTCAACGTTCAGGGTATGATCCCGTTTGAGGATATGGTCGGCGACTATGTAACTGAAACGGGCAACCACGTTATGTACCGTGTTACACCCATTTTTACAGGTAACAATCTGCTTGCAGACGGTGTGCTTATCGAAGGCTGGTCGGTTGAAGACGAGGGCGACGGCATCTGCTTCAATGTCTATTCCTACAATGTTCAGCCGGGTGTTATCATTGATTATGCAACGGGAGAAAACCGTGCAGACCCCAACGGTCCTCCAAAGGCAGACCCCAATGCTTCCGCAAGCTACGTTATAAATAAAGGTAACCATAAGGTACATAAAGCTGATTGCGGAAATATTAAAGACATGAATCCCGACAACCGTATTGATTTTGTCGGTACTATCGCCGAGATACTTGCGCAGTACCCAGATGCATCGAGTGCGGGCTGCTGCCATCCGTATTGATTTGAAATTTTATAAAGGGCAGGCTTTAAAGGAAACGGTTTTTCTTTAAAGCCGCCTTTTTTTGCACCCCGGACACAATATATAGCATTATTTGAATTGTTCTTCAAATGATGCTTTTTTGCTTTTTAATCCGTCTTGAGGTACAAAAACCCACAATTTATGCAACAAATCACGTTTTTTACCCTGTAATTATGTTAACTTTTTTTGAATAACACACCCCGTTTTATTGTAAATTTTAACCTTAAAGAATGAATAAATCAAGATGTAGAACAATGTTTTCTTGTAAAAACTCAATAAATCTTAAAGGCAAAAAATAATCCGTTTTGTCGGTATTGACAACAAAGAAATTGTATGATAGAATGTATATTGCGGAATCACCCGATTCCACTTTGAAATTTTAAGGAGAAAAACAATGAAAAAGTTTTTAGCGGTTACCCTCGCTCTTACGATGGTGCTCTCGCTTAGCGCTTCTGCTATAAGTTTTTTTGATTATTTCAGCAATCTTTTCGGCGGCTCTTCATACAGCACATCGGCAACAACTACAGCGACAACAACAAAGGCTACAACGCAAAAAACAACATCAAGCACAACCTCCAAAACAACAACTACATCAAAAACAACGACTGCAACGAAGTCTTATAACAAGGCTATAACGCCTGCAAAGACATATAAGCCTTCCGTTTCCGTTCCCGCATATTCGGGTAAAGCGTATGTTGCCGTAAACGGCAATGTGCCTTTCTTCAAGGAAACTGAAAAGACAACAGTTGCATTTGAATATTACGGCGCACTTGATTCACTCAAGAGATGTACATATACATTCGCTTGTGTAGGTCAGGAAACAATGCCCACAACAAAGAGAGGAAGCCTCTCTCACAAGCCCACAGGCTGGGTACAGAATCAGTATGACTGTGTTGAAGGCAAGAGCCTTTACAACCGCTGCCACTTGATCGCTTGGCAGCTCACAGGCGAAAACAACAACAAGCAGAACCTTTTGACAGGTACAAGATATATGAACGTTCAGGGCATGATCCCGTTTGAGGATATGGTCGCTGACTACGTAAAGGAAACAGGCAACCACGTTATGTACCGTGTAACACCTATTTTCAGCGGTAACAATCTGCTTGCAAACGGTGTGCTTATCGAAGGCTGGTCAGTTGAAGATAACGGCGACGGCATCTGCTTCAACGTTTACGCATACAATGTTCAGCCCGGTATCAAGATAGACTATAAGACGGGTAATAACTCCTTGGCAACTACAACTTCAAGCAGTTCTTCCTCATCTTCGTCTTCTTCATCCTCGTCCTCAACATCTTCTTCCACAGCCGCAAAGAAGATAACAGTTGTTGTTAATAAGAGCGGTTACAAGACACACCTTCCCACTTGCAGAAGCGCAAAGAATATGGCAACAAAGAACCGCATCAATTTCACAGGTACGGTGGATGAGCTTCTGGCTAAATACCCCAAGGCAACATCCGCAGGTTGCTGCAAGCCCTTTTAATTGAAAACATAATGCACTTGTTTAAGGCACACCTCAAAAAGGTGTGCCTTAATTGTTTATTTCTCATATTTTTCAAGCTCTGCTATGATATTTTCGCTTTTGTGCGCTTCAATGGCGCTGTATGTGCCTGATTTGCCTATTTCGAGAAGTGTACCTGCGTGAAAATAACCGAATGATTTTGGCGGCAGATGTGTCACGGCATCGTTTATGTTTCGTATTACCGTGAAATTCCCCCATATTTTTTCTGTTTTTTCGTTCTTTTTTCCCCAAAGCACACGGGGACAGCCGAAGCCGTAAGAGTGTAAGAACGCCCGCAATTCGGGACGCTTTTGATATATATATCCGTGACACAAAAGGGCAAGCGCACCGCCGTGCGAATACCCAGTGCACACAATTTCCCCCCTTGCAGATGAAATAATGCCGGCAAGATATTCCTCTGCAATTTTCCACGAGCGCAAAAATCCCCGATGTGCGTAAACGCCGACGACAGGATAAAATTCGGCAGGAAAATCAAGATTTATCCGCCAGTCGCCTATTCCGTCGGAATCCTCAAAATAAATATATAAAATCCCGTTTTCTTTCGTGTGCGCAACGTCAATGCCGCCGTCAAGATGTGTGTAGGATGCGTTGAGACACCGTGAAAACAGCTCACTTAATTTCATATCATCACCCGACTCATAATATGCCGAACAGTGAAATAAGTTCAAAAGTGTATCAAAAAAGCGGCTCATTTTATCAATGAGCCGCTGTGCGTTTTATTTTTCCGTAGCCACGGTGGGCCTTTTTTGAACTATGTACGATACGCCTCTGTAAATCGTTTCAAACTCCGATTCAAGGAATGCTTTGACCTCGGGACGGGCGGGATCGTTTATCAGAAGCCATTTTTCGCCTCGTCTTTCTTCATATCCAACTACGCATAAAAGATGTCCGTTCGTCTGGTAATTCGGGTATCCGCTTTGTGTAAGCTGACCTTGATCCACTCTGATCGAGCAAGCCACGGGATGTCCCATGTAAATTGCCTGCTTTATCGCATCGATGTCATAATAGTCGATGAATGCGTTATATCCGAGCTCACCTGCGTATGCGACGTTGAATGCCCAGTTGCCGAAGCGTCCTATGCCGTAGTCTCGAACACCCCACGCAACGTCCTCAACCTCAATGTCTGCGCCGTGGTAAAGCATAAGCATCGAAAGCGAGGTCGCCGAACAGATGCTTCCGCCGATCTCGGGCACGTCGCCCTGACGTCTGTAAGGGACGTTAAGCTTTTTTGATGTGTCATCGGGTGCTTTGAGTGAGGATTCTTCCTTGTTGCACGCCAACGTCACGTTGTATACAATGGGAGCTGTATCCTTTGTCTGCTTTATATCTACCTTGAATTTGACAATACCGGGGCATTTTTCATTGAGCGTGAGAATGTCGATTCCGACCTTGCCGTATGAATCGGATGTTGAGGCGCTTCCCGAAACACCCTGTATCGCACTCCATACACCCCAGGAGTACCAGCCCGTGTATCTGCCGTTGTCAAGCTTAACGGATACAGATACCTCAACCGTACCGCCCTTGGATGAAGAATTCCACGATGCAAGCATTTCGTCAAAGCTTCCGCCGAGATCGATCTCATCAGATGTGAACGTTCCTCTTTTTGCGCCGTCTTTCAATGTAAGACCGCCGTTTTTGACCTCTACCGAATTAAACTTTCCCTTGAATTCATCAGCCGTTATCATCACGGACTTGTTGCAAAGGTCAACTGCGATGATTTCTGCATCAGTATCTTCGAAAACGGTATCCGTTGCGCCTTGCTCCGAGGTGAGTGCCTGAGAATCATCGCTTTCCTTGTATGTATCGGAGGTGTCGCCGCAGCCTGTTAAAACAGCGCATAACAGCACCAATGCCGTGAATCCCGTCATATTGCGTTTGAAAAATTTTTCTTTGAATACAGCTTTTTGTTTCATCATAGTGTTCTCCTTACAAAATGGTATGGTTATGCTCGGATCATCTGATTTTGTCATATTCTGTCGTATTGATTATACCATTCTTTTATTCCCGTGTCAATCACTTTGCAAATAATCGCATCTGCATAAATTTCCTGAAGCTATAAATACGTACAACGGAATTTTAAAATTTTGTTTCGGGGCAATATAAAAACGGAGTGAAATTCACTCCGCTTTTGAATTTAAGATATTTTCAAATCTTATGTACACTGCATTTAATGATTTTTTTATGAGCTTTTCTATTTGCTCGGACAATTTATCAATTTTTATAAGTTTAAAAAACAGTATTCGCATTTTATCTGCTAATATGCATGTCAGAAAAATTGCTACAACAAATCCAATTATAGACAGGATGAATAAGAAAAAATTAAGGTCGCTGATAAAACTGTGGATTTTTGATATCATATATCGTCTCACAAAAGTATTATCGTGTATCAAATAAACCGAAAAGGCAGAAGTGGCAAAAAAAGAAATTACGGATGAAAAACGAGAGGAACAGTTGATTTTTGACAAACAGCAAAACATTCCTATTGCCATTAAAACTATTGTCGGAGATACGTAATTTGCAAGTATATCACTACAATTTGCTAAAAATGGGATATTGGAAAAATGCAATAGGATTTTGGAAATCCAAGTTATGGCAAATGATGATATAAAAATGACAAACCATATTCTTCTTGAAAACAAATTGCTCAGATTATATTTTTTAATTATCGCACCTATTAAGTATATGAAAACGAACCACATGACGCTATATCCACTAAGAAGTGAAAATGAATCATTAATAGTGGAAATAATATTGAATAAGGAAAAAACAATTAAATAAACAAAGGTATGTTTAATGTTTGATTTATACACAAGTAGGTTTAGCAGCGGCGATAAAAGGAAAAGTCCGACATATGCCGTAAAGAACCAATAATTTTTCATAATTATCGGGAAAAAGCTTTTTACAAGTTCCTGCAGTCCAAGTGTTTCAGAACCGAAAAACATAAACAATAAAAACAGCGAAATGCTGTAAAAAATAACGGTAAACGAAAGGACTAATAAATTTTTCGGTTTAGGAAAAATTTTTTCACTTTTATATCCGATATAACCGGAAATGAGCACAAAACAATTTACTGCGGGATAGGCCAATATTTCAAGAAACCAAGCAGCAGAGAATTTTATCGGAGAAAGACCGGAATTTAAAATTCCGCCATGTCCCAAAACGTGTAAAAATACAACGCTCAGCATAGAAATTATTCGTAATAGATCGATACCGTAATTGCGAGAAACTTTATTCATATATTCCCCCCTGTGTAATACTACGATTATATTATATACAAAAACAACCTAAAAGTAAATAGCTTAGTGCGAATTTCATAGAAATACATATAATAACACCGCAATTTGAAAATCAGATGTATGGGACGACGTCTTCGACGTTCCGATGTATTTTATCAAACTGACGCCTGCCCTTGCAAAATGTCAATAAGGTGAAACGTGTATATTAAAGCAACGGGAATTGTAAGAATAATTGACTCTTCTATATAATGGTGTGGCGAAAAATGCAAAAAGAAATAACGGAGTGAATTTCACCCCGTTATGCTTTGTTTTACAATAGAACTTCTTTGTTCGTTCCGTAAAAAATATCCTCTTTGTTGCTGATGAGCTTGAAAAACTCCTCCAATTTCACCCAATAATCCGCACCGTAATCCATTTCGTATGAATGTCCCCAAATATAAAACACCTTTGGTTCTTCAGTTTTTAATTCAATAAATTCTCTGCCTGATTGCATCATTTCTTCAAAATTCAAATGATATGCTGTGGGATTGAAACGGTAGAGATTTTCTTGCAGATCAAAACAGTTGTTTGAGGTAATGGTGCGGCTGTATTTAACACCCGTGTTCTCCTTTATAATACTTGCAACACGGTCGTCATTATTTACACCGCCGCAAGGATATGCCATACCAACGACCTCGTATCCTACAAGCCCGGATAAATTCAATCGGTCTGTTTCAACCTGACGGATTATCTCTTTATCGTCACACTGTGTAAGGTTTGGGTGTGTCAGGGTGTGAACGGCAACCTCGTGCCCTTCATAAATATGTTTAACGTCTTCCGTGTGTATTTTATAATGTGCAATACGTTTGCCTTCTCGAATAAGCATACCTTTTTTGGATAATAATTCAGAGTTTAAATTAAAAGTGCATTTCAAGCCGTATTTGTTTAAGAGCTCAATAAGACGAATATCCTGCGTTACACCGTCATCATAGCTAAAGGTTATGGCTTTCTTTTTTACTTGTTCACGAAAAAACATATCGATGCCTCCTTTTTATTCATTATATCATATCTCATCTTAAAAGTAAATCATTTCAGTATAAATTCCCACAAATCACAAATAATAGTATCACGGTTTGAAAATTTGTGATGTAGGGGACGGCACCCAAGTAGTTCGTGGCTGCCACGAACTACACGTCCCGTCAGGCTTTGCGCAAACTCACGGGCGGTCGTGGGCGCCCGCCCCTACAAAATGCTAATGGAGATATTTATATATTATGAAAGCAACGGGAATCGTAAGAAGAATTGAGGAATATGGTATAATAGGACAAAAGTTGTCGAAGTCCGCATAAATACTGTTTTTTTCGATGTTTTTGATTGAACTCAATTTGCACAAAATCCGGTCAAAATCGGGTTCTCGGCGATTTTAGAAAGGAGCAGAACACATTCTAATATGCGTCAGAAATACATACTCTGAGCAGCCAAAATTGAATATTCAAACTGTCACAAAGTCGGATGGGTCTTTGAAAGCCCGTTCGGCTTTTTTTGCGTAAATTTTATTGCACAAATGCAATTATTTTCAAAAAAAGTATTGCATTATTTGTTTTTATCTGTTATAATTGCACTAGTGCAACAAACACTGGAGTAAAACTTAGCTTTTAGCCTTGTAAAAAGGGGGCGGAAAATGTCCAGACCACAAACAACGAGAAAGTTTGAGATTATCAAAACAGCTACAGAGTTTATCTTTAGCGTAGGTTATTCCAACACTTCTCCCCAAATGATAGCAAAAAAAATGAATATGAGTACAGGTAACATCACCCACTACTTTCCGTCAAAGGAGCATCTGCTGTGCACCATTGTGGAAATGCTCTGCGAGTTTCAATGGCGAATGTTTGAGGACAGCACAGAAAAGGGCTTCGGTTCTATCGGCTCTATTTGTATGGAGATGATGACGGTTGCCACGGGCTGTGAGCAAAGCGAGGTGGCGAGGGATTTCTTCTCCGCCGTGTTTGAAAGCGAGATGTGCCGAAACTACCTGAGATGCAATCATGTCGAACGGGCCAAAACAATCTTCGCAAAAGAATGTGAAGGCTGGACAGACAGGGACTTCGAGCAAGCCGAGCTGATGGTAATGGGACTGCAATACAGTACTCTCGCCGCAAGCGATGCCGATGTTCCGCTGAAGGATAAAATATCGGGCGCGCTGGATAAGGTGCTGTATATCTACCAAGTGGATGAAGAAACACGAAAACGAGAAATTGACAGGGTGATGGATTTGGATTACCGAGGCATCAGCAAGCGGGTAGTCGAAGCCTTTATCGCCTTTGTAAACAGAACAAACAATGAAGCTTTGGACAATATGGAAAAAGCTGTCCACGAACGAGAAGAAAAAAGAAAACAAAAAACACAAGTTTTGGAGGATTAAATATGAAAAATTTCAATATTTCAAAAAAGATAACTGCGATAGTGCTTAGCATTATTATAACAATAGGTTTGATTCCAATTACAGCAATGGCAGAACACAGTGAGGCCGCAACATATGAAGACGTGAACAGCTTTACCGAATTACAACAGGCATTCGAAGATACCGCCGCACAAGTCCGTATTATAATAACGGGAAATATTGTTAATGAAAACGGCGACAAATTAACGACCGCTTCAGGACAGTCCTATAAAGTTGAGGGAAACGGCTATATACTGACAGACATAATTATCGGCGGTTCAGGGGATGTTGTAATCGACGCAGACCTTGAAGGTGAAAATGAGGCTGCTTTGACTACCGAAGATGAGGTTACGATAACGGTTAGCGGCAACATTCACGGTAAACAGTATGACGGAATTGATGCGAACGATAAAACAAAGGTTACCGTAAACGGTAATGTTAAATCTGATGAAAGTGACGCTCTGGATATGGATGATTACGCGGAAGTTACCGTGTATGGAGATTCCCACGGCGGCAACGGAGCAGACGGTGTAGATGCATCCGATAATACAAAAGCCATTGTGTACGGAGACGTCTACGGCGGCAGTGGCAAGGAGCCTGACGCTGACGGTAATCTTTCCTACGGCAATATAAATGATCCGCAAGGCTATTCAGATGGCGGCGACGGTGTGGAAGCAGATAAAAATGCGATAGTTTATGTGTACGGCAATGCCTATGGCGGTAACGGCTATGGAACGTACGGATATGCGGGCTCAGGAATTGATGCAACTGATTATGCTAAGGTTAGTGTAACAGGCGATACCGTCGGCGGTAATCTGATTGCAAATCCCGAGGTGATTCCCGATAAGACCACAGACGCCGACGGCAATGAATATACCCTTGTCGGATATAGCGGAGACGGCATCTATATGAATAGTACCGCAGACGTGACTGTCGGAGGAGATGCCATTGGCGGAGATTCTAATGCAAGGGAAAGTTTTGCAGGATGTGGTGCATACGTGAATTTGAATTTTTCCGCATACCCGGTGGATGAAGGCGGCACAATACACGTTGAAGAAAATGAACCCGGTCGGTTGGAAGTTAAGGGTTCTATTATCGGAGGAAAGCTTGACAATAACGTAGGTTCTCACGGAAACGCAATCTACTATGCGCCATACGATTTGAACCCCTCAAAAGCACATATGCTTCCCGATGAAATGATTGAAACAATTGTTTCCTCTGATAATCCTGATGAGCTTCGGGATGTAATCAAAACTATGGCAGCCGTAGTATATGAAGCGGGTGTTTATTATATGGATCACGAAACCCGCTTAGACTATCAGAATAAATATGTAAAAGAAATCATAGCACTTGCCGCCGAGTATGGCGTTGACACGGAAGAAGCTATTGATTCTTATATTCCTGAATCAGGAAGTGTTGATACAGAAGAAATTAAAAATCTCAAGGCGGTTGTGAAGGCCGTTTCGGAGAACAAAGTGGCAGAATTTACAAAAAAAGCGCTACAGATTGGTAACGAAGTGCTTGCCTCTACAGATGAAAATATTTTTGCTGTACTTAAAATAAAGGCCGGTGGTATTAAAGCGCAAGACGATAAAGTTCCTGTTGGATTCGATTCGGAATTCAACGAGCAGTTTATTCAAAAAATCCTTGCCGAATATATTACATTAATACACACTGTAACCTATAATGTTGACGGTCAGGTCCTTTCAACAGAAGCCGTAGAGCACGGAAAAGATGCTACACTCCCTGCTGTTCCCGTAAAGGAAGGCTTTGTTGGTAAGTGGGATAATGACGGAAAGAATATTACTGAGAATACCGTTATCAACACCATTTACACAGAAATTTCTGTTATAAAGCCCGATGAAGTGAAACCGAATGATAAAACCAACCTTGAAGACAATAAGGCAAAACTCGAAGAGGAACTAAAGGACGACTCTTACACCGAGGATGATAAAAAGGCTATCCAAGATGCTATTGATGACATTGTCACCGCTCTTGAAGTCATCGGCAATGTAGAGAAAGTCGAGGAACAGATTGGCAAACTTCCTGGCACCATCAAGAAGGACGACGAGCCTGCCATCAAAGCAGCAGACGATGCCTACAATGCACTTTCCGATTATGAGAAATCTCTAGTGGACGAAGACGTAAAGAAGGCGCTTGTTGATGCTAAGGCTGCTCTTGCAGAGTTGAATAAGCCTGCTGACACCGACAATCCACAGACCGGTGACAACAGCAATATTCACCTTTGGATCGCACTTCTCTTCATCAGTGGTGGCGCAGTTGTTAAACTGACCGTTGTTGACAAAAAGAGAGGAATGGCAAGCAATAGATAAATAGAGATTAACCCTAAAGGGCGATGACAGAATCAGTCATCGCCCTTTTCACATCTCAATTTGAAATTAAAAAAACAATTGGAAATTCTACTCATAATTTCTACAAAAAGTGTAATACTAATATCACGTTAAAATTGTAAAAAGAGGAGATTTATATATGAAAGCAACAGGTATA
>JAFXFN010000008.1 GCA_017520505.1 Clostridia bacterium
CGCCGAGGGGGGTGGCAGGGTGCGCCGTTGTCACGTTGAATTAAATGAAAAGAAACCCATTAATTTGTAGGGGTCGTGCGCCCGGTAGTTCGTGGCTACCACGAACTACACGACCCGAATGAAATAAACGAAAATGGGTTTGAAACGGGCGATCGATGATCGCCCCTACAACAACACCACCCCGAATTAAATGCCTTCCCCAGCGGGGGGAAGGTGGACTTGTAGTTGACGGAGTCAACTACCGGTGTATCGGAGATACACCTTGATAGTGGTGGATGAGGTGTTATAACAAATGGCGCACCGTCACCATTTTCAATTATCAATTTATTTTAATCAATATGGAGAACAATATGGAAAACACTCTTGTTTTACAAAGATGCACGGAGGCGAAAAATGCCTCTTCCTCACTTTCGACCTCGTCAAGCGAGGTAAGAAACACAGCACTTGAAGAAATCGCACGTGCGCTTGAGGAAAACTGCGCAGTCATTCTTGAAGAAAACAAAAAGGATATAGAAAAGGCTGCCGAAAACGGTGTAAAGGAAACGATGATCGACCGCTTGACACTTACGGAAAGCCGTGTTTTTGCAATAGCAAATTCGGTAAGAAAGCTCATCGCTTTGCCCGATCCGCTTGGTGCGGGTGAGGTATTTATCCGCCCCAACGGATTGAAGATAACGAGAATGAACGTACCGCTCGGAACGATAGGAATTATCTACGAGGCACGCCCCAACGTAACGGCTGATGCCGCCGCAATATGCATCAAAACGGGTAACACGGCAGTTTTGCGAGGCGGTAAGGAGGCGTTCAACTCAAACCGCTGTATCTGTCAGGTAATGAGAGAAGCAATAAAGAAAGCGGGACTTCCCGAGGGCTGTATCTGCTTTATCGACGATCCCGACCGTTCTTCAAGCATTGCCCTTATGGGGGCTGTCGGTCTTATCGACGTGCTTATACCCAGAGGCGGTAAGGGACTTATCAAATCCGTATGCGAAAACGCATCCGTTCCCGTAATTGAAACGGGTGCGGGCAACTGCCACGTTTACGTTGAAAAAAATGCAGATATAGATATGGCGCTGAAGGTCTGCATAAACGCAAAGGTCAGCCGTCCGTCCGTTTGCAACGCCGCTGAAACGCTTCTTTGCGACGAGGCGGTAGCAAATGAATTTCTTCCCCTTTTCAAGGCTGAGGCTGACAAGTATAACGTCGAGCTTCGGGGCTGTGAAAAGACGTGCGCAATACTTAAAGATATAAAGCCCGCAACGGATGAGGATTTTTACACGGAATATAACGACTATATTATGTCCGTCAAGGTCGTGTCGGACGTTTCTGAGGCGGTCGAGCATATCAACCGCCACTCAACGCACCACAGCGAGGCGATAATGACGAAGGATATTGACGCCGCCGACTATTTCACGAAGAACATCGATTCCGCCGCAGTATATGTCAACGCATCGACCAGATTTACAGACGGTGAGGAATTCGGCTTCGGCGCAGAAATCGGCATTTCAACACAGAAAATGCATGCAAGAGGACCGATGGGCCCCATGCAGCTTACAAGTATTAAATATATAATCGAAGGGAAAGGACAAACAAGATAATGGAAATTTTTGAACTTGCAAGACAGCTCGGAGAAGCTATAAAGGAAGATGAAAGAGTAATAAGACTCAACCGTGCGACACTCGCATACGAATCCGACGTTGAGCTTTTGAAGAAGATAAGCGAATATAACGACCTGTCAAAGAAGCTTGCCGATGCGTTTGAAACAGACGGCAAGGACTCCGATTTGGTAAAGGAGCTCGGCTTTAAGCTCAAGGAGCTTTACACGGAAATTATGGAAATTCCCACGATGGTGGAATTCACAGAAGCTAAAGAAGCGGTCGACAAGTTTATGGAGCAGGTAAACGGCGAGGTAATGTACACGGTAACCGGCACACGCCCCTGTTCTGAAAGCGGCTGTAACGGAGATTGCTCGTCCTGCCATCATTAATGGACAGCGAAAAGCCGAAGCGTAAACACCCACGCATAAAGAATTATGATTATGCAACCATCGGGGCATATTTCATAACGGTATGTACATCGCAAAGACGGAATTATTTTTGGCAATCCTTTGTAGGGGCGAGCATTGCTCGTCCGAAAAATCCGACCGAAATAAAATTATCCGAATACGGAAAAATCGTCGATAACGCAATAAACAATATACCAAAAATATATCCGAATACAGAAATTGACCGATATGTAATTATGCCCGACCACATTCATTTGATATTGATAATTCACGGTGATGAATGCGGACGAGCAATGCTCGCCCCTACGGTTATGCGTATCATTCAACACACAAAAGGATTTATTACAAAACAAATCGGTTCATCGATTTGGCAAAAATCCTTTTACGACCACGTAATCCGAAACCGTGAGGACTACGAAGAACACGTAAAATATATTTACGAAAACCCGATAAAATGGGAAAATGATTATTAAGGAGTGACACGGTATGACACCGATGATGCGGCAATATTTTGAAATAAAGAACACCTGCACCGATGCGATACTTATGTACCGTCTGGGCGACTTTTACGAGATGTTCTTTGACGATGCAAAAACGGCATCACGTGAGCTTGAGCTGACGCTGACGGGCCGTGACTGCGGAGAGGCAGAGCGTGCGCCGATGTGCGGTGTGCCGTATCACAGCGTAGAGGGGTACATTTCAAAGCTCGTTTCAAAGGGCTATAAGGTCGCCATTTGCGAGCAGACGGAGGACCCTGCCACGGCTAAAGGTATCGTGCGTCGTGAGATAATCCGCATCATCACCCCCGGAACGCTTACGCAGTCGGGTATGCTTGACGACAAGCGCAACAATTATATCGCCTCCGTTTACATAAGCGAGGGCGGTGCCGCCGTTGCATTTGCCGATATTTCAACGGGATTTTTTGCCGCATCTAATTCGGGCGGCGACCCCGTCAAGTTCGTGATGAACGAAATGGGCGCATACTCTCCCTGCGAGGTACTGTTGAGCTTTGACAGAGGCGCTTATCCTGCACTTGACGAGTATTTTGCAAAGCGTCTTTTGTGTATGGTGAATTACGGATACGGTGAGCGTTTTGAGTATTCCGAATGTTATAAAACGTGTGAAAATCAGTTTAAAAACGAAAGATTTTCAGACATTTCTCCTCTGTCCGTCAGCGCATCGGGTGCGCTTCTTTCGTACATTGCCGAAACGCAGAAGACAGACATCTCCTACATAAACGAAATAAAGCTCTACGACGGGGAGCAGTATTTGCAGATGGACATTTCCACCCGCCGTTCTTTGGAGCTTTGCGAGGTTATGCGAGGGGGCAAAAAGGGCTCGCTTTTGTGGGTGCTTGACGACACCAAAACATCGGGCGGCGCAAGACTTTTGCGCAAGTGGATAGAAGAACCGCTTTATTCCGTTGCCGACATAATGAAAAGACAAAGTGCCGTCACAGCGTTTTATAACGATTTTCATGCACGTGAGGAATTGCGTGAGCTTCTTCGCTCCGTGCTTGACTTGGAGCGACTCGGTACGAAGGTCGTTTACGGCACGGCATCGGGTAAGGACCTGCGAGCCATAGCGCAAACGGCTGATAAAATACCCGAAATAAAGGAAATAATCAAAGACCTTCCTTCACAAAGACTGAACGAAATATATATGACGCTTGACGAGCTTGGCGACATCAAGGATATCATCTGCCGTGCTATCGTTGACGATCCGCCTTTTTCCGTGCGTGAGGGCGGAATCATCAAGGACGGCTTCGACGGCAACGTGGACAAGCTCCGCAGTGTGATGAAGGACGGCAAATACTGGATATCGAGAATTGAGGAAACGGAAAGAGAAGCAACGGGCATAAAAACGCTCCGTGTGGCTTACAACCGTGTTTTCGGCTACTACATAGAGGTCACGAAGTCGAATCTTGCCGACGTTCCCGAAAGATACATAAGAAAACAGACTCTTGCAAACTGCGAGAGATTTATAACCGAAGAACTGAAGGAGTTTGAAGCCACGGTTCTCGGTGCATCGGATAAGATCGTCAAGCTTGAATACGATATTTTCTGCAACATACGTGATTTTGTAAACGAAAATATCATACGCATACGTGACGTTGCATCAAAGCTGTCGGAGCTTGACGTGTATCTGTCGCTTGCCTCTGTTGCGGTGAAAAACAGATACACCGCCCCTGAGGTCGATTTATCCGATATGATAGTAATTGAGGGCGGACGCCACCCCGTTGTTGAGCAGTTTTCATCAGGCACGTTCGTGCCGAACGACACGCTTCTCGACACGAATTTAAACCGCCTTATGCTGATAACGGGGCCTAATATGGCGGGTAAATCAACGTATATGAGGCAGAACGCACTCATCGTCATTATGGCTCAGATAGGCTCGTACGTTCCTGCCGACAGTGCACGTATCGGCATTTGCGACAAGGTGTTCACACGTGTCGGCGCAAGCGACGACCTGGCATCGGGTACCTCAACGTTTATGCTTGAAATGAACGAGGTTGCGTATATTCTTTCAAACGCAACGAAACGAAGCCTTATCATCTACGATGAAATAGGCAGAGGCACGTCAACGTACGACGGTATGTCCATTGCCCGTGCGACGGCTGAATATACCGCAGGCAAAAAGCTCGGCGCAAAGACGCTTTTTGCAACGCACTATCACGAGCTGACAGAGCTTGAAAACACGAACGAGGGCATTGTAAACTACAATATCGCCGCCAAAAAGCGGGGCGACGACCTCATTTTCTTGCGTAAGATAGTAAGAGGTGCGGCTGACGACAGCTACGGAATCGAGGTTGCAAAGCTGGCAGGAGTGCCGTCACCCGTCATCAAGCGTGCAAAGGAGATACTGTCAGCCATTGAGTCGGGTACACCCGACGTCAGACGGAAGAAGGAAGCTTCAAGCATTGAGGACTTCAACATTTCTCTTGAAAGCGTTGCAAACGACGAAATACGTGAAAAACTGAGGGGTGTTGACCTCAACATAATAACCCCCGTTGACGCATTTGATATTTTAAGAAAGCTGAAAAGTTTACTGTAATTATGGGAAATATTAACGTACTTGATATAAGCGTTGCCAACCTTATCGCCGCAGGCGAGGTTGTGGAGCGCCCCGCCTCCGTTGTAAAGGAGCTTATTGAAAACTCAATAGATGCAGGGGCTAAAAACATCACCGTTGAAATCAAAAACGGCGGTGTTAGCCTTATCCGTGTCACGGATGACGGGTGCGGTATGTCAAAGGACGACTTGCCCGTGTGTATTTTGCGCCACGCAACGAGCAAAATTAAGACAAAGCACGATTTGAATATGATAAAAACGCTCGGCTTCCGAGGTGAGGCGCTTGCCGCCATTGCCTCGGTGTCACGTCTGCGCATCATCACGAAGCAAAAGGGCGACGCAGGTTACGTGCTTGAAAGCCACGGCGGCACGGTTTCGGGGGTTAGCGAAACGGGCTGTGCCGACGGTACGAGCGTTATCGTTGAGGAGCTTTTCGGAAACGTCCCCGCAAGGCGCAAGTTTTTGAAAAAGGACACAACGGAAGCCTCCGCTGTTATGTCGGTATGCGAAAAAACTGCGCTTTCTCACCCCGAAATATCGGTGACGTTCATTTCGGACAATACGCTCCGTTTCAGAACGGCGGCAGACGGAAAGCTGAAAAATACGATTTATTCTGTTTTTGGCAGAGAATTCGCAAATAATCTTTTGGAAATCGACGGTCAGGCTGACGGAATTGAGGTGCAGGGGTACATAGGCACACCGTCAAACTCACGGCCGAACAGAAATATGCAGATATTTTTCGTCAACGGCAGATACGTCAAGAACAGAAGCATCCAAGCCGCACTTGAAGCGGCGGTGCAGTCGTACGTGCCGACGGAAAAATTCCCCACAGCGGTGCTGAACGTGACTATCCACCCCGGATTCGTTGACGTAAACGTGCATCCTGCAAAGACGGAGATCAAATTTTCAAGCGAAAAGACCGTTTTTGATGCGGTTTATCTTATTATAAAGGACGCCGTTGACAAAAGCACACAGCGCCCGACACTTAAAATTGAGGATATTTCAAAACCGCAGGTGCGTTTTACACCCGTTGAAGACGGACGCACAGAAAGCTTACAAAAAAGACAGATAGCACAAGAGGGCATATTTGAAGCCCCGACGATGCCTGCAGAAAAAACAGCGGAAGAAGCCCCGAAAACGGCAGAACCGCAGAGGGTGACCGTCGAATCACCGAAAACAGTCACAGAGATATTTAAAACGGTGACAGAACCCCCGAAGAAAGAGCAAGCTGTCTTTGAAAAGTATACACCCGACAGCTTTAAGACCGCTGCTGATGATGAATATATCCCGAACGACCTTGACGTGCCCGTATTTCCGAGTGTGCTTCGCTCACCCGAGGTTACACTTCCCGAAAAAAGCGAGGCGGAAAAGCCCGTCTTTACCGCCAAAACAGAGGAAATAAAGGTACAAGAGCCTGTAAAAGACGAGGAAAAAGAGGAGTACAAGCCGACAAAGCTCAAGGGTGAGTATAAGCTCAAGGGCGAAATATTCAATACGTATCTTATCGTTGAATCGGGTGACGAAGCGTATATAATCGACAAGCACGCAGCACACGAAAGGATAATTTTTGAGGAGCTGAAGCTTGGCGTTAAAATAAAAGCGGGATATTCGCAAATGCTGATGATACCGCTTGAAATACCGCTTTCCGACGAGGAAGCCTCGGCAGGTGAGGAATACCGTGAGGAGATAACGAAAACGGGCTTTTCGTACGAAATAACCTCAGGTATGGCAACTGTAAATGAGATACCGTCAAATCTTACGGAGGGTGCGGCAGTTGACCTTTTTATCACGATTTTAGGTGAGCTGTCAAGCGGTACGGGAAATGCCGTCATCTCACGTGACCTTTTGTATGAAAAGGCACTTTATCAGTCAGCCTGCAAGGCGGCGATAAAGGCGGGCGATTTGAACACGCACGAGGAGCTTGAAGCCCTCGTTGACCGTCTTATGGCTTGTCCTGAAATAACGCATTGTCCGCACGGACGCCCCGTGGCGTTCATTATGACGAAATCATCCGTTGAAAGACGGTTCGGAAGAACATAATAAAAAACGGCTGAATAAGCCGTTTTTTGTTTGTTTATGTTAATCCGTTACTTTATACAATTCCTGCACGTCTGTTGAATTCGGATAGCACGTTATGTCAAGCACACGCTGATTTCTGCTTCCTCTGTATTTCAGCGACAGATCACGCTGTGACAGCACAAACGGCCCGTCAACGAGGTAATTTGTAACTGTTAAAAGCTCACGCACGCCACGGTCTTCATCGGCTTTCTTCAAAAGCGCATCGAACGTAAAGCCCGAATACGTCATTATGTGAAGCCCATTTTCCT
This sequence comes from Clostridia bacterium, assembly GCA_017520505.1. GTDB lineage: Bacteria > Bacillota > Clostridia > Oscillospirales > CAG-272 > RGIG7213. The sequence continues at coordinate 7,404 of JAFXFN010000008.1, forward strand.
TTGCGGCTCTGCCAAGCTCGGCAAGTGCCTCGGCTTGACAAAACGGCTCACCGCCGGAAAAGGTCACACCCTTTATCATCGGATTTTTCTCTATTTCAGCCCATATTTTCGCCGTTGTGGTGGCAAATCCGCCCGAAAAATCGTGTGTTTCGGGGTTGTGACAGCCCTCACATTTGTGCGGACAGCCTTGAGTAAATACAACGAAGCGCAGGTCGGGCCCGTCAACGATAGATTCTCTTACAATGCCCGCTATACGAATGGGCATATCCTTTATAGTATAAGCGCTGAACGAACGTCTCAGCAAAACAATCATCCCTTTCAAAAAAATCGTTTATAATTATATCACAAACGATGTCATTTGACAAGATGAAAAAATATATTTCCGAAGGAAATATGCGCCCTTTGTCTGCGGGGCGGCTCGTATGCGTACAGCAGTACGCCTCGAGCCGTGGGGGGCGCAGACAGGGCGCAGTCATCACGTTGAACTTAATGAAAATAAACTCTTTGAATTTGTATGGGATGATATTATCCTCCCGTAATAAACAAAAGATAATAGATAATAGATAAGAAATAAGAGATAATAGAGAATAGATAAAAAGTGCCCCGCCCTACGGCATCACGCCCGAATTGAATCAACATAAATGGTTTTCAAAACGGCGCATCCCCCGGTGGGGGGACGGGGATGCGCATATTTCCTGCGGAAATATAAGGTTTATTTATTTTTCAGAAAATAACTTTCTGTTTCAAGCGTGACCTCACGGCGCAGGGCGAAAACACACGGCACGTTCAGAAAAATCAGAGCGCAGGTGAAAAAGTCGGTCAGCTCCCACATAAATTCGGGTGCCGTTACCGCACCGAGAGCGATGAAAATACAGTATAAAACGAGATATAAAACGGAATATTTTTTGTCGTGTGTCAAAAATTCAACACAGCAGATGCCGTAATATGACCAGCAGATGAGCGTTGCAAATGCGAAAAAAAGAACACAAACAGCGATGATGTGATAAGCCGTATTTCCGAAGAAAAATCCGTATGCGCAGGCGGCGGCTGATATGCCGTCGTTGGGATTCAAAGACGTCAGGTGAGGCTTTGCGATAAGTATAACGAGCGCTGTGAGCGTACACATAACGACCGTGTCGGCAAACACCTCAAAAACACCTAAAAAGCCTTGTTCTGCAGGGCTTTTTGTATTTGCGGCGGCGTGCGAGATGGCAGAGGTGCCGGCACCTGATTCGTGGGAAAGCGAGCCCTTTGCCATACCCTGCTTTATACTGTTCATAACGGAAAGACCCGTCACTCCCGCACCGACGCTTTTAAAAGAAAATGCAGAAGCAAAAATATCAAAAAAAGACACAAGTGCTTCCGATGCGTTTGACACGATGATAAAAGCGGAAAGCACAAGAAAAACCATAGACACAAGCGGTACGGCTTTAAGGGTAAAACGGCTGATGCTTCCTATTCCTCCAAGCACGATAAGACCGCATAAAACGGCAAGAATGCACCCTGTGACGATGGGGGGTACACCGTACTGCAGACGAATGGCGACCGCTGCCGAGTTTGACTGTATAACGCACCCCGAGCCGAGGGAGGAGCAGATGCAAAGCACGCAAAATGCCACTGCTATGCGCTTTTTGCCAAGACCGCTGTAAATATAGTACATCGGTCCGCCGACGCTTTTTCCGTTTTCAATACACCTGTAACGGAGCGCAAGCACCGTTTCGGCATATTTTACCGACATCGAAAAAAATGCCCCCACCCACATCCAGAAGACCGCCCCTGCACCGCCGAGCATTATCGCAACGGCAACACCTGCAATATTTCCAACGCCGAGCGTTCCCGCAAGTGCGACAGTCAAGGCGGCAACGGGCGAAACACCGCTGTCTGTGTTTTTAGTAAACAGCGATTTTACCGAGCGTTTAAGCCTTTTCGGGGCAAACAGCCGTGTTTTTATAAGAAAATAAAGTCCGGATAATATTATTACAAGCGGCAGAAGCGGAAGCATAACGTATTCGTTTAAAAAAGAAATCAAAATAATCACCCATTAATTTATATTCGGTGTGACGTTACAATATTTACGTTTTATTTTGAAAATTATTGTGGGTTTATTTTCATTTAATTCAACGTGTTGACTGTGCGCTCGCCTGCCCCCCACGGCAGGCAAAGCCTGCCGCCACAGGCGATAGCGCACATATTTCCTATCGGAAATATAAATTAGTAAGTAAGATTTTAAGCATTAATTTTATTCGAATGTGATTTTTTTTGATACGTTCAAGACTTGTTTATATATGTATGATAAAATAAATAATAATTGCGACCATAAAAGAGGTAAAAAATTTTATGATACATATTGAAAATCTTACGAAGTATTACGGAAAAAACCCTGCCGTGAACAATATCAGCTTTGATATAGGCGACGGGGAGGTCGTCGGCTTCCTCGGCCCGAACGGTGCGGGAAAGTCCACGACGATGAACATTCTTACGGGTTATCTTTCCTCAACGTCGGGTGTTTGCACCATTGACGGCATTGACATTCTGGAAAATCCGGGTGAGGCGAAGAAGCGCATCGGCTTTTTGCCCGAGGTGCCGCCGCTTTATCCCGATATGACACCGCTTGAATATCTCAATTTTATTTACGACCTAAAAAAATGCACGCTGAACCGCAAAAAGCACATCGACGAGATAATCTCCGTTATGCGCCTCGGCGACTACAAGGACAGGCTTATCAGCCACCTTTCAAAGGGCTACAAGCAGCGTGTGGGCATTGCGGGCGCACTTATTTCAAACCCCAAGGTGCTTATATTTGACGAGCCGACCATCGGTCTTGACCCCCGTCAGATAATTGAGATACGTGAGCTTATACGCTCACTCGGCAAAAACCACACGATAATTCTGTCAACGCACATACTTCCCGAGGTTCAGGCGGTATGCGACAGAATCATCATCATTGACAAGGGAACTATCCGTGCCGACAAGGCGACAAGCGACATAAACGAGCTTGCGGAGAACAAAAAGCGATTCACCATACAGATAGCAGGCCCCCGTCAGGAGGTCGAAGGCGTGCTTCGCCGTGTTGAGGGCGTGCAGAGTGTTGAATATCTGTCAACGTCGAAGAACAACGGCACACTTTACCGTGTGCAGTGCAAGCCCGGCTACGATTCAAGAAAACGCATATTCACAGCTCTTGCCGAAAGACAGTGGCCGATAATGGAGCTGAATACCCTCGGCACAAGCCTTGAGGATATATTCATTGCCCTGACCTCAAAGCAGTGATGAAAGGAGAATAAAATGTTAGCCATATACAAAAGAGAAATGAAGGCGTATTTCTCCACGTTCATCGGGTACGCATTCATCGCATCATTTTTGATAATTTCGGGTGTTTTCTTCACCCTTGCCGTGCTTGCGCAGGCGGCTGATGCCGACGTGACGGTATATTACGCAGGCGTTATTTACTCATTCGTCGTACTCATTCCGCTTCTTACGATGAAGCTGTTCACAGACGAAAAAAGACTCCGCACGGAAACAGTGCTTCTTACATCCCCTGTCAGCCTTTTCAGCATCGTTTTTGCAAAGTTTTTAGCGGCATTCACGATGTTTTCGATGACGCTCGGCATCTCGTGCATCAACCTCATTCCGATGTACGTTTACGGCGACCAGAACACGATGATAATTTTGGGAAATCTTCTGTCCATTCTTCTCATCGGTGCGGCATTCATTTCCGTGGGAGTGTTCCTTTCATCGGTTACGGAAAACCAGCTCGTTGCGGCTGTTTCGACGATAGCCGTTATCGGTCTTTTCCTCGTCATCGGTATGTTTTCGACGAGCATAGGCTTTACGCCCTTGCGTGTCGTTCTCAATTTCTTCTCGGTATTCAACCGTTACACGTATTTCACATACGGTATTATAGACTATGCGGCGCTTATTTACTATCTGTCGATAAGCGTGCTGTTCATCTTCCTTACGGTGCGTGTGTTTGAACGCCGCCGCTGGGCATAAGGAGGGAAAAACAATGGAAAACAAAAAGACATCGATACTCAAAAATAAAAAATTCAAGTACGGCTCTCTTGCCATAGCGCTTACGGTCGTATTTATTGCCGTTATGATAACTGCAAACGCAATTATCACGTCCATTTTCTCAAAGTATTGGGTGTACACCGACCTTACGAAAAGCAACCTCTTCACCCTTTCACCCGAGGCTGAGGCGCTTTTGCAGAATGACCTTATAAAAAACGACATCGAAATAAAGTTTGCAGTTCCCGAGGACACCATTGCAAAGTCAAGCAGAATGCTTATGATATATTCCTGTGCGCTTGCGTATGCGGAGGCATCGGAGAAGCTTGACCATAAGATAACGGTAAACTGCTATGACGCTTACCTTTATCCGTCTGAATTTGCCGACTATAAAACGCTGACCGGCGGTGAGTGGGCTGATTCAAACGTCGTTATCGAAACGGCAAACGGCACGCCTATCGTTTACACGATGAACAACTTTTTCTCGGTTGATTCGTCATCGGGCGAGGAGCTAGGTTTTTCTGGTGAAAGAAGATTTTTGAGCGCATTTTTCCAGCTCGCAGGCGTTGAAAAGCCCGTTGTGTGCTTCACAACAGGCCACGGCGAGCCGATAGGAACGAATGAGGATAAGACCTCCAACCAATACAAGGACTTTTTCGAGATGCTTTCAAGCTGGGGCTTTGAAACGAAGATCGTTGACCTTCAGAGAGAGGAGCTTGATGAAAACTGCCGTCTTGTGGTAATACTCGACCCCAAAAAGGACTTTGTTGCAAAGGACCTTGACACGATGGGCGTACGCTCAGAGATCGACAAGATAGACGAATATATGGCGACGGAATACGGCTCAATGATGGTATTTGCAGGGCCTACGGGTACGGAATTCCCCGTTTTGAACGAATATCTTGAGCAGTGGGGCATCAAGATAAATACAACTGAAAAGATAACCGACACGACGAACGCAATTTCGACAAACAACACGACATTCACGGTTGAATATTCCGAAAATCCGCAGACAGCATCTCTTATGGAAAAGTTCGGCGACTTGCGTACGGCGTTTTCAAATGCTTCGCCCGTTGAGGTTCTTGCAAACAACGAGGCTGAAAAAATGCAGGTAGCCGCCCCCGTCTTCCAGACATCAAGCACGGCGCAGGCTGTTTCCTCCGAGGAGGTCAAAACGGGCACGTTCAACCTTTTCACACTTACAAAGAATCTCTCTTATAAGGACAACGAATCGATGTACAACTACATCGTTGCGTGCGGAAGCCCCGAAATGCTGAAATACTGCACCTCGCAGTCTTACGCAAACAGAGAGATACTCTATATGCTCACACAGAAGATACATACCGTTAAGATCCCCTTTGAGCTTGACTACAAGGCTTACGAGGACAACGGTCTTTCCCTCATCACAAGCAGCAGCGTTCTTTCCTGGGGCATCGTGCTTATCGGTGTTATGCCCGTGATCGTTCTTGCTGTCGGCGGTGTGGTAGTTATAAGGAGAAAAAGAAGATAAATGAGCGAAGAATATAACAAGGAAACGGAAGAAGAGGTACTTCGTGAGGCTGACGAAAGCGAGCTTCACAGTATCCTCTACGGCGGAGAATATTCCGAATATAAGGAAGACATTGACTTATCCGACATAGAAAAAGAGGAAAACGAGAAAAAGCTCAACCTCTCGACCTTTGAGGAGGACACCTACGAAAAGGACGAAAAGAAGGCTTCTTATACCTCGACAAAGAGCAAAAAGCTGATGATAGCCGTGCTCGGCGGTGTGTTCGTGCTTTTGATAGCCTTGTATTTCATTTTAGGTCCTTCGGGCTTTGACGTTTTCGGTTTTAAGGAAACGGAAGAAACACCGATAGTCTACACAACGGGCGAGGTAAAGGGCGCAGGCAAGGACAACTGGCTTATCTTTGAGCACGTTGAAAGAACGAATATACAGAGCATCGAGGTGCATAATGACCACGGAACGTACACGGCTTATTACAATCCTCAATCCGATAAATTCTACTTTTTGGGCGCTGAAACGCTGTCGTATGACGAGGAGCTGTTCTCGTATCTCGTCGTAAGTGCAGGCTATACGGTATTTACCGACAGACTGCCGAAGGGACAGCGGAGCGACGACCTTTCGGAATACGGTCTGTCACCTGACGATAACCCCGCTTACTTCATTCTGACGACAAGGCAGGGCAAAACGCACAAGCTTTACATCGGTAACTCTACCCTTGACGAGGGCAGATATTACGTTATGTATGAGGGACGTGACATCGTTTACGTGCTTGAAAGCTCTATTGAAACGACGCTGCTCGGTGACGTGCGTGACATTCTGACACCCGTTCTTACGTTCCCCGTGCCGTCAGGCTCGAATGATTATTACACGAGAATCCCCGAAATTTATATAACTCTTGACAAAGACGAGCCGTACGTTTACATCGAATACACGAAGGACGATACCGCAACGCAGGATACCTTCGGCGTAACGATACCGTATATGCTCCGTTATCCCGAAAACGTTCCCGCCTCGACAGAGCAGGTGACCTCGCTTTTCCAATACATCATCAACATTCAGGTTGATGAGCTTCTGGAATACGGCATTTGCTACGAAAAGGAGGAGCTTGACCCCGAAACGGGTGAAATATACATCGAGGAGGAGGTCAAGCCCGAAATACTGCTCAAATACGGTATAACCGATGCCGAAAAGGCTCTTATCTATACGTACGAGGGCTATCCGAGCATCGTTTATTTCAGCGCAAAGCAGACGGACAAAGACGGACACGACTTCTATTATGCGTGGTCGCCCGTTGTCGGAATACTTGCAAAGGTATCATCTGACAAAGTGCCTTTCCTTAACTGGTCAAAGGTCGATTTTATGGAAAAAGCGCTGTTCAATGCCCACATTGACAAGGTCGGCAAGCTGGAGCTTACCGATAAAACGCAGTCATCACAGCACTTCGTCTTTGAGCTTACGGGCAAGGGCGACGACTTGCAGGTATACGAAAGCGTGTCGGGCAAGTATCTGAAGCCGACAGGCAAGACGGAAAGCGGAAAGAGCGACGTTTACAACTTCCGCCAGTTCTACAAATCCGCTTTGTATATGGAAGCAGGCAACACGGTCGATGAGCCTGAAACGAAAACGCTTATCGCCGAGGTCAAGATGACAACGAAGAACGAATACGAAATGACGTACGAATTCTTTGCGTATTCCGACCAGAGATGCTATTATACGATAAACGGCGAGGGCAGATTCTACATCAAGCGTGCGGCTGTGCAAAAGCTGTTTGCCGATGCGCAAAGACTCCTCGACGGCAAGGATATAAACGCAGAATCGGAATATTAATTGAATTGTATTTTTGTAGGGGTCGTGCGCCCGGTAGTTCGTGGCTACCACGAACTACACGACCCGAATGAAGTGAACAAAAATGGGTTTGAAACGGGATGTCGAGGGCGCCCCTACAACAACACCACCCCGAATTAAACGCCTTCCCCGGTGGGGGAAGGTGGCGGCGAAGCCGACGGATGAGGCGTTACGAAAATGGGTTTGAAACGGCGGGAGTAGTCTCGCTGCGGCTCGGTCACGTTCGGGTTCTGACATACCACCGGTATGTCATTCATTACCCTCACGCCGCTTCGCTACCCCCGCCCTACAACACCACTCCGAATGGAGTAAAATATATTTCCGTAAGGAAATATGCGCATCCCCCGGTGGGGGGGTCCGGGGATGCGCCGTTGTCACGTTGAATTAAATGAAAACGAACCCCATAATTTGTAGGGGCGGATTCCAAGTAGTTCGTGGTGAGCCACGAACTACACCGCCCGAATGAAACAAACGAAAATAAAACAGGAAAAGATATATGTTTAAGGTTTTACAAAAAGAAGGCAGGGCACGCCGAGGCGAATTTACAAGCTGTCACGGTACGGCGCAGACTCCTGTTTTTATGAACGTAGGAACGTCAGCGGCAATAAAGGGCGGTATTTCAACGCAGGACCTTTATGAGCTTGGCTGTCAGATAGAGCTTTCAAATACGTACCATTTGCACGTGCGCCCCGGTGACGAGGTGATACGTGACCTTGGCGGTATACACAAATTTTTCAACTGGGACAGACCTGTGCTGACGGACAGCGGCGGCTTTCAGGTGTTCTCGCTTGCGCCCTTGCGTAAGATAACGGAGGAGGGCGTGCATTTTGCTTCTCACATCGACGGCAAGCGCATATTTATGGGCCCTGAGGAGTCGATGCGCATACAGTCAAACCTTGCTTCAACCGTTGCTATGGCGTTTGACGAATGTGTTGAAAACCCTGCCGCATACGATTATGCGAAGAACTCCTGCGAGCGAACGTACCGCTGGCTCATTCGCTGTATGGACGAGATGAAAAGGCTCAATTCTCTTGAAAGTACGATAAACAAACAGCAGATGCTGTTCGGTATAAACCAGGGAAGCACTTATGAGGATTTGCGCATAAACCACATGAAGCAGATAGCGAAGCTTGACCTTGACGGCTATGCAATAGGCGGTCTTGCAGTCGGTGAAAAGACTGAGGATATGTACCGCATCATCGATGCCGTTGAGCCGTTTATGCCCGAGGACAAGCCCCGATACCTTATGGGTGTCGGCACACCGTGGAATATAATTGAGGCGGTGTACAGAGGTGTTGATTTCTTCGACTGCGTAATGCCGTCAAGAAACGCACGCCACGGATATCTTTTTACGTGGGAGGGAACTGTCAACGTGCTTAACAATAAGTACGAGCGTGACCCCTCGCCCATCTCCCCGTCTTGTAACTGCCCTGCGTGCAGACACTACTCAAAGGGCTATATAAGACATTTGTTCAAGTCAAAGGAAATGCTCGGTATGCGTCTTGCGGTAATGCACAACCTTTACTTTTACAACGACCTTATGGCGAAGATACGTCTTGCTATTGAGGAAGGCAGATACGGAGAATTTTACGAAAAATACCGTTTTTCGCTTCAAAAAAGAGTATAAAAAGGTGGGATAAAAAATATATTTCCGTAGGAAATATGCACACCCTCGCCCGTGGGTGGCAGGCAAAGCCATGTAGTTGGCAAAGCCAACTACATGGGGGTGTGGGCGGGTGTGCGTTACTACGTTGAATTTAATGAAAACAATCCCAATAATTTGCGGAATATAACGAATGGCTCATTTGGATTTTTCCAAATGAGCCAACCCTTTTTTAGATATCATATACCGCCGGGGGCGCTTTTTGAATTAATGAAATACCAAGCCGTATGAATGAAATCATCTCCGCCCGAAAGGCGGAGATGGTGATTTAAGGAATAAAATAATTGATTATTTATTGTAAATTCCGCACAGCCAATAGATGACGTGGGAGGCGAAGCCGTGGTTACAGCTTGCGCAGGTGGTGTCATTTTCCCAGAGCGTGCCTGTTTTGTCCGCCATCATTTCAAAATATCCTCTGATATTTTCCGTGACCTTATCGTAAAGTCCGTATCTGTAAAGCAATTCAAGTCGCAGATAGTTACCTATAAACGCATTTGCAAACGGAATTCTTTCCCACTTGCGTGTTTCTTTTCTTTCCGGGCCGAAATCGTTTACAAGCGTATCCCAAAGCTCGGGATAAAGCTCGGGGGTGGCGATGTCGGTGAAAAATGCGTAATACTGACAGCTTTCGGTGCATTTGCCTGACAAAACAGGCTCACCCGATGCGTCGTATACGGCATTGTCGCAGAAAAAGTCGCCCATAAATGAGTAATTTCGGATAGTTTCCGCAAGCTCATCAGCCTCTTTTGAAAGCTTTTCATCGCCGTAAAGCTTCGCAATACAGCGCTTGAACTTGCAGTAGAGCATATTCGACGGGAATGAGATGTCCTGCGTGAGCTTATTCGATTCAGACCATTCGATGAACACCCAGCTTTCAAGCTTGCTCAAAAGTCCCTCGTTGTTTTCAAACGTCTTCAAAAAGCCGATAAGCGCATAAACTCTGTCACGGCAAGCATCAACAAGCGCACGGTCAGAGCTTCTTTGCAGGTATTCCTCAAGCTCAACAACAAACCACATCGCCCAGTTGGGGATGTATTTCGTGTCGTTGTGGTCTGACGGATAGCACATCGGGAGCATTCCCTCGGGGATAAATCCGAACTTTTCGGGAAGAATGAAGTTTTCGATAAAGTTGCGCTCAACAGCCGTTTTGCCCGTCAGCGCATACTCAACACGTGAGGTAAAAAAACTGTCGCACAGCCACCCTGCACGCTCACGTGAGGGGCAGTCCATATAAATGTCAAGCGTGTTCTGACAGAATGTTGATACCGCCGCATCGTAAATTTTATCAAGCACGGGGTCGTTCATTTCGGGCTTTTGCGCTGTTATCTTTCCTCGGTTGAATTCGTAACGGCGGAGTGAGACCTCGTCGATATACGCATCCGCACCGAGGGAAATTACGTTTATGTATCTGTATGAATAAGGCTCAAGCGTGAAAAGGTCGTATTCGCCCGCATCAAGCTCCCAGACGACGACGCTGCACGTTTTCAGTCTGAACGGATCTGCTCTGCCGTCGGTGAGAATTTCGTCAAATCCGACGATTATCGTCGTTTTTTCACTGCATCTTACCTTCAGCTCGATAAATCCCGTAAGCTCTGCACCCATATCAAATACGGCGTACGAATCCCTTTTCAGCTTTGCGCCCGATGCCTCGAAATTGCCCGATGCTTTTTCGTAAAAATCGAGCTTGCCGTATTCGTTTGATGAAAAATATTCAAGCTCATCGACCGTGTAGCCCTTGAAAATGGGGGATATATTTGAAATTGAACGGTCGGTGTAGTATTCTGTTTTTTCGCTTTTTCCGATATCACCGGCGGACAAAATGCTCTTTGCAAGGTCGATTTCATAATCGGGGTATGGAACGCATCTTTGCAAAAGCTTGCCGGGGAAAACCTCTGTAAGCTCAACAGGTGTTATTTCCGCATCTGCATCTGTTTCTGTTCTGTTATAATCGGCGGTGTAGCGGTACACCTCGGAAAATGTTCTTTGAAAAGAGTATCTTTGTGTATATTTCAGCTTTTGTGTGTATTCTACGGCATCGAAATTATATACGCCCGTTGCCGAAATACATTCCGTTCCCGAAACAAATTCCGCACACAGGAACTGAACACCCTCGACATATTCAAAATTGTTTACGTTATAGCCTGCTGTAAGTATGGTTATGACGTTTTTTTCTTCCGTCAGATATTCATCAAGGCAGATTTCGTCAACTCTGTAAAATCCGTGTGCCGCACGTGCAGGGCCCGATGCGGCAAATTTGCCGTTGACGCACAGCCTGTAGCAGCAGCCGCAGGCGATTTTGATGATACCTGTTTTGTTTTTGACAACGCTTCGGAATAAAAGCGTGTGATTCATTTCATCGGCTTTGTCAGCCTGCCACACCGGCACAGCTTCGATAAAGCCGTTATATTCAGCAAAATTCATTGTTTCACCCTTTTGTGATTTAAAAACAAAAACCCCGCCGAGCCGTGTAATTGAGCATTGAGAAACCCTGCATTGCAGGTTGGTGTCCTCTTCCGAACTTTGTGCTACCAACATCCGAATAAATCGTGCGCCATAGGCTTGAACAGGAAATGTTCGGGAGGTCTGCATTCCCATATCGGAAAGCCCGGACTCCATAGTTCTCTTGTGGGTTTTAACACCCAATTATCACTAACCGAGCAGGAAATTTGTATTTCCTATTTAATTATTCGTCAGCGCCGTAATCAGCTTCGGAAAAAAGCTCATCCTCAAAGATGTCGGCAACTGCATCAAATTCGTCATCGTCGTCAACGGTTGCGAATATATCCTCGCCGTTTTCGTCCTTTTCAGCCTTGAGTATAGTATATTCAACGCTGTCGCCGTCGTTACCCTCTGTCATGGGGATAACGGCAAAGTATACGTTACCCTCGTATTCACAGCTTCCGACAACCTCAAAATCAGTTTCAACGCCGTCTTCGTCTGTAAGAGTGAATATGTCTTCGTTTTCAAACAGTTCTTCTGCCATACCTATATTATCCTTTCAAAAATGAATTTATACCTTTTTGTGATGCTTATTATATCACCTTTCGGTGGTTTTGTCAATACAGAGCGCCGTCAACACCCCCGAATTAAACGAACAAAATGGGGATTTATCCCGTTTGTCCGTAGGGGCGGATTCTATATCCGCCCGTATGAAACGAACAAAAATGGGATTGAAGCGGGACGTCGAGGGCGCCGTCCCCTACAATACCACGTTGAATCAAATGAAAATAAATCAATGGATTGAATGTGTCAACAAAACGGTTTTTTGTTATATCCAAGCTCAAAAAGAAACGAAACGGCAAATTCACAGCCTTTGAAAAATGATTTTTTTCTGTAGGCACTTTCTACATCATATACCGCCTCGATGCACTTTTCAACCGCATTTTTTTGTTCCTCGTTCAGCTTGGCGTTTGTTTTTTCACGTATGTCGGCGAGTTTTTTTATCAGTTCCTTTTCTTCATTAGTATTGACAGAGATGCATTCTTCCGAAAAATATTCGTTCCATAAGTTGTTAAGTATTTCTTTCATTTTTTTTACCTCCGTAGAATTTGTATAATTATATCATAAACCGATTTTAAAATGTGATTATAGTTTACATTTGAACTACCACATTTTGATTAAATAAAACTGCACCCCGCCTGCGCCCCCCACAGTCCGCAGGACTGCCCGCAGGCAAGGGGTGCATATTTCCTTGCGGAAATATTTTTTAATGAAATGCCTTCGGCATGAAATGTCACTTTGTGACTTGAAATGTTTCCGCACAGCGGATAACGTTATAACAATCCTTCCACCAAGCTTGCGCTTGGTCTCCCTCCTTTACACAAGGAGGACTTAATGCGGGATACGGTGTTATTTTTCAAAATCTTTACAATATAATTTATATAATATGTTTAATATAAAAAAGGTATGAGTTATAATGAAAGGTGGATTTATGTGATTTATGACATAATGTGAATTATATCCGATATTTTGGAGGCGTTATGAAAAAATATAATTTGATTTCGTTTGCTGTAGCCGTTATTCTTGCCCTTTCGTCCTGCACATCGCAGGTCGTGGGAGAGTCTGAAACGCTCGGTGCACCCGATACCCCCGCCGTTACAACGGATGCTGTAACGGGTGATGTGACAGAAGAAGAAACAAAGAGTCCCGAAACGGAAGCGGTGACGGAGGATTACATAGTATCTGACAGCCCCATTGAGCCCGGCAGAACGATCGAAGCGGAATATGCCGCACTTCTTGACGTTGATTCCTCGCTCGTGCTTTATGAAAAGGGCGGAATAGATACGAAAATTTATCCTGCCAGCACGACGAAGCTTATAACCGCTTTGGTTGCGCTCAAGCACTGCTCACCCGACACCGTATTTACGGCAGGGAATGAGCTTGAGCTTGTAAAACCCGGCTCGTCACTTGCGTATATACTCAGAGGACACAAGCTGAAGCTTGACACGCTTATTGCAGGTATGCTTATGAAATCGGGCAACGATGCGGCTTATGTCGTTGCCGCAGGTGTCGGCGCTGAAATATCAGATGACAAGAGCATCACACCGCACGAGGCTGTAGAGGTATTCATCGATGAAATGAATAAATTTGCAAGAGAAAACAATATGAAGGGCTCGCATTTTACCTGTCCTGACGGCTTCCATGATGATGAGCATTACACGACAATGCGTGATATGTTCACCGTTGCAAGGCTTTCCGTGCAGAGCGATGTGATAATGAAATATACAAAGACCGTTGAGGAGAAATTTTACTATGTCAGCGGTGAAAACATAACGTGGACAAACACGAACGCACTTATAAATCCGAACAGCAGTACATACTACAAATACGCAACGGGACTTAAAACGGGTACGACCGACGAAGCAGGCAACTGCGTGCTTGCAACAGCAGAAAAGGACGGAAAGATCCTTGTTGCGTGCATATTCCGCCACCCCGATTCAAGCGGAAAGTTTGCAGATGCGAAGACTTTATTTGCCGAAGTGTTCGGAACGAGGTAAGAAAGGACAATTATGATAAAGATATTACACTGCGCCGACATACATCTTGACAGTCCCTTTTCGCTGTCGGACGTCAAAAAGGCGAATACAAGACGTGCGCTTCAAAGAGGCACGTTTACATCGATCATGCTTTACGCACGCACCGAAAAGGTTGACATTATGCTGTTGCCCGGCGACATTTTCGACACGGAATACGTCACACGTGACACAGCCTCCCTGCTTGTCAAGGAGTTTGAGCAGGCATCGGGATGCCGTTTTGTCATAGCTCCCGGAAACCACGATCCGTTTTCGGAAAATTCCCCTTATGCAAAGCTGAAATTTCCGCCGAACGTTTACATTTTCAACTCTCCCTCGCTTACGAAATTTTCGTTTGACGACATAAACACAGACGTTTACGGCTTTGCCTTTACGTGCGATTCCATGGCGGTGAATCCCTTTGCGGGTCAAAAGCCTGCCGACAGCAGCAGGATCAACATTCTGTGCTGTCACGGTGATATAACACCCGGCTCACACACCTGCCCCATAAGCGTATCGGATATTGAAAATTCGGGCTTTGACTACGTTGCGCTCGGTCACATACACAATTCAACAGGTGTGCAGAAGGCAGGCGACACGTTTTACGCATACAGCGGATGCCCCGAGGGCAGAGGCTTTGACGAATGCGGCAAAAAATCCGTTATTCTTGCGATCTTTGCAAAGGATGACGGACAGTTCAGAGGCGAATTTGCCGCAAAGCAGATGTCGAAGCGCCGTTACGAAAAGATAACGGCTGATGTTTCGGGTGCTCAAACGATGCACGATGTTACAGAAAAGGTAAACGAAGCGGTAAGAGAGGGCAGATTTGATGCTGACACGACGCTTCGTGTAACGCTTACGGGCGATGTTTCTCCCTCGCTTATCATTTCAACAAAGGCACTTGAAGAGTCCGCTTCGGGACTTTACTACATCGAGGTCATTGACAAGACACGTCCGTGTCCGGAAATCTCCGACCTTGAGGGCGACCCCACGATAAGAGGCGCATTTTACGGTGAGCTTAAAGAAAAATTACAGTCCTCTGACGAAAACGAAAGAAGGGCGGCAGAGCGTGCGCTCCGTCTGGGGCTTGCCGCACTTTCGAGAATGTAGGAGGGTATTATGATAATAAAGCAAATTCACATAGATGCCTTCGGCAAGCTGTCGGATACGGATATTTCGCTTACCGACGGACTGAACATAATCGAGGGTAAGAACGAATCGGGTAAATCAACGCTCGGTGCGTTTATCAAATTTATATTTTACGGGCTTGATTCAAAGGAAAGAACCAAATATTTCCCCTGGGGCAAAAGCACGGCAGGCGGTTACGTAAAGCTGTCACATAAAGACCGTGATTACACCGTGCGCCGTGAGCTTATACTGCTTCAGAAGGGCGTTAAAGAGGACGTTTGCATTACAGACGACGAAACGGGTGCTGTCGTATTCAAGGATGCACAGCCGTGCGACGTGTTCCTCGGTGTCAATGAAAGAGTTTTTTCAAGCACTGTATTCGTCGGTCAGATAAACGGCGCATACGTTGACGGCGGAAAGCTTTCCGATGCCGTTGAAAACATACTGTTTTCGGCTGACGAGGTGACGAACACCTCGAAGGCACTCAAAAAAATAGATGAAATGCGTGTTGCCCTGCTTCACAAGAACAAAAAGGGCGGACTTATTTATGAGCTTGGCGAAAAAATTGCCGACCTTGAAATAAAGGAAGCTGATACAAGACGTGCAAACGAGTCTGTGTTTGAGCTTGAGGACAAGCTCCGTCAGGCGAAGCTGAAAAAGGAAGAGAACACGAAAAATACAGAGGAGCTGTCAGCAAAGCTTGAGGAATACGAGGCGTATTCGGCCATTGAACGAAAGCAGAGAGCCTCGGAGCTTGCAGATGAAGCAAATGAAGCAAAGACGAGATACGAGCAGCTTGAAGTGTCCGTGATGAAAAACGGATTTTTGCCCGACGCCGCTTACGTTTCCTCGCTTTATTCGCTTCAGAATGAGATAAATGCTCAAAGAGAGGAGCTGAAGGAAGCCGAGGAGGAGTTTAAAAACGCCGAAAACGAGCTTTCGTCGTTCCTTGACGAAGCGCAGATAATCGACAAGATAAATGCCGAGGGCGGAAAGCTGTATATCGATGAAGACCTTGCTTTGCTTAAAAAACAGCACAAGCGTTTGATGACGTGGGGAATTATCTGCCTTGTTCTCATCGTTTTGTTCCCCTTAGGTATTGCGCTTTTGATGTCGGCGAAAAAGAAAAAGAAGCTTATTGAGGATTTCCCGAAGAAATTCGGCTGTGAAACGCAAGAACAGCTTGACGATATTCTTGACGGCATCGGAGAAAGAGAAAAGGAAATAAACCGTCTGCGTATGAAGATAGAAAACGCAGGCACAAGGTGCAGCGACGTACGCTGTAAGATAGCAAAAACAGAGCAGAGGACAGAGGAGCTTACCGATAAATACAATCCTGTTTCCGAGATAACCTCAACATCTGTTTTTGAAGCGGCAAAGGAAGCACAAGAAGCAATAAACGCACTTGCTTCTGCCCGTAATGAGTATGAAAAGAAGCTTTTTGCCGCCGAAGCACTTGCAAAGGAAACGGAAAACATCGACATCGCCGAAATGAAGTCGAGAATAAAGGGCAAGCTGAAGCTCGGTGAGGTCGAGGACTTTGATCCTATAGAGCAGAAAAGACGTCTTACGTTTTTGCAGGGCGCAACGGAATCGATGAATGAGCGCATAATCTCCCTCGAAAAGGAATTTTCAGCACTTTGCGCAACGGTCAAGGATCCTGCCGTGTACGCCGATGAGCTTTCCTCGCTTCGTCCGGCTTATGCCGAGGCTGTTGCCGAGTACAAGGCTTGTGTTTTAGCATACGAATCACTTGAAAATGCATCGAAAACGCTTCGTGACGGTGTTTCACCCCGACTTGCAAAAATTGCGGGCGGATTTATGGAAAAGCTTTCGGGCGGTAAATATACTTCGCTCGGTGTTGACGGTGAGTACGGTCTTACGTTCACCGAAAACGGCTCATCTCACCCCATTTCCGCTTTCAGCGCAGGCACGGGCGACCTTGCGTATCTGTGCTTGCGATTTGCCTTGACCGACGTGCTTTACAGAGATGAAAAGCCGCCGATGATATTTGACGATACGTTTGCACGTATCGACTCGGAAAGACTTGCAAACATACTTGCAACGCTTGCATCTATGGGCAAAATGAAGTGGCTTCAGCCTATCGTCTTCACCTGCCACGACCGTGAGGAAACGCTCACGTCGTCATACGGATTTGTGAACGTTGTGAAAATATAATTTTGTGTGATGGGTTTGAAGCGGGCGATGTAGTTCGTGGCGAACCACGAACTACATGAATCTGTCCCTACAACAACACATTGAATACATATTTCCGCAGGAAATATGTGCGCCTACTGCCCGGTGCAGTTGGCAGGCGTAACGTAGTTCGCCACGCCAACTGCGGTAATTCGCAACTCGTTGCGAATTACATGGGGGTTGCAGGCGGGCGCACCGTTACCACCTCCGAATAAAACGAACGAAAATCATATTTCCCCGATTAATAAAACGAAAAACACCGGATAAAAGATAACAGAGAATAGAGAATAGAGAAAAGATAAGAGATAAAATGGCAAATACAACGTATTCCGAATTCAAGGAAAAACTAACAAATGTATTTACTCTTTGCGGTATTGACGTACCGACTGATGAAAAAATAAATAAGCTTTACGAGCTTTCGGAGCTTTTGACCGATTACGGAAAAAACGTGAATTTAACTGCTATAACCGACACCGACGGTATAATTTTAAAGCATTTTGCCGACTGTGCGGTGCTGTGCGATGCCGTGCCTGAGGGCGCACGTGTCATTGACGTGGGTGCAGGCGGAGGCTTTCCGTCCTTACCGCTTGCGATACTTCGTGATGACGTGAGAGTTATCTCGCTTGATTCAACGGCGAAGAAGCTTTCGTTTATCGACCTTGCGGCGCAAAGGCTGTCACTTGCGAACATCTCGACGATGCACGCACGTGCAGAGGAGGCGGCAAACGGTGTTTTGAGAGGCACGCTCGATTTTGTGTGCGCAAGAGCCGTGGCAGCGCTGCCTGTTTTGTCGGAGCTTTGTCTGCCGTTTGTCAAAAAGGGCGGAGTGTTCTGCGCAATGAAGGCGGATAGCGCTCAGGAGCTTGAAGCGTGCAAAAACACGTTTGCAAAGCTCGGCGGTGAGCTTGAGGGCGTGCGTGAAATAAACCTGACGGACGGGGGCGAAACGCTTCACAGAACGCTGATAACGGTAAGAAAAACGGGTGCAACACCCAAGCAATACCCCAGAAAATACAGTAATATAAAGGCAAAGCCGCTTATATGAAAATAATAGATTTGAAAACAAATACGGAAATACCGTATATTCCCGAAAAGACGTCGATTGCCGTCGGCAATTTTGACGGTGTGCATAAGGGACACCGTGCCCTTTTCGAGTGTGTGAAGAATGATTCAAAAACTCTCGGCACGAAAAGCGCCGTGTGGAGCTTTGACGGATTTTCCCCGAAAAGCCGAGGCAGGTGCATTACTCTGCCGTCTGAAAGACGTGAGCTTGTGGGAAAATGCGGTATAGATTACCTCATTCTTTACGATTTTGATGACGTTTGCACGCTTTCGCCGGAGGAATTTGTAAATGACGTTCTTATAAAAACGTGCCGTGCCGAAAGTGCTGTTTGCGGATTCAATTTCCGCTTCGGCAAGGGTGCTGTCGGCGACAGCGAAACGCTCAAAGCCCTGATGGAGCAAAACGGAAAAAGCGCATTCGTTATGCCGCCCTTTGAGGTTGACGGCGTGACGGTAAGCTCGTCGCTTATACGTGAGCTTATAAAAGACGGCAAGCCCGAGCAGATAGAAAAATACCTCGGCCGTCCGTTTTCGGTGTTTTTACCCGTTGTTCACGGAAGGCACCTTGGGCGAACGATCGATTCGCCGACGATAAACCAGAATTTTCCGCCGGAGCATATTGTACCGAAGTACGGTGTTTATGCGTGTAATGTCATAATTGACGGTGAAAGATACGGCGGCGTGTCAAACGTCGGTGTCCGTCCGTCGGTTTGCGAGGACGGCGTTTGCGTAAATTGCGAAACGCACATTTTCAATTACAGCGGAGATTTATACGACCGTGAAATAAGAGTTGAATTTTTGCATTTTATAAGAGCAGAGCGAAAATTCCCCACCATTGACGAATTGAAAAAGGCGATAACAGCCGATAAAATTACGGCAAAGGGATTGTTGGGGTTATAAAACAATTTCAAATGATGATAAGCGCCCGTCCGCACCCCCCACGGCAGGCGAAGCCTGCCGCCTGCGGACACGGGGCGCACCGCCGAGGGCGGTATCAAGCTGCAAATATATTTATAAAAATCCAATAAAACGGAATTTTGAAAAAGGAAAAACAAATGGATAAAACAAACGTTCCCGCACCGTCGGCGCTTGCTTATTACGGAGATGCCGTAATTGAGCTGTTGGTGCGTGAAAGGCTGATAATGACGGGCATATCCAATGCAGGACAGCTTAACAAGCTGTCACGTGCATTTGTGACAGCGCAGAAGCAAAGCGAATGTGTCGGGAATATTTTGCCGATACTTACAGAGGACGAAACGGATGTTTTCAAGCGTGGGCGCAATATGCACGGAAACCATCCGAAAAGCGCAAGCGTGTCCGACTACAGACGTGCAACGGGCTTCGAGGTGCTGATGGGCTATCTTCATTTCACGAATGAGTTTGACCGTGCACGTGAGCTTTTTCTGACAGCCTATAAAAATGAACTTGAAAATTTAAACAATGGATAATTTTACTTATATTCCGAAATTAAAGCGGTTTTTACCCGCAACGCTTTCGTTTCTGTTGCTGCTTATATCCTCGGCTTTTTCGTATTTTTCCCTGCATACGGAGTACACGCTGCCGCTTACGCTTGCCGCTGCGTTTTTCGTGCTTATCTCCTTTCAGGTGTTTTTCAGATATTGCTTAACGGAGCACATATATACCGTTTATAACGGTATTTTCGCCGTGACGAGGAAAACGGGAAAAAATACATTCGTGATCTTCGAATTGGCTCTTTCTTCCGAATGTGTAATTTTGCCGAAAAAAGAGGGCAAAGGGCGGATAAAGACGGAGGGGTGCAGGGTTATTTACCGCACGGCGAATTTGCTTTCAAAAAATAAATATTACATTTTTTATGATGACCGTGCCGTTTGCGTGGAAATTGACAGCGAGTTTGCAAAGATAATTGAAGAATTTTTGATTTAAATATTTCCGTAAGGAAATATGTGCGCCTATGCCCGTGGGCGGCAGGCACAGCCTGCCGAGGGGGGACGGGCAGGCGCACCGCCATCACGATAAATAAAATTTACAAAAAAAACCTAATTTAAATAAGAATATAATATATAATTTAATATAACTAACCACAGGAGAAGAATTATGGGACTTATGAATAAGCTTTTCGGCACATACAGCGAAAGGCAGATAAAGAAAATAATGCCGCTTGTTGAGAAGATAGAATCACTTGCGGATGAATTTGCAAAAAAAACGGACGAAGAACTGAAGGAAATGACGAATATCCTCAAGGAGCGTTTAGCCAACGGCGAAACGCTTGACGATATTTTGCCCGAGGCGTTCGCCACGGTGCGTGAGGCTGACTGGAGAGTGCTTGGAAAGCGTCCGTTCCGTGTTCAGATCATCGGCGGTATCATAATACATCAGGGACGAATTGCCGAAATGAAAACGGGTGAAGGTAAAACGCTTGTGGCGACACTTCCTGCATATCTTAACGCTTTAAGCGGCAGAGGCGTTCACGTTATCACCGTCAACGACTATCTTGCAACACGTGACTGCGAGGAAATGGGCAGAGTTTATAACTTCCTCGGTCTTTCCTGCGGTCTTATAATCCCCGGCGGAAAGAATGCCGAAAAGCGTGCGGCTTATGCCTGCGACATAACGTACGGTACGAACAACGAGTTCGGCTTTGACTACCTGCGTGACAATATGGTTATTTACAAGGAGCACATGGTGCAAAGAGGCCACGCATTTGCTATTGTCGACGAGGTGGACTCCATTCTCATTGACGAGGCGAGAACTCCTCTTATAATTTCAGGTCAAGGCTCGAAGCCGACGGAGATATACGAAAAGGCAGACAAATTCGTAAGAGGTCTGCGCCCCTACAAGATAAAGGAAATAGACTCGAAAGAGGATATGGACGAAAAGACAGAGGGATACGACTACATTATTGACGAAAAGGCAAAGACGTCTGTCCTTGCAAAGCAGGGTATTGAAAAGGCTGAAAAGTTCTTCGGCATCGACAACCTTTCAGACCCCGAGCATACAGAGCTTGCACACCACATCAACCAGGCTATAAAGGCGCACGGAAGTATGCACATCGACGAGGATTACGTTGTTAAAGACGGAGAGGTGATCATCGTTGACACGTTCACAGGCCGTCTTATGTACGGAAGAAGATACTCCGAGGGACTTCACCAGGCGATAGAAGCCAAAGAGGGCGTAAAGGTCGAAAAGGAATCAAAAACGCTTGCGACCATCACGTTCCAGAACCTGTTCCGTATGTACGACAAGCTTTCGGGTATGACGGGTACTGCCCTTACCGAGGACGACGAATTCCGTGAAATATACAACCTTGACGTTATGGAGATACCCACAAACCGTCCTATGATAAGAAAAGATCATAACGACGTTGTTTACAAGTCAATGGATATGAAATTCAAGGCGATAATCGAGCAGATAAAAGCTTGTAACGAAAAAGGACAGCCCGTGCTTGTAGGTACGGTGTCCATTGAAAAGTCAGAGGCGCTTTCACGTATGCTCAAGGTCAACGGCATCAAGCACGTTGTGCTTAACGCCAAGTACCACGAAAAGGAAGCGGAGATAGTTGCGCAGGCAGGCTGTCCCGGTGCTGTTACCATTTCAACGAATATGGCAGGCCGCGGTACTGACATTATGCTCGGCGGTAATGCGGAATTCCTTGCAAAGCACGAAATGCGCAAGCTTGAATACCCCGAAGAGGTAATTGTACAAGCGACGGGAAGCTCCACGTCTGTCGGTGAGGACGTACTTGCCGCACGTGAGGTATACAAGACACTTTACAAGAAATTCAAGGAAGAAATAGAGCCTGACTATAAAAAGGTAGTAGAGGCGGGCGGTCTGTTCATTCTCGGTACGGAGCGACACGAAAGCCGCCGTATAGATAACCAGCTCAGAGGCCGTTCGGGCCGTCAGGGCGACCCCGGTGAATCACGCTTCTTCTTATCCTTTGATGACGACCTTATGCGTCTTTTCGGTGCTGAGGAGCGTATGGAGAGAATAAAGAAGATAACACCCGATGACACCCCCATTGAAGCTAATATTCTGTCTGGAGTTATCGAAAGCTCGCAGAAGCGTCTTGAAAGCGTGAACTTTGAACGCCGTAAAAACGTGCTTATGTATGACGACGTCAACAATCAGCAGCGTAAAATTATCTACTCACAGCGCCGTGAGATACTTGAAGACGGCAATATGAGAGATAAGATAATCGATATGATGGAGCAGGTTGCGGAAAATGCCGCATATTCGTGCGCACCGTCTGAGGAGCATGAGGAATGGGATTTCGCACCGCTTAAAGCAAAATTCAGAGGTATTCTCTGCACGGATGACGACTTCAATTATACCGATGATGAGCTGAAAAAGCTTAAGGTTGAGGATCTTTCCGAGGAGCTTTACCGCCGTGCGGTTGCAAGATACGAATACCAGGAGGGCTTGTTCGGCGAGCAGATGCGTGAAATCGAAAGAGTCGTGCTGCTTCGCTGTATTGACGAGCTTTGGATGGATCACATCGACTATATGCAGGACCTCAAGGGCGGTATCGGTCTTAACGCTTACGCACAGAGAAACCCTGTAAACGAATATAAGCTTATCGGTGCTGATGCGTTTGACAGTATGATAGCGGATATAAGAGAAAATACCGTTCGTGCCGTTTTGTCAGCTGTTCCGAGAACGGAAATAAAGCGTGAGCAGATGGCAAAGGAGCAGTCGGCTTCCATTGAAAACATCGGCGGCGACAAGCCCGCAAAGAAAAAGCCCATGGTGAAGAAGGCGGCTGAAAAGGTCGGACGCAACGATCCCTGTCCCTGCGGCTCGGGCAAAAAGTACAAGAAGTGCTGCGGTGCGGCAGACGGCAGTGATGACTGATGGGCTTCGGAATACTGTTTTTAGGTTATATATTTACTGTATTTGACACGGGGACGCTGTTTATCGACAGCATTTCCTCCGTGTTTATGCAGGGCTTCCGCCTTTTGGGGTGGCTTCTCGTTGCCGTCGGAAGCATCAAGCTTTCACGGTATATAAAAAAGTTTTCCTATGCACGCACAGCGGCGATATTCATTTTTTCCGTGTCGCTTTCATTGACCGTGCATCACATATTGAAGGTATATTTCAACTTTGCTATTCACGTAGCCGTCGGCACAGGTCTGCTTATGCTGTATGCAATAGGATATTTCATATTCCATTTTTACGCCTTGTGCGGTCTTTCCGACATAACGGCTGAGGTGGGACTCGAAAAGGAAAACAAGCGTTCAAAAACTCTGTTTGTTATTACGATGCTTTTTTGCGCCGTCAATTTAGCGGCATATACAGGCATATCGGAGCAGGTAAGCTCGCTGAGATACATACTGTTCTTTATCGTGACGGTTCTGAATTCATACCACATATACACGTGTTATATGTGGATATGTCTGCCGAAGGATAAGGAGCTTGACGACGGCAAGGAAGCAAAGGAGAAAAAGGAAAATGGAAAAAATAAAAAATAAGGGTCTGTATATGGGATATATATGTATAGGCTTTGCGTTTCTCTTTTTTCCGACTGTCAGCATTTTTGACGTAATGCCCGATTTTATCGGCTATCTGCTGATAATTAAGGGTGTCGGCTGTATGTTTGACCTCAATGAAGACATTTACTCCGCACGCTCGTCGTTCATCAAGCTGTTTTTCATAAACCTTGCGAAAAACTGTCTTGTACCGCTTTTGGTATCGCTGAACGACGAAACGACGGTGATGACCGCCGTGTTTATATTCTCGATAATAGAGGGAATACTTTTGTATTCTGCGCTTTCATCACTTTTCGTCGGTGTGAATTATTTGGCAGAGCGTGCTGACAGCCGTTTTGCGGATAAAGGCTATTCCGACGTAAGGATAACGACGGCAATATTCGTCGTAGGTCGATACGTGCTTGTAACGCTTCCCGAGCTTACGGTAATGACAAGTCTTGACTATCAGATGACGGATGATCTTTCAGCATTTACCGTATACGATTTCAAGCTGTTGATAACCGTCACCTGCTTTATAATATCGCTTATACTCGGACTTAATTTTTTGTCAAACGGTGTAAAATACGTCAAGCGTCTTAAACGTGACGAGGTGTTTACCTCATTTATTGAGGAGCGTTATACAAAGGATGTGCTTGAAAACAGAAGCCTTTTTATAAGAAGAAATACAAAAAATGCGTTTTATTTTATACTTGCATCGTTCATTTGCGCCTGCCCTATGTATTTTGAGGGAGTTGACATAACACCCCAGCCCCTGACACTTGTGCTTTTGCTTATGGGCATATCACGTCTTAATAATATAGACGGCGCATTTGCGAAGATCAAAAGGCTGTTTTATGTATTTATCCCCGTAAGCTGTGCGCTTTACGCTTTTGAGTGCTACGTCGGCGGAGTATACCACCACGCATCGTATCAGATAGCGGACAAGGCAAGTTTTATGTACAAGCTGTGGGGAGTGGCGCAGAGCGTTGACCACGCTTTGTTCACGATCGGTATTTTGCTTGCGTTTTTGTCGTTCAAGCGTCTGGTGCTTTCCCACGGCATTGACAAAACGGTGAGCCGTGACGGATTTCAGTACCGTGAAATGGTCAAAAACGTCACGCTTTACTCAAGACTTCTGACGGCGGTATCAGCCGTTTCGGTGCTTGCTTTCGTTATAAACTGCGTGTTTTATTTTATTTATCCCGAACGGGAATTTATCTGGCTTTTTTCACTTGTACTCACCGCCCTGTGCGCCGTGCTTTACGGAAATGTTCTGTCACGCTGTACATCGGCTGTTGAAGATAATAATATGTGACCTTTAAGGAAGGTGGATTTTATGAAAAAACTGTCCGTTTTTTTGGCTGTACTTCTCGCATTTTCGTCTGCTTTTGCAACGGCTGTATCGGCTGTGGAGCTTGACGATTACAAGGTGTCCGAGGAATACAAAACAAGTATTTTTTACAAGACTGCCGCTGATCTTCCCCTGACGGGCGACCAGAGATACGACGTTGTAAACGTCGCAATAACTCAGGTCGGATATCACGAGGGTGACAGCGATGCCGATATGCACGGTATGTCAAAGGGGGAGCGCAACTTTGTTGAGTACAACCGCCTTTACGGCAAGCTTGACAACGGCGAGGGCAACGGCAACAGCTACGGCTATATGTGGTGCGCTTCGTTTGTAAGCTGGGTGCTCAGAACGGCGAATGTCGATAAGAAGATAGCAGGCGAGGACGTCAACTGCGCAAGCTGGGTAAGCTTTTTTGAGAGCAAGGGACAGTTCAAAACGAGAGATTCGGGATACACACCTCAAACGGGTGACATCATATTCTATAAAGGATCAAGAACCTCATCACGCTCCAACCACGTCGGTATCGTTGTCGGCTGTGAAAACGGTGTGGTTTACACGGTCGAGGGTAACACGGGCGGTATTGCTTACGACGGCGACCCCACAAACGGCGGCGGCGTTGCAAGAAAGAACTACGTGCTTTCCGATACGTACATCGTCGGCTACGGTGTGCCGAGATACCAGACGAAGGCAGACGTTGAATATGATTTTGAGCTGTTTGAGATAAACGCTCTTACAGCAGGTGAATATACGGTCGTTTCAAGAAACGCAAAGATAGTTGAAACGCCCGGAGACTCGAAAATGCTCAAGCGTCTTGCAATAGGTGACACGTTTGAGGTCACAAAGGTAAACGGCGGTTACGGACAGTGCACCGTTGACGGCGTTTCGGGCTGGGTCAACCTTACAAACGCAATAAAAACAGAAAATGCAGTACATACGATTTCCTACGTGACCGATGGCGGAAGCGAGATAGCCTCCACCGATAAGGACTACGGCAAGGGTATGAAAATATCGTCTACAGTTCCCGAAAAGCAGGGCTTTGATTTCAAGGGCTGGGCAGTACGTGAGGGCGGAAACGTTATTTATGCCCCCGGCGACAGCTATATTTACGACCTTGATGCAACGCTTTACGCTGTATGGGAATCAAACGGCGAGCCTGTTTATGAGGAAACAGAGGGCGAAAGCGAAGCTGTAACAACACCCGACACGGATACGGCAGACGGCGGCGAAAAAGAGGGCGGTGTATCGACTGTTCTCATAATCGTTCTTGTCGCTGTAGTTGTTCTCGGCGCAGGTGCGGTAATATTCGCACTCAAGATGCCCTCAAAAAAAGATAATAGATAAGAAATAATAGAGAATAGATAAAAGCGGTGAGGCATAGTACCACGCCCGATGAAATGAACGAAAACCATATTTCCGATAGGAAATATGCGCAGGCGGGGGCGATTATCACCACCCGAATAAAATGAACAAAAATGGGCTTCACCATCTTTGTCACAACACCCGAATTAACGCAACATACAAAAGGAAGAAAAAATGAACGATAAAATTGAACGCAGAAGACGGTTTTTGATAAATACGGCATTTTTTGCCGTTATCGCCGCTATTGCTTACGTGCTTTTGAAATACGCTTTGCCCGTGATAATGCCGTTTTTCATTGCATTTATCATTTCGGCAATTTTACAGCCTGTAATTACCTTTTTGCGTAAAAGGATAAAGCTCGGACAGAAAAGTGCTTCAAGTATAGTTGTTGTATTGTTTTTATGTACGATAGGCGTGCTGCTTGTGTGTATCATCATAAAGCTTGTGATCTCGCTTACAGACATTATTGCGGCAGCTCCTGCTTATTATACCAATACGATTCAGCCCGCACTTCGCAATCTGATAGACTACGCACAGAATTTATTGAGAAAATTTGACAGCGACATCACGCTTGACTACAACGAGATCATCCCGTCGTTGTCCGATCTCATTCCGTCGATAAAGTCCATTTTCAGCTTTACGACAAACATTCTGACGAGCGTACCCGGATTTTTCATCACGGTGCTTATAACGATAATTTCGATATTCTTTATAAGTGCGGATTACCACATGCTTTGCCATTGGGTAATATTCCAGCTTCCCGAAAACGTAGGGCATACCGTGCTTGAAATAAAGAAATATATTAAAGACATTCTCTTAAAATACGTGCGCTCTTATGCGCTTATAATGTCGATAACGTTTTTAGAGCTGTCAATATTGCTTTTAATAGCAGGACTTATCAAGTCCGATATGTTTGCTTCTGTCGGCTCGACGCTTTTAACAGCGTTCTTCATTGCGATGTTCGACCTTTTGCCCATCGTCGGAGTAGGCTCCGTCCTTATGCCGTGGGCAATTATAAGAGTGCTTCTCGGCGACCTTTTGACAGGTGCAATGCTTGCGGCAATATTCCTTATAATCGTCGTTGTAAGAAATATTATTGAGCCTAAAATAGTCGGCACGCAGGTAGGACTTCACCCCATCGTAACGCTTATGGCAATGATAACGGGTACTGCGCTGTTCGGCGTTGTGGGACTTTTCGTGTTCCCGATAACGCTTGCGCTTCTCAAGGACCTCAACGACAGAGGAAAAATACACATCTTCAAAAAGGTTCCCGAAAACAAGGACAAATAAAAGCCTTTTTATGCAGATGATAAAAGCGGTATATTATCCGAACAGTTCCGATAAAGGAGAAAAATATGAAAATAATTGATATAAAAACGGAAAATATAAAAATTCCGCTTGTGACGCCGTTCAAAACGGCACTTCGCACAACGGACTGCGTTGACGATATAATCGTCAGAGTGATAACCGATACAGGAGAGGTCGGTTATGGCGAAGCACCGCCCACGGCTGTTATCACGGGCGACACGAAAATGTCGATTTTGGGAGCTGTTGAGGACTTCATCCGTCCGTCGCTTATCGGATACGATATCGAAAACCTTGACGGTATTATGAAAAAGCTTCACTCCTGCATCAAGAAAAACACCTCAGCCAAGGCGGCTGTTGATATGGCTGTTTATGACCTTTTTGCACAAAAGTGCGGAATGCCGCTTTATAAAGTGCTCGGGGGAGGACGAAACGTTATAACGACTGACCTTACCATAAGCGTAAACCCCGTTGACGTTATGGTTGAGGATGCAAAGAAAGCAGTCAGCGAGGGCTTTACGACTCTTAAAATAAAGGTCGGCAAGGACGGACGCGGCGACGTTGAGCGTATGAAGGCGATACGTGATGCAGTAGGCCCCGATGTTCTTCTGAGAGTCGATGCAAATCAGGGCTGGGGCGCAAAGCAGGCTGTGTCGATAATATCCGCAATGGAAGCGGAATGTCTTGACATTGAGCTTGTTGAACAGCCGACGGTCGCTGACGACTTTGAGGGGCTCAAATACGTCACAGACCACGTAAGAACGCCGATTCTTGCAGATGAAAGCGTATTTTCCGTGCGTGATGCCATTGAGCTTATAAAGAACCGTGCGGCTGACCTTATAAACATCAAGCTTATGAAAACGGGCGGAATACACGAGGCACTCAAAATATGCGGTATTGCCGAAACGTACGGCGTTGAATGTATGGCAGGCTGTATGCTTGAAAGCAAAATTGCCGTATCAGCCGCCGCACATCTTGCCGCAGGCAGAAGCATAATCACCAAGGCTGACCTTGACGGCCCTGCGCTTTGTAAGTACGACCCGTACACAGGCGGTCCCGAATTCATTGGCGAAAAAATAATTATGAACAAAACCCCCGGTATAGGAATTACAAAATAATAAACAACAACCCCTGTTTGCACCTGCAAACAGGGGTTGCTTTTATTCGACGGTCATTTACTCCAAAAGCTCCGCTGCTCTTAGTCTGATCTGTTTTTCGATCAGCTTCAAGCGGTCATTTGAAAGATTATATCTGGAGTGCTTTTTGAATTTGAAATTGAGCAAGCGGCGCAGTCCTTCCTTGTGTTCGGCAGACAGCACTTTTTTTGCGCTTGCTGTAAAATCATCATAAACGCACGGCATAAGCGTATCGGCGTATTGCTTTAATGCGGCATCTGAAGAAAAATCATCAGCTCCTGCAAAGTTGAACAATGAATTGCCGTGGTCGAATAACGGCGCAGGTGCGGCTATTTTGTTCGTTTTGTTATTGACGAGAAATCCGAAGTTGCCGAAGTGTCTGTCGGTGTTGAAGATAAGAGCATCAAATACGAGCATATCGTCAAGTGCTTTTACGAAGTCATCTCCGAGAGATTCATAATATTCTCTTACTGCTTTCATTCCGCCGTTTGTGACGATTCTTCCTACGGGAACGAAAGAAATATCCTTAGTCGTGAAAAGCTCACAGGTCGAGCAAAGCATACCCATCCATTTGGATAAATTATAGGGAATTGCGCTTATGTTCATCGCTTGTGCGATCTGAAATGCATAAAATTCGGAATACGGTTCGTTTCCTGCGTTGGAGGCACCTGTTGTTCCGCCTTTGAAAAGTTTTATTTTGCCTTTTGTTCTCCGCCAGCATTTCGGCAGCATACCGTTTGTTGTGAATTCGGGGCAGGAGGCAAGCGAAGTGCGGATACTGCTTCCGTATCCTGTGAATGCAATCAGGGCGAGAATGTTGCTGAAGTTGTTTTCGTATAGGTTAAAGTCGTCAAAGTGTCCGTCAAACCCCTCTTCGACTATCCAGTAGCAATCATTTAAGGATAGACCCTTTGATACCTTTATTATATTAAGAGGACGGTTAAGATTTAATCCGCATTTACTGAGTAAATTGTGCACATAAGCACGGTTTTTGGGAATGGTTCTGTGCTTTAACCATTTAGATATACCGTCGCCGCTTACATCCAGATCAAGCGGAAATAACTCTTTTTTTTCTTCGTTTTGCCACAGTATTTGAATTTCGGGAGTGTTGCTGTCTTCGGTGGCGGAAAAACGAATGAGAGTGGTATCAAAATGTTTCAGCTCGTAATTCATTTAAGCACCTCCGATTCGTTTAATTATATCTGTAATTTAAATTATACCACAATTCTGCAATAATATCAACAATTTTTCCGCATTTAGTCAGAAATACTTAAAGCTTGCAGATGAATTGTTACGGCGATGTGATATAGTCATAACCAAGAAAGCAGGGAGAACACTTCTTTGTAAAGTATCTCCCTGCGGTGCGTTAAAATTATTTGACTATAACGAAATAATCGTCAACGAGTGTTGACGGAAGTGTGTAAAGCACCGTGCCGTCTCCTGTGTCATCACGCACGCAAAGGTAAAGCGTGTCATTTTCAAGGTAGTATTTATCCTTGAAATAACGCAAGCCATCCATAGCGGGTACGGGGTCACGGAGCGAGCCCTCGTGCTCGGGTACTACAAGCTCCCAGAGTGTCGGCGTGTCTGTCGGTACCCACGAGGACACCGAGGTGTGCGCCTGTATGCATTTGTAAACACGTGAGTCGTACGTCACAGCGCATAGAGGCTCGTATTTTACCCCCTCACGCCAGCAGGGAAGCGAGGACTTTATCGAATAAAGCTCACCCTCGTCAAGAATTTCTCCTGCACGGTATGCCCCTGAAAGGCACAGCTTTTCGAGCGCTTTCATTCTTTGGTTGTGCTTAAAAACAGCTCTTTTTACTTCAAGCATTATTATCCCCTCCTTCTGCCATTATTACGAGTGCTGATGCAAGCTCGTTTATCTGCTCCTGCAGACCGTTTACAAGTGAATTTATATCCGCCTTGTATCTGATGACGAACGGATTTCGTCTTGCGTTTACCGTTGTTACCGAGCTTTTAAAATGTAAGTCGGGCTTTTCTATCTCCTCGATGAACGGCTCGCCGTATTCGTAGTATACGGTAAGGGGTGAGCCGCTTTCGTAAAGCTCCTTGACGAACTGATGAAAAGCAAGATACGCTTCGGCATCCGTTTCGTTCTTTGTGCCGAAGCCGAAATAATGCTCATCTCCGTCGTACATAAATCCGTGCTCACAGCCGTCGACGGTGTCTGCTGTGTTGAAGTACGGAGAAAACGTTTTCATTCCTGCCTTTGCAAACGGATATGCCTCAATGTCGTCTGTGAAAACATTTGCCCCCGATGTGCTTTCAACACGTCTTAACGAGTATCTTTTTCCGTATACCCCTCGCACAGTATCAAACAGATATATTTCGCCGTCAAGGTGGTGGAATTCGACGGCGCCGATGTTGTGTGCGAACTGTCCGTTTTTCAAATCAAATCTGTCGCTTATCCCTTGCGGCATAGAAGCGACGGGATGTGTGATTCTGTATGTCATCGTCTGATCTCCGAAGGTTACCCTTGGCAGTATGATGAATTTCACCGTTGACGGGTTAAGCGGACTTTTTCCGCCCGACGGTATCGTTTCGGTCAAGCTGCCGAGCATATAAAATTCCATCGGCTCGTCACCTGTAATGCAGTGCTTGCATTCAAATACGCCGACATCTTCCGAGCAGGCGATATTTTGAATATAAGCGTTTGAAAACGATTCCTCTGTTTCCTTGAGCTTGCCGTACAATGCTTGTCTTTCAAGCTCTGACGACTGTCTTTTTTTCTCTTCGTTTTGTCTTTGCTCCTCGGATGAAATGAGTGAGTCGACCTCGCCGCTTACCTCGAAAAGCTCATTTTTCACCTCGTCATACTGTGAAATAAGCTGACCGTAAACGTCCGGGCACGGCTCCTTTGGTGTGCCGTTCGGTGTCAGAATACTTGTGCGGCACTTGATAACGGCAACTGATGATGTACACAGATGCCCTGCATAAACACCGATGCTTATCGACGGCGGCGACATTACCTCAAGCGGTATTACCGCCGTGTTGCTTTTCGGCAAGATAACATCAACGTAATTTTTTCCGTTTATAAATCTTACCGTTTTCGTTTTTCCCGTCCATTCCTCATCAAAGGAAAAATGGACAGAATAATCCGAATTGTCCGCAATAACAGCATATTCGCTGTCATTTGGCGTGAGAATTTTATTCTCAACTGTAAAATCAAATTGCATATTTTCCCTTTCTTCGACTTTTTCGAATTTTTGTCGATATTTCGGACGAAAAGGAGAACATTTGTTCTAATTTGATTATACCACAAACATCACGTTTTGTCAATGTTTTTTGCGTAAATGAGTGGAAATGATTACAAACGGCACATCCTTGTGATGTGGAAAATGCCGCCACATCGAATTAAATGAAAAAAATCCATAAATTTGCGCAGGAAGAATATTATCCTACTGCAAAAAGATTGGAGATAATAGATAAGAAATAAGAGATAATAGAGAATAGATAAAAAGCGCCATCGCCCACAGCCCCCTTGCAGTTCGCTGTACAGCGAACTGCCGTAGTTGACAAAGTCAACTACACGTTGGCGAAGCAAATTGCCTTGCGGGCAATGGCGCACACCGCAAGCGGTTATGAGGTATTAATAAAGTCGGCGAAAATGGGATCGAAGCGGGCGACCAAAGTAAGTTCGTAGTAGTTCGTTATACGAACTACAGCGAACTACACGCCCCTACAAGGACACGTTAAATTCAACAAAACCAAATATTATTTTTCTATTATCACGACGTTTTCGGGCAGGATGTTTGCGCTTGTGTAGGCAATTTCCTTTATCTGCGCTATCTCATTCGGCAAAAGCGCTTCGCCCTCGCCCTTGACGATGATGTTCACACCCTGACCTGAAATTACCGCAACGCACTTTGCAAAGCCCTTTGACTTTACAAGCTCCTCGATGTTTGCTTCCTTTTCGATTTCAGCGGCAATTCGTGCGATGTCAGCCATTGCCGATGCAGAGGCTTCGTCTGATGTGCCTGCATCTACCACAGTCTGAAGCACCTCTATTGCTTCATCTCTTGCTCTGTTGCGGTTTAAAAGCGACACGGTGAAATAGTTGTCTTCCTCTTCCTTGTTTTCAGCTCCTGCATCCGCTACGGGCGGTGTGTTGTCGACAGCGGCGCCGTCGAACAAAAACCAGTTGAGATACACCACAAGTCCTATAACAACGACAGCGCCTGCGATAACGAGGTTTCTTTTGCCGATTTTTTCAATTACCTGCTTGATGTCTACCTTTTTTCTGTCGGGATTTTCTGATTTGAATATCTTCATAAAGCTCTCCTTCTGCCTTTCGGCACGGTTGTTCTTAAAGTCCTGCCACACAAATTTTTCCCTCGGATATACCGTAGGCGCAGGAAAGAAGTTTTATTATTTTGTACTGCATAACGGGATCGTCACCGCCGTGGCATACAACGGCAATTCCGCGTATTTTCGGCTTCAGAACGGTCTTTATCACCGTCTGTCCGTTTACCGTTGCGTACTGATTTGATTTTGATATCCTTACCGTTTCATCTTTGTTTTTCTCTGTCATCTCCTCTGTATTTTCGGCATAAACGTATTCCTCGGATGATTCCGCTGTTACAATTACGGTGACCTCCCCCCTGCATACCTGCTTTACCATTTGTTCAATTTTATTCTCGACGTTTGATATATATTCCTCATTTGCCGTATTTTCAGCCGTGCCTCGGTCTTTTTCATAACCGCCCCCGAAAATGAGCAAAAGTCCGCCGAGCACAGCGACAGCAAGCAAGGCTGATGCCGTTTTGTTTTTGAAAATAAAGGTTTTGATGTCTGTCATTCCGCACTCTCCGCTGTTACCTCACAGTCAAGCAGACCGCTTACGTATTTTTTCACATCGGTGACCTTGACTGTGTTTTTTATTCCGTATATCCGTATGGCAACGCCCGAAATGACAAGTCCGTCCTGCCCCTGCCAAAGCTCAACTCTCACCTCAATGTCATTTTCGGGTATTGCAAATTTTTTCTTCACCGCATCACGCACGTTCTTTTCAGTTATCTCTTTCGTTTTTTCAACCACAGCTTTGTTAAATTCATCGGTCTTATCCTCAATTTCGATTTTCGGCAAGGTCATATTTTCTATGCCTCCGTGTGTGAAATTCGACACGGCGAAGGCTAAAAACACAAGCGCACAGGCGAGCTTTACGTATTTTTTCAAGCTCCCCTCGGGCATTACCGCAAGCGACAGCGAGGTGATGAGGCTGACGAGCGTTATTGATATAAGCAGCTCTCTCATACGATATTCATCCTCATAAATACAGCACACGCAATTACCATTACCGAGGCGGAAAAGGCGCACACGGCTATCATCACGGTGATTATGTCAGAGCAACCGCCAAGAAGCTTTGACTGCGATGCAAGTCCGAGCGAATCCGACAGAAAGATGGCGCACGTAAAGAGCAGCTTTGTCACGCACAGCGTGAAAAACGGCGGTACATAGATAAGCAAAAGCGCACCGATTCCGCCTGCCCCTGCCGTTGTCTTTATGATGTTGATGCTTGAAAAGACGGCATCATACGCCTCCGAAAGAGATGAGCCGATGATGGGAACAAACGAGCCCACGGCGAACTTCACGCTTTTTTTCAGCACTCCGTCAGATACGGCGGAGAATACTCCGCCGAGCGACAGCGCAAGCGTTACCGCTGCACCCGAAGCCGAAAGGATAAAAACGGCTGTTTTTTTAACGAACGACGATATGCCCGAAAGCCCCTGCGCATCCTTAAGACACCCTGCGAGTGTCAAGCCGAAAACCGTTCCAGTTAGCGGAAAAAGAACGTACGAGGCTATCATTTGCACCGCCTGCAAAACAGCGGCAAGAGTGGAAACCGACACCCCGACGGCGCCGACCTTGCCTAAAAATCCGTAAACATAGCACATAATTCCCATAAGCGCCGTCATAAACGTAACGCTTGCACTGAGCGCCGTGTGAAGCGCATCAAACGATGCCTTTATAACGGTAAAGACAAGCACGGCGCACACGCACACCCCTGCAAGAGAGCAAACGTCCTCGCCGCCGAGCGAGCCCGACACCGCCGATGATATTCCCGACAGCAGCACTGCGCACGCAAGCGCGCCGAAGGCGCCGAAAATGTCGGGAAAAGAATTTTCCAAAGCTTCCTTTAAAGCCTCGGCTATACTGCCGCTTGTAACAGCCTCGGCAAGCGAGGCTGTGTCGCCGTGTATGCCGTCGGGCAGATATTGCGACAGCTCGCCCGACACATCGTATTCCAAAGCCGACGGAAAAAGTGCAAGAAGCATCATGCCGACGGCGGCAAGCAAAATAAATCTTTTCATATATACGACACGGCGATATCGGCAATTTTGCCGACAAGCGGCAGACACAGCGCAACTACCGCCAGCTTGCTTGCGCTCTGAAGCGATGAGGCGATGGCGTGCTCGCCTGCGTCACGGCATATCTCCGAGGAAAAATGCCCGATGAAGCCTATCGACAGGGATTTGAAGATATACGGCATATATTCCCCGAAGCCTGCGGACTCTGACAGCGACGAAAGATATTCGGCGATGGGAGAAAGTGTGCTGACGCACACCGTCAGAAGCCACACCGCACCGCACAGCGACAGAAGAAACCCCGTTTGCGCATGGGCGGAGCGTACGAAAAGCACGATGCAAACGAGAAACGCACAAAATACGGATATGCCTATTATATTCATAGCCCGAAAATGCTCCTGACGGTTGATAAAAGCGACGAAAACTGATTTACTATCATCAGCATAACGATAATTATTCCCGTCAATGAAACGAGCATTGCCTGCTCGTCACGTCCGCTTTTTGAAAGTATCTGATACACCACCGCCACGAGTATACCGACACCCGAAACCTTTATTATGAGATTTATGTCCATATTTTACGCCCTTAAATTTCAATATTTGCGCCGTCAGAAAAACACCAAAACGAACAAAAGCCCGAAGAAAACAGGCAGAGTTACGTTGAGCTTTCGTCGTGTTGGTATCTCACGGCGGAGCTTTTTCAAATGCTCCTCGCTTTTTGAGATTATGTAATCGAATTCGCTTTTCTGGTTTTCGGCATCGCTTTTTCCGATTTTGTCGGAAAAATCCTTTATAAGCTCAAGCTCATCCGGCGAAAATCCGCAGCAAAGCGATGCAAAATACAGCCCCTTGCCGCCCTTTAAATTTTTATAGAAGTCTGTTTTTTCAAGATTCGGTGAGGATAAAGAAGAAAAAATTATTTCAGTCGGTGTGCGCCTTATCCAGATCTCATCACGTATCGACCGCATTAAAAACACCATTTCTTCAAATGCGGCGAGGTGCTTTTTTTCCTCGTTGCACATAAGAAGCCCGAGTAAAAGCGAGCAGATACACACCGTCAAAGCCCCCGTCAGCTGCATTCTTTTATATCAAAGGTGACGGTACTGCCGTTTCTGAAAAGCCGTGCGTAAAAGTCAAAAACCTTCGCATCGTACAGCTTTTTGACAAACGGACGGCGCATTATCTCCTCAAACGATGCGCCGTGGCACGTGGCGGTGAACGGCACGCCTGCATTTGACACCTGTATTATGCTGTCGACGTCATCTGCTCCTATTTCATCGCACACGGTGTACTGCGGACAAAGCGTGCGCTGGGCAATTTCAATGCCCTTTGATTTTTCCGTACCTGAAATGCGGTCGCAAAGCACAGCGGAAA
Source organism: Clostridia bacterium (assembly GCA_017520505.1). Lineage (GTDB taxonomy): Bacteria > Bacillota > Clostridia > Oscillospirales > CAG-272 > RGIG7213. Next base: position 44,125 of record JAFXFN010000008.1, read on the forward strand.
CGTCAAGCTCGCCTCTGCTGTCTATCACCGCACAGCGAAGACCCATACCGCTTACGTAGCGGATAATGTCCTTTAAAACGGTCGTTTTGCCGACACCGGGCGGTGCGTATATCAAGGTTGAGCGTGCACCTGTTATTTTTGTAAGGGCATCGGAGCAGCCCTTTATCTCTTTTGGTATTCTTATATTTACGGAGCTTACCCCATATACGGCATCTGTGTGCGAACAACGGGGAGCTATTCCTGCACGGAAGCCGTTTTTCATACTGATGTAGCCGTTTTTTATTTCCTCCTCGTGTGCGTGGTACGAGCTTTCGCAAAGACGGAAAACGCACGTGCGTATGTCCTCTTCACTGCAGATAAGCGGCTTTTGGGATATTTCGCCGTTCATATCGGGAAAAATGTTTTCATCTGAGCAGGAAAGGGAAAACGCACCGTGACAGCGCAGGCGCACCTCTGTGACAAGCTCTGCCTTTGTACGGTTTTTCAGCGCAAAAAGGCGTAAAGCCGAGCCGAATGATTCGGGCAGATATGACGATATATGATATAAAGGACAAACGTCGGATTCAATTTTAAGCATTTTTAACCCCGAAATATCAAAGTGTGTATTTCAATATATTCGGTGTTGGCGATTTATATGACCGTTTTTATTCGTTTCATTCGGGCGTGATTTGCAGGGGCGTGTAGTTCGCTGTAGTTCGTATAACGAACTACTACGAACTTACTTTGGTCGTCCGCCTCGATTCCATTTTGTTCGTTTTATTAACACCTCATCCACCGCATTAAGCCCTCCTTGTGTAAAGGAGGGTGTCAAGCGAAGCTTGACGGGAGGATTGTTTATAATGTTATCCGATGTCGGATAACATTTCAAGTTTGCCTTGGCAAACATTTCAAGTCACAAAGTGACATTTAATACCGAAGGCATTTCATTTTTTTCTTGCGGGAGGATAATATCCTCCCCTACAAATTTATTGGGTTTATTTTCATTAAATTCAACGTGACAACGGCACACCCGCCCGTCCCCCCTCGGCAGGCTTTGCCTGCCGCCCACGGGCGAGGGTGTGCATATTTCCTGACGGAAATATTTTTTATTCATTGAACCTGACATACCCGATGCAAAAAAACAACGGTTGACAAATAAAGAAAAAACATATATAATTAAAATGAATTAATATGCTGATAACGATTTGATATAATTCGGAGGAATAAATGAAATTTATGAATAAAGGGATACTGAAAAGACTGCTCGGAGTAATTCTTGCGTTTTCGATGATATTTTCCGTATGTGTGCCTGCATCTGCCGTGACACTTGACGAGGCTTTGAAAAAAAGCACGGTACAGCTGACAGTCGGGGACAGCACGAGGCTTAAATCGGGAATTTTTAATATCAAAAATGAATGGCGCTCATCAGATGTAAACGTTGCGGAGGTTGACACTCGCGGTACTGTCACGGCTGTCGGTGTCGGACGTGCTACGGTAACGCTGTCTTTCTGCACGCTGTTCGGACAGAACAGAAAAAAATCGTTTTATATTGAGGTCATCGCTCCTGAATGTGATTTTACCGTTAAAATAGGTGAGAGTATAAAGCTTCCCGAAAACGTTTTGGGTGCGGTTTATACATCCGCCGATGAAAGTATTGCTATTGTTGACGGCGATACTGTGACGGGTATCAGAAAGGGTGTCGTAAGAATCGGTACATATACACCCAAAAACGGAATTTTCCGCTTATTCAGCGAAAAATACGCAAGTCTTGCAGGTGAGTATACTTTGCAGGTCATATCAAATGAAAATTACGACGGCGAGCTTTTACCCCCTGCGCTTGCCAAGCTTTTCGGTGTGTCGGCTGACGAATATGATTCGGATTCAGACGGCATCGGCAACTGTGCGGAGGTGTATATTCTCGCCACAAGCCCCTCGGTGTCCGATACTGACGGTGACGGCATTTGCGACGGGGACGAGGATTTTGACCTTGACGGGCTTTCAAACCTTGAGGAAATAAGATATTCAACAAAGCTCAACAACGCTGACACCGACGGCGACGGACTTTACGACGGCGAAGAAATAAAAACATACGGCACGCTTGCGCTTGTTCCCGATACTGACGGCGACGGTGTTTCAGACGGTGACGAAGCGGAGCTCGGCACATCACCCATTCAAAAAATGTCCGACGGTGTAACACCCGACGGACAGAGGATATTTGAGCAAATACTGAAAAAAGAAAATATTGAAGAATTTCTGCTTGATGAGGAAAATGAGGCTGTGCCGTCGCTTCTTCTCAACACGACGGGCAACATCAACAGCCGTGTTTGCATAATTTCAAGCGTCTGCGACACATTCAGCGACAGCCGTGCTATGATAGGCGAGCCTGTCGACGTGTGCGGTGACAAAATGGGTGAGGGAAAAATAACGTTTACCCTCAAAAAAGCCCCTGTGTATTCGCTTTTGAAGGACGGAAAAACGGAAAATATATGCACAAGCGTTATATGCAGATACGATAACGGCGTAAACGAATATCTGAAAACCGAATATAACGAAGAAAAAAACACGTTGACGGCGGATATTACCGAGGCGGGAACGTATTTTGTTCTTGATATCGGCGGACTTTTCGGCGAGCTTGGATACAAGCTTCCGACCTCTGTTCATTCAAACAGAATAGATTATAATGTAAAGCGTGTGAAAACGGCTGATGTTATGGCTCAGGCTGATATAGTGTTTGTTATTGACACAACAGGCTCTATGAGCGAGGAGATAAAAGCTGTCAAGGACAACATAAACGGCTTTGTTGACACACTCAAGTCAAAGGGCGTTTCAGCATCGCTTGCGCTTGTAAGCTTTCAGGACCTTGAGGCGGATGGGGAAAACTCGACGGCGGTTCACAAAAACGGTGCGGAGAACTGGTTTTACGATACAGAGGCATACAAAAATGCTATTTCCTCGCTTACTCTCGGCGACGGCGGCGACTATCCCGAATGTGCGCTCGATGCCCTTGAAACATCAAGACTTCTCGATATGCGTGCATCGGCAGGAAAAATATTCGTGCTTGTGACCGATGCAAATTATAAAACCGACAACAGATACGGTATTGCTTCGATGGACGATGAAATAGAGCTTCTGCAAAATGCGGGTGTTTCCTGCTGTGTTATTTCAAAGCCGTTCTGGGTGAATGAATACCGTGACCTTTACACGAAAACCGACGGCACGTGGGGCGACATATACGGAAATTTCAGCCTGCAGCTTGCCGCTGTTGCCGACAAGATAAGCCAAAGCGTTGTCGGTGACGGCTATTGGATATATCTTGACGGCGAGGTGCCGACTCCTGTAAGACTTAACGAAAAGCCCTATGAGGGAAGCACGGTCGATACCGACGGTGACGGTGTGCCTGATATACGTGAGCTTGAAAGCATAAAGCCAAACGGCACGGTCGACCTTGATGCACTTCTGACACAGATAAGCGGCGGAGTCATCACGGGAACAAATTACGGTGTCGTTGAAACGTATACGTATATAAGCAATCCTGCCTTTGCCGATACTGATTTTGACGGCACGTCAGACTACGAGGACAACACTCCCAAGAGCAACACCGTCAAGGGCATAATGCACTATCCGTATGACAAAAAAGCGTGCAACATCGAATTTGAAATGGACTACCGTGATTTGATAGACGGTGACAATTTCATATATTCGAAGAATATTTCCGTTTTGTCATCGCTTTATGCGGCGGACACGTATGACGAAACGTATATAGAAATAACAGAGGGAGCAAAGCTCGGCGGAAGCGATACGGGGAAAAATTTCGGTACGCTTCTGGGGCTTGACAGCGACAGTAAATTTATTTCCGTCAAGTCATCCGAGTATGCTCAGGACAAGGACGACGTTACCGATTTCTTTGTCGGACATAAGAAAATGATATATAACGGCGTTGAAAACGAGGTCGTTATCGTCGCTGTCCGAGGCACAAACGGAACGAATGCCGAGTGGTCGAGTAATTTCGACGTAGGCGCTGATTCAGCGGAATATTATACGGCAATGGGCAAGACCCACCCCGATTGGAACAACAAAAACAACCACAAGGGCTTTGACGTTACGGCAACACGTGTTTACAATAAGCTTATACCGTATCTGCAAGCCAATATTGACCAAAAGGCACGCAAAACTATACTTGTGTGCGGTCACTCAAGAGGTGCGGCTATTGCCAACATTCTCGGCGCAAGGCTTGAGCGTGAGCATCCCGAATACAATTCGTTTACATATACGTTTGCAACTCCGTACAGCACGACGGATAAGGATGCCGCAAGCTATCAGACCGTGTTCAATATTGTAAACACAGATGACCTTATTACGTATCTTCCCCTTGAAAAATGGGGCTTTGCCAAGTACGGCACTACAAAATCTGTCAGCGTCAGAGGAAATTACGCAAGCGGTACAGCGGCAGGCTCATTCAAGTGGCTGACAGGCGTTGATTATAACGATGACAGCGGCACGCAAAGAACGCTCGACTGCTTTGCGGCTATCGCTGACACGAGGGCACAGCTTTACAAGCTTGATACGACAGAGGATGGAACGGTTTACGAAAATGATGTCGGACATCTTACAAAGTCGGGGGCGGAAAAGGAGCTTGTTGAGCTCTCGGCAACGCTTGAAAGTGAAAAGCTTGCAAGATTCTGCACTCTCACCGTTACGGGCAGTCTCGCCTGGTGGCACGTTGAGGTCACTTACTGTCCTGCGTACTTTATGCAGATAATTGCCAATATGACGACAGGTGTCGGCCCTGCGCTCGGACGTGACGTAAAGGGTAAATACGCAACGGCAAAAACGTCGTTTGTCGCTTCCAGCGGCTTCGTGGTGGTCGGCGGACTTACACACCCGCACATGCAGCCGACGTATTATCTCATCGCACGCAATGACTTTTTGCCCTTGAAATAACACAAAAGCAAATATAAAAGATCCGACTCGTTTTCCGGAATTACTCCTGAAAATGAGTCGGATCTATATGTTTTTGAATATTTTTGTAGGGGACGGCGCCCACGACGTCCCGTATACTTTGCGTTTTTTACAATTCTATGCGATTACGCCTTTTCGTTTTTGATCTCCGTGAGCTCCTTCAAGAACGTGTCAACGTCCTTGAATTCACGGTAGATGGAGGCGAAACGCACGTAGGCGATCTCGTCAACGTTCTTCAGCCTTTCCATAACCATCGTACCTATGGCAACAGACGGTATTTCATTTTTTGACGAGCTTTTTATTGCATTTTCAATATCTCGTACGATATTTTCCATTTGAGAAGAGGTAACGGGGCGCTTGTGACACGCCTTCAGAATACCGCCGAGCAGCTTTGACCTGTCAAACACTTCTCTCGTTTTATCCTTTTTGATGACCATTATCGGCATCGTTTCGATATGTTCATACGTTGAAAACTTCGTTCCGCAGTCAAGACATACACGGCGTCGGCGAATTCCGGTGTTGTTTTCTATGGGGCGTGAGTCGACAACTTTTGTTTCTTGATAACCGCAAGCGGGACATTTCATAATATTTTCCTACCTTAATTTGATAAATTTATTATAAATCACACATCTGTTTTTGTCAAGTGAAAAAAATAATTTTACTGTTTTGCGTCATCGCTGTGCCGGGGCTTGGTAATGACAGCACAGAAAAACGGTGGAGGGGAAAATTTTTTTATTCAGAAATTTTAATTTGAATTTGAAAATAAAATAATAGATTCGGTCTTTTTTACACTGCTTAACGAATATTTTTTACCCCTCGGAAATTCTATATAAATGTATAATTAAAATATAGAAAATGCGACACGCGCGGGCGGGTGTAAATTTACCGAAAAAAAACGAAAAAAGAGGTTGACAAAACGAAAGAGATGTGGTAATATATACAAGTCGCCGAGAGAGAGCGACGGACTTGGTCCTTGAAAATTGAATAACAGACGAGATAAGATAAAGCGAAGTATAAAGCGAAAAGCTTAGAAATATGATGCAAAGAATCTCGACAATTC
>JAFXFN010000009.1 GCA_017520505.1 Clostridia bacterium
ACACTTCAAGATTAGATATCCCATAGCACAAGCTAGTAAGGTCACTCATAGACTATGAGTTTGATAGGTCGCAGGTGTAAGTGCAGTAATGCATTGAGCTGAGCGATACTAATAGACCGAGGGCTTGAACTTCCAATGGTTTTCTTGTGATTAATCACAGAAACCTTGAATTCAAGAATTTTTGAGTTTTCGTTTCCTTTATTCGGTTTTCAATGAACATAAGAAATTAAGTTCATAGCACATCAGGGGTTATCGAAGATAGATATCGATGATGACATGCACCTTTAGCTCAGTTGGTAGAGCAACTGACTCTTAATCAGTGGGTCCCGGGTTCGAATCCCTGAAGGTGCACCAGAAGTTAGTGTCAATGTTGCTGAGGGTCCACCCGTTCCCATTCCGAACACGGAAGTTAAGCTCAGTTATGCCGACAATACTTGACTGGCAACGGTCCGGGAAGATAGGTCAATGCCAACATAAGGGAAGCAAGTACAGAAATGTGCTTGCTTTTACCCCTTAAAACCCTATTTACGATGAACAAGGATGCGAAGCATACTATGTTCTCAGATTAACAAAACGAGTGTAAAGCACTCTATATTCCTCCTTAGCTCAGTCGGTAGAGCGCATGACTGTTAATCATGATGTCGCTGGTTCGAGCCCAGCAGGGGGAGCCAGAAAAAAGACGGTTACTAAAGTAACCGTCTTTTTCAACGATGTGTTCCGCAAGCGGAACGTGATGTATCCTTCGGAAGTGAAGTGCGCTTCGCGCGTGAAGTGTGCCTTCGGCACGTGATACGGAACACATCACATCACTGCGACCATAGGGAGCAACATCACTATGCGAAGCATAACATCACTTTGGCACAGCCAAAACTTCACTAAAATCTCAAAGTCCTTGATTTTTAAGTTGCATTTTTTACTATGAGCCCAGAAAAAATTACTTATCATTTTCAAGTGCTTTTTTCAAAGATGGCTTTTGAAAGCGGAACATGATCTTTCTTCGAAAGTGATCTTTCCTTCGCACATAAATTGTGATTTCTTAAATCTGTAGAAATATATCACATCATTTTAAATTCCACTTATTATTTGAGTGCATTTTAAATTATGATATCGATAGGTATAAATCGTTTTTTTGTTTGATTTATTAATATTATTATATACTATTGCTAATTATAAAAATTTATGATATAATCGCAAAGTAGGGATGGTGTAATAAATATGGCTTTTAATAAAACAATTCAAATGTGCATTTTTGACGGTAATCCTAATGGAAGGATTATGTGCGAATTGTCTAATTGGAATGGACGAGTATATAAAATTTCAAGAAATGATCTGAGTGAATTTGCTAATCGTCCGGATTGTGACTACACTGGTGTTTATTTTCTTTTCGGGAAAGATGAAGATAACAATGATACGGTTTATGTCGGCGAAGCGGAAAAAATGCTTGTAAGATTAAAACAGCATTTGAAAGATAATAACTATTGGAATGATTGCGTAGTTGTTATATCAAAGGATAATATTTTGAATAAGGCTCACGTGAAATATCTTGAAAACAAATTTTTTAATCTTGCTTTAGATGCCAAACGATCATCTGTGATTAATAGCACAATACCGACATGCTCTTCAATTTCAGAGTTTGATGAATTTATGTTGTCAGAATTTATTGAGAATGCAAGACTGTTAGTTAATACATTGGGATTCAAAGTTTTTGATAAAACCGATATATCTATTTTAGAACAAGAAAGCAACGAAGCGATTTTCAATATTACAGCGACTCGAGGTGCGGATGCTAAAGGAATGCTCGTTCCAGATGGTTTTATGGTGTTTAAAGGATCGAAAATTGCTAAAGATACAGCACCAAGTATGTCAACTAACCTTGTAAATTTGCGAAATAAAATAATTGAAAAAAATATCATAAATTCAGATTTTGTTTTTGATTCGGACTATATATTTACAAGCCCTTCATTGGCTGCAGCGGTTGTTATGGGAAGAAATGCTAATGGCAGAACAGAGTGGAAGACAGTAAACGATAAAAGCATAAAAGATATTGAGGAAATGTAATTTAAAATATTGATATCATATGCATTAATAATATAATTACGTAGTTATGTGTATCAAATGAACAGATATTAATTTATGAGGATCATATATTGTGAAATATACTGAAATTGAATGGAACAGATTTAGCGGTGTCGGGTTTACCTTTCAGGAGTCTGAAGCCAAGGTGATAAAGCCGAATGTTGCACCGAACGGCAAATGGGCGCTCAAAACAGAATATTTCGGTGCATTTCCGAATGTTGAAATTGAACTTCTGAACAGAGGCTGGCATATTGCGTACCAGAAAAATGACAATCGCTGGGCGTGTGAAAAGGATCTTGCACGCAAGGTTGATTTTATAAAATTTGTAAGCTCTGAATTTTCCTTGCAATCACGTTGCACTATGGTCGGAATGAGCTGCGGCGGAATGTACGCTGTTTTATTGGCGTCACGCTGTCCTGAGCTTGTTGACGTGCTTTATCTTGATGCTCCCGTTATGAACCTTTTGAGCTGTCCGTGTGATATGGGTAACGGACAAGGCGGTCTTTACGAGGAGTTTTACCGTTTTACCAAGAAAACGAAAAGCGAGATGCTCTCTTACAGAAACCACCCGATAGATCATATACCCGTTTTACTTGCGAATGATATTCCCGTTGTTTTGGTTGCAGGTGACAGCGACAGGATCGTACCTTATGAAGAAAACGGTGCGATACTTGCAGAATATTACGAAAAACACGGCGGAAAAATACGTGTTTTTGTAAAAAAAGACTGTGACCACCATCCGCACGGATTTGAAAACGGCGCTGTGATTGCCGATGAAATTATGTTATTTACACGTTGAATATATCACTTTTATAAAAAACGTGCGTATATAGATTATTCAATATATTTGCTTGCTTGAATGTTACAGAACGCTGACAAAGATTGTTGGCGGTCTGTTTTTTAATTGACAGGCATTTTTGGCCGTGATGTAAATGTTGACATTAACAGATGCTTATGATAAAATAAATCCGTAAAAAATGTAACGTTTCATCCTTTTTACAATCTTATAGTTGAAAGGACGGTGATGATGTGACGGAGTTTGAAAAGCTTTTCAGAGAAAATCGTGATTTTATTTTCAAATATTTAATGAAGCTTTCACGTGATTATTCTTTAGCCGAAGAACTGACGCAGGAAACATTTTTCCGTGCGTATATGAATTTTTCCGCTTTAAGAGATAAAGAAAAAGCATCTGTGTGGCTTTGCAGTATTGCAAAAAATACGTATTTTGCATACTGTAACGAGCAAAAGAAAAAGGATTCCTATGACACACTCGAGGAAATGAGTGACGGCGATGACATTGAAGAAAAAATCATTCGCAAAGAGCTTTCAAAGGAAGCCCTTATGTGCTTACATAAGCTTGAGGAACCGTACAAGGAAGTCTTTATGCTTTCTGTTTTCGGCGGCTTTTCGCTGAAGGAAATAAGCGGAATTTTCGGCAAAAGCGAAAGCTGGGCACGTGTCACATTTTACCGTGCGAAAGAAAAACTATCTGAAAGAATGAGGTAATGAAATGAACTGTGATGTTGTAAAAGACTTACTGCCGCTTTATATTGACGGATGCTGCAGTGAAGAAAGCGAAAAAATTGTAAAAGAGCATATTGAAGTCTGTGGCGATTGCAAAAAAGTCTTTGAAGATATGAGCACCCCGACGAAGGTCGAAAAAAAAGAGAAAACCCCTGCTGTGTTTTGCAAACTCAACGAATGGCGTGCGTCGATAATGCAGTCGCTGTTATTATTTATTTCATTTGCTTTGATAACGGTTGGTGTTGCACTTGAAGCCAAAACACCCACGGGACTTATGAACGGATTCTGGGCATCAAATCTTGTAATACCTGCAACGGGCTTAATGCTGTCGCTTGCTAATTGGTACTTTGTGCGCATTTATAAAAGCAGAAAAGCTTTTTCGAATGCTTCACTTTTTGCAACGCTCGGAATAACCGTCGGCGCTTATATATGGTCGATTTTCCATTACGGAGCAGATGTGATGTCGCTTTTTGCAGGACAAGATATTCTTGTTATTTTAGGAATTATACGCCAGATATTGTTCTTAAACGGTATGGGAATTTTGCTTACGCTTGTATTTTGTATTCTTTCAAAGGTGTTATCCGATAAATACGCAAAGATGCTCGGCAAAGAGTGAATATGAAAAAGACAATATCTTTTTTGGCCTTTGCGTTGTGTATATTAAGTACGCTCATCATTGTTACAGCTTTGATTTTTGAGTGCGCAGGATATAATATCGGAATTTTCAGTGTACAGATTTTTCAGCTTATTCCGTATCTTGGGCTTGTTTTGCTGCTCTGTGCTTTCTTTTTGATATATGAGCACGGTCACGGCAAGGTCATTAAAACGGTTTTTGGGATATTATCACTTTTGTGTATCTGTTTTTTCTGCGTTGTTCTGTTCTTTCGGCTGCTTTTCGGCACTTTCGGAGAAAATACTGTTGTAAAGAACGTGGAATCACCAAACAAAGAATATTATGCCGAGGTAATTGACAGCGACCAAGGCGCACTCGGCGGAAACACATTTGTTGATGTATACGAAAAATCCATTATAAAAACACCTATTTTGACTGTTTGTAAAAAGCCGAAGCGCATTTACTCCGGTAAATGGGGCGAGTATAAGGAAATGCAGATATACTGGAAAGACGACACCTGCCTTGTAATAAATTCCGTTGAGTACAAATTATAAAACAACACGGCAAGAATTCAACATCTTGCCGTGTTATTTTGCTTATTTTTTCTTTTTCATCAAAATGATGACGACTGCCGTTATCAACGCTATGATGCCGATTGCGCCTATTACTATCCAAATGACCGATGAATTACTTTTATTTTCTCCGTCGTCTGACTTTGTTTCTTCTGCCGATGTGACAGCGTTTTCAAAATCGTCAGTGTTTTTGTCTGTGTCTGCAGTTGTTTCAACGCTGACATCGGAATTTGTGACATTCTCCGTGTTTTCATCGGGTGCGTCCGTTGCGGCGGCATTGGTTGTAATCTCTGACGGCTCTGTAACGTTTGAAGGGACAGTCGTTACTATTTCGGGCGCCTTCGTTTCTTCGGGGAATTTATAATCGCATACGTCGCATTTACCGTTCTTGTCGGAATCGGTATGCATCTGCTTTTCGCCGATGACCGTACCGCAGTTTGTGTCGGAGCATATCTTCCAATGATTGTCATTGTCATATTGCCAAGCACTGCCCTCGGTATGTACGTGTTCCTTTGACGTAGCCGTTAATGTTACCGAAACCTCTATACTGCCGTCATCAAACGATGTGATCGATGCTGTTTTTCCGTTTATCTTCGCTGTTACGTTCTGATCGAATTTATATCCGTCCTTTGGTGTTAAGGCGATCTTAACCGTATAATCAGTACCGCCTTTAAAGGTTTCAGTTGTTCCGGGGCTGATGTACGATGTACTGCTTTTATACCAAGCAATACCGTTTTTATATATTTTTGTACTTGTGCCGTGTATACCGTTGTCGCTGAAATATCCCGTGGTATCTATCTTTGCATAGTTTGGCTTTTCACCGTCACGGGGAGCAGTCACGGAAAGGTCTATGAGCTTTATTTCCTCTTTGCCGTCCTTCGGAACGATGCCACTCATACTTACCGCAAGCACGTTCGTTCTGTTGTTGCCTTTGTTGACTACTGCGGCACAATCGGCTTTTTGACCGTTAATGTATACCTTTGTTGTTTCTGTGTTGAAGACGTATCCGTCCTTGGCATCGAGATAGCAACAAAATGAGTAAGTACAGTCTGCCTTGAAAGCGTTGCTGATACTCAAGTTTGCGTTTGTTTTTTCGTTTTTCCAAACAACACCGTTTGTGAAGTTGCTTATAATACCTGTACCGTAAGTGGAGCTTTTGTATTCTGTCGTTTCTATCTTTGCAAACGTCGGTGTTTTACCCGCTGTCGGCATAACGACGTTCAAACTTACCGCATCAATGACGTTTTCGGCATTTGATGCAAGTGCCTGATAGCTTGTATACATCGTGAATTTTGTATTGTTATTCGTGGGGGCATAGTTGGTTGCCTTTTTACCGTCGATATATCCGTAAGCATCGCTCGCAAAATCGTTACCGCTTCCGACGGCTTCAAGATAAACGGTGACAACGTACCAATAGTCAGCTTTAAACGTGTCATTTGACGCCATTTCACGCTGCCATTCCCATCCCTCGTCGTATTCCGTCCAGCTTACGTTTGAAATTTTTACATTATTTTGATAATTAGGAAATTCTGCGGTGAAATCAGGCTTCTGACCGGGAATGGGCAGAGCGATTCCGACGACGTTAACAATGACTTTCGTACTTGCCGAAGAGAAAAGCGGAACCGCTGTCGTGAACAATAAGAGCGCTAACAAAATTGATAAGATCTTTTTCATATGAATCTCCTTGAATTTATTTGCGGTATACCTGCGCTGTAAATACAGACCAAAATAATTCAATTTAAAGTACGCATACTATTGAAAATAGAAATTATTTGTGATATAATTAAAGCGGTGCTATGGTATGCGCTCGTTTCGGTCAATAAGAGGTATACTGTGCATTACAGTAATATAATTATAAATACCGCCGAACGCTTTGTCACCATACTAAAAGTATGGGATGGGGCGATTTTGCCGTAAAAAGGCGGGTTTTGGAGATAAAAATGAAAAAAATCTTTTCGGCGGCAGCGATCCTGCTGTTTTCGCTGTTTGCGCTTACAGGGTGCGGTATGGGAGAGAAAAACGTCAGCATTTCCATAATATATGCCTCTGTGACGGTGCTTTCTTTACTGCTTTTGGTAGGGTGCTTTTTTTCTGTACGCAAAAAGCGGTTTTGGTTTATTATGCTGTTTTCCTCGGTGTTCGTTGTAAACGCCGGGTATACGCTCTTGTCGGTGTCGTCTTGCCTCGATACAGCGCTTTGGGCAAATCGCATATCGTATCTCGGTTCTGTATTTTTGCCGATGTCTATGCTGATGATACTTTTAAACGTTACGGATACAAGATACAAAAAGTATCTGCCGCACGTTCTTTTCTCGGTTGCGGGTATTATTTTCCTCGTTGCGGCAAGCCCCGGAATTTTACCTATATACTACAAAGACGTTTCCTTTGAGGTAGTCGGCGGCGTTTCCACGCTTGTGAAAGTGTACGGTCCGCTTCACCCGTTATATCTTGTTTATCTTCTCGGATATTTTTTTGCTATGGTTACCGTCATAATCACAGCAAGGGCGAAAAAGACCGTTGATACTGCATTACACGCAGTTTTTCTTGCTGCGGCGGTGCTTGTGAATATCGGTGTGTGGTTCATTGAACAGCTTGTGAATATTGATTTTGAAATGCTTTCGGTTTCATACATCATAAGCGAGCTTTTCTTGTTGGGAGTTCATCTCGTTATGAAAGAAAACCAACGTCTGCGTATGATAGTAAAGCAGGTTGAAGCTGTACGTTCATATTCAAATGACGGATCGCAGTCTGAAATTATGCTTGAAAAGCCGATAGACGGTGTGGAATTTTCCCCCGAATCTGTCGAAATGTTTATGAAAGGACTTTCGATGCTTACACCGACGGAAAGAGAAATATACGATGCGTATGTTGCAAGAGTTACGACGAAGGAAGTAATGTCGAACATGAATATCAAGGAATCTACGTTGAAATATCATAACCGAAATATTTACGGCAAGCTCGGTGTTTCTACACGTAAAGAGCTTCTGGAGCTTCATAAGCACGTGAAAGAAATAAAAGAAAAGCTGGAAAATTTGGAAGAAAACGAATAAAAATATCGGATAAAAAGAGGCGCACTTTTTAAAAGTGCGCCTTTGATTTTATTTGATATTAAATCGTGCCTGTTACTGTAAGCGTGCTTACGCCGGGGGCAATAACGACAGCACCTGTTTCGGGGTTTGTCGTATATGTTGCGGCAGGAACTGTTATCTCACCTGCCACAGTTGTGAAAAGTCCTGTTGCTTCATCGTATGTGAACTGCGTACCTTCCGTCCAGGCTGTGCCGTTGAAAGTTACAATGATATCTGTCAAAATGGGATCGAAGGTGTCTGTTATTACAGCGTTTGCGGAAGCGTCAGCCTCAGTGTTGCCGTAGTTCTGCAAGAGGAATGTGTAAGTCACTCTGCTGTTTTCGGTGACGGGGATCGGCTGTATGCTCTTTGTAATCGTCAGGTCGGGACCTGCCTCGGGTGTTACGGTTTCCGTAACCGTTATGGGAGTGGGGATTCCGTTACCGTCAACCGTTGCCGTGTTTGTAATGCTTCCAAGCGTATCAAGCGGAGCAAACTGATTTATCTGCGCCTCGTAAACGATAATGAGGTTGCTGTCAGCCGGTAAAGTTATACCGCTGAAAACGAGAGGCGGCCCTGCTGTGACAACGGGGGAGGGCTGAAGCACGCCGTTTATATACATACGAACGGAGCCGTCCGTGTACGTAAGCGGATATAATGTTTCGCCTCCAAATGTGTATGCGCCGAGGTCATCCGTTACGGAAATGTCGGTAACGGCAGTTGTTCCCGAGTTTACTGCGCTTATGACGTACGTTACGTCCTCGCCGAGCGTATAGTCGTTTGACAAAGATGTTTTAGCGGCTGAAATAACTTCAAGTATTTCACCGACAGCCACGTTTGAGCTTATGACGGAGTTGTTATACGTCAACTGCGCCTGATTCGTAAATTGTGCCATAATATCTCCTTAAATATCATATTTCGGGCTTATGCCCACTTATATAATATGTGAAGATGCGGCAAGCGTGACGAAGAATGTCGTTAAAAGGCAGAGAGCTTTTCTTCCGCTTCCTCTATCCCCTCATAAGCTTCGAGAAGCTGTTCTTCAAGGTCTGTTTTTTCACGGTCAAGCTCCATCAGCTTCATATAGTCGCAAGCGGAGGCTTCAATTTCTTTTTCAAGTGCTTCGAGCTTCTTTTCCGATTTTTCTATAAAGTCTTTTGTTTTCTTGATATAATTTTCAAGCTTTCTTTTTTCGGCTTGATTTTTTTTGTTTTCAAGATACTGCGCCTTGCTGTCACTGACAGTATCGTTTTTCTGTGACGTCTGCACGCTTCCGTCAAGCTGTGAGATGCGTGCGATGTACGATTCGTAATCCCCGTGATGGTCAAGCATAGGACTGCGGCCTATATCTATCACTCTGCTTGCAAGCTTTTTGATGAAATATCTGTCGTGTGATACGGAAATTACGGTACCCTCAAAATCCACAAGCGCATTTTCAAGCGCTTCTCTTGTCGGAATGTCGAGGTGGTTTGTCGGCTCGTCGAGCAAAAGAACGTTGTTCTTTCTCATTATGAGCTTTGAGAGTGTAAGCCGTGCTTTCTCACCGCCTGAAAGATTTCCGACGGTCTTTTTTATGTCGTCGCCGCGGAACAAAAATAAGGCAAGTGCTGAACGAATTTCTGTCTGCGTTGCGTTTGGAAATTCGTCCCAAAGCTCCTCAAGCACGGTTTTTGAGTCGCTCAGCTGTTGGTTTTCCTGGTCATAATAGCCGATACGGATATTATATCCAAACTCATAAGTTCCCGAATCGGGGTACATACGGCCGTTGAGGATTTTTAAAAGCGTACTTTTTCCGCTTCCGTTTTTACCCGTGATAAATGCAAAATCCCCCTTTTTAATAAGAAATGAAACGTCTGAAAAAAGGTGCTTTTCACCGAAGGATTTTGACATTTTATCAAGCTTTAAAACGTCCTGTCCCGACTCACTTCCCGAATCAAAGCGCATACGAACGCTGTCGGGCAGCTTTTCGGGTGCATCAAGCTTTACCATTCTGTCAATGGCCTTTTGACGGCTTTCTGCGGCAATTATGTTCTTTTCTCTGTTCCAACGCTTTTGCTGTTCGATGAATGCCTCCATCTGTGCTATTTTGCGCTGTTGGTTGTCATAGTGGCGCT
Source organism: Clostridia bacterium (assembly GCA_017520505.1). Lineage (GTDB taxonomy): Bacteria > Bacillota > Clostridia > Oscillospirales > CAG-272 > RGIG7213. The sequence goes on from JAFXFN010000009.1 coordinate 9,968, forward strand.
TTTGTATCTCACGGTCTTTTTCCTTTGCTACTACGAATGATGAATAATTACCGCCGTACATTTTGCCCTTACCGTATTCAATGTCAAGTATTTTCGTGCATATTTTATCAAGAAAATATCTGTCGTGCGATACGGTGATTATTGTCTGCGACATTTGAGAAAGTATATCTTCGAGCCAGAAAAGCGTTTGCGTGTCAAGGTGGTTTGTCGGCTCGTCAAGCAGTAAAATATCGGGTGGATTTAAAATGAGCTTGCCGAGAGCAAGACGTGTTTTCTGTCCGCCCGACAGTACGTTCACGGGCTTGCTTATGTCGCCTTCTTCAAATCCGAGCTTGTAAAGAAATGACATCGCACGGCTTTTGTATTCAAATCCGCCGTTCTTTGCAAACTTCTCGTTAAGCTGGGTAAAGGCGGAAATTACGCTTTCGTCGCCGTTATCTATTCGCATCTGAAGCCCGGCTATTTCTTTTTCTGTTTTTAAAAGCTCATCGTATGCTGAAAGCATTTCCTCGTATACGGTCAAGGATGACTCCAAAACCGCATTTTGCGACAGCATTCCCACCGTTTTGTCCTTGGAGATATAAACGCCGCCGTCTGTTGCGTCGTACTGTCCTGTTATAATTTTCAAAAGTGATGACTTTCCCGCACCGTTTACGCCGACAATACCGAGTCTGTCGCCGTCATTCAGCGCAAAGCTGACACCGCAAAGTATATCCTCTGCCCCGAAGGACAGCTTAATGTTATCACAGCTTACAGAAATCATTTGTTATCCTTTATCTGAATTGGTATGAATAGAGCTTTTTATAAATTCCGTTTTCGTTTTTCATCAGCTCCTCGTGTGAGCCCGTTTCGGAAATTCCGTTTTTGTCAAGCACGATTATCTCGTCAGCGTTCTTGACGGTCGAAAGTCTGTGCGCCACAACAAGCACGGTGCGCCCCTCGGTAAGCTCGTCAAGGGAGGCTTGCACAAGCATTTCTGTTTCGTTGTCAAGTGCGCTCGTTGCCTCGTCAAGTATCAGCACAGGGGGATTGCGCAAGAACACACGTGCTATTGAAATACGCTGTTTTTGTCCGCCTGAAAGCTTTATGCCACGCTCACCGACATTCGTATCATATCCGTCGGGAAGCGTCATTACGTGGTCGTGAATGTTTGCGCATTTAGCCGCTTTTATTATTTCCTCGTCAGTTGCATCGGGCATACCGTATGCGATATTTTCACGTATCGTACCGTTGAAAAGGAACACGTCCTGCGATACGACACCGATAGCCTCACGAAGGCTCTTTCGTGAGAGCTTCGTTATGTCAACACCGTCAAAGGTGATAGTGCCGTCTGATATTTCATAAAATCTCGGAATGAGGTTGCACACCGTCGTTTTGCCTCCGCCGGATGGACCGACAAGTGCCACGGTCTTTCCGTGCGGTACTGTAAGATTGAGAGAATTTATGACGTTTCTTGTTTCCGCTGTGCCGTCTGTGCTGTAAGCAAAGGTTACGTTTTCAAAGCGTATTTCACCCTTGGGGCTTGTAAGCTCAAGGGCATTTTCGGCTTCCTTTTCCGGCTCTGTTGCCATAATTTCAGCAAAGCGTGTAAAGCCCGTCATACCCTCCTGGAACTGTTCAAATAGGGAAACGAAACGCTTTATTGGGTCGAGAAACATAGTTATGTAAAGGAAAAATGCGGTAAACTCACCGATGTCGATGATACCACGGTAGAAAAACAAACCGCCTGCAAATATAACGGTGAGGTAAAGAACGTCGGAGAAAAACGTCATTCCCGAATGGAAAAGCCCCATTGCTCTGTATGCTTCGCCACGGCAGGATTTGAACTTTTCGTTTTCTGTGTTGAACTTGTCAATTTCGGTGTTTTCTGCCGTATAAGCTCTCGTTATACGGATACCCGAAATAGCTGTTTCGATGTTTGCGTTGACCTCCGCTATCTGCTCACGGCTCTTTTTAAAAGCCGAATTCATCGCCGTGCGCATCTTGAAAGCGAAGAATATTATAAGCGGAACGGCTACGAATATTATAAGAGTCAAGGGCAGGCATATCATTGAAAGAATAACGAATGAGCCGATAAAAAGCACCAACGCAAGGAAAAGATTTTCAGGACCGTGGTGTGCAAGCTCAGCAACGTCAAAAAGGTCATTGACTATTCTTGACATAATTACGCCCGATTTGTTTTCGTCAAAATATGAAAAAGGAAGCTTTTCAAGATGTGCAAAAAGGTCACGGCGCATATCTGCCTGCATACGCACGCCGACGGTGTGGCCGTAATAAGCAACACAGTAATTCAGCACGCATTTAATTGCATATATGCAAAGAAGTGCCAGCGACCATACGATGAGCAGACGTATCTTCTGGTTGGGAACGTAGTCATTTATGATGTTTTTCGTAACCATAGGGAAAAACAAGTCTGCCGCCGCAATTAAAAACGAACATACCATATCGAAGATAAACAGCTTTTTATGCGGACCGTAGTATTTTATAAACTGTTTTATAAGCTTCATTTTTTAACCCCCTTGATCGTAACTGTGTATTTATCTACTAATTTGCAGGGCTTGTACGCAAGCTTTGAGGTGCGCAGTCCCTCGTCGCCCGTGTCGTCCTCACGGTTTATATATACAGCGCCCATTCGGGATGCAAGTGATGAAAATTCGCTTACCGTGTACTGATAAAGTCCACGGTATTCAGGCAGAGCCTTTTCAATGTGTGCGTACATCGTGTCACCTATGACCTCGCCTGCGGTGAATGAAATTACCTCGCCGTTATAATAAACGGCAAGTCCTTCAAAGCCGTACAGGCTGAAGTTGTCAAGTACACGCTCAACGGAGGCTATCTCCTTTAAAAATGCCTCGGAGCTTTTATGTGCTGATGCCTTGTATTTTTCCATAAATGCTTTGACTTCTTCAATGTCGGACGTAGCTGTCTTTTTTGCATAAGCTTCTGAATACAGCTTTTTAAATGCGTTTAAATGATTTTTCTGTCCGTGGTATTTTTTACCCGAAAATGACATAAGATCAGATGAAAGATATACATAGTCGCATATATCACGCTCGTATTCTTTGCTGATCTCAAATGATTCTGCGAGGATTTCTATAAAATTATCCGTCGCACCGAAGAATTTACACGGTATACTGTTTTCTCTGCAGTAGCTGTAAATTTCAAAAACTGCCCCCGTTACGTCTTTGCCGCAGGGCGGTGCAAACATATCCTCACCCGATACGGTAATTTTCTGTATGAGGGTGTCATTTATAACTGCGTGATACGTATTGAATTCATCAAACCACATAAATATACCGCCCGCAGTACCGTCACAGCTGACGGCGTTATCATTCGGCAGATATTTTTTAAATTCGGTAATGTCTTTTAGTTCTGTTTTAATAAATTTTATCATAAAAATTCTTCTCTTTCGACGGATAATTATAGCAGAAGTATATTACCCTGTCAAGTTTTTTTAATTTACCGAATGAAAATTTCATAAATATAATGTATAATTATTATAATAACTATGCAGAGGTATTGAAATGAACTGTAAAATAACGGTTATAGGAAGCTATATGACGGATCTTACTGTGTATGCAGACCGTTTTCCGTCTGACGGCGAGGCGGTACACGGATCTCGTTTTCATATAGCGCACGGCGGCAAAGGCTCAAACCAGGCGATAGCTGCACACAGAGCAGGGGCGTATGTTATATTTATCGCAAAGCTTGGGAATGATAAGTTCGGCTTTGATGCTCTTGACTTTTATAAAAAAGAGGGAATTGACACACGATTTGTATCAATGACCGATAAAGCACCGACGGGGATGACGTCTATAACCGTAAATACGGTAACCGGCGAAAACAGAATGGTGCTGTTTGAGGGCGCAAATATGCACCTGACAGCAGAGGACGTTTATAAAGCAGAGGGGGAAATTGCCAAAAGCGACATAATTCTTTTTCAAAATGAAACAAGCCTTGAAAGTATTATGGCAGGTATGATACTTGCAAAGCAGTACGGTATCAAAACGGTTTTTAACCCTGCACCGACAAGAGAAATCCCCGAGGATATTTTGACACGCGCCGATTATATAACGCCAAATCAAAGCGAGGCGGAGTTTTATTCGGGAGTAAAGGCAGACAGCGTAGATACTGCAAAGCTTGCGTGCAAGCGCCTTATGTTCCGTGGGTGCGACAATATCGTTCTGACGATGGGTGCGCAAGGCTCGTTTTATTACGGTGACTGCGGATATATTTATACCGAAGCTGTTAAAACGGATGCAGTTGACACAACAGGGGCAGGTGACAGCTTCAACGGTGCGTTTTGTGTTGCACTTGCAGAGGGAATGGATATTGAAGATGCGCTCAATTTTGCAAATGCTGCCGCATCGCTTTGTGTCGAAAGACACGGAACGGCGGACGCTGTGCCGTACCGTGGAGAAATAGAAGCGCACAGAATGGTACACTATCCGACAGACCACAAAAGAAAAAGATAAAAAAATAAAAAAAATTTCATTTAGGTGTTGACAAATGACAAAACTTCTGCTATAATACACAATGTTCGAGTGAGAACACAAAATAAAAAATTGCGGATTTGTGTAAGGGTAGCACAGCAGACTCTGACTCTGTATGTGAGGGTTCAAATCCTTCATCCGCAGCCAGAAAAAAGCACACATTTGTCTATCGGACAAATGTGTGCTTTTTTCAACTAAATCCGTCCTTTCGGACGGGATAAATCCCACTTGCGTGGGATGAAATCACTTCGTGATGAAATCCGACTTCGTCGGGATAAGAAGGACGGATTTAATTTCATCTGAAGCCGCAGGCTGAAGATTTCATCCGAGTTTTCTCGGATTTCATCGTGCAACGCACGATTTCATTAAAGATACAAGGCTTCGCCTTGATTTGTTTGCGTAACTGTGATATAATGGGGCAAAGAAAGACGGTGAAAAAATGTCAAAGACAAAGACACTGATATTTAACAAACAAATACTTTTGTTTTTATTTTTCTTTGTTTTACTGTTATGTTTTTCCGTAAGCTTTTTTAAAGAGTCAGATACGGAACTCGGTACTGTGCTTTTAATAGCTTCATTACTCGTTTGCGTTGGTACAATCACATCTCCACTTTACTTTGTTTTTACAAAAAACGAGATAACGGGAAAATATATTTTCGGATATAAAAAAGTGATTTCTTGGGGATCGGTTAAAAATATCATAGAGATCAAATGGGGGCAGGCATACAAGGCTCTGCCGCACTATCAATTAATATACAACTATAACCATAACGGTCGGATGATCATAAAGCAGTTTGATATTCCGAGAAACAGAAAAACAAAAGCAGTAATTGAAAAATATGCTAAATATAAGATAATTTAACGATGCAGGGTATCAATAAAGGAGATATTGCTATGGAAAAAATCAAGATAGGTATTTTCGGCACGGGCAGAGGAAGAGATATATCGCATAATTTTGTAAAACTCGGCTGCGAGATCGTGGCAATTTGTGATTTTAATGCTGAGCGCTTACAAAATGCCGCACGTGGATTTGGCGATTCGGTTGCGGTTTACTCCGATTTTGATTCGTTTATACAGCACGATATGGATGCGGTTATTCTTGCAAATTACTTTCACGAGCACGCACCGTATGCAATAAAATGCTTTGAAAAGGGAATTCACGTCTTTTCCGAATGTATCAGTAACGGTACTATGGCAGAGGGTGTGGAGCTTATAAAAGCATTCGAAAAAAGCAACAGCATATATATGCTTGCTGAAAATTATCCGCAGATGATCTTCAACAGAGAAATAAAGAGAATATGCGACAGCGGAACGCTCGGCAAGATACTTTATGCAGAGGGTGAATATAACCATCCGGGTGATCCGAAAGATACGTCATTTTTAAAAACCTACAACTATTTTGAAAAGCATTGGCGCAATTATTTGCCGAGAACTTACTATATAACCCACTCAATGGGACCGATAATGCACGCAACGGGCGCAACACCCAAGCGTGTCACCGCATTTGCGTCATTTGCGGGCGTTCAAGGAGAAGTGCCGACAGCATCGCACGTCGGTGATCAGGTAGCTATTGTGATGACACAGAACGATGACGGCTCGATATTCAGAGTGACGGGCTGTGCAAGATTCGGCGCACACCACAATTCATACCGTGTCTGCGGAACAAAGGGGCAGGTTGAAAACGTGCGCGGTACGGATGATATTATGCTTCGCTACAATGAATGGACAAAGCCCGAAAACGCAAAGGCTGTCAATAATTATACCCCCGAATGGAACGATTACGAGGAAGAAAAGATAAAGCAAAGCGGTCACGGCGGAAGCGACTACATAACGGCACGTATGTTTATCGAATGTATAAAAGAAAATAAACAGCCCGAGCATCCGTTTGATATTTACAGCGCTGTTGCAATGTCATCCGTTGCAATTCTTTCGCACCGTTCCGTGCTTGAGGGCGGTGTGCCGTATGACATACCCGATTTCAGAAATGAAGACGATTGTAAACGCTATGAAAATGACCGTGCAACACCGTTTTACACAACCGGCGGAGGTGTTCCGGACATCCCTTGCTGTTCTGTAACAGATTTTGCGCCGACAGATGAGCAGGTCGCCCTATACCGAAAAAGTTTGAATTTATGATATAAAAAACGAGATGCTATGTATGATGATACGCATCTCGTTTTTTAGTATTGAAATATTAAAAATTATCAATTAATGATTCTATTTGTTTTACAGAAATATCCTTTTGGTATTCTATTCCCCTTTTTTCTGCTTCACTTTTGCATTTATAAAAGAATGTTTTGTCTTTAAGCATTTTTACAATACCATTTTTGAAATCTTCTTTATTGTTTTCTGTAATTATTCCGCAGTTATATTCACCGAAGGTTTCTTGGACAACGCTACAACATGATACGATGGGTTTTCCGAGTATGATCGCCTCTTGTGATACCACATGTAACCCTTCGTATACAGAAGAACATACTAAAAAATCTGCCTGCTGTATATAAGGATATGGATTTGATTTGAAACCCGTTAAAATAACTGTATCTGTTACATTTAATTCTTTGATAAGTGCTTTCAAATCAGACTCTAAGGGACCTCCACCTACTATGCAAAGTGTGTGTAAATATCCTTCGCTAATCAGTTCTGCGTGAACTTGTATGAGCATTTGAAAGTTCTTTTCCCAACTCAAACGGCCGACCGCACATATTATGGGGAATTTCTTGTTATAATCAATTTGGCAAGGTTCAATTGACAAAGAGAGTATACGCTTATAATCAATGGGATTATAAATAACTTTTACATTTCTATTTATTCCCAAAAGATCGTTCAGGGCGTCGGCAACATAATTTGAAACACATATACAGTGATCGAATTTATTGAAAAAACGACGCTGCCTTTTTCTGGTTTTAAAATATAACTTCCAACTGTCTATTTTGCGAAGATCTGTATGTACCCATAAAAATTTTTGAGATTTTTTATTTGAAGAGGAAGCAATGATGGCTGCTGCTTCGTTGTGCATAAATGCAATTTCAACATCAAATTTTTCACGAATAGCAATTCGATAGAAAATAGAGGGAAAACGAAATTCACTGAAATCAGCCATTCTGCTTAATACGACGTTATACAACCTTTGCAGAATATTTTTTCCGGGGGTTAGATAATCGCAGCATTCACGCAAATGTACCCCATAATCCTGTAGCGCAAGAAATTTATCTCGAAAATCACCTTGTTTACGACGCACCATTATGGTTACATCGTATTTCTCTTTATCTAACAGTTTGGCATATTCTATTAAAACCCGTTCTGCACCGCCGCCAAAATAACTTCGTATATAAAACAGTACTTTTTTCATTTTGTTACCTTTAAAATTTAAAACGTATTTATGGAAATTAACTCTTAAAATTTGAAAAAGTAAAATATATTATCTGTTTTCGTCGCCAAACTGTCCCATCAGCTTTTTGTTGAATTCGACCGCTGTGTTGAAGCCCATCTTTTTCTGACGGTGGTTCATTGCGGCAATTTCGATAATTACAGCCAGGTTTCTGCCGGGACGTACGGGTATTGTTATTGAGGGGATGTCGATGCCGAGAATGTCGGTATACTCCGATTCAAGTCCGAAACGGTCGTACATTTTACCCTGTACCCACGCCTCAAGCTTGATTATAAGGTCGATCTTTTCCGACATCTTGACAGCACCCATACCGAATATTCTGCGTACGTCGATGATGCCGATGCCTCTAAGCTCAACGTAGTGGCGGATTATTTCGGGTGCGGAGCCGACAAGTGATTTTGCCGAAACACGCTTGATTTCAACCGCATCGTCAGCTATCAGTCGGTGACCTCTTTTTACAAGCTCAATTGCGGTCTCACTCTTGCCGATTCCGCTGTCGCCGAGTATGAGTATACCCTCGCCGTATACCTCGACGAATACGCCGTGGCGTGTAACACGGGGCGCAAGGGAAATATTGAGCGATGCTATAAGCGCCGCCATAAAAGACGATGTCTGGCTGTGCGTGCGGAAAAGCGGAACGTTATATTTTTTGCAAAGCTCTATCTGCTCATCTGATATGGGAAGGTCAGTTGTTACGATGACCGCAACGGGATGCTCACGCACCACGTTTTCAAACGCCTGCGCGCGGTTTTCCTCAGGAAGGCTTTGTATGTACTCATACTCAACTCTGCCGATTATCTGTATTCTTCTGGGATCAAACAGATCGTCAAAGCCTGTGAGCTTGAGTCCCGGACGGTTCAATTCACTGCGTCCGACAACGATGCTTTCATACTTTTCGGGAATAAATATTTTTTCCAAAGAAAATTCATCTGCAACCGATGACAGGGGGATTGAATAAATATCTTCACTCATCGTCCTCTATCCTTCCTAAAATATAATCTTTTTCAAAATAGTATTTTTTATCGCAGAAACGGCAGGTAACTTCGATCTTTTCCTGCGTTTTGTATATTTCCTCAAGCTCCTTGCGTCCGATAGAGATAACGGCACGCTCCGTTCTTTCAACAGAGCAGTCGCAAACGTATCCGACGTCTATTTCGTCAAATAAGTCATATTCGATGCCTGTCATTGCAAGGTCGAGTATTTCTTCGTTTGAAAGACCGTTGGAGAACAGCTTTGACACGTTTGAAAGTGCCATGGCATTTTTTTCAAGCTTTTCGATTATCTCGTTTCCCGCACCCGGCATAAGCTGGATTATTACACCGCCTGCGGCTTTGCACGAGAGGTCTGTATCTACAAGCACACCGAGAGCGAGGAGTGTGGGCACCTGCTCACTTTCCGCAAAATATGCGGTAATATCCTCTGCGACCTCTCCGCTTCTTATCTCGGAAATTCCGATATAAGGCTCGTTTAAGCCGATGTCCTTGACTACCTGCATAACACCTCCGCCGATAGCACCCGAAACGTCAAGCTTGCCGTTTGACTTCAGGGGAATATCAACGCCGGGGTTCTGTATACAGCCCTTGACGTTGCCTTTATAATCGGCAACTGCCATAACCATTCCCGCAGGGCCGTCGCCTCTGAATGTAAGCGTTATGCTGTTGCCCTTATCCTTGAGCATACAGCCCATAAGAGAAGCGCCTGTCATAACACGTCCGAGTACAGCAGATGCCGTCGGTGTCGTATGGTGATATGATATCATTGTGTTTACGATGTCTGTTGAATTTATGACCATAATGCGTGCTTGTCCGCATCTTGTCATAGCACGTAAGATTGTAGAATTCATATATTTATCCTTTTATTGCACGGCAGACGTAATGCGCACGCTGTGACGTTGGCGATGGTGCTGTATCTGACAGCTCACCGTAAACAGCCAACACCTCAAAGCCGCATTTTTCAAGCGTTGATCTTATGAAATCATCGCTGTGACAGTATTCTGTCTGTTGCTCGTCTTCCCGTGTATAAGTTCCGTTTTTGTTTTGTGAAAAAAGCGAAAGAGAAAAAAGACAGCTTTTCTTGCTGGGGTCATATCCGCAGCTCCAGGCAAGCAGGTGCTCACCCGTGTCATTTTCCAAAATGAAATCGTTTTCGCCGTATACGTTTTCAAATTTGTATTCTGTATTTATATCGAAGATAAGAAGTCCGTCGGGATCAAGATACAAATGACAGCAGGAAAAGAATTTTGCTGCGCCGTTGGAATCAAGGTAATTTACGCTGTCGAGGCAGGAAATTACGGCTGATACCGTTCCGTAAAGCTCAAAATCCCTCATATCCTGATTCAAAAGCAGTATGTTCATAGGGCATCGTTCACGTGCCGCTGACAGCATACTGTAGGAAATGTCAAGTCCTATCATATCGTAGCCAACTTCGGCAAGCTTTGCCGTGAGCTTGCCCGTGCCGCAAGCGGCATCGAGCACAAGCTCGCAAGGGGTGACCGAATGTTTTTTCAAAAGTCCGTCTATGTATTCTGCCCATCTGTCGGTATCAACGCCCGACAGCTCATCGTATATCTCTGATATTACTTCGTACTGTCCGTTCACTTTTTCAGCCTTTCAAGTACGTTTACGTATCCGTCGGTGCCGTATTTAAGACAACGGTTGACACGGCTTATCGTTGCTGTTGAAAGCCCCGTCTGCTCCGACACCTCCGTATAAACGGAATTGTTATAGAGCATTTTTGCCGCGTGCATACGCTTTGACATTTCCTGGATCTCTGCAATAGTGCAGAGATCTTCGAAAAAGTCATAACATTCTTCGACGGAATTAAGGCTGAGAATGCCTTCAAACAGAAAATCTATTCTTTCGTCTTTGATCTTTTTTCCCATTTCGTTCTCCGTGGTTGCTTATGAAAGTATTTTAAGTGTTTCTTCCGCCATTTCATCGGGGGATATTACGTTCGTGAAGCGAACTGTCTTATCTTTAAGTGTTGCAAGAGGTGCGGGAATTTCAACACCTGTAAGCTTGTTAAGCTCATAAAGCGGAGCAAATTCATCTCCGTCAGCCTCGCCGCCGACAGCTGCAAGAACGTCTTTAGCAAACTTGTAGGGGCTCGCTGTGCTTACCGTTACCATATTTTCATCATTGTAGTAACGGAACTTGCTTGCGCAGTAGAGCGCAACGCCCGTGTGTGTATCGGAAAGATACTTGACCTTGTCATAAACGAAGCCGATCTCGTCCATTGTGTGCGCTTCGTTTGCATAATATCCGACGAACGTTTCCTTGATCTTGTTAAGCTCGTCAAGCTCTATCTTGTATTTGCCCGTTGAGTTGAGGCGAGCCATATATTCAGCCGTCTTTTCAGCACCGCAAATAAGATAAAGAAGTCTTTCGAGGTTGCTGGAAATAAGAATATCCATAGAGGGGGACATTGTCTGGAAGAATTTTCTTCTTCTGTCGTATACACCCGTTGTAAGGAAGTCGGAAAGAATGTTATTGCGGTTTGAAGCACAGATGAGCTTGCCTATGGGAAGTCCCATCTGCTTTGCGATGTATGCGGCAAAGATGTTGCCGAAGTTACCTGTGGGAACTGTGAAGTTGAGAACCTCGCCCGACTTCAGTACACCCTCTTTAAGCAGGTCGCAGTATGCTGAAACGTAGTAAACGACCTGAGGTGCAAGTCTGCCCCAGTTGATGGAGTTTGCGCTCGTCAGTATGTATCCGCCGTCGTTGAGCTTTTTGTTTATTTCAGCATCGGAGAATATCTTTTTAACACCGTTCTGTGCATCGTCGAAATTGCCCTCAATAGCGCAAACAGAAACGTTTTCACCCTCCTGTGTTGCCATCTGAAGCTTCTGCACCTTACTTACACCGTGAACGGGGTAGAATACCTTTATAGCAATGCCGGGAACGTCACGGTAGCCTTCAAGGGCCGCCTTTCCCGTGTCACCGGACGTTGCAACGAGAATGAGTGCTGTTTTTTCCTCACCTGTCATTTTGAGCGCACGTGAAAGAAGACGGGGCATTATCTGAAGCGCCATATCCTTGAATGCGCACGTGGGACCGTGGAAAAGCTCAAGCACGTATCCGCCCTCGTCAAGCTGGTGAAGGGGAGCCGCCCCGCCGGGGAAGTTCTTTTCGCTGTATGCTTCGATACAGTCGGCAAGAAGCTCGTCCTTGTTATAGTCGTCTAAAAATCTGTACAGAATGTCAGCTGCTCTGTGTGCATAGTCCATTTCGCAAAGTGCTTTTATATCGTCCTCTGTAAGCTTGGGGATTTCTGTCGGCATATAAAGACCGCCGTCGGGTGCGATTCCTTTCTTTATTGCGTAAGCTCCGGAAACAAGCTCGCTGTTTCCTCTTGTACTGCAGTATTTCATAATATATATCCTTCCTGAAAATAATTAACTTTTGTTTACTGTGTTTGCATATTCGGCATATTCCGCCATCTGGTTTCCGAGCCGTATCAGCTCGCCCATTACACGCTGTCTGCCTTTTTCCGTTCTATACCAGTTATCACGGCTTATGTCCGACGTGACGACGGGACATATTGAAAATTCACATTCGGGGAAAGCCCACTTGTAATATGTGTAAGCACGTCTTGCGTGGAAAGCGTGGCAAACAAGAATTGCTTTTTTGACCTGTAAGCCCTTTTCGTCACACAGCTTTTTTGAGAAAAACGCATTCTGATATGTGTACTGCGCCTCATCCTCGCCGAGTATTGCACCGAACGGCACACCGCTTTTTAAAAGAATGTCGGTGTACATTTCACATTCCGTTTCGTAAACGATGCCCTCTGTTTCCGTGCCCGGAAGCGAAGGCATATATTTTCCCCTGGTTATTGAATATTTACCTGACGGAATAACATATTCGGCGTACCCTTCAAGGTACAATTCCGCCGCACGTCTTGGCAAAAGCGGATTTGATGAACCCGGTACGAATATCACGTCTGATATTTTCACTTCGTTTTCCAAAAAAATATATTCTGTTGTGTCCTTGATAAAATCCATACAGTTTCTTTCTTTCTCTTTGCCGTACGTTCATATACAAAGTATATTATATAACAATTCATTGATAAATGCAAGTGTTTTATAAATAATTTATCACACTAATGCGTAAAAATTCAAAAATTGCTTGATTTATCCTCTGCTTTGGTGTATAATGCTTAAAGTTCATTAAAGGAGTTTTGATATGTTCGGTATGAAAGCACGCACGGGCGGCGTTGATTATATAGTTGTATGCCTCGGAAATCCGGGTGATAAATATACGACCACAAGGCATAATATGGGTTTTCTTTGCGGTGATTATATCGCTGATAAAGAGGGCTTTTCGTTTAAGAAGATAAAGTTTAAATCGAATTACGAAATCGTTGATTTTCATGGCTTTAAGGTAATGTTTATGAAGCCGCAGACGTTTATGAATTCATCAGGGGAAGCCGTACGCCCTGCAGCTGATTTTTATAAAGTCCCCGCTGAAAACATTATTGTGCTTGTCGATGATATCAACCTTGATGTAGGTCAGATGAGAATACGCCGCAAGGGCTCCTCGGGCGGTCATAACGGAATGAAGAGCATAGCGGAGCACTTGAAAACCGACGATTATCCTCGGATAAAGCTCGGTGTCGGCAAAAAGCCGCATCCCGACTTTGACCTTGCCGATTTTGTTCTCGGTAATTTTTCTCCCGCTGATATGAAAAAGCTCCCCGATGTGTTTGAAAATGCTTCTTCAGCTTTGGCTCTCATAATGAAGGGTGACTTTGACGGAGCAATGTGTAAATACAATTCGTAAAGAAGTCCTGCTTTTCGCTTTGAAAACGCAAGGAATAACGTAGAAACCCGATACAGAAAATTTGTGATGTTCTTATCGGAGACATCACAAATCGGCTTTCTTATATTTTAACCGCAATAAACAACTACAATACCCCGACAGACACTAAAAAGTCTGTCGGGGTATTGCGGCTTATGAAAAAATCAGTTCCATATATCCACATGTAAACGGAAAAAAATCGAATTTTTGCGTCTTTACGGGCTTAAAGCCGAAAGATTCATACCATTTTTTCAAAATTTGATTTTCTTCCACGATTCCGATGTTCATTTTTAAACATTCCAAGCCTTGTGCTGATTGAAATGAATGCAGTAACAATTTTTCTCCTATGCCTTGATGTCTAAACTGAGGCAGTACACACAGATTGTTCAGTTCACACTCCTTGTTTCCCAGCAGTGCCAAGGAATAATATCCAACAATCTTTCCATTAATAACAAAAGCATACATAGGTCTGTTTTCTTCATTTAACTGCCAAGACAGACGTTGTTCTGTTGTAGCAAAAGCTGTAAAACGAGGTGCGTTTTCGATTGTAAAGCCAAATTCATCAGCTACCGTTAAAAAGCTTTCTTTAATTACGTCGACACATTCTTTAATATTGTTATTCTTTACGGGTTGTATCATACGGTTATTTCTCCTTTGTATTACAAATGCATCGGGCAAAGCCCATACCCTCTATTATTTTAATATCATTCATCGTAATACCAACGTATCGGGTTTTCACAGATGTATTTTATTCTTGTTTCATAATCCGCTCGATCACGAACAATATGCTCGATATATCCTCGTTGAAAAATGTTATCGCCGACTTCCTTGTTGCAAAACCGTTTGAATGTGGAAACGATATGCGGCAACATCTCATTGGTAGGGGTCGGCGCCCTCGACGACCCGTTCTTTCGTTTCGGATATTCATTCGGATTAATGAAAATAATGGCGTGAATATGATCCGGCATAATTATGTATCGGTCAATTTTTACACCGGATATCTTTTCACTTGACAACAAATATTTCTCAACAATCTCACCAATTCGTGTCAGCCGAATTTGCGGGATTAATGGGTCGTCGTGGGCGCCGACCCCTACCGACGGTTTGATGATATCCGAAAGTATTCTTTTTCTGTCCTTGATGCATATTGTAACAAAATAAGCACCTTGGGAACTGTAATCATATTGTTTTAGTCGCAAGTTTTTTCTTTTCGGCAAGTCTTTTTCTTTATCCATTTTTATCACCTGTTCCATTATAACACAAATCGGCAGAGGAAACAATCCCTCTGCCGAAACTTTGCGCCTGCTGATTCTCCGTTAGCAACAGAGAAACTCCGCATTGGCTTTTTTATCAAAGCAAACTTATTTGTTTGTCTTGATAGAGTTTTCGTATGACTCGACCATCTTCTTTACCATCTGACCGCCGATAGAACCTGCCTGCTTTGATGTGAGCTCGCCGTTGTAGCCCTGCTTGAGGTTAACGCCTACTTCGTTTGCGGCTTCCATCTTGAACTTATCGAGTGCTTCCTTTGCTTCGGGAACAAGTCTTTTATTTGACATTTTTATAATTCTCCTTGTAATAAATGTTGAGTTGCCGATCTGATACCCATCGGTATTCACTATCGGATATTTCGGAGCGCTTTCGTTTGGCTCCGAGATTATTGTTACTCAAAGACTGTGAAATATTACAGGAAAATTTTTGAATTTATTTTTTTGCTTTGCGTTCTTTTTTGTCGGATGCCAAACGGAAGAATATCGGCAGAAGAATAAGCGGAATTATCGGCAAAAGAAATAATACGAATGAAAGATCCGTTTTCTTCGTTTCCGCAGACGTTATTATATACGTGCTTTTGTTTTTCGGCAGTATTATTTCACCGATTTCAGATGCTGTAAGGCTGTCGTGCGAAATGCTGCCGTTTTCATCGGAGGATATTACGTGTATTTCCTTGCTTGCATATTCTGAGTCGAGCTGGATGGATATTTCATATACGGTATTTATATCATCGCACACTATGTATGCGCTTGTTATCATATCCATATCGCTGTGGGTGTTTGAGGCTTTTATCATCTTGTCTGCGGTGATGCCCGAAACTGCCGTTACCTGAATATCCTTTTTTTCGTTTGCCGTAAAGGTCATTTGAAGAATTCCGTCAACTGACGGAACGATGCTCCATTTGATTTCTTTATATTCGGGTGCGCCCTCTTCGGCATAGAATTCGAAATATTTTTCGTAGTCTGCGCCCTTATCACCGCCGCCGTAAACTTTAGCCTTTACGGTTATGATACCCGCTGTGCGCACGGTTATTCTGTCCGATACGATGCTTGCATCTCCTCCTGTGACCTCCCATACGATGTCGGATTTTGTTGCATTGTCGGGATAGATTTCCGCCGGAAGATGCGTTGATCTGTTGCATATCAGCGTCATTTTCGGAAGCGTTATGTCGGATATAGGCACAAATGCTTCCGTGACCTTTACCGATACGGTATTGCTTATTGCACCCTTGTAGGTGCAGTAATAATATTTTGTTCCTATACCGGGTGACACCGTTATGTTCGTTGATTTTGTTTTTTTCAGAAGCGTGCCGTTTTTATTGGGATTTGATGACTCGTACCAATAAACGTTTCCGCCGTCGTAGTCCGTTATTTCAGCGTTTAACGTGAATTCATCACCCTCTGAAATACTGCTATGCGAGGATACGGCGGTTATAATGACGGGAAAACTGTTTATCGTTCCGTCTATTATTCCGGTCGTTTTTCTTGTGTTTGAATACGAAAGCTCCGCAAAGAAGGAAAAGCCTCCGTGGTGTGTTTTTTCTTCAGCCTGTTGAAAATCAACGACGGTTATACCGACAAGCTCAACATTGCTTTCGGTAAACCCTGTAAGGTATTTGCGAAGATGCTCATAAACACCGTCTTTTGTGTTTATTTGGCTGATATTCAGCGCATAATCGCCGTCCTCGATATTCGACACCGTTTTTTCAAGCGGTGACTGTGCTGCACTTGCCGATAACGGTGTAAGGGCAAAAAGCAGGGCTGTTAAAACACAAAGGAATTTTAAATATCTCATCGTTTTACGTATAAAGAAAATTTCCCTTTTGAATTTTTTATGTGTATATTTTCGAATGTACCTGCATACTCACCGTCAAAGGTGATCGGCGTCGGATGTTCAAATTCCGTCGTTATTTCCGATGCGTGTACAAATATGACATCGTCAGAATTGTATTTTTTATTTATGAGATTCACGGCTATGTTGCCGAGCTTAGCAAGAGTTTTCGGCACTTTGATAAGCATAAGCTCAAATTTTCCGTCGTTGAGCACAACGTCAGACGGGCTGAAATTCATAACGCCGCCGATAGAAAGAGAATTCGTGATCGCACCGAATATAAACTCGCCCTCATAAACCTCTCCGTCTGCGGTTACTCTTGCACGGTGGGTTTTAATTTCGGACAGTGACTTGATGCCGTCAAGCACGTAAGCCATATATCCGAGCTTGTTTTTTGTGCTTTGAGAGGTGCTGTAGGTAACGTGTGTGAAAAGTCCGAATGAGGCTACGTATATAAACTGTTTTTCGGTGTCTGTTTCTCCGATGTCGAGAGCTACGGTCTGTTCTGCCGAGATGATGTTAACAGCCTCTGTGATGTCCTTGGGGATCTTGAGCGTTTTTGCAAAATCGTTTGTTGTTCCTGCGGGAATATATCCGATCGGTGTGTCAGTGCCTGAAAGTATGACGCCCTGAACCGTTTCGCTGAGCGTTCCGTCGCCTCCGCAGCAAACGATGATGTCGCTTTTGTCTGCGTATTCCTTTGCAAGAGAAATGGCGTGTCCCTGTGAATGTGTGAAATGTAAGTCGGTATTATATCCTCTTTCGGATAAAAGCGACACTACACGAAGTGCCTTTTCCTCTGTTCCGAATGTTCCGGCCCCTGATTTTGGGTTAATAATGAGAGATATATTTTTTTTCGCTTTCAATTTAACGTTCTCCGTTATATATGAAAAATTTAATTTATTATACCGCATAAATAAAATTATGTCAAGTGTAAAGGTGTGTATCGTATGTGAAAAGATGTCTGCATATAAATATATGATATGTATTTTATAAAACAGACATGCAAAATTGTAATTTATTGCTTTATATTACAGCGAAAATGTTAAACTGTACTGAAAAACACATCGTACAAATTAATTTAATGCGTAATTTTTAGTTTTTTTGACAAAACGTCTTGAAAAAAGAGAATGAATGTATTATAATTATAACGTATAGGTATATGATATTGATCTCGTACCGATATACAAAACAGCGGTTTTGCCGTGTTTTGGTATAACAAAGTTAATTTTTTTAAAAATGAGGAATACAGTTATGAACAAGATCACAATCATCGGAAGCGGAAGCGTCGGCGCGACGATTTCCTACACATTGGCGGTTATGGGCCTTGCCTCTGAGATCGTAATGATCGACATCAATGCAGAGAAGGCTATCGGCGAGGCGATGGATATCAGACAATGTCTGCCGTTCTGCAATCCTTGCACGGTAAATGCAGGCTCGTATGCCGATGCGGCAAATTCGGACATTGTCATCATTACATCCGGTGTTGCAAGAAAAGCAGGTCAGTCACGTCTTGAGCTTGCACAGACCAACATCGATATTTTAAAGCAGATCATGAAGGATATAACACATGCAGCTCCCGATGCTGTATACTTGATCGTAAGTAATCCCGTTGATATTCTCACGTATGCATTCTGCAAGCGCTCAGGCGTTCCCGAAAGCCGTATCATCGGTTCGGGTACTATACTTGACACAGCACGTCTTCGTGCAAGAATGTCTGAGTTTTATTCCATTAACCAGAATAATACACACGCTTACGTTCTCGGTGAGCACGGTGACTCTTCATTCGTTCCGTGGTCGCTTGCGAATGTTTCAAACGTGAACATTTCCGATTGCCACAAGTCCTTCAAGGGCAAAAACGGCAAATTGCTTGAGTTCGATTATGCCGATGCGGAAAGATACGTACAGAAGTCGGGCGGTGAGGTGATCGCGCGCAAGGGCGCAACGTTCTATGCTGTTTCAACAGCTGTATGCTCTATCTGTAAGTGCCTGCTCAGCGGCGTTGACACAACGATGACGATCTCCACGATGATGCACGGTGAATACGGCATTGAAGACGTTTGCCTCAGCACGCTCAGTATCGTAGGCAACAAAGGAATCCGCAGCAACGTATATCTGCCCCTTAATGACGAGGAGATCGCAAAGCTCCGTCACAGTGCAGATACGCTCAAGGCTATTGTAAAATCAACTGTTATTTAATCGGAGGATAGAATGGAATACCGTATCGAACACGACTCCATGGGTGAGGTCAAGGTCCCCGCAGATAAGCTGTGGGCGGCGCAGACACAGAGAAGCCACGAAAACTTTGAAATAGGCGTTGATATTGAAACAATGCCCAGAGAGATCACGTATGCATTCGGCATACTCAAAAAGGCGGCGGCACAGGCAAACTGTGAGCTTCGCCCCGAAAAAATGACAAAAGAAAAGCTTGAAGCAATAAGCGGTGCGTGCGACGAGATAATCGCAGGTAAGCTTAACGATAACTTCCCCCTCGTTGTTTGGCAGACAGGCTCGGGCACACAGTCCAATATGAATGCCAACGAGGTTATTGCAAACAGAGGAAATCAGATAGCAGGTGCTAAAATACTTCATCCCAACGATGACGTAAATATGAGCCAGTCTTCAAATGACACATTCCCCACGGCTATGCACATTGCGGCTGTAAAGGCGCTTGAGGATAAGCTTATTCCCGCTGTTGAAACACTTATTGCAACGTTCAAAAGACTTGAAGAGGAAAACGAAGGCATCGTAAAAAGCGGCAGAACGCATCTTCAGGATGCAACGCCCATCAAGTTCAGCCAGGAGATAAGCGGCTGGAGAACGAGCCTTGAAAGAGACGTTGAGCTTATAAAGCTTGCCGTCAAGCCTCTTTGCGAGCTTGCGCTCGGCGGTACAGCCGTAGGCACGGGACTTAACGCTCCCAAGGGATTCGGTGAGCTTGTTGCTCAAAAGGTTGCAGACCTTACGGGCAAGCCCTTCGTAACGGCAGGAAACAAATTCCACTCCCTTACCTCAAAGGACGAAATGGTATTTGCACACGGTGCTATCAAGGCGCTTGCGTGCGATATGATGAAGATAGCAAACGACGTTCGCTGGCTTGCAAGCGGTCCCCGTGACGGTCTCGGCGAAATATTCATTCCCGAAAACGAACCCGGCTCGTCAATTATGCCCGGTAAGGTAAATCCCACACAGTGCGAGGCTGTAACTATGGTTGCAGTTCAGGTAATGGGTAACGATGTTGCAGTAGGTATGGCGGCATCGCAGGGTAACTTTGAGCTTAACGTATTTATGCCCGTCTGCGCATATAACTTCTTGCAGTCTGCAAGACTTATGGCAGAGGCAATAGTTTCGTTTAACAAGAACTGTGCCGTAGGCATAGTTGCCAATAAAGAAAAAATGCATCACAATCTGCATAACTCGTTGATGCTTGTAACTGCTCTCAACCCGTACATCGGTTACGAAAATGCGGCGAAGACGGCTAAAAAGGCATTCAAGGACAATATTTCACTTAAAGAAGCGTGCGTACAGCTCGGCTTCCTGACAGCTGAAAAATTCGACGAGGTCTTCCACCCCGAGCAGATGGTGTGATAAAATAAAATTTCAGGATTCAGATGCGGACCTCGGTTTTTCAGTAGGGGTCCGCACATCCACGCAATCCCAAGAAAGGAATGGGCATATATATGAAAAAAGTGGCATACTTTCCCGGTTGTACATTGAAAACCAAGGCGAAAGAACTTGACAGATATGCAAGAAAAAGCGCAGAAGCTCTCGGCTTTTATCTTGATGAAATTGAAAATTGGCAGTGCTGCGGCGGTGTTTTTACAACATCGCGTAACGAAATAGCAACAAAGCTTTCTTCTGTAAGAGCGCTTGCTGATGCACAAAAGAAAAATCAGACGCTTATCACGGTTTGCTCTGCCTGCCATAACGTAATAAAGCAGACGAACCATGCGATGCAGACAGATGAAGAATTTGCACTCAAGGTAAACAATTACCTCGGTGCAGGTAATGAATATGACGGCAAAACAAAGGTGCTTCACTATCTTGAATATCTCCGTGACGAGGTAGGATTTGAGGAAGTGGCGAAAAAGGTCGTAAAGCCGTTGACAGGAAAGAAGATAGCGGCGTATTACGGTTGTCTTTTGCTCCGTCCCAACAGCGTAATGGCAATGGACGATCCCGAAAATCCCACGATAATCGAGAATCTTATAAAGGCTCTCGGCGGTGAGGCTGTCGTTTATCCGTACAGAAACGAATGCTGCGGCGGATATATTGCACTTGAGGATGCAGACTCCGCAAAGAAGAAGAGCACGTCTGTCGTTGCAAGCGCACGGTCACACGGTGCTGAAATAATCGTTACGGCGTGCCCGCTTTGCAAATACAATCTTGAAAAGAATAACCCCGAAGCGAAGGTCGTATACTTCACAGATCTGCTTGCAGAAGCACTTGGGGTAAAGGAGGACGGAAATGAGTAAGGAAATGGAAAACCTCAAATCTGAAATAATCCGTTCAAGCGGTGTAAACCCGAAAAAATGTATGCGTTGCGGAAAATGCACGGGTACTTGCCCTGCATTCGATGAGATGGAATACCATCCGCATCAGTTCGTATATATGGTAGAAAGCGGAGATATTGAGCCGCTTCTGAATTCAAAATCGCTTTATAAGTGTCTTACGTGCTTTGCGTGCGTTGACAGATGTCCCAGAGGTGTTGAGCCTGCAAAGCTCGTCGAAGCAGTACGTCTTTCCGTTATCAGAAAGCAGGGCGCAAATCATCTCAAAGCAGATGATATTCCCGCACTTTTGGATGACGAAATGCCTCAGCAGGCGATCGTAAGCGCACTTCGCAAATACAGTAAATAAGGAGGAAAGGACAAATGCAAAGAATTGGCGTATTCGTATGTTGGTGCGGCAGTAACATCGCAGGAACAGTCGATGTTGAAAAGGTTTCAGAAGCGTTGAAAAATGAGCCGGGAGTTGTCTTTTCCACCAATTATCAGTATATGTGCTCTCAGGCAGGTCAGGACATAATCAAGGATGCTATTGCTGAGCATAAGCTCACGGGTATCGTTGTTTGTTCCTGCTCACCGAGAATGCACGAGGCAACGTTCCGCAAGACAGCGGCGGCGGCAGGTCTTAACTCATATATGGTTGAGATCGCAAATATAAGAGAACAGTGCTCCTGGGTACATAAGGATATGCAGTCGGGTACTGAGAAGGCTATTATTCTCGGTAAAGCGGCTGTTGCAAAGGTTAACCTCAATGCACCTTTAACACCCGGCGAAAGCCCCGTGACAAAGCGTGCGCTCGTTATCGGCGGCGGTATTGCCGGTATTCAGACAGCGCTTGACATCGCAGAGGCAGGCTTCCCTGTTGACATCGTGGAGAAAAAGCCCACCATAGGCGGTAAAATGGCACAGCTTGACAAGACGTTCCCGACGCTCGACTGTGCGGCTTGTATCCTTACACCGAAGATGGTTGACGTTGCACAGAACGACAAGATAAGAATATTCTCTTACAGTGAGGTTGAGGAAATAGGCGGCTTCGTCGGCAACTTCACGGTTAAAATAAAGAAAAAAGCAAGATATGTAAAAGAGGATGTATGTACGGGCTGCGGTATCTGTACTGAAAAATGTCCTCAGAAGAAGGTTCCCAATGAGTTCAATATGGGAATGGATAACCGCCGTGCGGTATACATTCCGTTTGCTCAGGCAGTTCCGAAGGTTGCGACCATTGACCCCAACTACTGTACGATGCTTAAAACGGGCAAGTGCGGTGTTTGTGCAAAGGTTTGTACCGCAGGTGCTATCGATTACACCCAGAAGGATGAGATAATCGAAGAAAAGTACGGCGCTATCGTTGCGGCAACGGGCTTCAATCCCATCAGTATGGATAAGTTCGACGAATTTGCTTACAATCAGTCAAAGGACGTTATCACGTCTCTTGAATTTGAGCGTCTGACAAATGCCGCAGGTCCTACAGCAGGTAAGCTTCTCCGTCCGTCTGACGGCAAGCATCCCCACACGATCGTGTTCGTTCAGTGCGTTGGCTCAAGATGTGATGCTTGCGCTGAAAAGGGAAAGGAATACTGCTCGAAGATATGCTGTATGTACACGGCAAAGCACGCAATGCTTACACGTGACAAATATCCCGATACAGATGTATATGTATTCTATATAGATGTACGTACACCCGGTAAGGCGTTTGACGAATTTTACCGCCGTGCCGTTGAAGAATACGGTGTGCATTACATCAAGGGTATGGTAGGTAAGGTATCCCCCGAGGGCGACAAGCTCATGGTAAGAGCGTCTGACCTTTTGGCAAACAAGCAGCTCAATATTGCGGCTGACCTTGTGGTGCTTGCGGCGGCTATTGAGCCTGACAAGTCCGCACGTCCTCTTGCAACAATGCTTACTGCAAGTATGGACACAAACGACTTCTTTACAGAAGCGCATCCCAAGCTCCGTCCCGTAGAAAGCCCGACAGCGGGTGTGTTCCTCTCAGGTACTTGTCAAGGACCTAAGGATATTCCCGAAACGGTTTCGCAGGCGAGTGCGGCAGCGGCAAAGGTCATAGGACTTCTTGCCAAGGATAAGCTTATGGGCAACCCCTGTGTTGCACAGTCGAATGAGCTTATGTGTAACGGCTGTTCCTCTTGTGAAAGAGTATGTCCTTACGGTGCTATTACATATGCCGATAAGGAATTCCGTATGCCCGACAGAACGGTTGCAATAAGACGTGTTGCAATGGTAAATGAGGCTGTTTGCCAGGGCTGCGGTGCTTGTACGGTTGCGTGTCCGTCGGGTGCTATGGACCTCAAGGGCTTTGCAACCTCACAGATCATTGCGGAGGTGGATGCAATATGCAAATAAACAACGAATTCAAACCGAAGATCGTGGCTTTCTGCTGTAACTGGTGCTCCTATGCGGGCGCAGACTTAGCAGGAAACAACAGACTTGCGTACCCTGAATGTGTAAATATCATCAGAGTACCCTGTTCCTGCC
Source organism: Clostridia bacterium (assembly GCA_017520505.1). Taxonomy (GTDB): domain Bacteria; phylum Bacillota; class Clostridia; order Oscillospirales; family CAG-272; genus RGIG7213. The sequence continues at coordinate 33,753 of JAFXFN010000009.1, forward strand.
GTGTAAATCCGATATTCATTCTCCGTGCCTTCCAGAGAGGTGCTGACGGTGTTATAATCTGCGGATGCCACCCCGGCGACTGCCACTATACGTCAGGTAACTACTATACAAGAAGAAGAATGGCTTTGCTGTTTTCTATGCTCAATTACCTCGGTATTGAAAAAGAGCGTATCCGTCTTGAATGGGTATCCGCTGCCGAGGGCGCAAAGTTTGCCGCAACGATGAATGAATTTACCGAAGCGGTAACAGCGCTTGGCGAAAACAAGAGATTGGAGGATTTACGATGCAAAAAATAACGTGTGAATCACTGATTGAAAAAGCCTGCGAGCTTATTGAAAACGGCACCGTAAGCCGTGTTATCGGCTGGAAAAAGGGTGAGTTTGATTACGACCTTACTCCCGCTGTATTCGCAAATGCCGATGAAATAAAGAAAAACTTTATATATAACGATTTTTCGGGCGCAAACTTCTCGAAATATCTTATAAAGGAAACGAGAAAGGGCGAGGGCAAGGTTCTTGTATTCCTCAAACCCTGCGACACGTACAGCTTTAACCAGCTTTTAACAGAGCACCGCTTTGACAGAGAAAAGGTATACGCTGTAGGCATCCCCTGCGAGGGAATGGCTGATATTGCAAAGGTAAAGGCTGCAGTCGGTGACGGTATTCTCAAAATAACGTCTGAAGGTGATGAGCTTATCGTCGAAAATCTTTACGGAGATGTCAACAAGGTAAAGCTTGCTGATGTTCTTGCCGAAAGATGCGTAAACTGTAAGAGCAAGAAGCACACAGCTTATGACGAGCTTATGGGCGAGGACGGAGAGATCCTCGACAATAACCGCTTTGACGAGGTTGAAAAGCTCGAAAATATGACAGAAGACGAAAGATTTGCTTTCTGGCAGAATGAGCTTTCACGCTGTATCAGATGTAACGCCTGCCGTGACGTATGTCCCGCTTGTACTTGTGAAAAGTGCGTATTCGATAACCCAAAGTCGGGTGTTGAAAATAAGGCAATAGCCGACAGCTTTGAAGAAAAGATGTTCCACATCATCCGTGCATTCCACGTTGCGGGCAGATGCACCGACTGCGGAGAATGCTCACGTGTATGTCCTCAGAACATACCGCTTCATTTGTTGAACAGAAAGTTTATAAAGGATATCAACACCTTCTACGGTGAGTATCAGGCGGGTGAGGTAGAAGGAAGCCGTGCACCGCTTGTAAACTACACAGAAGAAGATATTGAGCCTAACGATGCCGTTAAGAGGGAGGAATGAAAATGCGTAAATGTTCATTGAATTCACTTAATGCGGTTTTTGAAAAGCTTGCAAACGATTCGGCTCTTTATATGCCCGTTGACGGCGATAAAGGCGCAGATTACAAAAAATGGGAGATGGGCGATGAATTAAGCTCAGCCCTCAATACAAACAGAAGTGCCAAGGACTTCTTCTTCCCCCAGACGGAAAACCTTATGGAATTCAAGGTGTCGGGCAAAGAAATTGAAGTTATTGACACAAGAGATGAAAAGGAAGACTTCGTGGTTTTCGGTGTCAGAGCGTGCGATGCAAAAAGCTTTGATATTCTCGACACCGTATTCCTTTCAGAGCCTTGCGACAGTTACTACGCAAACAGACGTGAGCACGCAACGATAGTAACGCTTGCTTGCACAAGACCGTCTGAAACGTGCTTCTGTAACGTATTCGGTATAGATGCAACGAAACCCACGGGTGACGTTACGTGCTGGAAAACTGCAGATGATATGTATTTTGAAGCAAACAACGAAAAGGGTAAGGCATTCATCGAAAAGATCGCAGATCTTACAGAGGAGTGCGACAGCAAGGCTGTTGAAGAACAGCAAGCAAAGACAAAGGAAATACTTAAAAAGCTTCCTTTGGCAGACCTTAAAACAGAAAAGTTCGGCAAGGACAAGACAGCCGAATTCTTCGATGCACCCGAGTGGCGTGAGCTTTCAACCTCCTGCCTCGGATGCGGTACTTGTACATACGTTTGCCCCACGTGTCAGTGCTACGACATAAAGGACTATGACACAGGACACGGAGTTATCCGTTTCCGTTGCTGGGATTCGTGTATGTATTCCGAATTTACGAAAATGGCGCACGGCAACAACAGACTTTCACAGCTTGAACGTTTCCGTCAGAGATTTATGCACAAGCTCGTGTATTATCCGACAAACAATGACGGTGTGTTCGGATGTGTCGGTTGCGGCAGATGTCTTGCAAAATGCCCCATTTCGATGAATATAGTTAAGGTAATGAAAGCGTTGGGAGGTAATGACGGTGAATAACAGAAGTGAAGTTCTTATCCCCAAGGTGGGTGTCATAACTGATATAAGGATAGACACACCCGATGTTAAAACGTTCCGTGTCGTAACACCCGACGGCAAAAAGGCGTTTGACCATATGCCCGGTCAGTGTGCGATGCTCTCCATTCCCGCTGTAGGCGAGGCGATGTTCTCTATAACGTCATCTCCCACAAATACGGAGTATATGGAATTTTCCATCAAAAAGTGCGGATGCGTTACAGAGTGGCTGCATCAGGCACAGGTAGGTCAGCAGATAACGATAAGAGGACCTTACGGCAAGCCCTTCCCCGTAAAAGAAGTGTTTGAAGGCAAGGATCTGTTGTTCGTTGCGGGCGGTATCGGTCTTGCACCTCTTCGCTCTGTAATCAACTACTGCAGACACTACAGAGATAAGTACGGCAAAATTGATATAGTTTACGGCTCAAGAAGCAAGGAAGACCTTGTTGACTATGCCGAGATCATCACAGAGTGGATGGAAGAGGACGGTATCAACGTACATCTTACGATAGACCGTGAGCAGGAATGCTGGGACGGTCACGTAGGATTTGTGCCGAACTATGTAAAAGAGCTCAATTTTGACACAAATAAAACGGTAATCATCTGCGGTCCTCCCATAATGATCAAGTTTACACTTGAAGGACTTATGTCTTTGGGATACGACAAAACGCAGGTTTACACAACGATGGAGCTTCGTATGAAATGCGGTGTCGGCAAATGCGGCAGATGTAATATAGGTTCAAAGTACGTATGTAAGGACGGACCCGTATTCCGCTGTGACGAGCTTGAATTATTGCCGAGCGAATATTGATAGGAGGATGAACGAAATGGAAAACATGGTTAATATATTTCTTTTCGGAAAAAAATACAGTGTTCCCGAAAATCTCACGATAATGAGTGCGATGGAATACGCAGGATATCAGCTTGTACGCGGATGCGGATGCCGTAACGGCTTCTGCGGTGCGTGCGCAACGGTTTACAGAATCAAGGGCGACAGAGAGCTCAAGGCGTGCCTTGCATGCCAGACAAAGGTTGAGGACAATATGTATATTGCAACTCTTCCTTTCTTCCCCCTTGTAAAGCAGGTTTACGATATAGAAAAGGTAAAGCCCACAGAGCAGATAATGATGCAGCTTTATCCCGAAATATACGCTTGTATCGGCTGTAACGCTTGTACAAAGAGCTGTACGCAGGAATTGAACGTAATGCAGTATATTGCATACGCTCAGAGAGGCGAATACGAAAAGTGCGCAGAGGAATCATTCGACTGCGTAATGTGCGGTGTTTGTTCCTCACGTTGTCCTGCAGGTATTTCACATCCTCAGGTAGCGATGCTTGCACGCAGACTCAACGGTAAGTATCTTGCTCCGAAGACAGCACACCTTGAAAACCGTGTTCAGGAGATCAAGGACGGCACGTTCAAGGATCTTATCGAAGCACTTATGGAAAAGCCCGTTGACGAGATCAAAGAGCTTTACAACAACAGAGAAATAGAGAAATAAGGAGGGGCAGATATGTATTCGGAAAAATTTACAGAATCATTGAAGGCGGTTGAAGCGGCAAGAGAAGCCAACATCAAGCTTGAGCCCGCACGTATGACCGCACAGCAGAAGGAAGATTTGCTCAAGGCATATCACCCCGACTACAAGGAAGAAGAGTTCGTAGAACTCAAAATAGGCCCCAACAAGGGCGAAAAGGTTCCCACAGAGCTTGCGGCTATGCTTCAGTCACACAGCCGTATAACATCTGATGCGGTTGACCTTGAAAACCCCGATTACGACGTTGACGTTCTCGTTATCGGCGGCGGCGGCGCCGGCTCATCTGCGGCAATCGAGGCGCACGAGGCGGGTGCTGACGTTATGATCGTTACAAAGCTCCGTATAGGTGATGCAAACACAATGATGGCAGAGGGCGGTATTCAGGCGGCAGACAAGGAAAATGACTCCCCTGCAATACACTTCGTCGATGCTTTCGGCGGCGGTCACTATGCGGCAAAAAGAGAGCTTCTTGCAAAGCTCGTTTGCGATGCTCCCGAGGCTATAAAGTGGCTTAACGAGCTCGGCGTTGAGTTCGATAAGGACGAAAACGGCAATATGATAACGACACACGGCGGCGGTACATCCCGCAAGCGTATGCATGCCGCAAAGGACTATTCCGGTGCTGAAATAATGCGTACACTCCGTGACGAGGTCCTCAACAGAGGTATTCCCGTTGTAGATTTCACATCTGCTATCGAGCTTATTCTCGATGAAAACGGCAACGCCGCAGGTGCTGTGCTTCTCAATATGGAAACGCAGGAAATGCTCGTTGCAAGAGCAAAGACGGTCATCATCGCAACAGGCGGTGCAGGACGTATGCATTACCAGGGCTTCCCGACATCTAACCACTACGGTGCAACGGCTGACGGTCTTGTGCTCGGTTACAGAGTAGGTGCTAAGCTTCTTTACGCAGATACACTTCAGTACCATCCTACGGGTGCGGCATATCCCGAACAGATCTTCGGCGCACTTGTTACGGAAAAGGTACGTTCACTCGGCGCAAAGCTTATAAACGCAAAGGGCGAAGCGTTTATGCATCCCCTTGAAACACGTGACGTGTCTGCCGCTTCGATCATTCGTGAATGTAACGCAAGAGGCAACGGCGTTGACACCGGAAACGGTCTCGGCGTATGGCTCGACACGCCTATGATAGAAAAAATAGGCGGAGAGGGAACTATTGAAGCAAGAATCCCCGCAATGATGAGAATGTTCGGTAAGTACGGCATCGATATCCGTAAAGAGCCTATTCTCGTTTACCCCACACTTCACTACCAGAACGGCGGCCTTGATATCAACGCTGACTGTATGACGACGAACGTTGAAAATCTGTTTGTTGCAGGTGAGGCTGTCGGCGGTATCCACGGACGCAACCGTCTTATGGGTAACTCACTTCTTGATATCATCGTATTCGGAAGAAGTGCAGGTAAGAGTGCGGCGGCTAAATGCAAGGACGTTAAGGTCGGCAAGCTGACACTTGCTCACATTGACAGCTTTGAAAAGGAAATTGCCTCAGCGGGCATTGAAACAGCATCTGTATCCCCCAAACTTTTGCCGGATTACAGAAGAAAGTAATATATTCGGAAAAGAGGTCATTTTAAAATGAATTTGTTTGGCGGAGTAATTCCCGTTACAGGTGTTTCATTTGTTTTGTTCTGTGTATTCGCCGTTCTTTTCATCGGCTATGCACTCGGCAGAATAACGATAAAGGGCGTTTGCCTCGGAGATGCGGGTGTATTTGTAATTGCGCTTTTGTTTGGTGCAATATTCAAGGACACGATATTCGGAGAGGGCGCTAAATACGGTGAAATATTCATCGAAGCACTTGATGTTATAGAAAGTCTCGGACTTATACTTTTTGTAACCTCAGTTGGTTTTATTGCAGGCCCTAAATTCTTCGGAAATATGAAGAGAAATTTCAAGTCATACGTTTTGCTTGGTCTTGTTATAATCGTTGCAGGCGGTGCTTCTGCGGCGGCTTGTATCGGTATGGGTGAAATTTTCGGATACGGAGCCAGCATTGCTGATCAGGACGGCTTTGTTGCAATGATAGTTGGTCTTCTTTCAGGCTCACTGACATCAACTCCCGCATTTTCAGCCGCTAAAGCTACTGTTGCTGATCAGTATACATCTCTTGTATCTGTCGGCCACGGTATCGCTTATATCTTCGGAGTTATCGGTGTTGTGCTTTTCGTACAGCTCATTCCGAAGCTTTCGAAGGCTGATATGGATGCTGAACGTGCAAAGCTCGTTCAGGTTGACTCAGCAAGCAAAAAGGGCTTTGTAGGAAAACTTTTCAATATTGATGAGCATGGATTTGCTGCATTTTCTCTTGCCGCTGTGCTTGGTACTTTCGTCGGAAAGATAAAGATACCGCTCAGTGCAGAAGGTCTTGAAGGTACGTGCTTCTCACTTACAACAACCGGCGGTTGTCTTCTCGTTTCACTCATCATCGGTCACTTCGGAAGAGCAGGTAAGGTAAACCTTATGCCCGATACACACACGCTCAAGCTGTTCCGTGAGCTTGGCCTGGTACTGTTCCTTGTAGGCGCAGGTATCCCCGGAGGAATCGACTTCGTTGCAAACTTTGACCCGATGTACTTTGTATACGGAATTATTATGACAATACTTCCTTTGATAGTTGGATTTATTTTTGCAAAGTACGTTCTGAAGCTTTCGCTCCTCAACAATCTCGGTGCGATCACCGGCGGTATGACAAGCACCCCCGCACTCGGTACACTTATCGGTGTCGCAAAGACGGAAGACGTTGCAGCAGCGTATGCGGCAACATATCCGATAGCGCTCATCGCCGTCGTCCTCGTGTCACAGTTCTTGATAATTTTATTCTGATAACAAAAAATCTGCGGTATTTATTGCCGCAGATTTTTTTGTTATATTTCTATGCCGTAAAGTCCCGTTGCGGGATCGGCAAAAAGCGGGATGTGTGGCGGGGTGAACGTGAATATTACAAACAGCAGTGCGATGATACAAAGTATTATGATCGGTGCGGTACTGTTTTTGCAGTATATATTTTCACCGAACAGCCGTGTTTCGTAAATATATACGATAGCGGCGGTGATGAAAAATATTGCAATATTGAACCAGTCCGGAGATTTGCCGAATGCTCCGTTATATGCGTAATATATAACGGGGATCAGCAGTAAAGCAAGTAAAATACCTTTAAGCTTTATTTTCCAGAAGCAATCGTATTTTTCGTTAAGATATTTTTTTTCTATTATTGCAAAAATAAACATTGGAACGAAGATAAGCTTCATATGCTCCCAGATGGATTCGTTTACCGCTGAAAACGGAGCTGACCATACCGCTTCTCCTGTCCAAGTGTAAAGAAAATGCAAAAGCGTTCCGATAAGCGAAGTGAACGCAAAACCGATGAATTGCCAAAGCTTTAAATTTTGTTTGCTCATATTTATACCTCAAAAAAGTATTTGTGTTTATTTTATTCGGAATTGATGATACTTATTCCGAAAATAAACCGTTGACTAATTGAAATACGTGTGATATAATCTAAAAAAACAGTTCGGAGGGTATATGGAAAACGAAGTTATAAAAACACTCATCGAAAGACGAAGCGTAAGACGATATATGAAAAAACAGGTCGAGGAGGAAAAATTACAGCTTATTTTAAAAGCGGGAACGTATGCGCCTTCGGGAATGGGAAGCCAATCGCCGATAATGGTAGTTGTGCAGGATCCCGAAACGATAAGCCTGCTCAGCAGACTTAATGCTGTGGCAATGGGCTCATCGGGTGACCCGTTTTACGGTGCACCGACGGTCGTTATCGTATTGGCTGACAAAAATATGTGGACTTGTGTTGAGGATGGAAGCCTTGTTATGGGCAATCTTATGAATGCCGCTTTTTCCCTTGGTGTGGATTCCTGTTGGATACACCGAGCAAAAGAGGTTTTTGAAACAAAAGAGGGAAAAGAGCTTCTGAAAAAATGGGGCATCGGAGAAAATTATATCGGTGTCGGCAACTGTATTTTAGGCTACAGAGACGGTGCGCTTCCTTCTGCAAGAATGAGGAAGAATAACTATATTTACAGAGTGTGATATCATGAATGAAGAGAACTTTGTCGGGTGCGACAAGGTTCTTTTTGTGCGTTATGTCTCGCTTCGCTTTAATTCCTTATTTTGCGCTGTGCCGGGCAATTAAAAACATACGGTGTGAATTAAGTGTAAATTTGAAAGTGTTAAATTGACAAAGAGATTTCAAGGGTATATAATTGAGTTGACAGAAATGCACATATGCGATATGTGTGAATTAATATACAGGAGGCAAGTATGAAAAAAATCATTCGTTTGACAGCTTGGTGCTTGGCGATACTTATGGTAGCGGCTATAGTACCGTTCCAGGCAATTGCCGCTGTTTCAGTACCTGCAAATGTAAAATCGGTAGTATTTGATGCAACTTACTATTCAAACAAGTACTCCGACCTTAAAGCAGCATTTGGTACAGATGCAACAAAGCTTTATAATCACTTTCTGAACAACGGCATTAAAGAGGGCCGTCAGGCAAGCCCTATGTTCAGTGTTGATTATTATCTGAAGAACAACGCTGACCTTAAAGCTGCATTTGGCTCAAACCGCGAAAGCGCATTTAATCACTTTCTTAAATACGGTGTAAACGAACCCCGTGTTACTGCTCCCGCAGTCGATCTCGGAACAGGAATTGACGTAAGGATCTCGATGAATTCGGGCGGCGGCAAGAACCTTGATTATTCCGATACGAATGTATGTACTGCAGCGTCTGTTCTCAAGGCGGTTCAGACATGGAGACTTGACAGACAAAGTGACGGAAGTTACAAGATAACGAACAACGCAACAGGCAAGGTGCTTGACGTGTGTGCCGGATCACGTGCATCAGGTACAAATGTCGGTCTTTGTGCAAGCAATGATACAAATGCACAGCGTTGGTTCATTTACAAGAATACAAACAATACGTACACCATACGTGCAAAGTGCGGAACTACGTGTGCTCTGTCCGTTAACGGTAACTCTACCGCAGCGGGTGCAAACGTACAAATGAATACGTATAACGGTGCATCCGGTCAGCAGTTCAGAATCTCAAAGATCAGCGTGCTTGAGAGTATGGAGCCTGCAAATATCGGAAGCAACTTCTGGGGCAATATCAGAGGTGTGGGCTCGAACTATAACGTTGCGCTTTCCGGTGATACGGCTCTTATCCGCTATCCCAATTCAGGCTATAACCAGACTTGGAGATTCATCCGTTTCTCTGACGGAAGCTACGAAATAACAAACCTCAAGACAGGTAAATCTCTCGACTGTGCGGCAGGCTCAGGTGTTGCGGGCACAAGCGTAGCTACATATACATCCAATAACACAAATGCCCAGAGATGGTATATTTTTGAGGTTAACGGAAACTATATATTTGTCCCCAAGTGTACGGCTGAATGCGCTTTGGAAGTTGCGGGCGGCGCAACGGCAAGCGGAACAAAGCTTCAGCTTGCAACATACTCCGAAAATTCCAAGGCACAGCAGTTCAAGGTGATAAAGCTCACAAAAAGTGAGGCTGAAAAGAATCTTGCAATAAGCGAGATATGTGCAACTCCGTCAAAGGGTGCATATGAGTTTATGGAGATCATAAACACATCCGATAAGACTGTGAATCTCAATCAGTACTCCCTTTACAGATTCGGTTTTGCAAACAGCGGTAAGTACGAAAGCAACGGATACAATGCCGTTCTCGGCCTTGCATCGGGTACAGGCTCAGATACATCGCTGAAATCACTTGATAAGATAAACCTTTCCTCCTACAATGTAAGCGTTAAGCCCAACAGCATGGTCGTTCTTTGGTTTGTATCATATGCAAACAGATCGCTTACAGTTGATAGTTTTAAATCGTATTGGACATCACAGGGCAGTGACATGACAAATGTTACTGTTGTTCCCGTTGCTATCCACAACGGAAGCAAGGATGTTTATGCAGCTACAAATATCAACAGCGGATGCGGTGCAGGCTTCTTGCCCGACATGAAGGCAATATCTGCATTCTCGCTTATCAAAAATCCAGCTCTCAGCACAAGACTTGAAAACGGAACAAATCTTAACTCCCTTACTGCAAGTGCCGGCGCTCCTCTTGCATACAATATGACAGCAGAGCTTCAGAGCAGAGCTGACTCGATCGCCATTCACATTGTGGATCCGACAGTGTCGGAAAGCGGCTCACGTAATTTCTACAACTACGTTGACTATGAGGCGTACGCACACGCATCAACACAGGCACAAAAAGAGCCCATGCGCACATATACGCACGTATTTGCGGCAGTTCCGTATGCGGCACAGGTAATGGGCTCGTATACAACTTCAGGTTATCCCACAACACTCAATCAGTATACTAACCTCGATTCCGCAGGCGCAATCAATGTTGTTACCGTGGGTGTTGACAACGGTATCAAGAAGTCAAAGGGAACTCCCGGCACAAGATCGTGCGCTCAGTTTGCATGTCTTGACTTGACAGGAACATCTGTTGATGCTTCGGGTAACGTAACCTTTACAGGTAAGTTTGAGTACGATCAGTACAGCAAGATCGGCTTTGTTATCACAACGATCGATACAGCAACAGGTGCTGCCGTCGCAAAAAAGACTGTAAACACGACAACCTTTAAAGCAATAGACGGCGGATATTCATACTCCGTTAAGGTAAGCGGTCTTCCCGTTAATGACGGAAGTGTTGTTCTTTCCGTAGTTCCTTATGCTATCTATTCCGCAACAGGTACTCGTATCAACGGTATTGCAGAAGAGATCAGATGTCCTCTTGTTTCCGCTACTATCAGCGGTAAGAGCATTGAGGGACTTAAGGTAACATACCTTGCAAACGAAGCAAGTGCTCCCGCAAACGATGTAACAGGCATCAAGGAGGCTGTTGAGCTTCTTGCAAATGATATTGAATACTACACGGGCGTTGAAGTAGAAACAGGCATCTACGATCCGAGAGCAGCTTATCCTCAGATAGTAATCGCAACATCAGGCTCCGGCGCAGGCGGTGAATCACTTGTTGCGAACAATAAGGCAGTAGGTGCTAACCAGTACAGCATCATAAGCAAGACATCGGGAGAGATTTACATTGTAGGCGGTAACACGATCGCTGCAGAGTTTGCTTCGCAGAAGCTTGTACAGCTTCTTAAAAATGCAACAGGTACAGTAGAGCTTACAAGTATTTGCGCAGATACACCCAAGACACTCAACACAAAGAATGATCATCTCCCGCTTACAGACGGTGCTGAGTACAGATTTATGACGATGAATATGCTGTGGTACAGCAGTCATCCCGACACAAGCAGATATGACAGATTTATTGAGTTTATCAATTACTATTCCCCTGATGTTATCGGTCTGCAGGAATGCTGTGCTGAAAATATGAAAAGATTTATCCCCATGCTTAAAGCGGCAGGATACAGTGTAATTCAGCAGGATGTATACTCAGGAACCTATAATAACACAGTTCCGCTTGCATACAAGACTTCAAAATTCACTTGTGTTGACAAGGGATGGAAGCAGCTCCCCGGCGGAAGTAAGTTCTTCGGTGTTACATGGGCAGTTCTCAAGGACAAGACAACATCACAGACCTTCGGCGTAACAACGTCTCACTTTTATAACGAGGGTGAGCTTGAGGATAAGGTAATTATCCGTCAGGATAACACAAAGATGATACTTTCCATCACAAACGACATTATCAAGAAGCACGGATGTGAGGTTGTCAATATGGGTGACTTCAATATGCGTTCGTTTGATAAGTCGTACCATATGATGGTAGACAGCGGAGTTCTCGCTGATACAAGATTTACATCTCTCAGAGACGGTATTATGATACGTGTAGGTCACATGCTCGGTTCCTCATTGCCCCATGAAGGTTCAGCTTCAAGAACTATTGACTTCTTTTTCGCAACGTCCAAGGTTAATGCACTTCGCACAAGAGCTGTCGTCAATATGGCATCTGCAACCTCTACAGACCACAGTCCTGTATATACGGATATTTCATTTATAAAATAATATAAAACTTCTGAAAGCCGATACGGATATTTCCGTATCGGCTTTCTCTGTCAGCTAAAAAATATGTGCAGGGTGTGTATTCTTGAAGTTTTTTGATAAAATGCGTGCTATGAAAGTCCGCATGCTAAATTTTATGTATAAACCTTGACTTATCGTATTTAGTATGATAAAATCAAATTAACGGCAGCTTATTGACTTTTTTGTAAAGCAATAAGCATAACTGTATAAAATAAAGATAAGGAGAAAGCGGAAATTATATGAAAAAAAGCTTACTTTCAAAAGCCTTGTCAACGCTTCTTGCGATGTCGCTTGTGACGGCTTCTGTTTGTGCGGCTCTCATCGATGCACCGAGTGTGACAAACCAAAAGGCGGCAACAACGCTTCAGATCGAAAACGGTATGATAGTGAACATCAAGGCAGGCACCAAAGCGTATTATATCATTGATGCGTTTGCTGATGACGTTTGCAGTGTAAAGGATCACGACGGCAAAGCTGTCAAGAGTAACGCGATCGTTGCAAGCGGATATACGCTTGTTAATTCCACCACGTCAGAAACACTCAAAATCATTGTAAACGGAGATGTAAACGGCGACGGAATTGTAAACGGTGTTGATATACTCCGTGCAAAGAAGCACATCGGCGGAAACAGTGTACAGTCACGATATGAGGAGGCTATCGACTTCAACCGTGACGGCAAATACACAACTGCGGACGTTGATATGATGGTTGAGGCTGTTCTGGAGGACCCGTATGAAATGCCCGACACAGACGATCTTCCTTTGGAGGAGCTTGAGCCTGCAGATATCGGAAGTAACTTCTGGGGCAATATCAGAGGTGTCGGTTCTAACTATAATATCGGACTTTCGGGTGACACAGCGCTTATCCGTTATCCCAATACAGGATACAGACAGATATGGAGATTTATCCGCTTCTCTGACGGAAGCTATGAAATTACAAACATCTATACAGGTAAATCACTTGACTGCGATGCAGGCTCAGGTGAGCCCGGAACGGCTGTAAATACATATCTTTCAAATAATACCGACGCTCAGAGATGGTACATATATGATCTCAAAGGCAATCTTGTCTTTGTCCCCAAGTGCAGTGTGGCAAAGTGTGCTCTTGAGGTCGTAGACGGCGGCACGGCAAGCGGAACAAAGCTTCAGCTTGCAACGTATTCCAAGACGTCTACGGCACAGCAGTTCAAGGTCGTAAAGTTAAATAAGAGCAATATCGAAAAGAATCTTGCAATAAGTGAGATCTGTCAGACACCTGCAAACGGTGCGTATGAGTTTATGGAGGTCATAAACACATCCGATAAGACAGTAAACCTCAATCAGTATTCACTTTACAGATTCGGCTTTGCAAACAGCGGTAAGAATGAAAGTAACGGATATAACATACTTCTCGGTCTTGTGTCCGGTGTTGAAGTAAGCACGGACATCAAGTGCCTTGAAAGAGTAAATCTTTCATCCTATAACGTAAGTATGGCTCCCAATAAAATAGTAGTTCTCTGGTTTGTAACGTATGCTAACAGAAATCTCACGGTTGATGATTTTAAGGCGTACTGGACAGAAAAAGGCAGTAACATGACGAACGTCACCGTCGTTCCCGTAGCTATCCACGACGGAAGTGCCGACATATATGCGGCGACGAAGATCAACAAGGGCTGCGGCGAAGGATTTTTACCTGATATGAAGGCAGGCGTTGCATTCTCGCTTGTCAAGAATTCAGCTGTAAACGTAAGACTTGACAACGGAACGAACCTCGGTACTGTTACGGCAAGTGCGGACGCTCTTCTTGCACGTGAATTGACGGCTGAAATTCACAACAGAGCAGATTCCATTGCTTTGTACTTCGTAAGAGAAACGGCTGAAACAGATACGTCACGCAATTACTACAACTACGTTGATTATGAAACGTACGCTGATGCTTCGTCTCAGGCAATCAAAGAGCCGATGCGTACATACACACACACGTTTGCGGCGTTCCCCTATTCTGCACAGGTTACCACATCCAATACTTCTGTGGGTAATCCCAAACTTTATGAGTATATCAATCTCGATTCAACAGGTGAAGCACCCGGCGTTATAACAGTCGGTGTTGACGGCGGCAATAAGAAGACCGATATATCGCCCGGCACAAGATGGTGCGGACAGTTTTCGGGCCTTGACCTTACAGGTACATCGGTTGATGCTTCGGGCAATTTGACACTTACAGGTAAGTTCGAATACGATCAGTATAAGGAGCTTGGCTTCGTCGTTACAACCGTAGCTACGGCAACGGGTAAGGCTATTGCCAAGAAAACTGTAAATACTACCGAATATAAGGCGATAAGCGGCGGTTATTCATATTCTGTAACCGTAAGCGGACTTCCGCTTAATGACGGAAGTGTTGTGCTTTCCGTAGTTCCTTACGCTATTTTCAATGCTCCGTCAAACGCACGTGTCAACGGTACTGCCGAGGAGATAAGATGTCCTCTCGTTTCCGCAACCATCAACGGAAAGAGCATTGAAGGACTCAAGGTAACGTACCTTGCAAATGAAGAAAATGCTCCTGCGAACGATGTAACAGGTATCAAGGAGGCAGTTGAGCTTCTCGCAAATGATATAGAATACTATACAGGCGTTGAAGTTGAAACGGGTGTATACGATCCGAGAGCATCGTATCCTCAGATCGTTATCGCAACGTCGGGTAACGGCTCAGGCGGTAACGCGATCGTTGCAAACAACAAAACGATAGGTGCTAACCAATACGGCATGATCAATAAAACAGAGCGAGAGATATACGTCGTTGGCGGCAATGTTATTGCGGCAGAATACGCTTCACAGCTGATCGTCAAGGCATTGGCAAGTGCAAAAGGCAACGTTGAGCTTAAAGACCTCTGCTTTGATGCGCCCAAGACGCTTGACACGAAAAACGATCATCTTCCCTTGACAGACGGCGCAAAGTACAGAATTATGACGTTCAATATGCTGTGGTATGAAAGCCATAAGGACACAAGCAGATACAACGGTATGATTGAGTTTATCAACTATTACTCACCTGACGTTATCGGCTTCCAGGAATGCTGCATTGAGAATATGAACAGATTTATGCCTTTGCTCAAAGCACAGGGCTATACTGTAATTCAAGCGGAAGTATTTACAGGTACAGAAAGCAACCGTGTTCCGGTTGCGTACAAGACATCAAAATTCACTTGTCTTGAAAAAGGCTGGAAGGAATTACCCGGCGGTGACGAGCGCTTTGGTGTAACGTGGGCAGTTTTGAAGGATAAGACAACGTCTCAGGTATTTGCGGCAACGTCAACACACTTCTACAATGTAGGCGGTTGGGAGCATAAGCTTCCTATCCGTGTGGAAAACTCAAAGATGATACTGGATGTTACAAAGGATATCGTCAACAGATACGGCTGTGAGGTCGTAAATATGGGTGACTATAATATGCGTACATATGACGAAGCATATCATTTGATGGTCGATGACGGCATTCTTACCGAAACAAGATTCACAGCGTTCAGAAACGGTATAATGACTCGTTGCGGTCACACTCTCAATAATACGGAACCTTTGGTAGGCTCACCTTCCAGAGTTATCGACTTCTTCTTCACAACATCCAAGGTAAACGTGCTCCGTACAAGAACAATTATCAATATGACATCTGCGGTCACATCGGACCACGCTCCCGTATATACAGATATTTCATTTATAAAATAATATAAAACAGTCGGCTCGTTTTGGTTGTTTCCGAAATGAGCCGACTTTTTTGTTTAAATCATCTGCTTTTCTGCAATGTAAAACGTCTTTGCAAGATAACAGAGCTGTTGAAGACTGTATGAAATTTCACGTCAGATAGAGGTGTGATTTTTTATAATTATGTTGACTTGTATAATAAATCGTGATACAATATGATAAAAGAAATTGAAAGGTAAAGGCAAATCGGTATGAAAAAAAGATGGATGGTAAAGAGCGTAACTTTACTTGTCGCGCTGTCTTTCGTGCTTGCTTCGGTATGTATGGCACTTACATCGTCGAAGGAAAACACGGTTACGGTATCAAAGGAAGCTGACAGTAAAGCCTCGTTCACCGTTGTGAGCACCTCACAGCTTCAGGTGAAAAACAACGTCGTTGCGAATATCACCGCAGGCACAAAGGCGTATTACGTTATAAACTCATTTAAGGAGTCCTGCTTTATAACTGATAAAAGCGGTAATCCCGTACCGCAAAATGCAATCGTTGCCACGGGATATACACTTACAAATTCTATGACGCTTGAATCGGTACAGCTGGCGGTAAACGGCGATATAAACGGCGACGGACGCATCAACGGTGTCGACGTGATACGTGCAAAAAAGCTGTTGAGATCGCCTGAATACTCGTGCAGTCTTGAAGCACTTGATGTCAACCGTGACGGTGAGTATACAAGCGCTGATATAGATATGATAGTGTCGTCCGTTATGGATGATCCATATAAAATGGCTGATACGGCAGAGCCTGCACCCACTCTTCCCATAGGTGAGGAATTCTATGCAAGAATAATGGGTACTTCTTCTGGTAAATATCTTGATCTTGCCGAGGATAACGTTGTTATCAATACGGTTAAGAATACAAGAAGCCAGGTATGGCGATTCAAGTTCAATTCTGACGGCACATATACCATTACAAACAGAAGCACGGGCAAGGCGCTTGACGTTTGCTCCGCAGGTACGGCAAACGGCACAAACGTGCAGACATATAAGAGCAACAACACCGATGCACAGCGTTGGTTCGTCCGCAAGGTAGACGGTTATTATGTTCTTGAGCCTAAGCACGCACCGTCAAAGATGCTCGACGTTGCCGCAAATGGTACAGCAGACGGTACGAACGTTCAGATATATAACAACAACGGAAGCTCATCGCAGAAATATACGATAATGCACGTTGCAGGGGATACTTATACAGAAAATACGGTATGGTATGCAACGAAGAATCTGACAGTCGAGGCAGGTCGCGCGTGCGATCTCAATAAATTCAACGTTCAGTTTGCAAACAACGGCTCTATTACAGAGGGTAGTAAAGTAAGCTGGTCGTCAAGCCAGCTCACGGTAGGCTACGGAAATACCATCATACCCGATAAGGGCACGTATAGGCTGACTGCGAAGAGCGGCTCGTCATCGGTCACGGTAACCGTTCAGGCAGTTGAAAATCAGCCCGTTATCCATCAGCTTTGTCCGTATTCTCAAATGCTCGGTAACAGCTACGTCATCAAAACAAAGAACGACAAGCTGATAGTTATCGACGGCGGCGGAGTACATTTCAACGACAGAGGCTACCTCTACGAAGAATTGCAGAGAATAAGCAATAAGGAAGTACCCGAAATCGAGGCTTGGTTCCTCTCGCATCCTCACGATGACCACGTGACGGAGTTTACGTATCTTGTAAATGAAACTTCAAACAAGATCGTTATCAAGAACGTTTACTTCAATTTACCGTCAAAGACGTTTATGAATTCAAGCGAAAGCGGTAAATACAGCTACATCATCGACGATATCAAAGCGGCATACGACAAGCTGTACGGTGCAGGCGCATACGATGCTATAAAAGGCAAAAATGCTTTTGAGGGTGACGTTATCACGATTGACGGCATCAAGTTTGAAATACTTATGACTGTGACGGATGCCGAAAACGAAACGAATATAAATGATACAACGATGATATTCCGTGCCACCATTGAGGGACAAAAGGTGCTTTTCCTCGGCGATGCTTACGTTAACGAGGGCAAACGACTTCTCGATAAATACGGCAGCGGCTTGAAGAGCGACGTCGTACAAATGGCGCACCACGGTCAGGCAGGTGTCAGAGAAGATGTTTACAAGGCTATCCGTCCTTCGGTATGTCTGTGGCCGTCGGCGGACTGGGTATATGAAAACTGGTCGGGTGTTCTTGCAACGTTCAATGACCGTACGTGGATGTCAAATCTCGGTGTTAAACACCATATCATCGCAGGACTTCACATGACACAGTCGCTTTATTTCCCGATCGACTACAGCGCATTACCCGTAATCGACCCCGCACCGTAATTTGATTTTTTTGGTGTTTATTTTTCCAATTAAAAACATAATATGTAAATTAAATTATAATTTTGTGTACAATTCACTTTCTTTGCTTGACAACGACTGCCTTTAGAAGTATAATATTATTGTAAAAACAAGTTATGTGTAACGTTATTTTCAAGGAGGAAAATATGAAAAACATCATTCGTTTGACAGCGTGGTGTCTGGCAATTATTATGGTAGCGGCTATAGTACCGTTCCAGGCAATTGCCGCTGTTTCAGTACCTGCAAATGTAAAATCGGTAGTATTTGATGCGACGTATTATGCAAATAAGTATTCCGATCTTAAGGCTGCATTCGGAACTGACGCAACACGTCTTTATAATCACTTTGTCAGCAACGGCGTAAAAGAGGGCCGTCAGGCGAGCCCTATGTTCAGTGTTGATTATTATCTGAAGAACAACGCTGACCTTAAAGCTGCATTCGGCTCAAACCGTGAAAGCGCATTCAACCACTTCGTTGCGCACGGTATAAACGAGTCCCGTGTAACAGCTCCCGTCGTTGATCTCGGAACGAATATCGACGTAAGAATTTCGATGAATTCCGGCGGAAAGAACCTCGGATATTCCGATACAAACGTATGTACGGTTACACCGGTATTCAAGGCTGAACAGACGTGGAAGCTTGCAAGACAGAGCGACGGAAGC
The DNA here is from genome assembly GCA_017520505.1 of Clostridia bacterium. GTDB lineage: Bacteria > Bacillota > Clostridia > Oscillospirales > CAG-272 > RGIG7213. The sequence continues at coordinate 52,370 of JAFXFN010000009.1, forward strand.
TACAAGATAACAAACAATGCAACGGGAAAGGTGCTTGACGTTTATGCGGCATCACGTGCTTCAGGTGCGAACGTTGATATTTATGCAAGCAATAACACAAACGCTCAGCGTTGGTTTATTTATAAGCACACAAACGGCACTTACGTGCTTCGGGCAAAGAGCGGTACAACATGTGCTTTGAGTGTTAACGGTAACTCAACTGCGGCAGGCGCAAACGTTCAGATGAACACATACAGCGGCGCTGCAGGTCAGCAGTTCAAAATAACAAAGATAAACGCCCTTGAAAATGCAGAGCCTGCAAATATAGGCAGTAACTTCTGGGGCAACATCAGAGGTGTTGGCTCTGACTACAACCTCGGTCTGTCGGCAGATAACGTTCTTATCCGTTATCCCAATGCAGGCTACAGACAGACGTGGAGATTCATTCGTTTCTCTGACGGAAGCTATGAGATCACAAACCTTTATACAGGTAAATCACTTGACTGTGCGGCAGGTGCAGGCACAGCAGGTACAAACGTAAGCACGTATCTTTCAAACAACACAAATGCCCAGAGATGGTACATTTTCAAGGTTGACGGAAATTATGTGTTCGTTCCCAAGTGTACAACGGAATGTGCTTTGACTGTTAAGGGCGGAGGAACTGCGAGCGGTACAAACGTAGAGCTTGCAAAATACTCAGCTTCTTCCACAGCACAGCAGTTCAAGGTAATCAAGCTCACAAAGAGCGAGTATGAAAAGGATCTTGCCATAAGCGAAATATGCCAGACACCTACAAACGGTGCGTATGAGTTTATGGAGATCATAAACACCTCCGACAAGACAGTAAACCTTAACCAGTATTCACTTTACAGATTCGGCTTTGCAAACAGCGGTAAGAACGAAAGTAACGGCTACAACATACTTCTCGGTCTTGTGTCCGGTGTTGAAGTAAGCACAGACATCAAGTGCCTTGAAAGAGTAAATCTTTCTTCTTACGATGCAAGTATCGCTCCCAACGGTATAGCAGTTCTCTGGTTCGTAACATACGCCAACAGAAATCGCACAGTTGATGATTTCAAGGCGTACTGGACAGAGCAGGGATGTGATATGACAAACGTTACTGTCATCCCCGTGGCTATCCACGACGGTACAGCTGACATACATGCGGCAACGAAGATCAACAAGGGCTGCGGTGCAGGCTTCTTGCCCGACAAAAAGGCAGGCGTTGCACTCTCTCTGGTCAAGAATTCCGCAGTAAACGTAAGACTTGACAACGGAACAGACCTCGGTAGCGTTACAGCAAGCGCTGATGCTCTTCTTGCACGTGAATTGACGGCTGAAATTCACAACAGAGCAGATTCCATCGCTTTGTACTTCGTAAGAGAAACAGCTGAAACAGGTACATCACGTAACTACTACAACTATGTTGATTATGAAGCATATGCTTACGCTTCATCTCAGGCGATCAAAGAGCCTATGCGTACATACATACACACATTTGCAGCAGTTCCTTATTCTGCACAGGTTACAACGTCCAATACAACAGCAGGTTATCCCAAGGCACTCGGTGAGTATATCAACCTCGATTCAACAGGTACAGCTCCCGGCGTTATAACATACGGTGTTGACGGCGGTAACAAAAAGACTGATGTATCCCCCGGTACAAGATGGTGCGGACAGTTTGCAGGTCTTGACCTTATAGGCACGTCGGTTGATGCTTCGGGCAATTTGACACTTACGGGTAAATTCGAATACGATCAGTATAAAGAACTCGGTTTCGTTGTTACAACTGTAGCTGCGTCAACAGGCAAGGCGATTGCAAAGAAGACTGTAAGCACAGCAGATTTCAAGGCTATAGACGGTGCTTACTCCTATTCCGTAACAGTCAGCGGTCTCCCGATCAAAGATAAAGGCATTGTGCTTTCTATAGTTCCTTATGCAATTTACTCCGAATCCGATTCTCGTGTAAACGGTACAGCTGAGGAGATAAGATGTCCTCTCGTTTCCGCAACTATCAATGGCAAGGACATTACAGGCCTCAAGGTAACGTACCTTGCAAATGAAGAAAATGCTCCTGCGAACGATGTAACAGGTATCAAGGAAGCAGTTGCGCTTCTCGCAGATGATATAGAATATTACACAGGCGTTGAAGTTGAAACAGGCATATACGACCCGAGAGCCGCATATCCTCAGATCGTTATCGCAACATCGGGTAACGGTGCAGGCGGTAATGCGCTTGTTGCAAGCAATAAGACTGTCGGTGCTAAACAGTACAGTATTGTTAATAAGACAACAGGTGAGATATACATTATAGGCGGAAACGTTATAGCGGCTGAATACGCATCACAGCTGATCGTCAAGGCATTGGCAAGCGCAACGGGCAATGTTGAGCTTAAAGACCTTTGCTTTGATGCGCCCAAGACATTGAATACAAAAAATGATCATCTCCCCTTGACAGACGGCGCAAATTACAGAATTATGACATTCAATATGCTGTGGTACGAAAGCCATAAGGATACAAGCAGATACAATAACATGGTTGAGTTTATCAACTACTACTCACCTGACGTTATCGGTTTCCAGGAATGCTGTATTGAGAATATGAACAGATTTATGCCTTTGCTCAAAGCACAGGGCTATACTGTAATTCAAAAGGAAGTATTTACAGGTACTGAAAGCAACCGTGTTCCGCTTGCGTACAAGACGTCAAAATTCACTTGTCTTGAAAAAGGCTGGAAGCAATTACCCGGCGGAGATGAACGCTTTGGTGTAACGTGGGCAGTTCTGAAGGATAAGACAACGTCTCAGGTATTTGCGGCAACGTCAACACACTTCTACAATGTAGGCGGTTGGGATCACAAGCTTCCCATTCGTGTGAAAAACTCGCAGATGATTTTGGATGTTACAAAGGATATCGTCAAGAGACACGGATGTGAGGTCGTAAATATGGGCGACTATAATATGCGTACGTATGATGAAGCATATCAATTGATGGTCGATGACGGCATTCTTACCGAAACAAGATTCACAGGGTTCAGAAACAACGGTATAATGACTCGTTGCGGTCACACTCTCAATACTACGGCGCCTTTGGTTGGTTCACCTTCCAGAGTTATCGACTTCTTCTTCACAACATCCAAGGTAAACGTGCTCCGTTCAAGAACAATTATCAATATGACATCTGCGGTCACATCGGACCACGCTCCCGTATATACGGATATTTCATTTATAAAATAATATAAAAAAGTCGGCTCATTTCAAAAGAATGAGCCGACTGTTTGTTAGCTGAAAAGCCTCTGCGGTGGTTCGCAGAGGCTTTTGCCGATGAGCGATTCGGAGGCAACGTTATGACGTTGAATATCAATTTCTACCATGCTGACGAACTCCGTTCTTACAGCGTGACGAACTCCGTTCTTACAGCGTGACGAACTCTGTTCTTACAGCGCGACAAACTCTGTTCTTACGGTGTGGCGAACTTCGTTCCTGCAACGGGAAAAGGTAATGATAGTTACGGTAATAGGACGTCGCTTTCAAACATCAGAGAATTCGGGAATAAGCCCGACTTTTAATACACCCTTATTTAGCGGTGGCTATGGTTAAATTCAAATAGATTTCTTATTGTTCTGATTTTTGGATTTACGGAAAAGAATGACACCCGCAGCTGCGGCAAGTATAAGTACAGCAGATGAAGCAACAACTATGATGATAACAGCAGAGCCGCTGTCGGAATCGGTATCTGTATCGGCATCAGTATCGGCTGTGGTTTTTACAAGCTCTGTTACAGTATTTGTATCGGGTATAACATCCGTTTGCGGTGCTTCCGTGTCGGTGTCGGTTGATTCTTCATTGGGAAGCCAATCGTATTTCGGAGGGTGTCCTGCGGACGTTTCACCGCCGTTAACGATCCACTTTCGCTGGCTGTATAACCGTTTGACCGTCAAGCTCATAGGATGCGGTGACGGTCAACGTCGTGCCGCCCTTGCAGTATTCGGCATGATCGGGAACTTTTACGGATACAGTTTCCTCGCTGAGTCCATTGCTGTCCTTTGAAAAGGCATCGACGTTCATAGTGATTTGCTTTGCAAAAAGAACTGTACCTCCGCTCATAACCTTTATAGTTACGGGTAGATCGGAAATAGCATTTCCCGTGTCATTGACCAAAACGGTCAGATGCGCCTGAAACCGAAAAAGTCGGCACAAGGGCACTCCATAACAGAAGTGTGCAAATAAGCCACGCAAACACTCGGCGAATTCGTGCAGAAGTATGATACATCATAATTCGTCTCTTTTTATATAATGGCATCATTATAATATATATAATAAACACTGTTAATAGGTTGCGTAGAATATCTGCGCATCGCATTGTTTTTTTGAATTTTGTTGAAATAAAAGGTGTTTTGTGATATAATGTCTATATGAAACGCTGTAATAAATAAATATTAATAAGCTGAAGAATTTGAAATTAAACAGAGGGACTTGAATATGTCAGAACAGTTATTCAAAAGTATTTTAAATCAGGACAAAGCGCCTGTAGTTGTATGTGATATTGAATCTACAGTCGTTTATATGAACCCTGCGGCAGTTAAGCGATATAAAAGAGATTTGACGGGGAAGAGCATCAGAAGTTGTCATCCTGCCTCTGCAAACGAGAAGATAGACCGAGTTCTTGAATGGTTCGGAAAAAGCCGTGAAAATAATATTGTATATACTTTTCGTAACGACGAGGAAAATAAGGACGTTTATATGGTCGCACTCCGTGATGATAATGGAAATCTGATCGGCTACTACGAAAAACACGAGTACAGAAATAAGGAAACGGCAAAACTGTACGATATTTAAATATAACTGCAAAAAGAAAAACTCCGCCGTTGATGAATTCATCGGCGCAGTCGGGATTTTTAACAGCTTTTACGGGGCGAAGTCTTGACTGAATCAGACAAAAAAGGAATGATAAAATAATGCTGACATATACATACATACGGAAAGGAAAATTCGGTTTGGTTGAGAAGCCAAAGCCTCGGATACTGCACGAGCGGGATGCTATTGTCAAGGTCACGCTTGCAAGCATTTGTTCAAGTGATCTGCATATCAAGCACGGCAGCGTGCCGAGAGCAGTGGAGGGAATCACGGTTGGTCACGAGATGGTCGGCATCGTGGAAGAGGTCGGCTCGGCGGTCACGCACGTAAAGCCCGGCGACAGGGTCACGGTCAACGTGGAAACCTTCTGCGGCGAGTGCTTCTTCTGCAAGCGTGGCTTTGTCAATAACTGCACCGACAAGAATGGCGGCTGGGCGCTTGGTTGTCGTATTGATGGCGGTCAGGCGGAGTATGTCCGTGTACCGTTTGCGGATCAAGGGCTGAACAAGATTCCCGATACCGTGACCGACAGACAAGCCCTGCTCGTTGGTGATGTTCTTGCCACGGGATATTGGGCGGCGAAGATTTCAGAGATTACAGCGGACGATACCGTTCTCATCATCGGAGCAGGCCCCACGGGAATTTGCACGCTCCTTTGTGTGATGCTGAAGAATCCGGGGCGCATCATCGTGTGCGAGAAGGACGAAAACCGTATCAAGTTTGTCAATGAGCATTATCCCGAGGTGCTGACCGTCACACCTGGTGAATGCCTTGATTTCGTTCGTTTGAACAGCGCTCACGGCGGTGCGGATGTTGTGCTTGAGGTAGCAGGAGCAGAGAATACTTTTGAACTTGCATGGCAGTGCGCTCGCCCGAATGCTATTGTCACGGTGGTTGCGCTTTACGATAAGGCGCAGACTCTGCCTCTGCCTGATATGTACGGCAAGAATCTGACTTTCAAAACCGGCGGCGTTGACGGCTGCGACTGCGAGGAAACGCTGAAGCTTATCGCCGAGGGCAAGCTTGACACCGAGCCGCTGATCACGCATACCTATCCGCTCGCAAAGGTCGCCGAGGCGTATGAGCTGTTTGAAAATAAATGCGACGGAGTGATTAAGGTTGCGGTGGAGTGTGTTAATCTAAACGATAAACCTGTTACTGTTTGTCAAGAGCTTTTTGAAAAAATACAAATAAAAAAAGGCGTAACAACAAAGCCGAAAAGCTCAAACAATTTTGAGTGTTGAAAAAAGGGTATGACCAAAAGACCAC
>JAFXFN010000010.1 GCA_017520505.1 Clostridia bacterium
CAACCTTTGTTCTTTCCAAGGCATTTTCTCGTCTCCTTCTGACTTTTCATGCCTTTATTTTACATCAAAGTTGTAAACTATGTGTCTTCACATTTTGTAAACTATGTTACCACACTATACATATTATCCTCCCGCAGAAAATGAACGAAAACCATATTTCCGATAGGAAATATGCGCCCTTTGTCTGCGGGGCGGCTCGTATGCGTACAGCAGTACGCCTCGAGCCGTGGGGGGGCGCAGACAGGGCGCAGTCATCACGTTGAATATGATAAACAAAAATGGGGGTTTCCCCCGTTTATCCGTAGGGGCGGATTCATGTAGTTCGCAAAGCGAACTACTCCGCCCGAATAAAATGAACAAAAATGGTTTTAAAACGGATAACATTATATAAACACCGTTTCATTTCGTTATTGCATTTTTTAAATGCTCGATCTTATAAACCGTTTTGCCGTCTGTATACACCTCAACGACGTCAAGGCGGATGCATTTTCCGCCCGTTCCGTGCTCGGCGATATACGCTTCGGCAAACGCAATAATATTTTGCCGTTTTTTGTAATTCACCGCTGCGGCGGGACGGCCGAATGAGGGGTTGTTTTTTCTCGTTTTCACCTCGGCAAAAACGAGAAATTCTTCATTTTCACAGATAATATCCACTTCAAGATGTCCACGCCTTGCATTTCTGCAAGTAACGGTGTAGCCGTTTTGAATAAGGTACTCACAAGCCTTGTCCTCACCGAGCACGCCCGTTATTTTCTTACTTGTCATCGTTTAAAAACTTCAAAAACGTCCGACGGTGAACGGGGCACGGGCCGTACTTGAAAAGTGCTTCCATGTGCGCCTTCGTGCCGTAGCCCTTGTGCTTGGCAAAGCCGTATTCGGGGTATTTTTCGTCAAGCACGTAACACTCTCTGTCACGGCTTACCTTTGCTAAAATACTTGCCGCCGCAATAGACGGGCTTTTCGCATCGCCCTTTATGACCGTTTCGCACGGAATAGAAAATCCACGTGCGATATTGCCGTCGATAAGCGCATAATCAGCACTCGGCGACAGCTTTTTTACCGCCTCGTTCATAGCGTACATAACGGCGTTCAGTATGTTCATTTCATCTATCTGTCGGGGTGTTGCAGAGGCAATTCCGTATGCTACTGCGTTTTCCGTTATCACGTCAAACAGCGCCTCACGCTTTTTTTCCGACAGCTTTTTGGAGTCATCGAGTCCGTCAATAATAAGCCCCTTCGGCAAAATGACGGCGGCGGCGTAAACGTCGCCCGCAAGCGGACCCCGCCCTGCCTCGTCAACTCCGCATATAAGGTTAAAGCCCTTGTTTTCAAGGGCTTCTTCTATGTCATATAAAAGTATCTTCGGGTCTTTCAAGTGTTATTCTCCCAATTTTTCCGTTTCTGAATTCCTCAAGGATAACGCCGGCACCTCGCTCGGTGTCAAGCACACCGCCGGGGAGCAAAAATCCTCGTTTACGGCATATAAGCTCCATTATATCCTCACCGTCACGGCATTCGTCAAGCTTTTCTTTCGTCAGCTTGTATCGTGTGCAAAGCATTTCGGGGTATCTTTGTCTTAATTTTTCGCAAAGAGATGCGGCAATTTGCTCGGGAATCACAACGTCGTCCTTTATAGCACCCGTTGCGGCAAGGTTCTCACCGACCGTCTTGCTGTCGAACTTCGGCCATAGCACGCCCGGCATATCAAGAAGGTCAATGCCGATGCTCGTCGTTACCCACTGCTTCGTCAAAGTCACACCGGGGCGGTTTTCGACCTTTGCCGATTTACCCTTTGAAAGCTTGTTTATAAGAGATGATTTACCGACATTGGGAATACCGACTATCATCGCTTTGATATGACGTCCGTTCATTCCCTTTTCTTCGTATCTTGCAAGCTTTTCGGCAAGCACCTTTGAAATTCCGTCCTTTAAAATTCCAAGTCCTGAGCCGTTTATACAGTCGCAGACGATGCACCGTCTGCCCTTTTTGATGTAGTGGTCACGCCACAGCACACTTGCCTTTTCGTCAGCAAGCGTCGCCTTGTTCAGTACGGTTATAACGGGCTTTGAGCCTATCAGCTCGGCAAGCTGGGGGTTTGCGGAGCTATACGGAATTCTTGCATCAAGAAGCTCGATAACAATATCTACCGAGGCAAGATTTTCCCTGATAAGGCGCTTTGTTTTCGCCATGTGCCCCGGAAACCATTGGATTATATCTGTAGGCATTAATATACACCGCCGAATTCTGACAACGGGAACAAACGCACAACGACCTTACCCAAAAGGTAGCTTTCCTTTATCGGTCCGAATGTACGTGAGTCGCTCGATACCTGTCTGTTGTCACCCATTACGAAAACCTCGTCCTCTGCAAGCTTTACAGGGTACTGTCTGCCTGCAAACTGCATTACCTGTTCAGGCTCATACACGGGGTTGTTTTCAATATAAATCTCCTCAAGAGGCTGAATTCCTGCCGCCTTGATGTCGTCAAGCGTTTTATACTTTCCGTCGGGATCATTGTATACGTAAACGTCCCAGTTGGGGAAGTCGATATACACGCTCTGTCCGCCCGTTGCGATAATGCGCTTGATAAGCGGCTCATTGTGTCCGACATTTGATGATGCGGGAGCGTGGAAAACCACAATGTCGCCCTGCGCAGGCTCATAAAACAAATCTGAAATGAGCAATTTGTCATTAGGCTCAAGCGTACAGCGCATTGACGTCTGCTGTACTACCGCAAGTCTGCCGAAGTACGTGAAGAATATCATAACGAATGCAAGGGAAAGCACGACTATTTCAAGCCAGTCAAACGCTTCGGTGATAGCCGTACGCTTCGGCGGTGCTTTTCTCACGCTGTGCATTATCGGTGCAAAATCGTCATGGTGGCGACGATGGCGGTGGTGATGCTTGCCGTCATTTCTTTCGGCACTCAAGATCTCATCGTCAGCGCCCTTTGTTTCAAGCTCTTTATTTTCGTTATTTTCTGTATTCATAACCTTATTCCTTTATTTTTCAATAAAATAGTCGAACAGATGCTCGCCTTTGTCGAGATAAAAGCCTGTTTTCTTTGCGTTTTCCTCTGTAAAGGCATCTATTCCGTTTTGCTTTTTCTCCGAGGAATACATCATAAACGGAACGGGGTCAGATGAATGTGTGCGTATTTCAAGCGGTGTGGGGTGGTCGGGCAAAACGAGTATTTTGTACGCCTCACCGCAGTTTTTCAAGTATTCGTAAATAGGTGTAAGTATCTTTTCGTCAATAAGCTCAATGGATTTTACCTTATTTTCTATCTCTGCACGGTGTCCGCACTCGTCGGGCGCTTCAACGTGGAGATAAACAAGATCTGCACCGTTTTTGAATTCCTCAATGGCAACCTCGCCCTTGCCCTTGAAGTTGGTGTGCACGTTACCCGTTGCACCCTCAACGTCAACGCTGCGCATACCTGCGCAAAGTCCGATGCCCTTGATAAGGTCAACAGCGGAGATGACCGAGGCATTTATTCCCCATTTTTCCTTGAAATCGGGAAGCTGGGGCTTTGTGCCGGGACTCCACAGCCAGATGGAGTTTGCAGGCTTAAGCCCGCGTACACGGCGTGCTTCATTCACGGGGTGGTGATTGAGCACGTCATAGCTTTCACGGAAAAGATCGATAAACTGTCCGCCTATCTCGCCTGTCGGCAGGTGAGAGCCGATGCGCTGACCGATTATATCGTGTGGACGGTCGAAATTGTAAAGACCGGGCGCATTTTTCCAGATAAGGCAGTGGCGGTAGCTGATGCCTGTGTGGAACTTGCGAAGCTCAGTACCGAATTTTTCGTCAATAGCCTTTATAAGCTCATCCGCTTCCGCAGTTGAAATTTCATCCGCAGAGTGGTCGAGCATTATTTTATCGTCATAATTTTCCTCATCCTCGGAAATAGTTACGACGTTGCATCTGTAGGCTGTATCATCGGGCTGCATTTCAAGTCCCATACTTACCGCCTCAAGAGGTGAACGTCCGTGAGAAAATTCTCTGGGATCGTACGACATAACGGCAAGGTTTGCCGTGTCGCTTTCAGGTACCATTCCTTCAGGAACATTAAGAACCTCACCGCAGAATGATTCCTTTACAAGTTTATCCATACAAGGCTTATTCGCCTTTTCCATAGGAGTTTTATCGCCGAGGGCAGGCACACGTCTGTCAGCCATACCGTCGCACAAAAGAACAAGATATTTCATTATATTTTCCCTTTCAAAAGGTCTTTGCAAAATTGTAAAGCATATACCGCTTTTCATTTTATCATACAATAAAAATATAATAATTATAGTATATTATGATAAATTTTCGGTAAATTTTATTCGGATAATGTGATTTTTATTATATTTCCGTAGGAAATATGTGCGCCCATACCGTGCAGTTTACTTTGTAAACTGCGGTAGTTCGAAGTAATTCGAACTACATGGGGGTTACGGGCAGGCGCACCGTTAACACCCAAATTAAATGAATAAAAACAGCGGAGGTTATCCTCCGCCATTTGAGTTTATTTTTGCAATTTTCCGAAAGCGCACCAGCCGTCTGTGCTGTTATATGCAAGGAAAACACCGTCTGAACATTCGGTTATACGGTCATATTCAAAGGGAACGACCGTATTTCCGTCAAGGTCGATAACGCCTTTTTTGCCGTCCTTGTCGCCGACGACCGCAAGTCCCTCGCAGAAAGGCGTTGCGTAGGTGTACTTTATATCGGTTATCCAGTCGTTTTTGATTGCATAAAAGCCAAGCTTTCCGTCTTTTTCGAGAAGCATACGCTGATTTGAGTACGAAACGAGCTTCGTTGTCACAGGAACAGGCAATTCCGTGCCCTTGTAATTGACAAGCACGTTATAATCCTCTGTAACTGCGCCTTTTTTCAATACTATTTTACGCACCATAACGTAGCCGTCGTCAAAATAAAGCGAGCCGGCACCGTATATATCCGTCATTCCGACAGGAAATGCGGTGAATACCTCTCTGCCTTTTTCATTATAGCAATAAAGCTCCTCGCCGTCCACCGTTATTCCGTAGCCCTCGGAGAAATTGTACGCTTTATCACAGCTGATGTCGAACAAGACGTCACCGTCTGTTGTTTTATAAACCCATCTGCCGCCGATTTTTTCAGCATAAAGCGTCTTTTTTGCACCGAGCTTTGCAGGATAATTGAAGTATAAGCCTATATCATACGCTTTCGACGGCTCAAATTTGCCGTCCTTGATGATGCAGTCGGCACCGTCTATTCTGAAAATCGGCAAGCCGTCACGGTTTCTCATATAAACAAGCTCTGTTATCGAGCCCTTTTCCGTTTCTATAAGCTTGTCACCGTTCGGCGAATAAACGGTAACTTTACCGTTTTCCGTCGAGATGATGTAACCCATATAAAGCTCTGAGGAGAAAAGGTCGCTTTCCTTTTCTGAATACTCATAAACACGGCTTACACCGCCCGCATCGTATTTCATCGACACACTCGGCTTTATGACCGTTCCTGCCTTATATTCCTTCGGAAGTGAAATGGGAAGCTTTGCGATAATGTGATCTTCGCCGTTATAAATTTCACCGCTGACGATATACCCCTCGGCGATATATTCATCTCCATCGGGAACTGTCACGGGCGGCTCTGTTTCCTCGTCGATATACACGTCGCCGTCAGTTTCAGCATCCGTTATCGGAGGCTTCGGCCTCGGTATCTCCGTTTCATCAGGCTCGTTTTTTCTGTCGATAAAGGTAAAATCGTAATATCCCTCGGTGTACAAAACGGCTGAAAGCACCGCCGCACACATAAGTATTACGCAAAGTACCGTAATTATTATTTTTTTTCCTGTTTCAGCCATAATTTTGTTTGTTTAAAGTTTATTTTCATTTTATCAAGACCGCCGAAGGCGGTGCGCCCATACGGATAATATGGGAAAAAACATTTTTGTTCTTTTTATTCGGGGTGGTGTCGTAGGGCGGGGGTTTACTCCCGCCGTTTTAATCCCATTTTCGCTCATTTCATCTAGTTATTCTTCAGTTATTTCCTCTTCAACCGTTTCTTCGGAGATTTCTGCCGTATCATCGGATTCTACCGTTGTTTCGGGCATTTTTTCCTCCTCGGGGTCGGTATGTGTGAAGTTGACGACCATATCGTTTTCTTCCTTGAAGCGGACAACGATGACACCGACAGCGGAACGTCCGCATACACGCACGTCGCTTGCACGGAATCTGATGAGAATACCGTTCATTGTTACGATGATGATGTCTTCATCATCGGAAACGGATGCGATACCCGCAAGCTTACCCGAATCCTCGGTTATCTTATGGCACACAACACCCTTACCGCCTCGGCCGTGTACGGAATAATTTTCAAATTCTGTACGCTTGCCGTAGCCCTTTTCGGTGATTGAAAGAAGCTTCTTGCCTTCCTCGCAGACAGCCGCACCTGTTACAAAGTCGCCCTCTGCAAGTCTTACACCTCTTACACCCTTGGATGCTCTGCCCATATCTCTTACGTGGCGTTCATTGAAGCATACCGCCTGACCGTCGTGCGTACATACCACAACGTCACGGCTTCCGTCAGTAAGACGTACAAAGAGAAGCTCGTTATCGTCTTCAAGCAGAATTGCAATTTTTCCGCCTTTTCTTCTTTGCTCAAATTCGGAAAGCTTCGTCTTCTTGACAGTACCGTTCTTCGTTACCATAAGGAGATAGCCGCCCCTTGTGAAATCGTCAACGGGTACGAGTGCCGTTATCTTTTCGTTTTCGGCAAGGTCAATTACGTTAACGATATTTGAGCCCTTTGATGTTCTGCTTCCCTTGGGAAGTGAGTAGACCTTCTTTGTGAACACACGGCCCGTATTGGTGAACATCATCATATACGAATGGCTGTGAGCCGCAACGACCTTTATAACAAAGTCGTCTTCCTTCGTCGTCATACTCTTAAGACCTTTACCGCCCTTATTCTGTACGGAATAATCGGATGCGGGCTGCATCTTGATGTAACCGCCGTATGTAAGCGTTACAACGCAGTTTTCACGCTCGATAAGGTCCTCGTCTATTATTTCCTCGTCGGATTCTTCTATTCTCGTTCTTCTTTCGTCACCGAACTTATCTCTTATCCCGATAAGCTCCTCTTTGATGATCGCATGAAGCTTAGTTTCGTCTGCAAGCACGCCCTCAAGCTCTGTAATAAGTACACGGAGCTTTGCAAGCTCGTCCTCGATCTTGAACGTTTCAAGATTGGAAAGCTTACCTAACTGCATTTCGACGATAGCCTGTGCCTGAACGTCGTCAAGGTCAAATCTCTCACAGAGGCTGAATTTCGCATCGGGGATAGATTTTGACGTACGGATTATGCTGATGACCTCGTCGATATTGTCAATGGCAATATGGAGTCCGTCGAGTATATGCGCACGCTTTTTCGCCTTGTCAAGGTCAAATTCGACACGGCGGCGTACGACCTCCTCCTGATGTGCAATGTAATGCTGAAGTATTTCCTTGAGTGAAAGACACTTCGGCTCTCCGCCAACGAGTGCGAGCATATTGACAGCGCACGTATCCTGAAGCTGTGTGTATTTATAAAGCTGATTGAGTATGACCTGACCGTTTGCATCACGTCTGTACTCAACGACTATCTTCATTCCGTGACGTCCGCTTTCGTCACGGAGGGCTGTGATACCCTCTATCTTCTTTGCCTTTACAAGCTCTGCCATGCTCATAACGAGCATAGACTTGTTGACCATATAGGGTATTTCGTAAATTTCTATTCTGTGCTTGTCCTCAAACACCTCGGCACGTGCTCTGACAACTATTCTTCCGTGTCCCGTTGCATACGCATCGTAGATGCCCTGCGTGCCGTGAATGGTGGCATAGGTCGGGAAGTCGGGGCCTTTGATGAACGTCATAAGCTCACGCACGTCAGCCTCGGGGTTTTCCATAAGGTAAACCGTACCGTCTATGACCTCACGCAGGTTGTGCGGAGGCACGTTCGTCGCCATACCTACGGCAATACCGATAGAACCGTTTACAAGCAGATTGGGGAAGCGTGCGGGAAGCACCTGCGGTTCTTTTCTCGTATTATCGAAGTTGGGGTCGTAGTCGATTACGTTTTTCTCGATGTCGGCAAGCATATAGTCTGCAAGACGTGACATTCTTGCTTCCGTATAACGGTATGCCGCCGCACCGTCGCCGTCTACGTTACCGAAGTTACCCTTACCGTCTATAAGCGTATAGCGGAGCGAGAACGGCTGCGCCAAACGTACCATAGAATCGTAAACGGCTGTATCGCCGTGCGGATGGTATCTACCCAGCACGTTACCGACTGTCGTTGCCGACTTTCTGTGCGGATTGCTGTGCACGAGGTTGTCCTCGTACATAGCGTACAAAATACGGCGGTGAACGGGCTTCAGTCCGTCACGCACGTCGGGAAGCGCACGGGAAACGATAACCGACATAGAATATTCCATAAAGGACTTTTTGACTTCCTTTTCGATATTTATATCGACTATCTTCTGTTCTTTGTATTCAATGTCCTGGCTTTTGTATTTTTCCATTTGAATCTCCGTATGTATATATTTCAATTACACATTTTTGTTCGTTTCATTCGGGTCGTGTAGTTCGTGGTAGCCACGAACTACCGGGCGCACGACCCCTACAAATTATGGGGTTTGTTTTTATTTAATTCAAAGTGACACCGGCGCATCCCCGGACCCCCCACCGGGGGATGCGCATATTTCCTATCGGAAATATATTTTTATTAATTCTGCTTTATTTCAATACGTTCTTAAATCAACGTTGCTTAAATTTTTTTTGACATCGTCCGTGTTTGGTATGTCGCCCTTACCGTTTACCGCCGATGAATATGCAGTTGCATACTGCAAGGCATACTGTACGTTTTCACCCGAAAACTCATACGCTTTTAAAAATGCGGCTATAAGTGCGGAACGGCAGTAGATGCTTTCGTTTTTGCTTCTTTTCACCGACGCAAAGCACATAACGTCGGGTGAGGAATAGATATTTCCTTTTTTACCGAGCGTGCAAAGCACCGTCGCACCGGTTTCTTTCGTTATCCTCTTTACAGCCGACAGCGCCTCTGCAAGCGTTTCGACCTTTTCAAAGAGATAATCGTATAATTCCTCATAACCCATAACGATGATGAACGGCTTTTCTTTGAAGGAAAGGCGCATATCAGCCCCGGAAAAATCGGTGACTGTCTTGATGCCCGAGGACGTCAGCATTTTTATGATGTCGCAGTATGTGCCGACCTCAAGGTCATCGGGGTATGCACCCGACAAAACGAAATATTCGGGCTTCGGCTCCGTTTCCCGCATCAGCTTCGTCAAGGCAAGTATCTCCTTTATCGAAACGGTGCGTGTTTCTCTCATTTCAAAAACCGTTACGGAATTATCCTCTGATACAGCCGTTTTTACGGGTGTCGGCGTGCTTGTTTCAATGAAGTGACAGCCGACATCACGGCTTTTCAGAAAATCACGGAGGTATTTTCCCAAAAGCCCTCCGCAAAAGCCGAAGGCATTTGTCATAACACCCATTGATGACAGAAAATCCGAAACAGCGACACCGTCTGCGGGCTTACAAAGCCCCGCCCCTGCACACATATTCGTCATACCCTTTTTCACGTCCGTTTCACTTTCGTAAACGGCTGTGAATGACGGACACATAGTAAGCGTGTTTACGGTAAAACCGTATTTATCACATACCATTATATATCAAGGTTTGTTACGTATTTTGCGTTTTTCTCGATGAAGTCACGGCGAGGCTCGACCTTGTCGCCCATAAGAGTTGAGAATATTTCGTCGCATCTTCTTGCATCCTCTATCGTGACACGGAGGATGGTTCTTCTTTCGGGGTCCATAGTGGTTTCCCAAAGCTCCTCCTTGTCCATTTCACCAAGACCCTTAAAGCGTTCAACACGGAAGTTTCCGCCAAGCTCTGCAACGATGGCTTCCTTTTCCTCGTCGTTGTACGCATATTTTTCCGTTTTGCCCTTTGTTATTCTGTAAAGCGGAGGCATTGCGGAGTAAACGTGGCCGTCCTCAATGAGCTTTCTCATATAACGGAAGAACAGCGTCAGAAGAAGTATTCTGATGTGCGAGCCGTCAACGTCGGCATCCGCCATAATTATTATTTTTCCGTATCTTAATTTGCTTATATCAAAATCCGAGCCGATACCGCAGCCGATAGCCTGAATGATGGGAAGTATCGACTGGTTTGAATAAACCTTGTCAACACGGCTCTTTTCAACGTTGAGGACTTTACCTCTCATCGGCAAAATTGCCTGGAAGCGGCTGTCACGGCCGTCCTTTGCAGAACCGCCCGCAGAGTCACCCTCGACGAGGAATAGCTCTGTAAGCTCAGCGCTTCTTTCGTGGCAGTCGGCAAGCTTTCCGGGAAGCTGGAAGCCCTCAAGCGCACCCTTTCTGTTTCTTACAGCCTCACGTGCACGGCGTGCTTCCTCTCTTGCTCTTGCGGCGATTATCGATTTTTCCATTATCGCCTTGCCGACAGACGGATTTTCCTCTAAATATTCTTCAAGCTTCTTCGATACTATCGAATCGACAAAGGTTCTTACCTCACTGTTACCGAGCTTTGCCTTCGTCTGGCTTTCAAACTGTGCGTCGGGAAGCTTTACGGAAATAACAACGCAAATACCCTCACGCACGTCCTCGCCCATAAGGTTCTTGTCGCCGTCTTTAAGCAGCTTCACCTTACGGCCGTAATCGTTCATTACCTTCGTGAGTGCTGTCTTGAAGCCCGTTTCGTGCGTACCGCCCTCGATGGTCGACATATTGTTCGCAAACGTCACTATCGTTTCGCTGAGCGTGTCGTTATACTGTATTGCGACCTCGGCTGTCATATCACCCATCTGACCGTTTATGTATATAACGTCCTTGTGTACGGGTGTGCAAGCCTTTTTCTCGTTGAGGTATTCAACGAAGCTTCTTATACCGCCCTCATAGCAAAGCACCTCTGAAACAGGCTCCTCGCCTCGCTCGTCAACAAGCTCGATGCAAACGCCTGCATTGAGGAACGACTGCTCTCTCATTCTGTCAAGCACGGCATCGTAGTCAAATACAGTTTCTTCAAATATAGTCGGGTCGGGCTTGAATCTTACGTAAAGACCGTGCTCGTCCCCGCATTCGCCCTCTTCTTTAAAGGGGCGTGCAACGTGGCCCTTTTCAAAGCGTTCTGTGTACTTTTTACCGCCGTGGCAGTTTGATACCTCTACCCATTCGGATAAGGCGTTAACAACAGATGCGCCGACACCGTGAAGTCCTCCCGATATCTTGTATCCGCCGCCGCCGAACTTACCGCCTGCGTGAAGCACGGTAAATACGACCTCAAGGGTGGGTGTACCCGTCTTTGCGTTGATACCTGCGGGAATTCCTCGTCCGTCGTCTCTTACCGAACAACTGTTGTCGGTGTGAAGTGTTACGGTTATCTTTTTGCAGTAGCCCGCCATCGCCTCGTCAATGGAGTTATCCACTATTTCATTTATGAGGTGGTGCAAGCCCTTGATTGAGGTAGTACCGATGTACATACCCGGTCTTTTTCTTACAGCTTCAAGTCCCTCAAGCACCTGGATCTGCTCGTCACCGTAATTCTGTTGTGCGTTTTTGATGTTGGATTCGTCCATTTACACTATTCCTTTCATAGCTCTCTTTTTGAGAATTTTGGGAGATATCTGTGACATATATATCTTGTTTTCGTTATTTTCGTCAGTTAATATGAATGATTTCGGTATTTCACGTGTGACGCTTATAAGCCTTTTTTCGGCTTCCGCACAGCGGAGAGATGACCTCGTCACGGGTGATACGGTCGATGTGTCCGTATCAAATATACCGATTATATCATCACTTAAAAGTATTTTTTCGTTTGCAATAAACAGGTAGTTGTTTTTCATATTAATTCGTTTGATTAAAGCCGTCGAAGACGGTGCGCCCTATGCCCGTGGGCGGCAGGCACAGCCTGCCGTGGGGGGACGGGCAGGGCGCTTGTTCATTACGGAAATATATTTTCATTCATTTCATTTGGGTGAATTTTTAATTATCTTATTTTAAATGAAGCATCACTCGCACGCTCGTGATATGAAGCGCAGCTATGCTGCGTGAAGCAGTGCTTCGCACTATGAAGCAATCGCCTATGGCGATTACGGTTTAAGGAATTAATAATTTGAAATAGGGTTTATTTTATCCGCCCTGAACAAATGTTTATCTTATTGCTTACACCGAACGGAGAGAATAATTCCTCATTACAAGAGGTGATTATGACTTGTCTTTCGCCGAGCTTTGAGAGCAGGTATGATGCACGCTTACTGTCAAGCTCCGACAAAACATCGTCGAAAAGGTACACGGGGTATTCGCCCGTTTCTTCTTTGGCAATTTCTCCCTCGGCAAGCTTTGCGGCAAGCGACAGCGACCTTTGCTGTCCCTGCGAGCAGTAAAAGCGTGAGGACTTACCGTTGAGCATTATCTCAATATCGTCCCTCTGCACACCGTAAAGATTCATTTTATACTGAATTTCTTTATCGACGTTATCGCAAAACAGCTTATAAAACGCCTCGTCTGTCATTTCCGACAAGGATGTATCAAAGCTGTATTCGGCGCTTGCTTTTTCCTTGCCCTCGCTCATCTCGTCAATCGACGTCGCCATATACGCCCCAAGCTTTTCACAGTACGCCATCCGCCTTTCGGTCACGTATCGGCACGGAATTGCTATCTGCTGTGCCAGCACGTCAAAAACACCGTAATTTGTGCTTTTGCTTTCTGCGGCATCCTTGATAAGCGCAGCCCTTTGTGCAAGTATCTGCGTGTATTTTTTGAGCATATAGACATATTTCTTGTCCGTCTGCGAAATTGCCACGTCAAGAAACAGTCTTCTTTGACTCGGCGAGTCCTTAATGATCGATAAATGGTCGGGACAGAACATAACCGCCCTGAAGTTTCCTATAAACTCCGAGGCACGTGTCACCTCACCGCCCGATATCTTCATTTTTCTTTTTTCGCCTCGTCTGTAGTACACCGACATCGGCACTTCACGGCCGAACGACTCGTAAACGATGTCAACTCCTGCCGAGCTTTCCGAAAACGGAATAACATCCGTTTCCTTTTTCATTCTGTACGGCTTTCCTCTTGCGAAAACGTATATCGCTTCAAGAAGATTCGTCTTTCCCTGGGCGTTATCGCCCCAGATGACATTAATACCGTCGGTGAATTCAACCGTACCTTCCTTTAAATTGCGGTACGCTTTTATATCTGCTTTAAGTAATTTCAATTTATCTTGACTGCTGAGGTCTTACAGGGAACACGAAGTACATAAACGACTTGTCAGCGTCGTCCACAGGTGTTATCAGCATACTTGAAAGAGATGTCGTAAAGCCGAGCTTGACCGTGTCTGCTTCAATAGCTCTGAAGCTGTCAAGCAAGAAACGGCAGTTGAAGCTTATTTCAAGGTCCTCGCCCTCGTGCTTGCAGGGTATTTCGTCATATACTCTGTTAACGACGGAGATGCATGATATCTTCAGCTTGTCACCGTAGATGTTGAGCGTAACGCTTGAACGTACACGGCCTGCATCGCTGTCCTCTGTAACGAGGAGCGCGCGCTCAAGGCTTTCACGCAGGCTGTGCGTGTTTATTTCCACGTTTATCGGGCAGTCCTTAGGTATAAATCTTTCATATTCTATATAATCGCCGTCTATCTGTCTTGTGTAGAAGCACATTCCGTCACGCATAAACATAATGTGCTTAAGTCCCTTTACGACCTTTATCTTTTCGTCTGTGTCAAGCAAGAACTTCTGTATTTCGGGAAGCGCACGGCGTGCGATTATAAAGTTGAGGTTCATATAAGAGCCGTCGACGTTGTGGTTTTCCATTTCACAGTCAACGAATCTCTGCGCAAAGCGGAAGCCGTCAAGCGCCGTTATTCTTATATTTTCTTCTCTTATCTGGAAGTAAGCGCCGTTGAGCTGAAGCTTCTGGTGGTTGTCGGCAACGGCAAACGATGTTTCGGCGATAAGCTTTTTAAGCATCTTCTGGCTTATTGAAAAGCTGTAGTCACCCGAAAGCTCAGGCGTGCCGGGAAATTTGTTACCCTCAATGCAAACGACCTCAAATTTACTGTTACCCGACATTATCTTTGCGATGTTCTTGTCAGATACGTCGATTATTATGTCATCGGGCATATTCTTCGTTATGTTCAAAAGCTTCTGTGCGCTTATTATATAGCAGCCGGGTGTCTGCACGTCAGCATCAATTACAGTTTCAAAGCCCTTTTCAACGTCGAAGGAAGTGATAACGCATTTGTCGCTGCCTTGTGTTTTAAGTCTGATACCCTGAATTATTTTATTTTCGCCTCTTGTCGATACTGCGCCCATTGCGGGAAGCAGAGCATTAAGAAGTGTGGATCTTTCAAAAACGATTCTCATGTTCGTTCCTCTCTATGATATGGATAGATATGAATACATATGGAAATAGTAGTAGTAGTAGGGGCTGTGGAAAATGTGGAAATCTCAAAGAGCCCTCTGTTTTGGCTGTTTTTCGGTGATTTTCACCTGTGGAATTGCAGTGTAAAGCATCTTGATGAAATGTGGAAAGCTTTTTTTATCGCACCGTGGCGATTTTTCACGTTTTTTGTTCCACATCTTGTCATCATTTTTCCCACATACATATACACCGCTTGTTAACACACTTGTCAACATACCGTTAAAAAGGGGTGAAATTCCACCCGTTTGTGTGGACAAATGTGGAAAACTATGTGGAAAATGTGGAAAAGAATGTGACTTTCTTGTGTATTTACATCTTTATTTCGTTCTCTATCTCCTCAATTTCCCTTTCAAACAGCGGTTCCGACTTTATTTTAGTTTCCACAACGTCGATTGAGTTCATAATTGTGGAATGGTCACGTCCGAACAATGCGCCTATCTGCTTCAAGGAGTAGGGTGTGTACTTTCTTATAAGGAAAATAACGATGTGGCGTGCGGAGGTTATCTCCTTGCGCTTGCTCTTGCTCTTTATCTCGTTTTCGTCGACGTTCAGCTTTTTTGCCACCGTTTTGAATATACGGTCGGTTATTATCTGCGGGGACACATCGAGATTCATCATATCGGCTATTGCCTTTTTCGTCATATCGTACGTTATCGGTATGCCGTAGAGCGCACTCGTTGCGGCTATCTTTTTGAGCGAGCCTTCTATCTGTCTTATGTTGCGGCTGAGATTTTCAGCCAAAAGCGTTACGACGTCATCGGGAATGTTCATTTTGTACGAATCTGCCTTGCTTTTGATAATGGCGGCACGAAGCTCATAGTCAGGCGGCTGAATGTCAGCCATAAGTCCCATTTCAAAACGGTTCTGAAGTCTGTCCTGAAGCGTCTGTATTTCCCTGGGCGGCTTGTCCGATGCCAAAATTATCTGCTTGTGCTCTTCATAAAGGGCGTTGAACGTGTGGAAGAATTCCTCCTGCACGCTTTCCTTGCCTGCAATAAACTGAATATCGTCAACGAGCAGAACGTCTATCGTTCTGTACTTGTTACGGAAAATAACAGGTCCGTTTTTTGTACGCAGACTCTCGACGAGCTGGTTTGTGAATTCCTCACCCTTGACGTAAATGATCTTAAGGTCGGGGTTTCTCGTCAGAAGCTCGTTTGTTATCGCATAAAGTAAGTGCGTTTTGCCAAGACCGCTGGGGCCGTACACGAAAAGGGGGTTCCACGCTGTGAACGGATTTGTCGCAACTGCGTAGCACGCATTGTAAACAAAGCGGTTTGACGAGCCTACTATGTAATTGTCAAACGTATAATCGTTATTTATCTGCGTTTTGAGATTTATTTTAGCCGAAAGCTGTGATTCTTCCGTCGTTTCCTCGGCGGGCTGTTCCTTTTCGCCCGTTGCGAAGAATTTGACCTCGCTTCCTTGTCCCTGAGCCATTAAAGGAAGTCCGCCTGCTTTTTCCTCACCCGTGCTTTCTCTGGGCGAGGGGCGCAGGTAAACGTCCTCATCGGTAGCCCCCGGGTTTTCAAGGTCGTATTCAATGTCTTTTTTTATCTGCTTTAAGTTTTTAAGGTCTCTGTCCTGAGCGTATATGTAGATTATCTTGAATTCGCAAAGCACCTTGTGCAAAATTCTTTCAAGCACTCTCGTTTCGTTTCTTACGAAATCAAGCGTTGCCGCCGTCGGTGTCATAAGCACCGCATACTGCGATTCGATGTCAACTATCTTAATATCCGAAAACCAAGAGTTAACCTTGATGTCGGAAAATTCTTTTCTCAGCTCTTTAAGGACACCCAACCATATATCATCATAGGTGTTCATTTGTTTGTCCTTTCGTTTTTTAAATTTAAAATGGTGACGGTGCGCCATTTTTTTATAACACCTCATCCGTCGGCTTCGCCGCCACCTTCCCCCACCGGGGAAGGCGTTAAATTCGGGGTGGTGTTGTAGGGGACGACGTCCTCGGCGTCCCGCTTCAATCCCATTTTTGTTTATTTCATTCGGGTCGTGTAGTTCGTGGTAGCCACGAACTACCGGGCGCACGACCCCTACAA
>JAFXFN010000003.1 GCA_017520505.1 Clostridia bacterium
CCAAAGGGTGGAAAAGCCCTTCATTCTCTTGTAACGGATAAGAATATCCTGAAGCGTTTCATCAAGGGCGTGACCCATGTGAAGCTGTCCTGTTACGTTTGGAGGCGGAATAACTATCGTAAATGCAGGCTTGCCGTCATTTACGTCGGGTGTGAAGTAACCGCCGTCACACCATGATTTGTAAAGTCTTTCCTCGACTTTACTCGGGTCATAAGTCTTTTCGATCTCTTTCATTTTGTATATCCTTTCAATTAATTATCATACTGTTTTCATATTTATACACCGCCGGCGGTGTGCGCCCCTGCAATTGATGGGTTTATTTTCATTAAATTCAACGCGGTGACGGTGCGCTTGCCCGTCCCCCCTCGGCAGGATATACCTGCCGTCCACGGGCGAAAGCGCACATATTTCCTTGCGGAAATATGATTTTTGTTAATTTGATTCGGG
The DNA here is from genome assembly GCA_017520505.1 of Clostridia bacterium. Lineage (GTDB taxonomy): Bacteria > Bacillota > Clostridia > Oscillospirales > CAG-272 > RGIG7213. The sequence continues at coordinate 448 of JAFXFN010000003.1, forward strand.
TGCTGTTTTATGCCTTCTGTAGGGGACGACGCCCAAGTAGTTCGTGGTGAACCACGAACTACACGTCCCGAATGAAATCAGATCAAACGCCTTCTCTGGGTCGATACGCAAAGCGTTTCGACAGGAGAACGGGGACCGCTTGCGGTGGATGAGGTGTTTAAACGCCAAGTCGATACGCAAAGCGTTTCGACAAAAGAAAGCTAAAAAATCCCCCGTCCGTATTAGGACGAGGGATTCCCGTGATACCACCTAATTTCACATCTCGGTGTTACCGAAATGCCTTAATCAGCCAAAAAGCCGCCGCACGTCTTTACGGCTGTGCACCCGTCGGCATCTAATGAGGCTTTGCCCGTTCTTGCCGCTGCTCCGAGACTACCTTCCGAAAAGCCTTGCGGAACGTTACACCTACCCGTTCCTCTCTGTGGCAAAGGATTTTTTCGTACTCCTTCTCATCAACGCATTTTATTAACTTACGACCATTATACCCGAATGGCGTGATTTGTCAATACTTCTTTTAAAAAGTTTACAATTATCACTGTGCAAATTTGATATTTACGTTGCCGACGGACGATTTTATTTTCAGCTGTCGGTCACCTCCGACTCTGTCGGAGATGTTGGATTTACCCATATCCTTGTCGCAGTCGATAGTGTAATCGTCGATTTTTCCGTAAAGCGTGCCGTTTATGTTGCCGACATCGTTTGTTATGGTTACATTCTTGCTGTCGAGGCTTTCAAAATCTATGCTTCCGACATCTGATGAAATATCGGTGTTGTCGAAATTACAGCCGTTTAATTTAATGCTTCCGACATCGGTATGTAGTGAAGCTGTGACACCGTTTACGTTTTCAAGATTAATTGCGCCCGCATCGCTTTCAACGTCAACCTTTCCCGCCACGGTCACGTTCTGCATCAAAAACGAGCCTGCATCAAGCTCAACATCAATGCTTGCAGTCATATAATCGGGCACGAACAAAACGACCTTGCTTGACGTTGTTATACCGAATGATATATGGGGAATAACGTCTGTACATTCGATTTTAAGCTCACCGTTTTTGACAGTATGCATATATTTACAAAATACCGCATCGTTGTATGATATGTGTATCTTATCATCATCTGACGGCTTTATCTCAACGGATGAAGCAAGCACGTCAATGTCAATTTTCTTTATTTCCTTTGCATCTATCGGTTCAACAGTACTTGTACTCATCATATCCTTCTGTGATGTCACGCCGTAAACAGTAAGACCGACACCGCATAAAAACATAGCAAGGGCAACCAATAAAACAATAGTTGATCTTTTCATTACTTGTTACCTCCGAAACCTTCAAAAAACGCCTTCAGCTTAAAAATATATTCTTTAATACGTGCATACGACCACTTTGTAAGCTTTACAAACGGCACGCAAAGGGCAAGGGCGCAAGCCCACGATATAAGTCCGAGACCTGCAAACATCGCCTTTGACGAAACCATACGGAACAGCCCCGAAAGAATATATAAAATTCCGCTTGACCACATCGTAATATCAAGCGCCCAAGCCCAGATATTCAGGCACACGATGCAAAAGCCGATGAAGATCGTTTTTATTGCATCCCATATACTCATTTTGTAATTGCTTTCGACAGAGTCTGTATCAATGCCGGCATCCTCAAGGATGGGACGTGTTATCTCCTCAATGCTTCCGAGAGAGTAAACTGCTTCCTCCTCACTCATTCCGCTGTCACATCTGTCGTTGATTATCTCCTCGTAATATGCGAGCGTTTGCTCTCTTTCGTTTTTATCTATCGGCTGTAAAGCCACATCAAGAGCTTTTAAAAACTCTTTTTTATCCATTTTGCGATTCCTCCTTGATGTAATTGTATACCCTTTCGATATCGTGCCAATCGGAAAGAAATTCCTTTATTCTTTCCCGTCCTTGATTTGTTATCGCATAGTATTTGCGAAGCCGACCGTTGTACTCGGCACTTCTTGAAATTATACAGCCCGATGTTTCCAGACGCTTCAGTATTGGGTAAAGCGTTGACTCGGAAATATCCATTATCGGCTCGATGTCCTTCATCAGCTTATATCCGTACGTTTCTTCCTTCATCATGGAAGCCAAAACGCATACCTCGATGTAGCCTCGTTTGAGTTGTATGTCCATACCATTACCTCCTGATGTATTATACTATACAACACATAGTATCATTTGTCAAGAGGTATTGCGAATATTTTGAAAAAATTTTCGTGATAACTATTGCCTTTTTTTAAAAAATATGCAATAATAAGAAGAATTTAATATCAAAGGAGAAACTTCATGTCTAACAGAAGCAATTTCACAGGCAAGATCGGCTTTGTTCTTGCCGCAGCGGGCTCTGCTGTCGGACTTGGCAATATATGGCGTTTTCCGTATCTTGCCGCACAGTACGGCGGCGGTATTTTCCTGCTGACATACATCGTTCTTGCTGTTACCTTCGGCTTTGCCCTGATGACGGCAGAGATCTCCCTCGGACGTAAAACGGGGCTGAGCGCTATCGGTGCATTCAAGACACTTGACAAAAGATTTTCATTTATCGGTTATTTAGCATCTGCCGTTCCGATAATAATTTTACCGTACTACTGTGTTATCGGTGGTTGGGTAATTAAATACCTCACGGTATTTATCGGCGGTGGCGGCAGTGCGGCGGCGGCTGACGGATATTTCGGCTCGTTTATAGGCGGTGTCTGGGAGCCTATCGGCTGGTTTGCACTCTTTTTGGGACTTACGGCTGTCGTAGTTTTGTTCGGTGTCGAAAAGGGCATTGAAAAGGTAAGTAAATTTATGATGCCCGTGCTCGTCGTGCTGACGCTGTTTATCGCAATTTACACAATGACGATCGACGGTGCGTGGGACGGCGTTATCTACTACATAAAGCCCGATTTTTCAAAGTTTTCCGTAAAGACCGTGCTTGCGGCAATGGGACAGCTTTTCTATTCAATGTCGCTTGCAATGGGCATTATGATAACTTACGGCTCGTATATGAAAAAGGACGTTTGCATTGAGACATCGGTAAGACAAATAGAAATATTTGATACAGGCATTGCATTCTTCGCGGGTCTTATGGTAATTCCCGGCGTGTTTGCGTTTTCCGGCGGTACTCCCGAATCACTCGGCGCAGGCCCCGGACTTATGTTCGTAACGCTCCCCAAGGTGTTTGACCACATGTCAGGCGGTACGGTCATCGGACTTTTGTTCTTCCTGCTCGTTTTGTTTGCGGCATTGACATCATCAATTTCACTTATGGAAACGGTCGTTTCGATATTCACGGATAAGCTCAAGATCGGCAGACGTCCTGCTTGCTTCGTTGTACTCGGCATCAGTATTCTGCTTGGTATTCCCTCATCGCTCGGCAACGGCATCTGGGGCGGAATAAAGCTTATCGGAATGGACTTCTTGACGTTCTTCGACTTTATAAGCAACAGCGTGATAATGCCTATAGTTGCGCTTGCAACGTGTATATTTATCGGCTATATCATCAAGCCGAAGGCGATAATAGAGGAAGCGGAGATCGGCGGAGCATTCAAGGCTAAAAAGCTTTTCACGGTCGTTATAAAGTACGTAGCACCCGTGTGCATCGTGCTCATTCTCATTTCATCCGTTTTAAGCGGTCTTGGTATTATTTCAATATAAGATAGCAAAAGGTCGACAGAGAACTTGTTTTCTCTGTCGATTTGTATTATAATGACGTGGGTAATACTCTCTGATATCATCAAACCGCCGACACCTACCAATAAGATGCTGCCGCACATTACTCTGTTCAAACGTTTTTGCAATAATGAAAAAGAGAAGGTCCGCAATAACGGATCTTCTCTTTATTTTCATTTGGATTTTTTTACTTGGAAGCTGCTATTTTATCAAACAATGCGGACATATCGTGGAAGTTGATAGCACCGTCGCCCGTTACGTCTGCCGCTTCGTAAACGATTGAAGCAGAGCCGCTGTCAAGTGCGTACTTCTTAAGTCTGATAAGGTCCTTACCGTTTATCTTGTTGTCACCGTTTACGTCACCGACCACCTTTGCATCGGGGAACGTCTTTGCCGACGTGATGATAGTTACAGCACCGATAGGCTCACCCTGGTAATAAACCGTAATAACAGCCGAGCCTGACTTTGTGGGATCAAACGAGCCGTTTATAACGTACTCTGACGTCGTCGTCTTGCCGTATGCGCCCTCAACGGTTACGAGCAAGCCTGCCTTGATGACCTTTTCAAGCTCTGCCCAGGAGGAATACTTACCCGGCTTGAACACGTAAGATCTTATACCTTCGAGAGCAACGTTTACTGTTGACGAGGTGATATCCTGTCTTTCAAATGCGTAGAAGGGCGATGTACTTGAAGAAAGATCGTTCTGCATAACAGACGTGAGTGTGCCCGAGGAGGTCTTTCTTATGTAAGAACGGAGAGCCGCATTTGTATAGTCAGCATCAAGAACGAAAGCGTAAAGACCGCTTGACGCCGTGCTTGACAAACGCCACATACTGTATCTTGTGCCGTTTTCCGTCTGCTTGTAGTCACTGCTTGTACGGATAGTACCGCCCGAGCCGCCGTTTATCTGCAAGTATCTGCCGCCTGAGCCCTGAAGCGTGCCGTAGTTTCCCGAAACGTTGCCCCACGTCCATTCGATGTCGGAGGTAACGTTTTCAAGATAAGCACCGATAGAATCGGATTTTATCGTTATAGGTGTAAGTGAAACGTCACCGGTTGCGTATTTCAGCGCATTTGCACTTCCCGCCGTCTTTTTATCCGTGATAACGTACTTTCCGCCTGCTGTGAACGATGTAACGGGGGCATATCTTGATACGGTCGTATCAACTCTGTTACCCAAGCCGTAGTGTGCTTCAAGCATCATCGTTGTGCCCGTAGGCTGTTTGAGGTATTTATCTGTTGTGCCGTATGTAGCGGCGGATTCCTCACCAGTCCACCAAGCGCATTTTGCACCTACGGGAATAAATCCGTTTGTACCGCAACGCTTAACTGTTACCTCTGAATCTCTTATTTCAAATACCGCAAGATTGAGCGCGCCGCCGCCGGGGTTGCCGTTTGCACAGTATGCAACATAACCCGCATTCATATAAGTGAAGCGAAGCGGAACGTCATAAGGAAGCTGCTTCGAATCGCCTATCTTGGAAACGTACATAACGTCGCCTCGTGTAAGATAGATAGAGCCGCCGCCGATATAGTCATCGGAACGTCCCGAATGGTTGTGTCCGAAAAGATAGATTATGTTAAGACCTGCCGCACCTGCATTGTTGAGAACCTCAACGATGTGCATTGCATACTGACCGTCGTTATACGCTCTTGTTCTGAACGAGTAGTGAAGCGGAATGTGCGATGTGACGAATATGGGCTTCTGATAGCCTTCAAGTATCTTCTGATCAAAATAAGCCTTAAGATTTGCGGCTGTTTGCTGAATCGTGGGAAGATGTCCTGCCATACCGTCGCTCATATTTGCGGGGTCGCCATTGTACCAGCCGTAATCATCGTCGTTTATGTTGAAAACGCCGTAATAGGGGGTATCGTGGTTGCCCGAGCGTGAAAGGCTGGGGGATGCCGCAGGGTCGTGGTTACCCTGTGTAAGTATCAGCTGTTCCACACCGCCGAAGTGGCTGTTGAGCATTCCCTTGATTTCGCTTATACTCTTTTCAGTACGGTTTACGTCAAAGCCGCCCGAAAAGTCGCCGCAGAAAAGCATAGCATAAGGATCGATTCCCTGTCTTTTTGCACTGCTCATAAGCTCATTACAAGCGTCGTACATATATTGACCGTCTGACGGACGCTCCTGATAGTCAGAGCCTGCAATAACGGTGATCGGCTTGCTTTGCGCCGCATCGATCGTTATAGGCATACTCAAAAACATATTCGCTAAAAGCGTAAAGCAGAGTAAAAACGAAAGAATTTTCGAAGAATTTCTTTTAAAATTTTCCATTTTTGTTCCCCTTTCCTAAGGATATTTTTTTAAGTGTAACATATTTTACAAAAAAAGTCAATGGTAAAATAAAAAGTTTGGTGATTTTTAACCTAAATTAACAAAATCGTTGCATCGTCTCTGCAACTTTAGCGGAGAAAGTACGAACACCACCAAGGTATTTTCTTTGGTGGTGTTTTTTGTCGGTAGGGGCTTACGAAAGGCTCCCTCCGGGAGGGAGGCTTTTGTGCACTGTTCCTCTGCTGATAGTGGGTTCGGGCTTCTGCCCGATTGTGCGCGGACTGCCACGCGCTATGCTTGCCCCAGACGAGAGTGTCGGGAAATACGGAGGACTCAACCTATGTTAGAAGAATTCTCTCCAAATGAGTTATTGTTTTCAAGTATAAATGTGCTATAATAGTAGTAGGATAAGCGCTGATCCAAAACATTTTGGAGGAACTACTATGATTAAACTTGGAGAAAAAATAAAATCGTTAAGAAAGCAGAAAAACATATCCCAAGAGGTTTTTGCTAACTATCTTGGTGTGTCCTTTCAAGCCGTTTCAAAATGGGAGAACGGAAATACGATGCCCGATGTAACTATGATACCTGCTATTGCTTCATTTTTCGGTGTTTCCACAGATGAGCTTTTTGATTTTAATCTGTTTGAAATGGAAAAGCAGGTTGAAGCAATATGTCACGAGGCGTATAAATATCGTTTCACAGATGGAGCAGAATCGGAACGTATTTTGCGCGAAGGATTGCAGAGATTCCCCGGGAATGACATCATATTGAATAATCTGCTATATACGTTGGATTATCAGACGAGAGCAGATGAGGTAATTACTCTTTGTAAGACCCTCATTGAGTCTACCAAAGATGATTCTGTCAAATATGATGCCTGCCGCATTCTTGCATCGTGCTATAAAGAAAACGGTCAGAATGATTTGGTGAAGCCCACACTTGAAATCATCCCCGAAATTTATTTTTCCAAATTGGAGCTGATGGCATCCCTTTTGGACGGAGAGGATAGCTATGAGGCGGCACAAAGGCAGAAAAACATTTCTGCTGAGGATCTGATTAATATGCTGATTGTCACGGGTAAGCGCTTAAAAGAAAATGGTGAACTTGAAAAAGCCAATTCCCAATTTAGAATTGCATTAAAAGTAATGGATGCTTTTGAAGAAGATTTCGTTGAAACCAAATGGTTCAAAGCTACCGTTTATGAGTACACAAACGAACAACGAAAAGAAATTGAAACATTGCTCGCAGAATAAACTCTTGCCCCGCCTCGTGCGGGGCTTTTCTTTGCTTTTTGCGTATCAAAAAGCCACCACGATTTTCGTGGCGGCTGATTTCATTTTACCTCTAATTTTGCAGACTCTCATATCACCGTTTTATTTATCCGATTCACCGTTATGAGAAAGCTGTTTGTGATGCGAAAGCATAAAAACACGGGGCATCTCACATTGAAAGCAATTTTCAAAAATGAGTCTGCCCCGTAGAATATTTAATTTTATCTGCTGTAAAGGTAGAAAAGACCTGCAGCAACAGCAAGACCGATGAGTACAGCAACAGCGACACGCAAGGGAGAGATCGGCGTTTTGCCGCCAACCTTACCCGTTTGACCGTTGACCATAAAATTGTATATCTTGTCCTTGTATTTAAAGGATGATATCCATATCGGCAAAAGCAGATATTTGAATTTTATGTTTGAATAATCCGTGTCAAACGATACGCCTCGCACATGGCTTGTTGAATGTCTGCTTTTGACCTCGGAAATAATACCGCTTCTCAAGATACTTTCAATGTCACGCTGTGCGCTCTGCCACGATTCATCAAGCCCTACGGAATATCTTTCGGAAATAAATCCCGTTATGTATTCGGGCTTATACAGGAGGTTTTCCTCTGTATTAAACGGCTGTATCGACTTCATAATAGCTGTATCGTAACGCTTTGTGGCAATTTGCAGATTGTCGTTTATAAACTTTCTGTATGTGCCTGACGTTGTATACCAGTCGATGACCGTGCGTGTTTCACCCTTTGAATTACGCACACGTCTTTCTTTGCCGTACTGTGCCGTATATCCGCTTTCGGTATCCGTGTCAAAAGTCCACACGGGGATATAGACGCCCTTGAATGCTTCGGGCTTTGCCTTTTCCTTTGCCTCTCTCGGACAGAAAAGCTTGCCCTTTATCCACGACTTGAACTTCTCGCCCGCACTTTTTTTGTCTACCTTGAACGGACAAACACCGCCGGGGGCAAGCGTATCAACGTCGCTTTCCTCCATTACCTGGTTTGAGCCGCAGTAAGGACATTCATTTGAAAGGTCGAGCTCGTCATATATCGACTCAGCACCGCACATTTTACAAATGATAGTCTTCTTTTTTGCGCCCCAGTCGCAGTTGCCTCTCGCTTCGGCATCGTTAAAATCGATTTCCTTTGCCGAGGTCTGCTCGTTATCGTCTTTTTTAGCCTCTATTTCGTATTTTGAACCGCAGAACGGGCATGAAAGTCCGCCGCTTTTCGGGTCAAACTCCATAGTACCGCCGCAGGCCGGACATTTTTTGTCCGTAGCTTCCTGCGTTTGTTCTCTTGCTATATTTTCTTCAACGTATTCTTCACTCATAATTCACCGATTATTTTGTATCGCCTTCGTCGAAGATATCTCCGCATTCGGGACAGAATTTCGGGGGATTCTTGGGATCTTCAGGCTCCCATCCGCACTTGTTGCACTGGTAAAGGGGAGCACCCTCGGGCTTCTTCGCACCGCATTCAGAGCAGAATTTACCCTTATTTACCGCACCGCAAGCACAAGTCCAGCCGTCTGCAGGCTTCTTTGCACCGCATTCGGGACAGAATTTGCCTGAAACCTCAGCGCCGCAAGCGCAAGTCCACGTATCAGCTGCTTTTGCTTCGGGCTTCTTTGCACCGCATTCGGGGCAGAACTTGCCTGTTGCAGTAGCACCGCACGCACAAGTCCAAGAGTTTGCCGCTGCCTTTTCAGCCTGCTGCTGAACACCCATATTGTAGAAGTTCTGTGCTGCGCCGAAGCCGCCTGCGCCTGCACCGCCGACCATACCCATACCCATAAATGCGTTAACCGCACCGTTGGGGTTGGATGCCGCCGCTTCCATTGCATTTGCAGTTGCAGTTGTCATACGTCCGCTTGCCATAAATGCGTTTGCGCCGTACGATACGGAATCCTCCATCTCGTTGATCTTCTTCATATCCTCATCGGAAAGCGTGATGGGGTTAAGAGCGATCTTTTCGATGGATATACCTCTTGTTTCGAGCCACTCTGTCTTGAGTGCATCGTTCATCGCATCTTTAAGCTCTTTTGTCTTTGCGGAGATCTGTGAGGGACGGAGCTCCTGCTCGGAAAGAATGCCGAATGCAGGTACGAGAGCATCGATAAACTCTGTCTTGAGAGTATCGTCGATCTCATCACGTCTGAACTCGTCCTCTACGTTACCGCAAACTCTTGTATAGAAAAGAATGGGGTTTGAGATTATGTAAGAATAAATACCGTTACATCTTACCTGAACTGTTCTTCTGAAGCCTACCGATTTATTTACAACGTCAAACATAATGGGTGCGGGTGTACCGAACTTGTTACCCATTATTTCCTTTGTGTTGAAGTAGTAGATTCTCTGATCCTTTGCAGCGTCGCCGCCGAATGTAAAACGCTTACCGAATGTCTTGAAGGAATCGATTATACCCTTACCGAGACCGCCGTAGAAAATGCTGGGCTCAGTTGATGAATCGTATACGAATTCACCTGCTTCAGCACATATTTCAACGACCTTGCCCTGCTCAACGATTATCATACACTGTCCGTCAGCAACGGCAATTATTGAACCGTTTGTGATTATATTTTCTTCGCCTTTTTTATTCGAGGAGCGTGAAGATGTACGCTTTGCGCCTTTCTTCACAAGAACATCTGCCTCAAGTGCATCGCAGTAAAAATACTCGCGCCACTGATCGGCAAGAACGCCGCCGCCTGCACCTTTGATTGCCTGAATAAGTCCCATAATATATTTCTCCTTTTAATTCATAATTTGATATCGTAATTATATCATCTATTGCACCATTTGTCAATATTTGCGGAATAAAAAGCGATATTTGTAAGGTAAGAGGTAATATTTTGACGTTTTGGGGTGTATTTGTGTATTTGTCATCGTCTTCAAATCGAAATCCATTGAGAAACAAACGAAAACAGCGCCCTGCCCGTCCCCCCTCGGCGGGCATAGCCTGCCGCCACGGGCATAGGGCGCATACACCGCGCAGCGGTGTACAATGAGTGAAGTGTGTCCGCTGACTGCTTGTGTCAAAGCAAACACACATTACTTATTTTATATACTTCTTATAATACGCCACGGCAAGGTCAGTCACAAGGTCATACGATTTTATGCCCGCACTCTGTCCCTGCTGCTGTAAATACGCATCGTTGATACCGCCGACTATTTCCTCGGCGACGTTTTCCTTGTACTTTTCAAAAAATTTGTTGTACGCGATAAGCTCTGACCGTATTTCGGGTGACATATTTTTAAGCACCTCGAAATACGTTTCTTTATCCGAAGAATAAAGGGCAGATGCCGTATATTCGTAGACGGAAATATATCCGCTGTAGCGTATATACGGATCGCTTGAATTTATGCACACTAAAAATGCTATGAAATTCGCCTCGTCCTCACGTGAAATTCCCCTCTGATGCGCCATTTCGTGCGCAACGGTAAACGGCAGGGTAAAATCGGGGAAGTTAATGTTTATATTCGCCTCACCCGTAAAAAACGTGTAGACACCTGCGATGTGCGTATATGTCCACGGCTCAGAAAGTGCCACGGGCTTGACGCTTACCGACATATTCTGAATGAAATCGTACAGTCGGCAGATGCCGTCATACGAGCCGTTTATCTTCTCCGAAAGCTCCGAAAGCGTATAAGGCATAACGGAAAAGGAATTGTATATAAAATCAACTTCCTTTGATGCCTCGTTTGCATTTTCAAGCAGGTATAAAGACGTTTCGTAAAGCTCCTCCTTTGACACGGGAAGCTTTTCAAGACCTAATTTTTCATCTACGGGCGTTGCAAAATATCCGGGTGTAAGATTTGTAAAAAGAATTGAGAAAATGAGTGCGGCGGATGATATCATACCGGCAATAAACCTTACCGTCTTTTTCGTGCTGTCAACGGTATGTCGGAATGCGTACACCACGAGCGAAACGGCAATAACCGGCAGGCACAAAAGCAGATATTCTGCAAGCGAAAACGGCAAAAGCGTCGTTAAATACGCAAGGATAAGGCGCAAAACAGAGCCGATATTTTCATTCCAGAAGTCCGCAAACGGTGTACTTATCCTTGAGATAAGCGACACGGCAAGCGCAAAAAAGAAAATACAATAAATTATAAGCGCAGGTGTCGGAACATATTCTTTTATTTTTTTAAAAATCTTCATATACATCCTTGAATCTTTCGGGAATGGGGGAAGAAATGCACATTTTTTCACCGCTTACGGGGTGTCGGAATATAAGCTTTCCTGCGTGAAGCATCAGCTTTTGTCCGTCATTTTTGCCGTAAAGCGTGTCGCCGACGATGGGTGCGCCGAGGTGTGAGGTATGCACACGGAGCTGATGCGTTCTGCCCGTCAGAGGTGACAGCTCCACAAGCGTAAAATCACCTTTTTCCGACAGCTTTTCGTAGAGAGTTACGGCACGCTTGCCCTCGTCTTTTCCGCATACACAGCGGAAAATAACGCTTTCTTCTTTTCTTTTTATATTTTTGTCAATCGTTCCCATATCGGGTATTTTACCCGACAAAACGGCAAAATACGTCTTTTCAAAAAGTCCGTTTTGCATATCATAGCAAAGCCTTGATGCGGCAAATGCATTCTTTGCGCACAGAACGATGCCCGAGGTTTCACGGTCAAGCCTGTTGACGGCTCTGAATAAACATTTTTCACCCTTTTGTGAAAAATAATACATAAGACCGTTTGCAAGGGTGTCATCATAATGACCGTGCGACGGATGCGTGGGGATGCCGTACGGCTTATCGAGGGCAATTATATGCTCGTCCTCAAAAAGCACGGTCAACATCATTTCGGTGGGCACTATATTTTCACTTGTGCCGCTGTCGTTTATATCAAGAAAAAGAACGTCGCCGTGTTTCAGAATATATCTTACCGTCTTATGCTCACCGTTTACGGTGATGCCGTTTTCCCTCTGCTTCAGCCGTGTTATTTCGGCATTTGACAGCGAGAGCTGCTGACGGAGAAAATCACGCAGCAGCCCTTCCTGTTCTTTATTTATTATAAATTCCAAAGCTTATTTGATCTTTACTGTCCAGCCGAAGGGATCAGCAACCGTACCCCACTGAATACCTGTAAGAGTATCGTAAAGTCTCTGGGAGATAGCACCGATCTTGCCGTCGTTGATAACAGCCTTCTTGGTTTCATCGTCAAGTGAGCCGATGGGGGAGATAACGGCAGCCGTACCTGTGCCGAATGCTTCCTTGAGCTCGCCCTTGTCGTATGCTTCATAAAGCTCGTCAACGGAAAGACGTCTTTCGGAAACCTTTACGCCCCAGCTCTTGAGAAGCTCGATACAAGATGCTCTTGTAACACCGGGAAGAATGTTGCCCTCGTCAAGTGCAGGTGTGATAACCTCGTCACCGATAACGAAGAATACGTTCATTGCACCGACCTCGTCGATGTACTTTCTGTTGATACCGTCAAGCCAGAGAACCTGTGAATAGCCGAGAGCATTCGCCTTTTCCTGACCTTTGAGGGATGCAGCGTAGTTACCGCCTACCTTTGCATAGCCTGTACCGCCCTTTACCGCACGAACGTATTCACGCTCGATGAATATCTTTACGGGGTTGATGCCCTCTGCGTAGTAAGCCGCAACGGGGGACAAAATGATGCAGAAGATGTATGTGTGTGAGGGGTGAACGCCGAGCATAGGATCTGTTGCAATGATGAAAGGTCTGATGTAAAGTGATGTGCCAACAGTTGTGGGTATCCAATCCTCGTCAAAGAGAACTGTTTCTGTAATTGCCTGAAGCACGTCCTCGTTGGGGATCTGGGGGATACAAAGTCTGTCGTTTGTGTTTGCCATACGCTCAATGTTCTTCATAGGGCGGAAAAGCTGAACACCGCCGTCGGGTGTCTTGTACGCCTTCATACCCTCGAACATTTCCTGCGCATAGTGGAATACCATTGCGGAGGGTTCAAGCTCAAGGGGAGCGTACGGAACGATTCTCGGATCGTGCCAGCCCTTTTCCGTGCTGTAGTTCATAAGGAACATATGGTCGGTAAAATACTTACCGAAGCCGAGATTTGAATAATCCGGCTTTACCTTGGGTGTGCTTGTTCTTTCTTTTCTGATGTTAAGCATAATTTTCATCTCCAAATTTATTTTTTTAAAATTGTTCTTATTTTCACCTTCTCCTGCCGTAAACGCGAAGCGTGTCGGCGGGGAGACAGGAGGGACTTGTAGTTGACGAGGTCAACTACCGCTTGCGGTGGATGAGGTGTTAAACCCACTTTTGGGTCGTCGAGGCGCCGACCCCTACAAATCATTAGGTTTGTTTTCATTAGGTTCAACGTGACAGCGCCCCGTCCGCACCCCCCACGGTCGGAAGGCGTTACGGTAGTACGCCACCGACCGCCTGCGGACATAGGGGCGCATATTTCTTGCGGAAATATATATTATACGGTTTATTTCAAATATCCCGATATAAAATTACAAAGGATATTCGCAATTCTTTTATATCCGAATTCCGTGGGGTGTACTCCGTCACGCAGATAAGTCGTGTGATTTGATTTGTTTATTCCCGATGCTGTGCGCATATCGCACACGGCAAATCCTACACGCTCGCTTACCTCTTTTATACACTTGTAATAATCGTAAAGCGTACAGCCGACAGCGTTTTTGGTATCGAACGCTTCAAATTTTACCGTTTCGCCGTCATATTCGGAATATCTGTAAACGGGTGTTACGTAAAATGCAAGTGCTTTGGGATAACGCTCTGACACCGTCAGCATCGTTTTGCGAAGACTTCCGCAGAAATTGTCGCAAAGCCGTCCGTCAGGCTCACCAAGCGGAACACCGTAAAACCAGTCGTTCGTTCCCGCCCAGACGATGACAACGTCAACGTCATCGTACTGCGGTGAGTCCGTAACCTCGTCACACACCGAAAACGGATAGCCTGAGGTAAGTGCCGCAGCATTCTGTGCGTGGTTTATCATTTTTTCAGATCCGAGCAGAAGCCTTAACTGCTCCTCGTATCCGCCACGTGAAAAATTCGTGGTGGAAATACTGTCACCGAATATCAGGCAGTTTTTCACTTTTCTTCATCTCCTGCCGTTTCGGTATCGCCTTCGGAAATTTCGGTATCTTCAGGAACATTTTCTTCCAAAACCGCCTGCTGCTTGAGCGTTTCAAGATACTTACTGTATGTCGATTCGGGGTTGTGCAACAGAGCCATTATTTCATCTTTTCTCTTCTTGCGCTTCTTGAAATCGAAGATTCCGAGGATAACGAGCACCGTGATACCGAACACGCAAGCGCAAGCGCCTATTATAAAGCCCTGGGGAATATACGACATTTCGATCGTATGCTCACCCTCGGAAACGGTGAAGCAAAGAAGCGAATCAAGCGACTTTTCAAGCTCAACACGCTCACCGTCCACCTTGACAGTCCAGCCCTTGTCGTAGGGGATAGAGGTGAACACCGTCGTGTCGCCCTCTGAAGTGTTTATCGTACCCTCGATGTGAGTGTCATCGAAGTCGGTGACCTTTATCTTGCTCTTTGAAAGCTCGGTCATAGCCTCGTTGAAGGCTTCCTTATCGAAATAGAATATATAATCCTGATCGGCGTAGAAGTAAAGGTCATCAGCCTTCATATTGAGCTGAACCGTTACCTCGTGTCCCTTTTCGTACTCACCTATATGAAGTATCGTGTGCGTTTCATTCGTCATATACGAGCCCTTTGAAACGAACGAAGCCTCTTTGTTGTCAAAAAGGTCGTCATCCTTGACACGGAGTGTCGTGTCACGGGGATATTTTGACGGGAAGTGGATGTATATATCGCTTGTGTCCTCAACTGTAAAGGTGTACTCGACCGTTCCTTTTTCTCCCGATGTCAGCACAGCGTACTTCTTATGGGTGTAGCCGTCGGCGTAAGCCTCTCTGACGCCGCTGGTGCTTGTATCTGTAACTTCAACGGGCTTATATATCTGTATATCGTAGCCTATCATCGACGAAACGATGCTGTTGAGAATGTCGGGGGCTGAAAGGTCAATTACCTTTCCTTCCTCGTCCTTTGCATTCCAGTCATAGTCCTTTATAGCGTCATTGACACCGTAGAGCATCGGCAAAGCGTTTCTGTTGATGTAAGCGTACAGTTTTTTGGCATCCTCGGGATTTTTGCTTGTGGGATCGGGCGTTTCGATCATCTGACCGTATTCGGGCGGCATATCGGAAGGATCGTCCGTCAGAATATATTTAATACCGAGAAGCGAGTCGCCCACGGGGTTTGTACCCACGTATCTTGACCAGTGTGATTTTGAAGCATATCCGAGCTTATTGAGAAGCGTTATAACGGATGCGTTAAGCGTTGAGGTCGAGCCCGAAATACCTCTTATACGAAGCGTCATATTGTCGTTGACCTTACGGAAAACGGTCTTTTCCATTCTGTAAAGGGAAAGGTCACGGCTCTGTACCTCCTCTGTAATACCACGCCATCTGTCGAAATACTCAACGTAGCTTGTACGTGTGGAATAGTAAACGTCATCGTGAAGCTTGAACATATCGTAAATTCCGTTTACAAACAGCTCAAAGCATACTACACAGCAAAGAAGCACAGGGGCAATTTTACTGTTTCTCTTTGTAACGCTCCACAGAATTGCCGTAAGAGTACCCGTCATAATTATCCAGAACCAGACGGTAAGCAGCATTCCCGGCTCGTATCCGCCGTTTGTTTCCGCCTTGAGGTACAACCACTTGAATTCTCCGTCAGGCTCTATCATCTTCTGCACGAGAACGCAGAAGCCGATAAGGAACGCACCCGTACCGAGAATTATTCTGTACATGTGAGGCTTTAGGAATCTGTAAGCATCGTAGGCAAAGACAAGCACCAAGAAGCAGAACATAAAGCTGTAACGGTAGTTAAGCCAGTTCGGTCTTTGCATTCCGTGCCAGAAAAGGTCAATGGTCGAGCCTGTGAACGACAGCACCATAAAGCCGAGAATGACACCGCTCATTATCTTTCTGCGCCCTTTTATCTTATCCGTAAGGAAGTAAGCGGGCAGAAGCAGTAAGGAAACGAGTCCGCAGTAGATGAACGGAAGCCCTTCGGGGCGTACCGTGTCGTAGGAGTTCGGCATCATCTGGGTTAAAATTTCAAGAAAATCAAATTTCGCCTTGAAGGTAAACGTGGGATTCGAGAAATCGTTTTTGCCGAATTCAAGTGAGTAGAACGTCGGCAGAATTATTATCGCCGCTATTGCCGCCGCAATGACCGAAAACAGCGCCCACTTGTAAAAAGCGAAGAAGAAACGGGAAAATTCTCCCATTTTGTACGTTGAAACGTAGTAGTAAAGGAAGTACACCACCACGAAAATGGCGACCATAAAGCCGATATAGAAGTTTGCAATGAAGCAAAGCGCAAGCATTACCGTATACAAAACGAATTTGCCTCGGTCAACAAGCACCTCAAGTCCGAGCACGATAAGCGGTAAATAGATGAGCGCATCCATCCACATCGTGTTCATAGCCTGAACGAATGCATAGCTTGACAAAGCGTACATCGTCGAGAACATTATGACACCAACGGGCTTCGACGGTCTTCTCTTGTGTAAATAGTAACCGAACGTAAGTCCCATGCTTCCGCATTTCAAAAGCGTTATTGCAAGGAGTGCTTCGGTAATTCCGTCCTCGGGGAAAAGCACGGTCAGAAGTGAAAACGGGCTGGCAAGATAATATGCGTACATTCCCGAAAATTCACCCGATAACGCACGGTACCACGTGTAAAACGGTGAGGAATCACCCTCAAAAACGTCACGCATCGCCTCGAAGAAGTATACGTACTGACCGTTGAGGTCAAGCACGAGCACCGATTTATCACCGAACGGATAAACTCCTCTTATGATGAAGATTATCCACATCAGAAGAAGCGGTACCAAAAAGCAAGCCAATAGATACAGCTTCGGTGAATTTGAAACCATATCCCAGACTGTTTTGCATCTGTTCAAAAGCTTATTGTTTTTTGTAAATTCTGTCCTGTTCATATTTCTCCTTTTATCAAAAGCAGGGCATCCTGTAAAATAGCTTCCATTTCCTCGGCACTTTCGGCAAGATTTATCCTCTGACGCATTGAAGCGCCGCCCCTGATACCCTTCGTGTACCAGCCTGCGTGCTTGCGTGATTCAAAAACGCCGAGCTTACCCTTGAGGGCAACGAGCGCACGTATATGCTCACGTGCGGCAAGAAGCCTTTCCTCAGGTGTTGGGGGGATGTAATCACGCCCTTCAAGGCGTGCGTTTATCTCCTCAAAAATGAATGGATTGCCGAGTGCGGCACGGCCGACGGCACCGCCGTCACAGCCTGTATATTCAAGCATCCCGATAAAGCTGTCAGCATCCGTTATGTCACCGTTGGCAATTACGGGGATTTTCACGGCACGCTTTACCTCGGCTATTATCTCACGGTCAACAGTACCGTCGATGTACATATCCTCACGTGTTCTGCCGTGAACACAAACGGCGGAAGCACCCGATTCTTCGGCGATCTTTGCAATTTCCACAGCGTTTTTGTGCGACTTATCAAAGCCTGCACGGATCTTGACCGTTACCGGTAAATGGCACGCAATAACGGTCTTTTCGACTATTTTTCCGACGAGCGCAGGGCTTTTCATAAGTGCCGAGCCGTCGCCGCCGCCAACTATCTTTTTGACGGGACAGCCCATATTTATGTCGATAGCGCAAGGTGCGGGTGACATCTGTGCAAGCGTTTTTGCCGCTTTTGCCATCATATCGGGATCGTGTCCGAATATCTGAACGGCACAGGGTCCCTCATTCGGTGATATCTGCGCAATTTCAAACGTCTTTTTGTCGCCGTAATGCATTGCCGCCGCCGACACCATTTCCGTCGTCATATATTCAACGCCGTATTTTTTGTATATCTCTCTTGCCGCAATATCGGTAACACCTGCCATAGGGGCAAGAAAAATTCCGTGTTTTAAAGTTATATTTCCTATTTTCATAATTAAACTCCGTTAAATTGTACCAAAAAAATATGAATTTATTGTTACACTCTACCATAAATATTTATAATTATTAGTTCATTTAATTCCATTTGGGATATTTTACAAGATAAATTCCTATTATCGTTCGTTTAATACGGGAGGATAAACGTGGAAAATTTCATTTTTGTTTGTTACATTCAACGCACCTTGTAGGGACAGGCGTCCTCGACTGTCCGTTTGAATCCCATTTTTGTTCGTTTCATACGGGTTGTGTAGTTCGTGGTAGCCACGAACTACCGGGCGCACAATTCCTACAGAGGTATGTCATAATTCTAAACTCGTCTTTGGCGAATAAAACTGCCCAAGTGTCCTTACGAACACTTGGGCAAGCACGGAGGCGGTAATAAAATATTAAAATTTACACTCATCTTATGCCGAGATAGATAAGCAAAACGGAGATGTCGGCAGGTGAAACACCGCTTATTCTCGATGCCTCTCCGACGGTCGAGGGGCGCATTTTAGAAAGCTTCTGCGATGCTTCTATGCGCAAGCCTTTTATTTTACCGTAGTCTATATCATCGGGCAGCTTGACACCCTCCAGCTTTCTTGCCGCTTTGACAGCAGCGAGCTGTTTTTTGATATATCCCTCATATTTTATCTTGACCTCGGCTTCGTATATAACGTCTTCATCGGTTTCCGTACGTGATACGTCAACGTCCTTCAGCATTTCATACGTCAGCTGAGGACGGCGCAAAAGGTCTGCAAGCTTTGATGTGACCGTTATACGCTCCGTTCCCGCTTCGTCGGTTATTTCATTGAGTCTATCCGACGGGCGGATATTTGCTTTGCTTGCTCTTTCTATTTCTCGCTCGATTCTTGCTTGCTTTTCCTTGAAGCGTTCGTATCTTTCCTCGCTGATAAGTCCTATTTCATATCCGTAAGGTGTCAATCTTTCATCTGCGTTATCCTGACGGAGAAGCAGGCGGTATTCCGAGCGTGAGGTCATAATTCTGTACGGCTCATTCGTGCCTTTAACAACAAGGTCGTCTATAAGCGTGCCTATGTAGCTTTCGTCACGCCTTAAAACAAATTCGTCACGGCCGTCAAGCTTCAGCGATGCGTTTATACCTGCAATAAGACCCTGCGCCGCCGCCTCCTCATAGCCTGACGTGCCGTTGAACTGACCTGCACCGTAAAGTCCAGGGATATTCTTGAATTCAAGCGTGTGCTTAAGCTGTGTGGGGTCGATGCAGTCATAATCAATAGCATAAGCGTGGCGCATAATTACGGCATTTTCAAAGCCCTTGAGAGAGTGGAGCATCTGCATCTGAACATCAGCCGGGAGTGATGACGAAAAGCCTTGAATGTAAAGCTCCTCTGTATCCTCGCCCATCGGCTCAACGAAAAGCTGATGGCGTTCCTTGTCTGCAAAGCGCACTATTTTATCCTCGATACTCGGACAGTACCTCGGCCCCGTGCCCTTTATCATACCGCCGTAAAGGGGTGAACGGTGGAGATTTTCTTTTATTATTCTGTGTGTTTCGTCATTTGTGTAAACGATGTGGCAGGGGATCTCAGGGCGTGATGCAAGCTCCTCCTTTGTTGTGCGGACAGAAAACGGAAGCTTGCTGTCGCTGTGCTGTTCGTCAAGCACGGAGAGGTCAACGCTGCTTTTCAAAACTCTTGCAGGCGTGCCCGTTTTGAATCTCATAAGGCGTATGCCCATTTTTTCAAGGTTTGCCGAAAGTCCGAGTGACGGAAGCATACCGTCAGGACCTGACTGTATTGCGCTTTCACCGATTATGACCTTACCGCCGAGGTACGTTCCTGCCGAGATGATAGCCGCACGGCAGTAAAACACAGCGCCGAGCGCTGTGACAACACCGCAAACAGCGCCGTTATCATCACGGAGAATGTCAACGACCTCCGCCTGATACAAACGGAGATTTTCGGTTTGTTCAAGCGTGTGCTTCATATACGTATGGTATTTCATTCTGTCAGCCTGCACACGCTTTGAATGCACGGCAGGGCCCTTGCCGAGGTTGAGCATTCTGTTCTGGAGCGTCACAAGGTCTGCCCCTCTGCCCATTTCACCGCCGAGGGCATCTATCTCAAACACAAGGTGTCCCTTGCCTGTTCCGCCTATCGACGGATTGCAGGGCATATTACCCACAGAATCGAGATTCATCGTGAACAGAATTACATCGTGTCCCATACGTGCGCACGCAAGTGCGGCTTCGATTCCTGCGTGGCCTGCGCCTATAACGGCAATATCTGTTTTGCCAAGTTCAAAATTAATCATTTTTTTCTTCTTCGTTTATTGTTTTTAATATTTTCGATATTTTTGCGCCGTACTCAACAGACGTGTCGGGTACAAACGTAAGCTCCGGTGTGATGCGGAGATTGAGCGTCATTGCAAGCTCACGGCGGATAAAGCCCTTTGCACTTTCAAGACCTTTCTTTATCTCTTTTCTCTTCATTTCCGCTTCTTCGCCCTCGACATCGTCTAAAAACGAGTAAAACACCTTTGCGTATTTAAGGTCGGGAGAAACGTCACAGCCCGTCACCGTTGTAAGCGAGCCTGACACTCTCGGGTCCTTTACGTTTCTGATGATACGGCAAAGCTCTCTTGTCATTTCATCGTTTATACGGCGTATTCTGTAATTTGCCATTTATTTTTTCCTTTCGGTTTTTATTCTTATTATCCGTTTTATTTTACAACATATTCCCGTCTTTGTCAACGAAATAAGGATATATTTTTTATTTGTGCGATTAATTTACCGATTTTGATGGCATACTAAAAAAAACAAAAGGAGAAATATTATGCAGCTTTCACAAAAAGAAACATCGCTTTTAAAGGACTTAAAGGAGCAGGAAAACCTTTGTGCGGACAAATACGCAAAGCACGCATCTTGTGCAAACGATGCACAGCTTAAAAATCTGCTTTCGTCATTAAGTACGGTTGAAAGAGAGCATTACAACACGCTTTCGCAGATAGAATCGGGAACGGTTCCCGCACCCTCTCAGTCATCAAAGCCTATGCCCACGTTTTCTGCAACGTATGCAGGTGTGAATACCCCCGAAAAGCAGAATGATATGTATATCTGCTCGGATTTGCTCGCAACGGAAAAGCACGCATCACACCTTTATGACACGTGCATTTTTGAATTTCAGGACGAAAATGTACGCAATACGCTCAACCATATTCAAAAGGAAGAGCAGGGACACGGCAAAATGCTCTATGACTATATGAAAACAAACGGTATGTATTCCTGATAATTAATATATAATAATTATTCCTTAAATAATGCTCTCCGCTAAAGCGGAGAGCATTTCATTTATGCGACAGCTTAAATTTCATACGGCTTTGCCGTATTTCATACCGCAAAGCGGTATTTCATTAAAAAATAAAAGACGGCTCATTTTGGAAACAATTTCGAAAATGAGCCGTCCTTTTTATTGCAAGAGACAACACGTTACTTTTTATCATTCATTATCAAGTTCATTACGTTTTTCGGCTATCCACTCTCTTTTTTCAGCGTTGGTATTTTTTGTTATTTTGAAAAAGAAATGCATAATAGCATATTGTACCACCAACATTATCGCATTATAAAATAACATGTCAAAAACAGAATCGAAGTCAGCACAAAAAAGGGATAAACCCGTGATTGCAACAGGTGTGACATAGAACAACCAATCCATTTTATCGCTTCTGTCACAATCTTTTTCTTCGTTATCCAAAAACTCTCTCATAGAAAGCTCACCCAGACCCTTTTTAATGTTGCGCTTGTTAAATGCGTTATACCGTTTTTCCATTATCGTATCGAAA
The DNA here is from genome assembly GCA_017520505.1 of Clostridia bacterium. Classification (GTDB taxonomy): domain Bacteria; phylum Bacillota; class Clostridia; order Oscillospirales; family CAG-272; genus RGIG7213. Next base: position 22,445 of record JAFXFN010000003.1, read on the forward strand.
TTCACATGTGTCTGCTCTGATACCACATCATAAAAATTTACTTTTTGTTGTTTATTCTCACGATTCCTTTTACGATTGAAGATGAAATAAAATACCAAGTAAACTGCACAAACAAGAATAACCGCCCATACAGGACAAGTAAAGAAATTTAATTTATCCGATGACAATATCACAAATGCCGCTATAAATGAAACAACTATCATACACACTTCGATACTTTTAAGCAAATTCATATTCACTTTTTTACGTTTGAACATAAAGGAACGCACCGCAAAATGGGTGATGTATCCTATCAATATGCAGACGGCAAAACTAAAAAGATACCCCGATGCATTTACGTTACTTGCAATAGACCAAAAATCCGTTCCCGACCAATCTGCGCTTAAAAGGTCAAAAAACGCAAAGATAAGTTCGATTATAGCTATAACCTTTAAGGTATCTAAAACACGCCGTATCTTATTTTGCGTTCCCAGATCGGAACAAAACATTTTGCAAAAATCTTCAATGCTGTTGCCAACCACCTTTTTAACGGGTCTGCCTGATTCTTGTGCACTGAGAAGCATATCTAACAAAGAGCCCAATCTATCCTCACGAGTAAGCTCGTCGATATTTTCGCAATTGACGTACATTTCAACCTGATCAAAAACGTCTTTATATTCGCCTTGTAATTTATCCTTATAAAACACATAGCTGTCTTTCATTCTGACACCTCACCAAATAATATTTTTTCTGCGGCACAACTTATTTTATAATAGCTTTTTTTAAAGTCATCAAGCATTTTTTCCCCGGACTCAGTTATAGAATAATATTTACGCATCGGACCATACGGAGATTTTTCTTTTCGGCAGGATACGAGTCCTTTATTTTCCAAACGGGTTATTACAGGGTATAAAGTCCCCTCAAAAAGAGTTTCGAATCCGTTTTCTTCTAACTTTGCAAGTATCTGATACCCATATGTTTCGCCTTGCGATATTATAGAAAGAACGCATCCTTCGAGAATACCTCTCAACAATTGAGATTCATCCATAAAACCTCCTCCTTTCACGAATCTACTTTGTACCACCAAGTAGGTTGGTGAAATTATATCACATCTACTTTGCGTTGTCAAGTAGGTGTAAGCATTATTTATATATTTTTTTGACTTCGTCACCATTATATCACTTTTGCAAGCCACAAAATAAAACAGCAAAAAAAGACTTGCCGTATTTCATACCGTAAAGCGGTATTTCATTAATTACGTAATTCATAACAAGCAAAACGGGGTTTGAAGCGGGTGTGCAAAGTAGTTCGCTGTACAGCGAACTACACGCCCCTGCAAGGTGCGTCGAATGTAACGAACAAAAAACAGGTCTTGCGACCTGTTTTTATTATTATAATATTTCCTTATATACTCTCAAAACGTTCTTATAGAATATTTTTTCTATAAGGTCATCGGAGAAGCCTTGTTTTTTCATTTCATCGATGAACAGGGGCATATATGAAGCATCTGCCATTGCAAGGCCCTGACTTGAAATGCCGTCATAGTCCGAGCCGAAACCGACACAGTCCTCACCGCCCTTGTTTATAAGGTGCTTGATGTGGTTGACGGCAAGCTCAAAGGATACGCCGTATTCTTCCTTTTTCAAGTCCTTCATAAACTCACAGCAGAAGTTGACACCCGCAACACAGCCACGTTCTCCCATTTTCTTTATCATATCGTCTGATAAATTTCTCGTATGGTCGAAAATGCTTCTTGCGTTTGTATGGCTGTCAACAAACGGCTTTTTGGAATGTTCCAGAACGTCGTAAAATCCCTTGTCGGAGATGTGCGCCGTATCGACGACGATGCCGAGGCGCTCCATTTCCTCGACGAATTCAAAGCCGAGGGGTGTAAGACCGTTTGCCGTTTCCTTGATGTCAACACCCTTTTCGATGTCGATACCGTTGGGAGTTGTAAGCGAATTCGTATAATTCCAGCAAAGGTTCATCATTCGCACGCCACGGTCATAAAAGTGGCGCAGATTCTCGATCTTACCCTCGCAGGCTTCGCCTTCCTCGATGGTAAGCAGGGCTGATACCAGCCCTGCTTTTTCGTTTTTCTCTATATCTTCAAATTTATAAACGGGAGCAATGTAAGCTTTGTTAAGCTCAAGCTGTTCATAATAGAGGTCGATGAGAGCGTTTGCGTAATTAAACGGCTCTTTTCTTACTGCGAGATGCACGAATGCCGCAAAGTTCTGCACAAGGCAGTCGCCCTTTTGCAGTTTTTTTACGTCTATGTGAAGCTCGTTTTCATAAAGTGAATACTGTTGCCCTCTTTCCTTACGGTAATACATTTCGGCAACTGTATCACAGTGCATATCGATATATTTCATTACATCAAAGACCTGTAAAGCGTTGAAAGTGTAGTTGTGTCTGTAATTTCTTTATCAGCGATAACGATAAGACCGTCAACCGTTATTGTGATGACCTTGCCCTGTGCGGCAAAAGCATCGTTTACGGCAACGTATGTAACGCCGGAAACCTTACCTGCATCTGTGAGTGAATCGGAGGAAAGTCCGAGTGTTGATTCAGCAAATACTCTGGGCAGGTAAACCGTACCCTTTTCACCGAGAGCTACAGCCTTCGTTGAGTCGCTGCAAAGCATTACCTGCTGACCGCCTACGTATGCGTTGTAGGAGCCTGCCTTGAGAACTATCATACTGCTTTCCAAGCAAGCGGGAGCTGCCATTGTTGCGCCCTTTGTTGTGTATCTGTAGTTGAATCTGCCGTTAGGAGCAGCGTCGCCGAGGTCGAGGAACTGCATTATTTCCTTACCGTCAGAAACGGAGTTATCAGCCCACTTGAAGTCGAATGTGTCACCGAGAGCTACAACACTCTTTGCAACCTTGATAACGATAGTATTACCCGTTACCTTGAATTCAGCTTCGCCTGCGGAGGAAAGGCTCCATTCAGCGTTCTTTTCTGTTGTTGCGAACTTTTCAACGGAAGCCTTGTCGCCGTTCTGTGAACGGTTGATTATGTAGTCATAACCGTACCAGCCCGTCTTAGCATCACAGTCAACGTCGATGAAGAGGTTCATCCAGTTCGTTCCCTCTGCTGCTGTGATGTCAGAAGCACATTCAGCGTAGAAGTATACGTTGTCGTTGTCTGCCGATACCTTGGAAACAACGAAGTCATTTCTGCCTGTTTCGTTTACATACTTTGCGTTTGATACGTAAGCAACCTCGTTACGGTGAGTGATGTCGCCCTGATAATCACGGAATTCAGGACCTACAGCGTACCACTGTGTGCTGTCGCCTGCAAGGTCGATAGTCTTCTGACCGAATGCGGACGGAATTGCTCTTGTACCCTTGTAATTTCTGATGTTGAGTGCTGTCTGATAGTAGTAGTTATCCTTGTAAAGTCCCTTAACGGGTTCTACGTCACGTGAGAATTCGGGGTTGAATGCGTCAACGTAGTAGTTCTTCTTCAAAGGATCTGTTGAATCTACCTTATATGTGTTTGCAACCGTCATACCGTCATGGTTTGTAAGGGAGTTGGATTCCCATCTACCTGCCCACCATTCGTTCCAGCCGACGATCATAACGACACCGGGGTTCTTTTCTATAGCGTTGTTGAAGTGCTCCTGATAAGCAAGACCCTTACCCGATGTACCGTCGTTAACGAGTGAGAATGAATAGTCTGTAGAGTCGGGCTGTTTACCGCCTGAGAAGCTTCTGCCCGCTGTTGCGCCGCAAGTGCCGTTTGCCCAGAAACCAGACATTACGATCATCTGCTCAAGCTCACCCTCGGGTGAAAGACCGGGCTTCTGGAATACGTCGCCCCAAGGCCAGCAGCCGTTACCGCGTGTTTCGCTGTACCAGGACTGTGTGGAGTCTGCCCAGCTTCTGCGGAATGTGAAGAAATCAGTCATTTCATCGGATTCGATGATATCGCTCTGTGCAAATATCAAGGGCTTGCCGTCATAGAAGTACCAGAGATCCTTGAATCTGTCAACGGAGTAAAGGAGCTGCCAGAGCTGGGGAACTGTAAGAGCCGCATTTGATGCGCCTACAAAGCTGTCGCCGCAGTGGAATACGATCTGAGGTGTGTTGTAGCCCTCTTCACGCATATCAGCCATTGTGTTGAGTATGAGAAGGAGTGAATCCTCGTAAACGATACCGTTTGTGTAGTCGAAGAAGAGGAAGTCAACGCCTGCATCGTTAAGCATATACATATGCTTTCTGATTACCCACGCATCGTTGGAGTGGTAGTAGCCGAAGTAAGGCTCAGCCCAGTAGTGTGCAAAGCCCTGTGAGCCCTGCTTCATAACACTTTCAAGACCTGCAACACCGCCTTCGTAGTAAGCCTTGCTGTGGTCGTAAAGTGTACGTCCTGAGCCCTGATGCCACATAAAGTAGAAGATACCGACGTCGTTACCGTTTGCAACCTTATCGGAGGGTGCGATAACTCTGCCCTCGTCATCCGTCGCTACCCAAGTGTCGGAGAATACATCCTTTGTAAAGAGGTAGTCGGGAGATGTGTCCGTCTTGTATATTGTAGATGAACCTGTAATCGTAAAGTTTCTTACGTATACCTTGTCATTCTTGGCAGGATAGTGGCACCAGAAGGAAGCCTGACCGCTCTTGGGAACTTCACAGTTGTTTGTGAATGCAGGTGTTGTCTTTTTGCCTTCATAAAATTCTACAGTAGCGTTGCTTTCGCTGCCCTTGATGACAACGCGTGCGATGAGCACTTCCTTACCGCTATCATCATCTGCGAAGAATGATATTTCATTCTTTACGGGATCGTCAACTACCTTGAAGTGACGAGCCTCCTCGAAGCTGACGGGGGAGGAAACGTACTGGTTACCGGGAGCGTTGGGCCATGTGCCTACACGCAGACCGATGTTGTTCTGCTTGATAACGAACCATACGCCCTCGTTTACAGTCGGGTCGTAGCCTGTGTTACGAAGACCGAAGTAAAGCGCATCCCATCCCGTACCGGGCATCGTGCACTGAAGCTGACCTTCATAAATTGACGTTGACGTTTCACCGAAAGACTTTATAACTCTGAGCTGTGAAACACATTCTTTAAGGAACTGTGCGGAGGAGCTGTTATTTCTGCCCATTTTTACGTTCATGGGCTGTGAAAATACACCTGCGGCAACAGAGTCCATATTAAGGGTGTATTTTTCGGCTACAGTTTCGGTTTTCTCCGTGTACTGTGTCTGTGTGAGCTTAAGCTCACCCAAATTGGGGTCGTTTGTCACGCCTTCGGGAGCCGTGCCTACGCTGTTATCCGTCGTAGTGCCGTCGCCCTTATCACAGCCGACGCTGAATATCATCAGCGCCGCTATGATGACGGACAAAGATCTGCATAAAAACTTTTTCATATCTTGTGTCCTTTCAAATTTTAATTTCTATTACATCAACGCCTTGTAAAGAACGTCGAGTACACTCATATCTGTAATTTCGCTGTCTGCAATAACGATAAGACCGTTATCCGAAACCGTTATGACCTTGCCCGATGCTGTTACCGCATCGTTTATCATAACATATTTGATGCCGTAGTGCTCGCCTACAGCCGTAAGCTTGTCGGATGCAAGCCCGAGCTTTGCCGTAGCAAACGATTCGGGAACGTATATCTTGCCCTGCTCACCGATTGCCGTTGCCTTCGTGCTTGAGGTGCTTATCATTACCTGCTCTCCGCCGACGTATGCGTTGTAGGAGTTAGCCTTGAGCACCGTCATACCGCTTGCAAGCGCCGCAGGTACGGGAGCGGTAACGGATTCTGTTGTGTATCTGTAATTGAATCTGCCGTTAGGAGCAGCGTCGCCAAGATCAAGGAACTGCATAATTTCCTTACCGTCAGAGACGGAGTTATCAGCCCACTTGAAGTCGAACGTATTGCCGAGGGCAACCGTGCTCTTTGCAACCTTAATTACTATCGTCTTGCCGTCGACCTTGAATTCAGCTTCGCCTGCGGAGGAAAGACTCCATTCAGCGTTCTTTTCTGTTGTTGCGAGCTTTTCAACGGAAGCCTTGCCGCCGTTCTGTGAACGGTTGATCACGTAGTCATAACCGTACCAGCCCGTGGAAGCGTTACAGTCGGAATCGATAAAGAGGTTCATCCAGTTCGTTCCCTCAGCCGAGGTGATGTCATTTGCACATTCAGCGTAGAAGTATACGTTGTCAGCGTCTGCCGATACCTTCGAAACAACAAAGTCGTTTCTGCCCGTTTCGTTCTTGTACCAGGAATCAACGACCGATCCGTCACAGTCACGGTGGAACGTATCACCCTGATAGTCACGGTATTCAGGTCCTACGGAGTACCACTGTACCGCACCCGCTGTCATATCGATGGTCTTTTGACCGAATGCTGCGGGAATTGCTCTTGTTCCCGTGAACTTTCTTACGTTTGCTACCGTCTGGTAATAGTAGTTATCCTTATATATGCCCTTTACAGGCTCGATATCACGTGAATATTCGGGGCTGAAAAGGTCGATATAGCTGTACTTTTTAACAGGGTCCTTTGAGTTGACCTTATACGTGCCTGCAATAAGCTGACCGTCGTTTTTAAGCTGATCCGTGGAGTGTCTTCCTGCGCTCCATTCGTTCCAGCCGATAAGCATAAGAACCGTCGGATTTGTGTCGTGCGCACGGTCAAACTGCTCCTGATAAGCAAGTCCCTTGCCCGATGTGCCGTTTGTTGTAAGCTCAAATGAGAACTGTGAGTTTTTAGGCTGTCTGCCTGCCGAGTAGCTTCGTCCCTGCTCGCCGTTTGCCCAATAACCCGACATTACCACCATCTGTTCAAGCTTGCCCGTCGTTGAGTAGCCTGCAGCCTGCGGGAAATAGTCAGCCCAGGGCCAGCAACCCTTACCGTTTGTATCCGTGTACCATTCGCCCTTTGTGTGCGCCCAGCTGTCACGGAACGTGAATTTCGACTTGATATCATTCGTCATCTTCGCAACCGTTGCATCGTCTGCGAATACGAGGGGCTTACCCTCCCACATGAACCAGAGGTCTTTATATCTGTCCTTTGAATATACGTTTGAGTATATTTCGGGAAGTGTTTTTGAAACGTTATCGGGAATCGTTCCGCAGTGGAATACCACCTTGGGAACCTTACAGCCCTCTTCTCTCATTTCAGAGAACGTGTCAAGCACCTTTTCGTACGATCTCTTGAGCGACAAGCCGTTCGTTATATCGAAGAAGATGAAATCGATACCTGCATCGTTGAGCATGTGAACGTGCTTTCTTATTATCCATTCATCTATCGTTTCGTAATAACCGAAATACGGCTCTGCCCAGAAGTGAGCATCGTTATTTGCAATTATGTTTTCAAGACGCTTTACACCGCCGGCACCGTTATCGTCGCCGTAGTAAAGCTCCGTATGGTTTACGTATTTACCGCTTCCCGATGAGTTAATGAAGTAGAACATACCGACCTGCTTATAATCGATAGCCTTATCTGTGTGCTGAAGCGAGGTTCTGCCCTCGTCATCGGTTGCCACCCACGTATCGGAGAAAACGTCAGTGATGAAAAGCGGATCGGCAAACGTGCTTCCGAGATATTCCTTCGTTGAGCCCGTAACGGTGAAGTCCTCAAAAATTACGGGATGCTCGGAATAGTGAGAGAAAAATCCTATATATCCCGTTGCGGGGGGTGCTTCCGAAAGCTTGTTTGCAAGTGCGGGAACACCGGGGTTGGAGGGAAGATACGCTCTTAACTTATCTTCGCTAATCACGATACGGAAGATCTCCGTCTTTTTGCCGGAGTCATCATCAGCAAAAAGCGTGATTACGTTTTCCTTGTGGTCATCCTCAATATAAAGCGTGCGCTTTTTGGAAAAGTCAACGGGGCTGTCAACGAAGTGACCGCCGCTCGTCTGCCAATCACCGATACGCAAGCCGACCTGATTGCCTCGGATTGCAAACCATACACCCGAATTGCCCGTAGGACCGCGTCCGGGGTCAGTAAGTCTTAACCCGATGAACAGCGAGGCGTGAGGCGCCAAACGGTCGGGGGTTTTATTCTGCAGCTTCGTCTTTACAACGGTCTTTTCATCCTCTGTGAAGAGCTTGCTTAACTGAAGCAGGGAAAGCTTATCGTCGCTGAGCGTAATACCGCTTCCTTTTCTGACGGGGCTTCCCTCTGAATAAAGGAACGTTCCGTCAGCGATGGTCTTCGTGTTAAGCTCATACGTGACGTTCTTTATGTTGTACTGTTCTCCCGCATCCGTTTTTGTAAGCGAAAGCGATGCTCCCGCTTCGTTTACCGGCGGTTCTGATGACGTTGTATCCGCATCGCCGTTTCCGCAAGCGAAGGTACTTACCGCCATAAGAAGTGCTGTTAAAAACGACACTGTCCTGAGCAAGGATCTCCTTGTTTTTTTCATACGTCTCTCCTTGTTTGTTAAAATCAAGCGCACCTTTATCAGACACGCTGAAATATAGTTGCTTCATTATATAATATAATTTAAAAAAAGTGAAGTGAATTTACATTTATTTTTGTAAATTTTCATCTTTATTTAAATTTTCGGGGCAATTTTTATATAAAACGCCGTTTACGTTGATTAATTAATGCCTCACCCACCGCTTTTATCTCTTCTCTATTATCTATTATCCATTATTTTTTGCGGGAGGATAATTATTAGTTATGAGGCTCGCTTTCGCTCACCGTTATGAGCTTGCTTCGCAAGCGTTTACAACTATGCCGCAGGCATATCATAACTTGGCAAAGCCAATCATAACTCTAAACTCGCCAAAGGCGATTATAACTTAATAAATATCCTTCCCTACAGGGTTTGATAAAGCGTAGGCGCTTCCATCGTTCATTATATTTGTAGGGGCGTGTAGTTCGCTGTACAGCGAACTACTTTGGTCGCCCGCTTCAAGCCCATTTTCGCCAATTATATTAAACACCTCATACACCGCAAGCGGTGTGCGCCATTCGCCCGCAAGGCAATTTGCTTCGCCAACACGTGTAGTTGACTTTGTCAACTACGGCAGTTCGCTGTACAGCGAACTGCAAGGGGGCTGTGGGCGATGGCGCTTTTTATCTATTTTCTATTATCTCTTTGCGAGAGGATGATATCCCCCCCTGCAACGTACCCCAATCACAAAATTTCGTTTTTTTCATACAATATCAGCGATATGCAAAAAACGGTTTTTAATAATTTCTTTACATTTAAGACGGTGTATAAAATCCGATACATTCAAAAATCCTCTGTCCTGCGTGCTTTTTCGAGATGCTTTTTTCTTGGTACAAAATATGTAAAATAATCGTTAATTTAAGTATTATCCCCTTTAAATATTAAATAGTTTGTGGTATAGTTATATAGAATGTGTTTTTATGCTTTTTTATGGGTGCTGTAATACGGCGGCTTACGGTACACCTTACTATATATTACGTTTTTGCTGTCGGGAAACGGACTTTTTATGGAGAATATTGTTATAAACGGCGGGCGTGAGCTATACGGCGAAATAGAAGTCAGCGGAATGAAAAATGCGGCTGTCGCTGTAATACTTTCTTGCCTTCTCGTTAAGGATACCTGCACTTTAGAAAATCTTCCGAATATAAGCGACGTGCGTGCATCATTCGATATACTCGAAAGCATGGGTGCTGTCGTCAAGCGTCTTTCCTCTACAACTATACAGGTCGATTGTACACACTGCAGATGCGGCACATCTCCTTATGAGCTGGTACGCAAAATGCGTGCTTCATACTATCTCATCGGTGCGGAGCTTGGCAGATACCACCGTGCTTCTGTCGGCTGCCCCGGTGGATGCGACTTTGGTATACGCCCCATTGACCAGCACATAAAGGGCTTTGAGGCACTCGGTGCAACCGTAAACGTTGAGGGCGGATACGTTGAGGCATTTGCCGAAAACGGTATGATCGGAAATCAGGTATATTTTGACGGTGTTTCCGTCGGCGCAACGATGAATATCATTATTGCGGCGGCATTGGCAAAGGGAACTACCGTTATTGAAAACGCAGCAAGAGAACCGCATATCGTTGACCTTGCAAACTTCCTTAACACGTGCGGCGCAGAAATAACGGGTGCCGGCACGGACGTTATAAAGATAAAGGGCGTTGAATCGCTTCACGGCTGTACGTACGCAATTATCCCCGATATGATAGAAGCAGGTACTTTTATGATAGCGGCGGCGGCAACGGGCGGACGTCTTAAAATAAACAACGTAATTCCCAAGCATCTTGAATCGATCACGGCAAAGCTTGAGGAAATGGGCGTTACCGTTGAGGAGCTTGACGATGCCGTTATCGTTTCCAGAAGCGGTGAGCTTACAAGCGTAAATATCAAAACAATGCCTTATCCCGGTTTTCCGACCGATATGAATCCGCAGATGTGCGCACTTCTTTGCCTTGCAAGCGGAACGAGCAGACTTTCCGAAAGCGTATGGGATACACGCTTCCGTTACGTTGAGGAGCTGAAGCGTATGGGCGCAAACATCAAGGTCGACGGCAAGGTTGCTGTGGTCGAAGGCCCTGTAACATTTTCAGCAGCCCCTGTAAGAGCAGTTGACCTGCGTGCAGGCGCAGCTGTCATCATTGCGGGACTTGCCGCAAAGGGCAGAACGGTAATCGATGACATTTACCACATAAAAAGAGGTTACGAGGACATTGTCGGCAAGTTAAGCGCTGTCGGTGCAAGCATCAAAGAGGTCCACACACCCGACCCCGTACCGTACGAAAAAGCGAATTAAATATAATGAAAAAGGCGCACAGCGCCTTTTTTTATTATCCGTGCAAACAGACATTTCATTCGTTTACGCATTTAATGCCGTAGTCATTTATCTGTTCTCCATTATCTATTATCTTTTGTTTTTTTGCGGCAGGATAATATCCTCACCTACAGGGTTTGATAAAGCGTAGGCGCTTCCATCGTTCATTATGTTTGTAGGGGCAGATTCATGTAGTTCGTGGTTCGCCACGAACTACATCGCCCGCTTCAAGCCCATTTTCGCCAATTTTATTAACACCTCATCCACCGCTAAAGCGGTCCCCCTTCCCCCACTGGGGAAGGCGTTTAGCCACCTCATACACCGCTTGCGGTGTGCGCCATTCGCCCGCAAGGCAATTTGCTTCGCCAACGTGTAGTTGACTTTGTCAACTACGGCAGTTCGCTGTACAGCGAACTGCAAGGGGGCGGCGATGGCGCTTTTTATCTATTATCTATTACCTCTTATCTATTATCTTTCGTTTCTTGCGGTAGGATAATATCCTCCCTACAGGGTTTGATTAATGGGGTTTGAAACGGGCGGTGTACGCCTTTCATACAAAACAAAAAAACGCCCAAGGGCGTTTTTTTATTAAGCAAATGTCCGCAGCGCGATAAACAAAAAGGAGGAGAATCGCAAATCAGAGGAAAAACATGTAAAAACATTAGTTTATTCTATAACTGCGGATATCATATTACAAATTAATTATATCACAATATTATTTTTTTTGCAATACCTTATATCAAAAAAGTTGTATAACTTACGTCAAAAAAGGAGATTTTTTTTATTCAACTTAACTATAAGCCTCAAGAAATCGTTCCGTTGAGCTTAAAACAGATAAGACAAGCGAGCATTGCAAGTCCGATAACGGCAAAAACACATATCATTTTCTTCTGCGGCTTGGGTATTCTGATGTTAAGCACAAAGAACACAGCGCAGAAAAACATCATTATGCCGTAGGAAATCGCTGTTGCTTCAGCTCCGAACGGTGCTGAAAACGTATATACAAACGGAAAAAGAAGCGCAGAGGAGGTAACAGGAAGACCTGTATAGTATTTTCTGCCCTCCGTCGTTCTGTTCTGGCGGTTGAACTCGTCAACGTTAAAATACGCAAGACGTATCTGTGCTGTCAGAATGTAGAGCGCAAAAAGCGTTGTAAATCCAAACCCTTCAAGTCCGAGCGACCAGCCGATAGCCGTAGGAAGCACACCGAAATTGACAAGATCGCAAAGCGAATCTATCTGTATTCCGAAATGCTTTTCGTCAGCCGTTCTCTTTCTCGTTTTTGCAATTCTGCCGTCGAACATATCAAGCGAGCCTGCGAGAAGCAAAAGCACTATCGCTATGAACGGATCGCCCTTTATAGCCGAATATATCCCGAAAATACCGAATATAAGTGCGGCATAAGTTGCAATGACCGTATAGTTATAAAAACCGATAAGAATCTTATTTTTCATATCACTGTACTTTATAACTGTCCTTCAAAGTAACCACCCTGTTAAAGGTATTTTCGTTCTTTGTATCAAGACAGAAATATCCCATTCTTACAAATTGAAATTTATCGCCGGGGCGTGCTTCTGCAAGTGACGGCTCCATAAAGCAGTTTTCAAGCTTCTTGAGAGAATCGGGGTTAAGGAAATCGTTGTATGTCTTGCCCTCGGGGAGGTTAGACGGATCGGGTGTTGTGAAAAGTCTGTCGTAAAGCATTACGTTTGCTTTTACGGCGTGCGCCTGTGACAGCCAGTGTATCGTACCCTTTATCTTTCTGCCGTCAAACGGATTGCCGCAGCCGGACTGAAGATCCGCCGTGCAAAGCACCTCTGTAACGTTGCCGTCGTCATCCGTGATTATCTTATCGCACTTAACGATATACGCACCCATAAGACGTACCTCGCCACCCTCTTTGAGTCTGAAATACTTGGGGGGAGGATTTGTCGAAACATCTTCTCTGTCAACGTAAAGCTCACGTGTGAAGGGGATCTGTCTTGTGCCGGCGCTTTCGTCATTCGGGTTATTCGTTACCGTGAAATACTCTGTTTTTCCTTCGGGATAATTCGTTACCGTTACCTTAACGGGATCAAGCACGGCAATTCTGCGCTGTGCTGTCTTATTCAGCTCCTCACGCACGCAGTGCTCCAGAAGCTCAATATCAACCATGCTGTTTGACTTTGCAACACCGATTCTTTCGCAGAAGTCAAGTATTGCTCCCGATGTAAATCCGCGGCGGCGAAGTCCGCAAAGCGTGGGCATTCTGGGATCGTCCCAGCCGTCAACGAGTCCGCCCTCGACAAGCGAGCGCAGATATCTCTTGCTCATTACCGTGTACGTTACGTTAAGTCTTGCAAATTCGATCTGACGGGGCTTACCCTCAAGGCAAGCGTGCTCAACTACCCAATTATAAAGCGGTCTGTGGTCCTCATACTCAAGCGAGCAAAGGCTGTGGGTGATACCCTCTATTGCATCCTGAATGGGATGCGCAAAGTCGTACATCGGGAAGATGCACCACTTTTTACCCTGACGGTGGTGGTCAATGAAGCGTATGCGGTACAAAACAGGGTCACGCATATTGAAGTTACCCGATGCAAGATCTATCTTTGCACGGAGCGTATATTTACCCTCGGGAAATTCACCGTCACGCATACGGCGGAAAAGATCAAGGTTTTCCTCTATCGGTCTGTCACGGTACGGCGAGATAGCGGGATGCGACGTGTCGCCTCTGTATTCTCTGAACTGCTCGGGTGTAAGCTCGCAAACGTATGCAAGACCGTCTTTTATAAGTCTTTCTGCAATTCCGTACGTTATTTCAAAATAATCCGAGCCGTAGAAAAATCTGTCGTCCCAGTCAAAGCCGAGCCAATGAATGTCCTCTTTTATAGCATCGACAAATTCCGTGTCTTCCTTTGCGGGATTTGTGTCGTCCATACGGAGGTTGCACATACCGCCGTATTTTTTCGCCGTGCCGAAGTCAATAACAAGCGCCTTGCAATGGCCTATGTGGAGGTATCCGTTAGGCTCAGGCGGAAATCTTGTGTGTACTTTGAGCTCGGGGTTTGCTTCAAGGTCTTTGTTTATAATGTCGTGTATGAAGTTCGATGTGTTTTCCATTTTTTTCCCTGCCTATCTTATCAAAGAGAGGATATTACACTCTCAATTCGGTTCTTCATCATTTCCTCACCCATGACCGAGATTATCTCGAAAAGGTCCGGTGTGTTCGTTCTGCCCGTTACGGCAAGACGTACGAACGAGCTTACGTCACCGACGTGGCCTTTATATTCCTCGGGGTTTTTCTTATAAAGCTTCATTTCCGGGGCAAAGCCGATCTCTGAAGCTATTTCCTTAATGGAATCGAACCAAGCGGAATTATCTGCATCTTTATTATATTTTTCAAGGTAAAGCGTCAAAGCCTTTTTAACGTCGGCTTTATCGAACTTTTCATCAAAGTCAGCCTCTTTTGTAAACAGCTCATCGTAGAAGTAGCTTACGTAAGGCTTAACGTCTGCCCACGTTGCAATGTCCTTGCGGGGCTTGTTTCCGCCTCTGCCTATTGCAAGTATCTTCTTTGCGTATTCGGGGCATTTCGTGAATACGTCATAAAATTCTTTATCGAATTCCTCAGCCCACTTTGCCGTGTCCTCGTAGACCTTGTCGGCTGTCATTTTGCAGATGACGTTTTTGGAAACGTCGTTGAGCTTGTTGAAGTCGAAAAGGCATCCCGAAATGCTCATTTTCTTTATAGAAAACGGAAAATCGTCGGGGCTCTTGTCGGGATTCTGCATATGCCATTCCTCATAGTTTGAGTTCAGGAGCGTCATTATATATTCCCTTACACATTCGGGGGCGATGCCCATTTTTGCGTAATCGTCAAGCGATGCGCCCATATCACGCTTTGAAAGCTTCTTTTTGTTGCCCTCCTCGTCAAGACGCATTATCTGCGCAATGTGCAGATATTTGGGGGCTTTGAATCCGAGATAATCGAAAAGCATCAGATGACGGGGCAGGCTCGGCAGCCATTCCTCACCTCTTACGACGTGCGTCGTGCCCATCAGATGGTCGTCAACTGCGTGCGCAAAGTGATATGTGGGGATACCGTTGCTCTTTAAAAGCACCTCGTCCTTGTCGTTTTCGGGAAGCTCCAGCGTGCCCTTTACAAGGTCTGTGACCTTTATTTTGCGCTCACCGTCTGTTTTTGCAAGCATACGGAGCACAAACGGATGGCCTTTTTCAAGGTGTTCCTTGATCTCTTCCTCTGTTATCTCACGGAGCTTCAGCATTTCAGCCTTTTGCTGTGCCTCAAGCTCAGGTGTCCATTCACGGCTCTTTACTTCAGCCTTTTTGTCCTGCGCATTAAGCTCTTGCAGTTCCTCTTCCGTTGTGAAGCAGGGGTAAGCCTTACCCTCACTTACAAGCTTTTTGGCATAAACTCGGTATATTTCAGCTCGCTGGCTCTGCTTGTACGGGCCGTAAGCGCCGTTGTCGCAAATTCCGCCGTCTTCCGAAAGCGCTGCGCCCTCGTCGAATTTAATGCCGTACATTGCAAGCGTTTTTATAAGCGCCTGCGCCGCACCCGGTACTTCACGCTTGTCGTCCGTGTCCTCAATTCTCAAATAGAACACGCCGCCCGACTGATGCGCAAGTCTTTCGCACACGGTTGACGGGAAAAGTCCGCCGAAATGCACGAAGCCTGTGGGGGAAGGAGCAAATCTCGTTACCTTTGCGCCCTCGGGAAGCTGTCTTTTGGGGTATCTTGCTTCAATTTCCTCAGGTGTCAGAGTGACGTCGGGAAAAAGCAGGTCTGCAATATATCCGTAGTTCATAATAACTCTCCGTTTATCTGTTCAAAAAATCCGCTTGTTTCATAAAATATTCCGCTGTGAGCTTGTCGCCGTGGCCCGGACGCAAAACGTAGTCCGTACCGTTTACCGTGAAAAATTCACGGAGCATTTTAAGCGACTTTACCATTTCGCCCTCGTTACCGCCGTAAAGGTTGCATCTGCCGAAGCCGTCCTTAAAAACAAGGTCGCCGCAGAAGATGTCACGCCCTATAACGTAGCAAACAGAGCCCTTTGTGTGTCCTGCTGTCAGAAGAACCGTGACGTTTTCACCAAGCTCGCAAAACGTGTCGCCGTGGGTGAAAAGCACGTCAGCCTTGATACCCTCGGTCCTCCGTCCGAGCTGAAGCAGGTACGATTTTTCAACGTCCTGCAAGCCCTCTTTATCGGGGAACCCTGCACATACAACAGCACACGTTTGCGCTTTCAATTCGTTCGTTGCCATTATATGGTCAAAATGAGCGTGGGTGAGAAGTATCCGTTTAAGCGAAAGCCCCTTTTCTTCAAGCTTTGACAAAAGATAACCGGCTCTGTCGGCAGGATCGACGATCACGGCGTCTTTGCCGTCCGTTATAAGATAACAGTTCGTCTTATACATTCCCAAAATGTACGTAAAAACCGACATACGTTTCTCCTTTGCCATACTTTTGCGACAGTAAAACTATTCACATTAACTTATTATATAATAAAACGTCAAGAAAATCAATGCTTTTTTATAATTTTTCCGTTATTTTAAAATCTTTTTCACTTATAAATAAAAAGATAACCCATTGTTCTTGATTTTTTTCCATTTGTGACCTATAATGTATTATGTATACGTGTGCGAAGCACACAATGATATCACGTTAATATACACCGCACGGCGGTGTATGCGCCCCCTGCCCGAGGGGGGACGGGCGGGGCGCTTGTTTGATATGATTATAAAACAAACGAATAATAAAATGGAAAACGAATTACCTTAACGAAAACCGACACGGCTGAAAAATTTCGATTACAGCACTCCCGGCGCATATTTCATCACGATGTGCACCAAAAACAGAAAATGTATATTGTCACGTGTCGGGGATCCTGTACGGGACGACATTCGGTCGTTCCGCAATTTGTATCTGCATTCAAACGGTTTTGCAATGGAAAATACGGAATGTATATATGGCATCGCCCGTACCACGACCATATCATCCGTGACACAAAGGATCATGAACGGATATACAAATACATTTGCGAAAATCCGATTATTTGAAAATTTGACTGTTTTTACACAGAATAAATTTGAGGTTATACTATGAAAAGATATATAAAAACGCCTGCATTTTTTATGCTTGCGGTGCTTATTCTGACGCTTCTTGCGGAATTGTTTATTTTCAATTTCACGTCGTTCAAATTGAACGGCGACTATGAAAAAACCACGCTTTCGCTTGAAAACGCAACGCTTTCGGGCTTTGAATATAAAGACGGAAAATACGTAAGCACCTCTCCCACGCCCTACATTGAATTTAAAAACGTCGGCAAAAAGGTCGGCACGATATTCGCCGACGTGCTTTACACGGGCGGGGAGACGGTCAATTATACGGTTGATTTTACCGACGAAACGAATTCCTCCTACACCCTGCGCACAGGTCTTGTGTCGGGTACGTTCACCAAGGGAGTTGACAGAACGAAATATATAAACTGTCAGTTTTCGGGGCAAGTCGGCAATCTGAAAATTAAATTTTCAAAATTTGACGGCACGGTGTCCTTTAACGAAAACGGCATAACTCTTAACGAGGATATTCCCATAAGCTTCTCGTTTTTGCGTGTAGGTCTTATAGTTTTGACAGCTTATCTTGCGTATTTCCTGCTGAAAAGCGGAATGGCGAAGGAAAAGCTTTCAGAATGTCCCCTCTGTGTGCGCTCGATAACGGCGGCGGTGTGCATCATTTGCGTTATCACAGCATTTGCGCTTACGGCGAACATCACGCAGTCAATAGCGCAAGAAGGCGGAAACCAGATAACGAAGGAGCTTGTTGACGCCTTTGCATCGGGCAAAATAACGCTTGACCGTGAGGTGGAAAAAGAGCTTCTTGAGCTTGAAAACCCCTACGACTGGAGCGAGCGTAAGGAGTCGGGTGTAAGCTCCGCCTGGGACCACGTTATGTACGAGGGTAAATATTACTCTTACTACGGAATTGCCCCCGTCGTACTGCTTTTCTTGCCGTTTCATCTTCTGACGGGCGCATATTTTTCCTCCGCCTGGGCGGTGTTCATCTTCGGCGCTGTCGGGCTTGTGTTCCTTGCGCTGTTCTTCAAAAAGCTTTGCGAAAGGTTCTTTTCCGATATAACGCTCGGTGTGTATGTTTCCACACTTTTAACGCTCATTGTTTCATCGGGTGTGTGGTTCTGCTTTATGACACCGAATTTCTACGAAATAGCGCAAAATTCGGGCTTTATGTTCGTTACCCTCGGTGCGTATTTCCTCGTGTCAAGCGGAATTTTCACAGAAAAAATATCAAAAATAAAGCTTTGCTTTTCCTCGGTCTTCTTTTCCCTTGCGGTTTTATGCCGTCCGACGACAGCCGTCTGGTGCGTTGCGGCGGTGGCATTCCTTGCCGTTCATTTCATACGCATCGTCAAGGAAAAACAGCCGAAGATCGGCTTTCTGTGCGCATCTTTAATTCCCTTTGCCGTCATCGGCGGTGCGCAGATGATATACAACTACGTACGGTTTGATTCGTTTCTGGACTTCGGAATACAGTATTCCTTAACAATAAACGATTTTACAAAATCTGAATTTTCACCGCAGATGGCGTTCATCGGATTTTATAACTTCCTGTTTGCATTCCCCGTGATAAAGCCCGAATTTCCGTTTATCTTCTCAAACTTCTCCGACCTCGGTGTAAACGGATATTACTTCATCGCAAACAGATATGCCATAGGTGAGTTTATAAGAGTCCCCGCAATGCTCTCGTATGTCCTTTTGCCCCGTGCGGTGAAATGTACGGAGAAAAAGAACAGGCTTCCGTTTGTGCTTTTGTGGCTTCTTTGCTGTGTTATTTTGCCGTTTGCCGTCATTTACTCCATCTGGGAAAGCGGTTACGGCGTAAGATATTGTGTTGACTTCACGTGGCAGAGTGTGGTCGGTGCGTTCATCATACTGTTTATGCTTTACAGAAAGTATGAAAATAACCAAAGCGTAAGAAAAATAATCGAATATGCGCTTGTCATATCTATGTTTATCGCCCTTGCGCTCAACGTTTCAATGATTTGGGATTATGCGTGCAATTCACTTAAAATATCACAGCTTTCAGCAGAGCTGAAAAATACGTTTGAATTCTGGAAATAAGGAGTAAAAATGAGTACAGTTCTATATCTTGTCGTACCCTGCTACAACGAGGAGGAAACGCTCCCCACGACTGAAAAGGCGCTTTCTGAGCTTATGTCGGATATGATAAAAAGGGGCAGAATATCAGAAAACAGCCGAATCGTTTTCGTAAACGACGGCTCAAAGGACAAAACGTGGGAGCTTATTGAAAAATATACGGAAGAAAACATACTTATAAAGGGTATCAAGCTTTCACGCAACAAGGGACATCAGAATGCGCTTTTAGCAGGCCTTATGACCGTCAAGGACGAATGTGACTGCGCCGTGTCGCTCGATGCGGACTTGCAGGACGATATCGGTGCCGTTGAAAAGATGCTTGACGAGTTTGAAGACGGCTGTGAAATAGTTTACGGTGTGCGCAGTAAGCGTGAAAAGGACACGCTTTTCAAGCGTGCCACGGCACAGGGATTTTATAAATTTATGCGTTTTATGGGTGCTGACGTCATTTACGACCACGCAGACTACCGACTTATGAGCCGCCGTGCGCTTCATGAGCTTGAAAACTTCAAGGAGGTCAACCTCTTTTTGCGAGGCATCGTGCCGATGATAGGCTTCAAAACGGGTACGGTAATGTACGAAAGGGGTGTAAGAGAATACGGAGAAAGTAAGTATCCCCTCAAAAAGATGCTTTCCTTTGCCGTTGACGGTATTACGTCGCTGTCAATAAAGCCGATAAGATTTATAACCACACTCGGCGTTTTGCTTCTTTTCGCAAGCATTATCATGCTAGCTTATTCGCTTGTGCGCCACTTCACAGGGCACACGGAGCTTGGCTGGACATCGCTTATCGTTTCCATCTGGGGCATCGGCGGTCTTCAACTCTTCGCCATAGGTGTTGTCGGTGAGTATATAGGCAAAATTTACCTTGAAACGAAGGAACGTCCCAGATTTATAATCGACAAATATATAGGAAAGTAAAATGAACGGAAAAAACAACATTAACATTGCGCTCATTGAACCTGAAATTCCCCAGAACACGGGCAATATCGCAAGAACGTGTGCGGCAGTCGGCGCAAGTCTTCACCTTGTAAAGCCGATGGGCTTTGAGATAGACGACAGAAAATTAAAAAGAGCAGGGCTTGACTATTGGCACCTGCTCGATATAACATACTATGATTCGCTCGATGATTTTTTAACTCAGAATAAAGATGAGAAAATGTACTTTTTCTCGACAAAAGCGCCCAAAAAGCACACGGATGTCAAATATCCCGAGCGTGTTTTCCTCGTTTTCGGAAAGGAAACGAAGGGACTGCCCGAGGAGCTTTTGCAAGCTAACCCCGACACGTGCGTGCGCATACCCATGCGTGACGGGCTCCGCAGTCTGAATTTGTCAAATTCAGCGGCAATAGCCGTTTACGAGGTGCTTCGTCAAGGGGATTTTAAAGACCTTTGCGAGGTCGGCACACCGACGAAATTCAGTTGGGATTAAAAACCGTAAAACCGTATTTTATATACTTTTCAAGGGCTTCGAAGTCAGCACCGATGTCACTTGGTGTGTGGCTGTCGGAGCCGACTGTTATCATCCGTCCACCGAGGTTGAAGTACATAGATAACACGGTGTCATCGGGAAGCGGTGCGTCCATTCCCTGGCGGAAGCCCGATGAATTGACTTCAAGATAAACACCCTTTTTGATAATGCAGTCAAGAATTTTGCAAAGCTTGTCCTCGTACTTTGAAAGGTCGAGCGAAAAACCGTTTTTCTTGTAGTAGCGAAGCGGATACGTTAGGTGCGAAAGGGAGTTTATACCGTCGAATTTTGCAAGCTCGTAAAGCTCGTCAAGATAGACACACCAAAGGGTTATATAATCGTCGGGGGTATAGTTTTTGTAGTCTATAAGCGCAAAATCGGGCATATTTTTCACGTTGTGAAGCGAACCGAGAACAAAATCAAAATCGTACTTTTCAAGATACTTTTCCGACTGTTTCGGGTACTGTGTCATCTGCCCAAGCTCAATACCGTGCAAAACGGTAATTTTGCCCTTTAATTCGTCCTTTGCTTTCAAGCACTCATATTTTCTCGTGTCAAGGTCGATGGGGGCATACAGATGCTCAATTTCGCTGTTGACGTCAAGATGATCTGTAAGCGCAATATATTCAAATCCCTTTTTATAGGCTTCATCAGCCGTTTTTAAAGGATTTTCGGCACGCTCTCCGTCAAAGGAAAACGAGGTGTGCACATGAAGGTCGCAGTTGTATTTCATACGTTTCTCCGAATACTTTTTTGTTAACTATACCACATATTTCCGGATTTTTAAATAGGAAAATCGAAATTTATAAAAAAGAGGCTTTTATGAACCGTTTTGAAAAAATAATATCAATACTTAAAGAAAGAGAAATGACAATTACGTTTGCCGAAAGCTGTACGGGCGGACTTCTTGCAAAGACATTTACGGATACGCCCGGTGTTTCAAGTGTATTTCTCGGCTCCGTGGTGACTTACGCAAACAGAATAAAAAGCGAGCTTATTGACGTTAAAGAAAAAACGCTGGAGCGTCACGGCGCTGTGTCAAGGGAAACGGCATACGAAATGGTAAAGGGTGCAAAATCCGTCTTCGGTGCTGACGTTGCCGTGTCCGTTACGGGTATTGCAGGGCCCGACGGCGGAAGTGAGGAAAAGCCCGTGGGGCTTGTTTATATCGGCATTTCAACGCCGACTTCAACCAACACGTACGAATTCCGTGCCGACAGCACGCTTGGCAGAACAGGCATAAGAGATGCGGTGGTAAGTGAGGTATGCAGAATTCTGGAGGACACCCTCGAAAATGAGTAAAAAGAAAAAGAAGAAGCAAAGATATTACGAAAAAGAAGAAAACAATACGTCAGAGCTTCAAAGACGAAAGAAAAACGGACGGAAGCTGCTGATCATTGCAGGACTTTTCTGTGTGTTTGAGCTATTTTATCAAGGACTTTTACAGCTTGAAAAAAGGTATTTTCCGCTTTTTCCCGTGTCGGTGTATGCATTGGCTGGGATTTTGTGCGTTTTGTTCTTCACGTATCTGATAATGAACAGAGGCAATCCGAAAGAAAAGGTAACCCCTGAGGAGCTTTCACCGAAAATACCGTATGATGAGCGTGTACGGCTTTGCCGAAAATACAACGAAAGAAAAGAAAAGTCACGTGTGCTTATATATTTTATAGTCGCAATATCTGCCGTTATCGCACTTGATTTTATCGTGCTTTTCCTTTTTCCGTGAGGTTTTTATGGTCAATTTTACAATAATATACGTCGGCAATATAAAGGACAAGTTTTTTGCCGATGCCGTAGCTGAATACGAAAAACGCATAAAGGGCTTTTGCAAGCTTAAAAATATTGAAATAAAAGAAAAAAGACCGCCCGATGAGCCGAATGAGGCACAGATTAAGGCGATACTTGATGCGGAGGGAGAAAAGATCCTCTCGTCAATTCCGCAGGGCGCATACAAAATCGCGCTTTGCGTTGAGGGCAAAAAGGTGACGAGCGAGGCGCTTTCAAAAATGCTCACCGAGCTTCCGCACAAGGGCTTTTCGGAGGCGGTATTCATTATCGGCTCATCTCACGGACTTGCCGATAAGGTAAAATCTGCGTGTGATTTCCGTCTTTCTGTGTCCGATATGACGTTTCCGCACCGCTTGATGCGTGTCATTTTATCCGAGCAGCTCTACCGTGCGTGTACGATAGAGGCGCAGACGGGGTATCATAAATAGAGTTGAAAGTGGAAAGTTAAAAGTTGAAAGTTGATAATGGTGACATCGCCCGGCTTCGTTCGTTTTATTCGTGGCATATTGCGCCTACATAATCAAAAGAACGGCTCAAGTTAAGAAAATTTGAGCCGTTCTGTTTTATTTTATTTAAGTGACAATACAACTGCGTTTATGACAGGTCGGGGTTCGTCGCCCGGGTCGCAGGGAGTATTTATTATCTTATATGCGCCGTCATCTGTGCGTGTGACGAGCGTTGCCGAGCCGCCGCCGTCAACCAAAAATGCGTTATAAAGGTCGAGGTCTGTTGCTAAAACGGGGAGATTCTGCGGATTTGAGCCGATGGAATCCTCACGGCGGCCGTCCATTGTTATGAACATCATCGTGCCGTCCTTGTCGCATCCGATTATCGTTGCGGGATAGTTACAGCTCGGATCCTCACCTGTCAGCACACCCTGTTTTGCAAAGCAGATGTGACCGCCGACAGCATTTGTTATCTCTTGCCATATTGCCGTATCGATGCCTGCGGTGTCAACGACATTTACCGATATTTCGATTTCATCGTCAACGTCAAAGCCGTTTATAAGCGGTAACGCCTCTCCTCTTGCGGTGAGAACTATCTGATCTTCCTTTATCTTTTCGGGATTTTCGGGTGTTTCGGGGGCGAATATTTTATCGACCTTACCTGTTATGACCTCACCGTGGCGCACGGTGTAATCACAGCCTGTATTTATGCGCACCTCGTACGCATCGTCAAGGGCATAATCACCCTCATTAAGCAGTCTGTCCGTGTACATAATAAGCGCATTGTCAGCGGGAAGTCTGTTGAGTCCCTCAACCTCGACCGAAATGCCCTTTGTAATGTTCTTGACCGTTATTTCAGCCGTGGGGTTACCCATTGCCATACGTCCGTCATCTGTGAAGCCGTATGCCCAGAACTCACCCTCAAACGGTGTTTCTTTAACTATGTGCGCCGTTGAGATTATCTCACCGCCGTAAATGTTGAAGCCACGGGGCGTTGTCATTGATTTTTTAACAACGGGGTCTGATGCACCGCCGTATGACGTTCCCTTACCCTCAATTCTTGCGTGTGCATAGGACACCATCCACAAGTCACCGTTGACAGCGGCAACAGGTGTCATATCTGTTTCCTTGTCGAGTCTTTCGCACAGCGTTGTTACCACACGAAGCTCATTTGCATACGTTGCGCACGGCAAAACATCAACACGGAATTTTTCATTTTTCGGATCAAACTGCACGATGTTTATTTTGTTCGGGCCGTAGGGCGACTCCTTAGGTGTCTGTACAAACGTGTGTTTTACACCGTCGCAGATCATACGGGATTCATTTTTTATCTGTCCTTGTAATTTTATGTCTTTCATAGTTAACTCCGATTTATTTACTTGTTAATGTGGCAAGCGCCTTTTTGAGCATCGTTGACGATGTTCCCTCGGTATAGGGGAAATATACTATTTCAACGCCGAAGGGCTTGAATTTTTCCTCAAGCTCCGTAAAAAGGGGCGAGCCCTTCCAGTCGTCGCCGACAAACATACGGTCGAACTTGTATTCCTCCCAAGCGGCAAACTTATCCCTGTGTGTCTGCGGTACGACCTTGTCGACGTACTTTATCGCCTCGACTATCTGCACTCTTTCCTCGAATGAGATAACGGGAGTCTTGTTTTTGTACTGCATAACAAGCTCGTCAGTGCTGACACCGACGATGAGAAAATCACATTTTTCCTTTGCACGCTTTAAAATATTCAAGTGTCCTATGTGAAAAAGATCAAATACGCCTGTTGTATAACCTATTATCATTTTAACACCCTCTTTATTTTGTTATTTCCGCAATTTTTTCGGCAAGAGCCTTGCACGATGTACCGTTTTCATAGCTTCCGACATTTGCGAGAAATTCATTTATTTTGTTTTCATATCCTGCGGTATCGAAATTCGTTATATATTCGGTGAGTGCTTCGTTGTCAAGCGCATACGGAAAAGGAAGCTCGTCGATGCCGAAATAAAATCCACGCTCATCAGATAGGTATTTTTCCATATCGGGAACGTACAAAACACACGGCATTTTGCGTATCGCCATATCGAACATACACGATGAATAGTCGGTTATAAGAAGGTCACACGATGCGATAAGCTCCTGAATATCGGGGTAAGACGTCGCATCGTAAGCACCGCCGCACGGCGGTGTTATGTCCTTTGCAACATTCGGATGCAAGCGGTACAGAAATGCCCACTTTCCGCCGAATTTCGCCTGCAAAGCATTTATTATACCCTCACAGTCAATGCCGTGAAGCGCATCACATTCGGAATCTCTGAAGGTCGGTGCATAAAGCACGGTCTTAGTACCCTTATCAAGCGAAAAATATTTTCTGACCTTTTCACAGCTTTCGGCGTTGTCCTTGAAAAAGATGTCGCACCTCGGTGTTCCGCCCTCAAGGATGTCGCCGTCATACCAGAACGAATTTTTGAAAATATCCGTGCTGAATTTACAGCCGGACACGATAAGGTCGCACTTATCGGAGTCTGTTTTGGCACGCTTTGCGTAATCCTCGCCCAAAAATTTGACAGCATCGCCCTCGATTTTTTTGAGTCTTATCGAGCTGTGCCACGTCTGTATGTAAAACTGCCCTTTTCTTTTGTTGAAATAGTGCATATCGCCCGTTCTGATATTGGAAATGATTATTTTTGCCGTCGAAATCTCTTTAAGATATTCTATCGAAAAATACTGCACGGCACGCACGCCGCACGGCAAGTCCTTCGGAGGCGACTTTGTTCTGTCGTACACCCAAACGATATCGTATTTATCGGGGAAATTTTCGCACAGATATTCAATTATGTATTTCGGGCTGTCGCCGAAGCCTTTAAAAAGGCTGTTCCAAGCGATTATTTTGTTCTTTTTTATCGGACAGTGTCCGTAAATTCCGAGATAAATCTTATGTCGGAGCTTTTTTATTTTCGCAAGCATTTTTAATTATTTTCCGTATTTAATAAGGAAAAGCACCTTTCTGAATACTCTTATGAAAATATTTGACTGATGTGTAAAAATAAATGTCGAGAGCTTAGGGGAGATCATCGTAAGGTCAAGATAATATTTTCCCTCACCCTTTACCGTGTTTTTATATGCGTACGTTTTTTTATAATCGGGAAGACGCTTTTTGACACTTTCTTTTATATTGTATATTTTGTCAATTTCCTCACGCTCGTAATTATCAAAGCAGGTATAAAGAAGATTTGACACGCTCATAGACAAAAACTTCGCATCTACAGCATTTTTGTGTTTTTCGTAAAGCCCTCTTTCAAGACAGTCATCGAAAATTCTGTCGGTTATTTTAAGACGCTCAAACTTACGTTTATCCTTTTTGTTTCTCGTGGTCGAGTTCGGGCTTTGGAAATAGCAATAGAAATCGCCATTACATTTATGTATTGTTTTTGCGTGAAGCCCTGTCATAAAATTGAACCACGCATCCTCAAAAAACAGCCTTTCGGGAAAAAACAGACCGTTTTCGATGATAAAGTCACGTTTATATATCCTTGTCCAGAAAAGACCGCAGGATGACAGGTATTTAAGCCGTTTTTCTTCATTCATCACGCCGACATCGGATTCCGTATAGGGAAGCGTCTGTGAAATTTCCTTTCCGTTTTCCTCAAAGATGCAGCAATCTCCGCCTGAAAGGTCTGCGCCGTTTGCGTTTTCATATAACGCACGGCACATATCGGGCTTTATGAAGTCGTCGCTGTCCAAAAACAGAAGATACTCGCCGACAGCTTCTCTTATTCCTACGTTTCTCGCACCGCCCTGACGGATGTTTTCGGGAAGATATATGCCTCTGAATTTACCTTGATATTTTTCCGCATACTGCTTTATTATATCACGGCTGTTATCTGTTGATAAGTCGTCAACGGCAATTATCTCTATATCGTCAAGAGTCTGTGACAGGCAGCTTCCGAAGCATCTGTCAAGATACATTGACGTATTGTGAACAGGAATTATTATGCTTACCTTAGCCATAACTACCTCCGAAAACACAGTATAATTATCCATAATCTATGATAACACATAAACTTATATTATGCAATAGTTTTTTTCAAAACTTCATATAATGTTTGCTTGACTTTTATGTACCGCTGTGATAAAATTAATAAAAAAAGAGTAGGTTTTTATGAAAATACTTATTTTGAATCACGGATTACACATATCGGGCGTTTCCCGTGCACTTGTTAATTTTGCAAACGCACTTGCCGAAAACGGACACGATGTCACCGTAAAAATAGAAATAAACGATTTTACTCTGGCAAACTTACTTTCTCCAAAGGTTAAATTGTCGTTACTTTTGAAAGAGCCTCACCCATTCGGTCTTCGTGTAAAAGGATTTTTGAGATTTTATGAAAAATGGAAAAAGCATCTTTTGACACTTCCCGCAGAAAAGCAATATAAAAAGGTCGTAAAAGAAAAATATGATGTCGAAATGGCATTTAACAGGGGAAATATTGCAAAAATGATTTCCGGTTCAAACAGCGATGCCAAAAAGATCATCTGGGTACACAGCGATTATATCAAATGCGGCAACGGATTCGCCGGTTTTAAAACAGGTGACGAAGCAATAGAAGCATATAAAAAATTCGATAAAATACTGTGTGTTTCAAATCAGGCAAAAAAATCATTTGAAGAACTTTTTAAAATTGACAACACCACATGCGTGACATATAATTTATTCGATATTGATAAAATATTGTCGCTTTCCGCTGAAAAAAGTTTTGAAAAGAAAAAATTTACTATATGCGCCGTGGGCAGATTGCACGAATCAAAAAACTATTCTTTACTTTTGAAGGTCTGCAAAACACTTAATGACAGAGGACTTGATTTTTGTTGCTACATCGTAGGCGGCGGAGATGAAGAAAAGGAGCTTTTGAAGCAAAAACAAGAGCTCGGACTTGACAATGTCATCTTTGTCGGTGCAAGCAATAATCCATATTCTTATATGGCGCAAAGCGACATTTATATCAGCACCTCGATATATGAGGGACTTTCCACGACGACGATAGAAGCTTTGATACTCGGCAAGCCCTGTGTGGTTACAAACTGTACAGGTATGGAGGAAATACTTACAGAAAACGGCGAAGTATACGGAATGATCGTGCCAATTGATGAAGTGGCAATCGCAGATGCCGTAGAAAATATTTATAATTCACCGACACTTGCCGAAGAGCTTAAAAGCAAAGCCTTAAAACGTGCAAAAGCTTTTGAAAGCACAACGCTTTACGAAAAAATAATCGATGCAATCAAATAATTAAACCTGCCGAAAATATCCGTTTAAACACGGATATTTTTCTTTTGCAGTCATAAAATCATTTGCGCCGTCATATACTTTATCAGTACATACAGGAGGAAGTATATGAAAAACACGGATATTGATTTTTTAAAGCTCAAGGAAAACACCCCGTCGAATATTCAAAGGGGGCTGAAAAGGGAAAAATTTTTCACCTGCTTACGCTCTTACGTTATTTATCCTGCGGCGCTTCTATGCCTTTTGCTCGGTCTTATTTTCACCGCCGAGGACGGGGCATCTTACGTTTTCGGCGCATCTGGCATCGCAGAGGAAAGCACTGTTTCAGCCGACACGGATACAACCGCACCCAACCCCGAAACAGAGGCGGAGAGGAATAACATCACAGTTGAAGTGCCGTTTATTCTCGGCATTGATGACCAGATGCCGCTGGGACTTTTCGAATATTACTATTTAAACCGTGACGTTCTGCCCGATGATATATACGGATTTAACTACAACCTCGTTCCCGAGGGACACCGTGCTATCGTGCCGATATCGCTTGCAAGGGAATCAAACGGCGGAAAGATGTATATCAAAAACAACTCAAAACACGAGCTTGATGCAGACGATTACAAGGATTTTACGCTCCCCGAATACGAAGAAACGGACGAATACACCGTTTTGATAGTACATACACACGGCACGGAGGCTTATACCCCCGACGGTGTGCTGTCAGATCCGCTTGATGATCCGTATGTCACACGGTCAAAAAACAATGAGGAAAACGTGGTATCCATCGGTGCTCTGATGGCTGAGGTGTTTGAAAAAAACGGCATCAGAACGCTTCACCACGCTGTGGCGATAGATGCGACGGTCGATGACTTTTATGACTCCTACACCGAATCGGGAACGGTCATAAGACGAACCCTGCGGAAATATCCGTCGATTAAATACGTTTTTGACATTCACCGTGACGGTCTTGAGCTGTCAAGCGGTGAAAAAGCAAAGGTCATCTGCGCTGTCGACGGCAAGCGTGCGGCGCAGGTCATGAGCGTTATCGGCTCGGACACTCTGTACGATCACCCGAATTGGGAAGAAAATCTCGCATTTGCCGTAAAGCTTCAGCGCAGACTTGAGGACAATTACACCGACTTTTGCCGTCCTATAAACGTCAAGCAGAATACCTACAATCAGGACTACGGCCCTCTGAGCCTGCTTCTTGAAATAGGAACTGACGGAAATACACTTGAAGAAGCACGATATTCAGCGGAAATTCTCGCCGGTGAGTTAGCCGACCTTATCAAAAACGGATGATGTATTTTTCAAAACCGTTTGCGTTGCTTTAATTAAGTGCGGTAATTCAAAGCCTTCCTCTTTCATAAGAATGAAGTTCATCGGTTTGGAAGGTGGCACGGCTATGAGTTGCACGCAACTCAATGTGACAGAATGAGCCTGCGTTATAGTCCCGTTTTGCTGAATTTTATCATTACGAACTCTCCCTCAGTCTCGCATTCGCTCGACAGCTCCCTCCCGGAAGGAGCCTGACGCTGCGGCGGGATCGCTCCCTCTGCTGACAGTCATAACCACCAGCTAAGCCGGTGGCTTGCTCAGCCCTATAAGGGCATGTTACTGGCGGGGCTGAAAGCCCACCGAAACATTTGACACTTGCAAACTCGCCCTACCGCCACAGATGTGGCTACTATTTCGCCTCCCTTGTGCAAAGGGAGGTGGCACGGCTTGCCGTGACGGAGGGATTGTTTGGCTTACTCTTACACGGCTACAACCCCTCAGTCGCATCGAGTTGTAAACAACTCGTGCTGACAGCTCCCCTTACACAGGGGAGCCTGACGCTTCAGCAGATCGTCGGGCGACAAAACCTCTGCTGACAAAAAAAGGCTTACAAACGGACCTCCGTTTGTAAGCCTTTTTCTTATTTACCGTTTTTGTTTTTTACAGTTTTATGCTCCGACTCAATGATTTCGCCTGTCGTAGCATTGATTTCATATTCATACTTTTCGTTTGCTGTTTTCAATGTTATTTCATAAACAACTATGCCGTCATCATCGTCGAGCCTTGCCTTTTTGTGTATAAGGTCATTTTCTGACAGCTTGCTGTCCGCAACAGCTATTTCAAGCGCTTTGTCATTGCCGATGTAGCTGTCCTGAACGAGTGCTCCGTCGTGCTTGCCGTGTCCGCCGTTTGCGTTCTCGCCCTTGTTTATGCTCTTGGCGGAATTTGACAGAATCTCACCTGTTTTTGTGTCTATTTCGTACTCATATTTTTTGCTGTCTGTCTTCAATGTCACGTCGTAAACGTAAACACCGTCATCCTCGTCAAGCTTGACCTTGAAATCAACAATTTCCGCTGTATCAGCCTTTGCAAGCTCCGTCTTTGCAATATTGAGCGCCTCGTCCTCACCTATGAAAGATGATGTGTCAACGCTCGGCTTTTTGCCGTCGCCTTCATCATCGTCTTTTTCTATTTCAGAGTCAAGTATCTCGCCTGTTGTTGCGTGTATTTCGTATTCGTATTCAACACCGTCAACGGTGAATTCGACCTCGTAGACCATAACCTTATGCTCACAGTCCATCTTCACCTTGAGCTCTGTCACGTTTTCCTCTGTGACACCTGCCTCTGCAAATGCGGAAAGCTTTGCCGCATCAGCCGTTATATACGTTGCGTCGCTTGCATGACCCTTGCATTTTACCTCGTCAAGCTCAATTTTGTTTTGCTGTATGAGCAGATTGAGGTCATTCATCGGAAGACCTGCAAGCTTGTCGGGGGTAAGAAGGCTGTCCTTTTCCATTATCTTTTTTATCAGCTTTGCTTTTCCGTGGGAAATGCCGTATTCATCGGCGAGAGCCTTTGCGGAGTCCTCATTTTCGGACAGCGACTGAGTAATTACAGCACCCTTGCCGTGCTTTTCGCCCATACATTTGTATGCGGAGTCGAGCAGCTTGTCGGAAAGTGCATCTGCCTGCTTTTTGTCCTTGTTTTTTACGGATATAAGCACGGAATTTTTATCCGAATCGATATATCCCTTGTCTGCCATTTCGGAAAGCAGAACCTCGACCGCCGCCTCGGCGGTCATACCGATAACGTCGGAATCCTTCAGGATTTCCGCACCGTCATCATTTACCGCTTTCAAGGATACGACCTTTTCCTTTTTGTTGAGCTGCAGCTCAACGCTCGGATTTACGTCGATTGAAACGACTGAATCAACCGCATTTGAATTTGTGTGCATAATTACGCCGAACACCGCACCGAAAATAATGGCAAACGATGCCGCAAGTGCGACCACAGGCAATATTTTTCTTTTTTTATCCATAGGTTTGTACCCGTTCCTTTCTTTGCAGGAGGACAGAATCCCGTCAAGTACGTCGGGGGTTGATGACTCTATTTCCTTTTTCAGTCTTTCTTCTATGTTTTTCATCTCATTCCTCCAGAATTTTTTGAAGCTTTTTTATCGATCGGTTGTATTTTGAAAGCACCGTTGCAAGAGGCATACCGAGAAGCCTTGCGATCTCTCTGTGCTTCAGCCCCGTGACGGCGTGCAGAGTGATTATCTGCCTTTCGTCATCTGACAGCTTCAGCATAGCCTCGGTTACTGAAAGCTGTTCGTCCGTGCTGTAGGAAAAATCGTCAGTAAATGAACGCTCACTTTCATCATCGGGCGATGTATCCTCACGGCTTTTTTTGCGAAGCAGCATATAAGAGAGATTTTTCGTTATCTCCAGCATCCACGCCATCGGATTTCCCGAGGGCTTATACGTGTGTGCATAATTGTATATTCTTATATACGTATCCTGCAAAACATCCTCCGCATCGTGGGTGTTTTTCAAAACAGACAAGGCAAAGCCGTAGACCGCCCCCTTTGTTTGCTCATAAAGGCTTGCAAGTGCCTCCGTGTCGCCCTCGGCGGTTCTTGCAATATATGACTCAAGCAGTGGGGATTTTTCGGTTTTTGTATGTTCGTTTTCTTTCGGCGACGAAATAATAGCGAAATACAGCATAACTTTTTCCTCCGTCAACAATTAAATGCATAAACCGTTTATTTTATTGCACACAAACAAAATATTTTTTTAATTTTACGATTTTTTTCTCTCACAGTCAACTGTATTTTTAAAATTTACATTCAAAATATTGAAAAAATAAAATTTTTATGGTAAACTGTTAAAACTGCATATTTTAAAGGAGGTTATTATGCCTATAAAAATACCCGACGGGCTTCCTGCGGCGGAGATACTGAGAAACGAGAATATATTTGTAATGAACAAGCTCCGTGCCGAAACACAGGATATACGTCCTTTGCAGATTGCGGTGCTTAACCTTATGCCTACAAAGGAAGTGACCGAAACACAGCTTGTCCGTTTGCTTTCCAACACGTCCTTGCAGGTAGAGCTTACGCTTGTCCGTGTTGACAGACACGTGTCAAAGAATTACTCCGAGGAGCACATGGGGCTTTTCTATGCCGATTTTGACGATATATGCCACCGCAAATTCGACGGACTTATCGTAACGGGCGCACCCGTTGAAAACCTTGACTT
The DNA here is from genome assembly GCA_017520505.1 of Clostridia bacterium. Lineage (GTDB taxonomy): Bacteria > Bacillota > Clostridia > Oscillospirales > CAG-272 > RGIG7213. The sequence goes on from JAFXFN010000003.1 coordinate 54,848, forward strand.
CAAGGACGTCAACTATTGGGAAGCGCTTTGCAGGATATTCAAATGGGCGGAAAAGAACGTCTGCTCGACCATTTTCATCTGCTGGGCGGCACAGGCGGCGCTTTACTATTACTACGGAATAAACAAATACCCGCTTGAGAAAAAGGCGTTCGGTATTTTCGAGCATACCGTACATTCTCCGAAGCACCCCATTGTCAGAGGCTTTGACGAAACGTTTTTAGCTCCTCATTCACGCCATACGGCGATAAATGAGCACGAGCTGGAGGCGGCATTCAATCTCAACGTTCTTGCATCCTCAGACAAGGTCGGCGCATATCTCATAACAGACGATGCAAAGAGCAGATTTTTCATCACGGGACATTGCGAATACGATTATAACACGCTTTCCCTTGAGTATTTCAGAGATAAAAACAAGGGGCTCGACATCGATATCCCCTATAATTATTTCCCTGATGATAATCCCGAAAAAAGACCGCCGAACAAATGGCGCTCGCACGCAAATCTGCTTTTCTCCAACTGGCTTAACTTCTTCGTTTATCAGCGTACACCGTTTGACCTTGACACGCTTTAAAAATAATATCGGGGGTGGTTCGACAAGAGAACCGCCCCCTTTGTCATACAACACCACGTTGAATACAACAAACAAAAATGGAATTTTTCCCGATTATCCGTAGGGGCGAGCATCGCTCGTCCGCATCGAACGGTAGATAATAGATAATAGAGATTAGATAAGAGATAATAGATATTTTGTATGGGCGGATTCCATATCCGCCCGTCCGTATAAAATGAACGGGAATGGATTTGAAACGGGAGATTCGTGAATCTCCCCTACAACACCACGTCCGTATAAAACGAACAAAAACGGGTTTGAAACGGACCGCTTTTAACTTTAAACTTTCAACTCTATTTATGATACCCCGTCTGCGCCAAAGCGTTCGCCTGTGACTTCAATGGAAGCACGGTCGGCTGTCAGCTCTGTGACGGTTTTTTTTATGCTTTCGTAAACATCGTGCACGGCGGAGCAGTAAAGCGTGACATTTGCCGAAAAATCGGTATTGTCAAGATTATACTTGAACGATTGAAGTGCGTGCTTTATTCTGTCGTGGTCACGGAAGGAGCAGGTTATTTTAAACTCTGTCAGATTTTTCATCACGGCAATACCTGCGGCATTTATCGCATCGGATGCCGCCTTTGTATATGCCCTTGCAAGTCCGCCCGTGCCGAGCAAAATACCGCCGAAATACCGTGTCACAACGATAACGGCATCGGTAATATCGCTTTTTTTCAGCACCTCAAGCACCATTGAGCCTGCCGTGCCCTTCGGTTCACCGTCCTCGGTGAATCTTATGATGTTATTTTCACGGACAACGTACGCATACACGTTATGGCGTGCTGTGGAATGCTTTTTCTTTATCTCCGCAATGAATTCCAGCGCTTCTTCCTCTGTTTGCACGGGCATTGCAGAGCCGATAAATTCGGATTTTTTCTCTGTGAACGATGCTTCGCCGATGTCCTTCAGTGTTGTATATCCGTCTTTCATATCACTTCAACGCTTTATTTATAAAGCCCTTTGTTTTTTTGTCGACCACAGCGGTCACGACCGTTCCCTCGGCTGTATAATCACAGTCGAGAACGTTTGCGTTTGCGTAAAGGTAGTTGAGCAAATCGCCTCTTGACGGCGGAAGCGTGAACACTTCCTTTGTTTTGCCCTCGCTCACCACCGCTTCCATCGCTTCTTTTAGGCTTTCGATGCCGTCGCCCGTCTTTGCGCTTATAGTAACGTACGTGCTGTCGGCAGGTGCGCACGGACGGAATTCCTCGCACGCATTGTCCATTTTGTTGAATACGTAAATCACGGGCTTTGAGCCTGCTTCAAGGTCGCCCAAAAGCTCCTGAGTGACGGCTATCTGATTTTTATATTCCGGGTCGGATGCATCAACTATAAGCAATAAAGCATCACAGTAAGCCACCTCGTCAAGCGTTGAACGGAACGCCTTGACAAGATGCGTCGGCAGATTTCTGATAAATCCGACCGTGTCGGTCAAAAGTATCTCCTCACCCGACGGAAGCTCAAACTTCCTTGTTGTCGGGTCAAGCGTTGCAAAAAGCTTGTTTTCAGCCAGAATTCCCGCATCCGTAAGAAAATTCAAAAGTGTTGACTTGCCTGCATTCGTGTACCCTGCAATAGCAAGCTTGAAGATACCCGAACGGTCACGCTGACGGCGCATTGTGCTTCTGTTCTTGCGAAGCTCCTCTGCTTGTGCTTCAAGGGCTGCAATTCTGTGCTTCAAATGACGCTTGTCGGATTCAAGCTTTGATTCGCCGGGGCCTCTCGTGCCGATACCGCCGCCAAGACGTGAAAGCTCAGCACCCTTACCCGAAAGACGGGGAATCGTGTATTTGAGCTGTGCCAGCTCGACCTGCAGCTTACCCTCGCCGCTTACGGCGTGGAGTGCAAAAATGTCAAGAATAAGCATCGTGCGGTCGATAACACGCACGTTTTCAAGCTCTTTTTCAAGGTTTCTTATCTGTGAGGGGGAAAGCTCTCTGTCAAAAACGACAAGCGGAATTTCGTTATTTTCGCATATTTCCTTAAGCTCCTCGACCTTTCCCTCGCCGATGTACGTGCGTACGTCGGGGGTTTCACGGGACTGTGTCATTACACCGTAGACCTCACCGCCCGCAGTCTTTAAAAGCTGTTCAAGCTCGCCGAGGCTCGCTTCGTTTTCACGTTCGTCCTCGCCCTTTAAAAAGACGGAAACGAGCACCGCCTTAGGCGATTCCTCTTTTTTGAATATATTTTCTTCTGCCATAAAACTCCTTAAAAACACAAAAGGACAAGTGCGGTTGATACCGTACCTGTCCGTAAGTGACTAAACTTATGCCTTATTTGCTTGCTGCATTCAGACGCTTCTTGAACTTATCTACACGTCCGCCCGCATCGACAAACTTCTGCTTGCCGGTGAAAAAGGGATGGCACTTGGAGCAAATTTCAACACGAAGGTCGCCCTTTGTGGATCTTGTAACGACTGTTTCTCCGCAGGCACACTTTATTGTGACTTCCTTGTATTCGGGATGTATTCCTTCCTTCATTTTCTTCACCCTCTCTGTGTAATTCATGCAAAATGCATTATAGCACAACAATTTCAACTTTGCAAGGGGTTTGGGGAATTATTTTTTAAAAATTGTAAAAAAAATGTGAAGATGCCGCAAAGCTCACCCGATGAAATGAACGAAAACGGGGTTAAAACGGCGGGAGCAAGCCCCCGCCCTACAACACCACCCCGAATTAAACGCCGTTTTTGTAGGGGCGAGCATTGTGTCAAGGGCAACATCATTTACAATTTGTGAAGACACATGGTTTACAACTTTCCGACCAATAATTTTGAAGCGAAAGCGAAGCTGTAGTGAAAAATTATTGGTCTAATCACCATGATTGCCGGGGATCATTTTGAATTAA
>JAFXFN010000001.1 GCA_017520505.1 Clostridia bacterium
TATTTGTCACCATTGCTTTTGTTTCATCGGTTACTTGGAACGGATTTGCATCCCAACACCAATCTCCGTCAAGAAATACGCTATTCGGTAAATCCTGTTTGAGCTGTTGGCTCACAGTTGTTTTTCCAACTCCCATAGTGCCACCAATCATATATAAAGTTTTCATCATTCACACCTCCAAATTCTTATTTGGTACAATATAAGAGTAGAAACTCAATGCAAAAAGCATTGCAAAACTACTCTTATTTTTATACAATAAAGAGGAAAGGTCCGGCGTAATTCTTATTGGATTAACACATCCGATCGATAAACTGTCGACCGCCTCTTATTGTATACATTCGAGTAAACAGGTTGAAGCATAGCCTTCGTGTAACGAGCCAAAATGAGTGTCAATAAGAGTAAGTGGTTCTACCTTTCAATTATTTTATCAAGGAGGAATACTCTATGATCAGCGTAGGTATTGACATCTCAAAAGACAAAAGCACGGTATGTATGCTACGACCATATGGTGAAGTTGTAGAAGCTCCGTACAACATTGACCACACCGAACAAGCCTTAAATACTCTAATTGAGCGTATCAAGTCGTTCGATGAAGATGTAAAGGTTGTACTTGAAGCTACCGGCGGCTATCATCAAGTTGTTGTCGCTAAACTGCTTACATCAAATATTTTTACTGTTGTTGTAAATCCCTACATCATGAAAAAATATTGTGCAGCAACTTTAAGAAAGGCTAAAACAGACAAAATTGACTCTATCCGAATTGCAAATTATGGCATAGACCATTGGTTTTCTATGACCGCATATTGTCCACCCGATGAGATCTACAAAGAACTCAAACTACTGGGAAGACAATATGAACAGTATGTACGATTAAAAGTAGGCTGTAAGATACAACTTGCAAACCTGCTTGACGGTGTTATGCCGGGAATCAAGAGCATACTGCAAGGAACCGTTCCGGCGTACAGTACAAAGGATAAACTCTGCGACTTTGTAGAAAAGTATTGGCATTATGACAATATCAAAAAAATGAGCGAAAAACAGTTTCTTTCAGACTATGAAAAATGGACTAAAAGAAAAGGATATCGTTACAACGAAAGTCAAGCGATAGCGATATATCAGCTTTCGAAGAACAATATCCCAACTCTTAAATCCAGTACCCCATCGACCAAAATGTTGGTACTGCAAGCGGTAAAATCGGTCAGAGAAGCCGAACTCACCTTATCTCTAATTATATCACAAATGCAAGAAATTGCAAGTACCTTGCCTGAATATTCTGTGGTTAGAGAGATGAAAGGTGTTGGGGACGTTCTTTCGGTTCGCCTAATTGGTGAAATCGGAGATGTCAGACGCTTTCGTAATGGTAGTTCTCTTGTAGCGTTTGCAGGCATTGATGCTCCACCGTATGAATCAGGAAAGTTTGTCGGCACAAATCGTAATATTTCAAAGCGAGGCTCTTCCACTCTTCGAAAAATCGGATACGAAATTATGCACAGTCTCAAAGTATCAAAACCGACTGAAGATTCTGCAGTGTATGATTTCATTATCAAAAAAGAGAATGAAGGAAAACCTAAGCGCGTTGCCAAGATCGCAGGACTAAACAAATTCTTGCGTATATATTATGCAAGAGTTATGGCACTGTATTGTTGATTGAATAACCGTCATTCACATATATGATCGCTACTGCAAACAAATTTTTACGTATCTATTACGCAAGAGCCAAAGAATGTCTTGTCAACACTTGAAGTCGCAAAGCGAGTTTACAAAAAATTCGGAATTACCATTTTGAATTTTTTGTATGTTGACAACGTGACTTCGGTATAATCTTGCCACGGCGAAGCGCCTCTGTGCTTTGCTCTTAATTACCTTGACCGGCGCAAAAATTTTTACAATGCGGTGGTCTTTTGGTCATACCCTTTTTTCAACACTCAAAATTGTTTGAGCTTTTCGGCTTTGTTGTTACGCCTTTTTTTATTTGTATTTTTTCAAAAAGCTCTTGACAAACAGTAACAGGTTTATCGTTCTGTTTTATCTCCGGTTTCGCCTTTGTATTACAAGGCGCAGGGCAAAGCCATACCCCTAAAGTTGCACCCGCCCAAAGGCCCGCCCTTTGGGAGAGCTCCCGCAATAGCGGGTGAGAGGGCGATTTACGACAAGTTTTCTATTTTCTCATTGATCACTCTATCAATATAATATCGCAAAAAATCATACCATAAATGCTTTTCGTGCCGAGTCATATTACGGCGTAAAATTCTTGCGGCATTCAACAACTCATTATTTTTCTTAAATGGTTCTCGCTCCATTTTGCCCTCTCCGTCGGCTACGCCGCCACTCCTGTGCCGACGTTCCTTTCGGCGGGAGAGGCTTTTTCATTATCCTCATTATATCACAAATCGGCAGAGGAAACAAGTGTTTTCTCTGCCGAAATTTTTGTACCTGCAAAGTCTCCGTTAAAATAGCAGAGAACTGCGGTACTTTTGCTATTTTTTAAAATATACGGTAAGGTCTGTTAATTTTAATATATATATTATTAAAATTATTGCACTTGACAAAATTTGTGCTTACAGTTATAATATATGCTAACAAAATATATTGAAAGGAACTCAGCAATGAAAAAACTTTTATGTTTGGTACTTTCACTTCTTATGATAGTACCCGTATCGCTGGTAGGTTGCGGAGGTGACGGCGACGACACAACTGTTCCCACCATTACAGTCGATGTAAAAGATGAGCGTTTGCCTCTCGAAGTACCCGAAGTGGTGATCCCCGAAGACAAGGTCTTCAAGATCGTCGGTCAGGGTGACGGTGACGGCTGGAAAGCAGATGACATTCTTTGCCCCGAGGAAGACTCCGATGACGTTCTTGAAAGTGCTAAATACACACGTTACAAGAATGTTGAAGAAATGCTCGGTATTGAAATAGATGTTTATCTTAATCCGACCATCTACAACACGGTTCAGGCAAGTGTACAGTCAAATGACAAGGGCTTTGACCTTGTATTTATGACGGTTGACAACGCTTCAAATGCCGCTATAAGCGACCTTCTTTACAACATTAACGACATCGAATCCATCAAGACAGAAAGCCCTTGGTATGACCAGGGTTACGTTGAAGGTCTTTCCGTAGGTGATGAAATTTACTCTTTGGTAACGAGTGTAGGTATTTACGATACATACATCATGTACATTCTTATGTACAACAAGAGACTTATTCAGACATACGGTCTTGACGATCCTTACCAGATGGTAAAGGAAAACAGATGGACATACGATAACTTCGTAGCTATGCTTGAGGGTATCTCCACAGACAACGGTAACAGTGTTTGGGGCCCCGAGGATACATACGCATTTGCAGCTCACCCCGGTTCTGCAGGTAACTTCTTCTATGCGTCAGGTCTTAAGATATGCGAGAAAGACGATGCAAACCTCCCCGTAATGGCAGTTGAAAACAACTCAAAGGCTGTTGCGCTTCAAGAAAAGCTTATAAAGCTTCTCTTTGAAGAAAATACAACAATGTACGCAGGTGTTGCGGGCTTTGCACCCTCTGACTGCATCAACGCATTTATGTCAGGACGCTTGCTCTTCATGGGCGAGATCGTTGGTTATCTCTGCACAACATTCCGTGAAATGGAGGATGACTTCGGCGTTGTTCCTTATCCTAAGTACGATGCTTCACAGTCAAGATACTACACAACAAACGATACGGTTATCAACGTAATGTGCGTTCCGAGATTCATCTATACAGAAGAAGAGCTTGAAGTTCTCGGTACGATCACAGAAACGATCTGCTGGGAATCCTACTACACAGTTCGTCCTGCATTCTACGAGGACGTTCTCGGCGGTAAGGGTACACGTGACGAAGGCTCATACGAAATGCTCGACCTTTGCCGTGAGTCCCGTGTTTATGACTTCGGTCTGTTCAACAGATCCATCGACCTTTCCAATCTCTACCGTGATCTTATTTCGAACAAGACAACGAAATACAGCTCTACTGTAAAGAGAAACATCAAGCAAAGCCAGGTGGCTCTTGATGAGATCATTGCAAGCTATACAGATAACACTTAATTGAAGATCAACTGCCCGGGGTTCACACCTCGGGCGGTTTTTTATTTTCAATATAAACTCCGCAAACGGGCTCGTGTTTCAGGGGCGTCACGTTTCGCATTCTGCAAAACTGACGGTGCGCATTTTAAAAATTCATTTAAAGGAATCGAGCACTGTGCGCAGCGTCAAATTCACGGATCCGTGAATTGTGACGCCCCGAAAACAGATGCCCGTTTTTCACAAAAGGTCATCTTTGGCAATAAGCTTGCCCTTTCAGCTTTTATTCATTATGATGGAAGCAGCCGGCGTGATATCGAATTTTAATCAGCTTCTTTGTAATACACTCTCCCTCAGTCTTTTGCTTCGCAAAATCCAGCTCCCTCTCTGAGGGCGCCTGACGATAAAGCGGAATTGTCGGGCGGCAAAAGCCTCTTTCAGTAAACAAAAACAAAACAGCCTCGATATATCGAGGCTGTTTTTATTATGCTTACTTAATCAGCAATATTTCTTCATTGCGTCCGTAAGGTTTTCAACGGGCATTGAAGCTGTGATGATAACATCAACCTTTGTGCGGTCGGAGAACGCTTCGCATTCCTTGAGGAAATATTCGAAGGAAGCGAGGTCATCCTTACAGATCTTGAGTGCGGAATCTATGAAAATATGTGTGATATCATAGTTGCTTGCATATATACCGGAAACAAATCCGAACAGTGACTGACCGTCACAGATCATATATTCGCTTGTGTCTATAAGGCGGATCTGGTGCTTGATATCGTGAATGAGCTTTGTGCCCTGTTCAAGACATACTACCGAACCGTGAGAATCGATAAGCGCCTTATTGGTAAGCTCGATAAGCTGCTTTGTTTTACCTGTACCTTTTACGCCTGCAATCAATTTTAACATAATGAACATCCTCCTGAATTGTAGTTATTTACCCTAACTATACTATACAATATTTTTCCGATTTTTGCAAGGGTTTTTATAAAAAAATTATAACTTTTTTTGAGAAACTAAACTGTTTTTTATTCAAATTGCCTATAATTGCGATTATTTGTTGAGTCTTTCGATAAGATCTACCTGCATTTCTTCATATCCGGACTTGCCTAAAAGCGCAAACATATTCTTTTTATACGCTTCAACACCGGGCTGGTCGAACGGATTTACGCCGAGAAGATAACCCGAAACACCGCAAGCATACTCAAAGAAGTATACGAGATATCCGTAGTTATATTCATCTCTTGCATCGATCTCGATCATCATATTGGGAACACCGCCGTCAACGTGTGCAAGGACTGTACCTGCTTCTGCCATGCTGTTTACGTAGTAAAGCGACTTTGAAGCAAGGAAGTTAAGACCGTCAATGTTAGCGGGATCGTAAGGAACTTCGATTCCGTCACGTGAGGAAGCGAACGTAACGACTGTTTCAAACAGATTTCTCATACCCATCTGGATATACTGACCGAGGGAGTGAAGGTCTGTTGAGAAGATAACGGATGCAGGGAAAATACCCTTGCCGTCTTTGCCCTCGCTTTCGCCGTAGAGCTGCTTCCACCATTCGCACATCATTGCAAATGAAGGCTCGTAAGCTGCAAGAATTTCTGTGGTCTTACCCTTTCTGTAAAGGATATTTCTGTATGCCGCATAAGCAAGTGCGGGGTTTTCTTCGACGGGAGCATTCTTCATAAGCTCACGTGCGTCAGCCGCACCCTTCATCATCGCATCGATATCGGCACCGCTTACAGCGATGGGAAGAAGTCCTACAGCCGTAAGGACTGAATATCTTCCGCCGATATCATCGGGAACGACGAACGTTTCATATCCCTTTTCATCAGCAAATGCTTTAAGAGTACCGCGGCATTTGTCAGTTGTGATGAAGATTCTTTCCTTAGCACCCTCTTCGCCGTACTTCTTTTCAATAAGCTCTCTGAAAAGACGGAAAGCGATAGCAGGCTCTGTCGTTGTACCCGACTTACTGATAACGTTTATGCAAACGTCACGGTCACGGCAGATTTCAAGAAGCTCTGCCGTTGCAGATGCGCTTATCGTGTTACCTGCAAAGTATATATCGGGTGTATCCTTTTTCATATTATTATAAAGGGGGCTTTTTACGAATTCTATTGCCGCACGTGCGCCGAGGTATGAGCCACCGATACCGATAACAACAAAAACGTCACAGCTTTTCTTTATCTTTTCAGCCGCCGCCTTGATGCGTGCGTATTCTTCCTTATCGTAATTTACAGGGTGATCTACCCAGCCTGTAAAATCATTTCCTGCACCTGTACCGTTTTTAAGCGTATCAGCCGCCGCATAAAGCGCAGGGGAGATGGAAGCAAGCTCATGCTCGCCGACAAATCCGTTTAAATGTTTTGTTTTAAGTTTAACTGCCATTTTTTTTATTTTCCTTTCAATGTTTAGCTGAACAAAAAGGACTTAATCATATATGTAAGCATCTGAAAAAATCCTATACGGGGAGCATCGCAGTCCGCTGTTATGTCGCTCTTGCCGATGACCTCACCGTTTAATATATATTTAATGCTTCCGACCGTCTGTCCCTTTTCTATCGGAGCTGTAAGACTTTCGGGAACATCAATTTCATAAGTTACCTTTTTCGTGTCCGATTTACCCAACAGCGTCGAAAATCCCGTATGCGATACCGATATTTCATCCATCACCGCACCCTTTACCGCAATCGGCGGAAGACTTGCGGGGGAATAGTTCACCATACCGTAATTTGCAAAGCCGAAATCAAGCAAGAGCTTTGCGCACTCATTTCTCGCACTGCTCGTTGACGATGCCATAACGACACATATAAGCTGCATTCCGTCACGCTTTGCCGCTGCCGAAATACAGAACTTCGCCTTTGCCGTTGATCCCGTTTTAAGCCCGTTTGCGCCATCGTAAAATCTTATCAGCTTATTCGTATTGGTAAGTCCGAACTGTCCGTTTCTTATTGTATCCATCCAGATGGTGGTATAATCAAATATCACGGAATGCTTCATTAGCTCACGTGACATTATTGCAATATCACGTGCCGAGGTGAGATGCTTTTTGGTCGTATCATCAAGCCCCGTCGGATTTTCAAAGCACGTGTTCGTCATACCGAGCTGTTCGGCACGCTCGTTCATCCTTGAAACGAACGATGCTTCGCTTCCTGCAATAAACTCCGCCATTGCAACGGCGCAGTCGTTTGCAGATGCCACGGTTATCGACTTCAGCATTTCATCGACCGTCATTTTCTCGCCGACTTTCAAAAAGACCTGCGATCCGCCCATAGATGCCGCATTTTCGCTGACAGGCACTTCGTCGGTAAGCTTTATATCTCCTCTTTCAAGCGCCTCGCAGATAAGTAAAAGCGTCATTATCTTTGTGACGGATGCCGGAGGTAAAGGCTCATCGGCGTTGTCTTCATATAGCACCTTGCCCGTTTGCGCTTCAATGAGAATTACGCTTTTGGCATCGTACTGTCCGGAAAGCTCCACACAGAACGGATGAAGCGCAAAGCTCACCGTCATAACGATGCAGAGTACGAAACACAAAAAAGTTTTTTTATTTGTCATTTTCAGCCCCCCTGATAGATGTACTACCATTTTATGCCGAGGGTTGCTGTTTTAGTATCAAAAAAGAAGAAAATGCACCGTGGCATTACGCCATATACGGTGCAAGCTCTGCCACAAGATCGTCAGCTTTGTCAGCGTGTATCGTCAGCTTAACGGGTGAAAGCAAGTCAAGTGAGAAGATTCCCATAATGCTCTTACCGTTAACAAGATATCTGCCGGAAGCTACGTCAACTTCATACTCATACTTCGTGAGTGTTGCAACGAAAGCGTAGACCTTGTCGATCGTATCGAGTTTAATGTCTAAACTTATCATAATACTACCTCCTTTTCATATTTTTCAGTAGTATTTTAACACGGATAACGGACTCTTGTCAATAGTAAAATCTACAAAAATACACGTTTTTCTACAGCCTTCGCATATACATTATGTGCATTTGCTCACGTCTTCTTTTTATTTCTGAAATATTGGTAATAATTGCACCTTATCATACCGTTGTAAAGACGGCGTACGGAATCGGCACGGCGGCCGTACAACCGCTGAAAATCCTCACACGAGGATATTACGTATATCTGCCACGAGCCGAGGCTCTGCCAAGCCTTGCCCATATTTCTGTAAAGGGCTTCGACCTCGTCTGCCGACATAAGTCTCTCCCCGTACGGAGGATTGCAAACCACCGTTCCCCGTCTGTCATACGTTTCGATGGTCAAAGCGTCACGGCAAAACACCTTTATATATTTTTCCATTCCTGCACGTTTCACATTTGCATTTGTGATTTCAACACATTCGGGGGAAATATCCGAGGCGAAGGCTTCAAAACTGCAATCACGTATGATTTTATCGTTTGCCTCCGTCACCGCATCGTACCAGCACTTTTTCGGTATCTGCGGAAAATTTTCCGAGATAAACTCACGGTTAAGCCCCGGCGCTGTGTTCGTCATAAGCATCGCCGCTTCTATCGGTATCGTACCCGAACCGCAGAACGGATCCCAGAAAAGCACGTCATCTCTTGTATGCGCAAGCTTAACGAGGGCGGCGGCAAGCGTTTCTCTTATCGGCGCTTCGTTTGACGTCGGACGGTAGCCTCTTTTATGCAAGGGCGTACCAGATGTATCTATCATTATGTGGACATTGTCTTTGAGAATGAAGAATTCTATCTGATATTTAACGCCCGTTTCCTCAAAATACGAAATACCGTATTTTGATTTCAAACGCTCTACACACGCTTTTTTGATTATGCTCTGACAGTCGGGTATAGAATAAAGTGTCGAGCGTATACTGTGTCCTTTAACGGGGAAAGCATCGTCTTTACCGACAAATTCCTCAAGCGGTAACGCTTTTACACCGTCAAAAAGCTCCGTAAAGGTACGTGCTTCAAATTCACCGAGGAGAATAAGAACACGCTGGGCATATCTTAAATTTATATTGAGTCTCGGTATATCCGTTACGTCACCGTCAAATATTACCCTGCCGTCGAGCGTTTGCACACGTTTGAGTCCGAGGGAGTCAATTTCCTCATTTACAAGCTTTTCTATGCCGAAAAGGCACGTTGCAACGAAACGCATCAGTCAACGGGATATGCCATCGTGGTCATAAGTGCCATTTCGACCTCGGATGTGTCAAGACGGCTGTACTGAACAACGATGTTTACGTTTGATTCAACGAGTGCGGCATAGGGTGTGTCACGGGGGATAAGCTCACCCTTTTCATTTGTCATCTTATCCATTCTGATGTGGTGCGTTCTTTTAGCACCGCATTTCGAAGAAAAGCCGAGCACGGGCTCTCTGTTTTCAAAAAACAGAGTAAGCTTTATTTCAGCATCCTCATCGGTCGTATTTATAACGCATATAGCTTCGTGGCTGACACTTGCGTTTTTTGAAACAGAATTCAAAAAGCAATCGGGTATAAGCCATGTCTTTTTTCCGTAATTCATTTTGTATTCCTCATCATTCTATATCGATTTTTTTGATTTCTCCGCCAAGCGCACCGCCCATAAAAACTGCGGCGCAGGTGTCAAAGTTGTTCGGCACGTCACTTACAAAATACTCTGTAAGTCCATTTTTTTCATCGCAAAGCATATTTTCCCTCATCAAATACTCCGCAAGGCTTACCGCCGCCTCAGCACCCGAATTTATCAGAGTAAGGTCGGGATATATTTCACTTATTTTCTCCGACAAAAGCGGAAAGTGTGTACAGCCTAAAATGACCGTATCAACTCCCGTACTCACAAGCGGGGACATATAATGCTTTATTGCGTGATATGCAATTTCAGTATCTATCAGATTGTTTTCAACGATAGGCACAAGAAGCGGACACGCCGTTTTGTATACCTCATAATCGCCGAGGGCTGACAGCTTCGTTTCGAAAACACCGCTTTTGACGGTTGCCCCCGTACCCATAACACCGATCTTGCCGTTTTTCGTGGCGGCTGATGCCGAGCGTGATGCGCTGTCAATAATCCCGAAAAGCGGAACGGAGCAGGTATCTTTTATTCTTTCAAGCGCTATTGCCGACACAGTACCGCAGGCGGCAAGTATCGCTTTGACGTTATGCTCCTGCAAAAAACGAACGTCGGAGGCGGCATATTCAGTTATTTTTTCTTCGCTTCTCGTACCGTAGGGCGTTCTTCCCGTGTCGCCGAAGTAGACGAAATGTTCGTTTGGCAACAGCTTTTTCAGTTCCTTTAGTGCGCACAGACCGCCAAGACCGCTGTCAAAAACACCGATGGGGCGGTTGTCTTTCAAGCCTGCCTTCATCATTCAAGCGCAAATTTGATAAGTCCGTCGATTATTTCCGAATCGGTCATACCGCTGTTTTTCATAAGTGACGGATACATTGAAATGTTCGTAAATCCGGGGAAAGTGTTGATTTCATTGAACACGATATTTTCATTCTTGTCAACGAAGAAGTCAACACGTGAAAGCCCACGGCAGCCGAGTGCTCTGAAAATACGGAGTGCGTATTCTCTTACAGCATTTGCACATTTATCGGATATTCTTGCAGGGATGTAATACGATGCCGTATCGTTTTTATATTTCGTTTCATAGTCGTAAAATTCAGCGCCGGGGTTAATTTCACCGCAGACGGATGATGTCGGATCGTCATTTCCGAAAACTGCGACCTCAATTTCTTTTGCGGTTATATATTCCTCGATAAGCGCTTCGCCGCCGTACTTTATTGCATCAGCAAGTGCTTTTTCAAGCTCGCTTTCGTCGTTTACCTTTGATGCGCCGACCGATGAGCCTGCGGAAACAGGCTTAACGAACACAGGGTACGTAAACTTATTTTTTACGTCCTCAAACACCTCTGCCTTGTGGCGCAAAAATCTTCTTTGTCTTATGTGAAGATATTTTGTAACGGGCACTCCCCAGTTTTCGGCAACGAGCTTCGTCAGATATTTGTTCATTGAAGCATCAGACGCCGTCACACCGCACCCTACGTACTTGATGCCGCAGGTGTCAAGAAGTCCCTGAAGACGTCCGTCCTCGCAAAATTCACCGTGAAGCACGGGAAGCACGACGTCGCACGGCAGTTTTCCGTCGGGAGTAAAAAATCCTTCTCCGCACAGGCTGACCGACACGGGTGTTATATCACCGTTTTTCCACGTGTTATTTTTGATGCTTGCATCGTCGCCGCGGTAAAGATACCATTTTCCCTCTTTGTCGATGCCTATTTTATGTACGTTATACTTTTCACCGTCGATGGCGGAAAGCACGTTACAAGCGCTTGACAAGGATACTTCATATTCAGAGGAGCGTCCTCCGAAAAGTACGCATAGTTCTGTTTTTTTCATATTATTCACTCTTTCAGTAATGCAACACGGTCAAGTCCGTTTATGTCGCATTTTATTTTGCAGTTTAATCCGAGGGTGTCTGCAAGTGTTTTCATCTTTTCGCCCTCGTCATACCCTATCTCAAATATTATATTCACGCCACGGGTAAAATGATCACGTGATTTTTCTATAATTTTACGGTAAAAGTCCATACCGTCAAAACCGCCGTCAAGGGCAATTCTCGGTTCTTTTAAAACCTGCTTTGACAGAGCTTTGATGTCTTCTGTCGGAATGTACGGCGGATTTGACACGATAAGGTCAAATTTACCGAGAGTATTCCAGCAAGCATCGGACATAACATCAAATTCAAGTGCCTTGAATCTTTCACAAACTCCAAGTCTTTCACCGTTTATTTTTGTAACGTCAAGTGCGTCCTTTGAAATATCAAGAAGCACGCCTTTTGTATTTTCGCACTCACACAAAAGCGTAAGGCCGATACAGCCTGAGCCCGTGCAGATGTCGGCAAAGACACCGCCACCTTTAAGTTCCTTAACAGCATATTCCACCACACATTCCGTATCAAAGCGCGGAATAAGCACGCGGGAATCAACAAAAAACTCACGTGTATAGAAAAAAGCGGAGTTTAAAATATACTGTAAAGGCTCACCCTCACTTAGTTGGGTGAGCCTCTTTTCTGTCTTTTCAAGATTCTCGGGAGAAATTTCATCGTTGCCCGACAAAAGCAGATGCGCTCTGTCAATTCCAAGCGTGTGACAAATTATCTCCTCACCGTCGAAGCCGAAGTGCTTGTATTTTTGTCTTAACTCAAATATTTTCACTGTCGGATAAGCTCTTATCGTCTGTTTCTTCGGACATTTCTTGTTCTTCCTCTTTTATTTCCTCGGGAAATTCAGCAGGGAGAGCTGCCTTTATTGCGGCTATTGCACATTCTATCTGCTTGTCGTCAGGCTCTTTCGTCGTAATGCGCTGTACCCAAAGACCGGGAACGGAAAGAATATTCGTCACGGGGTTGGGATGCTTGCCTGCAAGCATAATAAACTCAAAGCCAAGACCTACGGAAAGCGGAACGAGAAGAATTTTAAGTCCTGTACGAAGCAGCATATTGTCACTCGGCAGGAATATACCGATAATGATACCGAGCAAGATCATCATAAACATAAAGCTCGTACCGCATCTGGGGTGATAGCGTGACTGCTTTCTTACGTTTTCAACCGTCAGATCAAGTCCCTTTTCGTAGCAGAAAACACTCTTATGCTCTGCGCCGTGATATTGGAACGTGCGCTTGATGTCATTCATAAGAGATACAAGCGAAAGATACGCAACGAAGATAACTATCTTCAGAAGTCCCTCGATAACGCTTACCCAATATCCGTCGATGCCAAAATCACCGCCGCTTATTTTGTTAACCACCCAGTCAAGTCCTGCCGTCGTTGCCGTGGGAAGCACGGTGAACAGAAGAAGTGCAAGCAAAAGTCCCAAAATCGTGCTTATGACCATAATAAACGTCATAATACCCTTGCCGAACTTTTTCATCAGCCACTTTTCAAATTTCGACATTTCCTCTTCCTCGTCAATGCCGAGAGCCTCAGTTGAAACGCTGAGCGTTTTATAAGAAAGTATCATCATTTCAACGAAATTGACAATACCTCTCAAAAGCGGAATGTTGAGTATTTTGTACTTTTTACGTACCGATACAAACTTATCCTTTGTGAGCTTTATGCTGCCGTCAGGCATACGGGAGGCGATAGCCATATCATCTCCGCTTTTCATCATTACGCCCTCAATGACGGCTTGACCGCCGACCTTGCCGAGACGGCAAGCAAGCGGATCTTTATTTTTTTCTTTGTCTGCCATTTTACCAATCCATTTCAATATTTAATATTACAATTTTACACCCTTAATATATATAAATTAAGGGTATTTTTGTTAATATTATGTCTTTTATATTTTGACAGCACCGTATTTTCTTATATTCAGCACGGCACAAGCGCCATCTCCGAACACTCTGTCCATCTGCTTTTTGTATTCCTCTGCCTTTTCCTTCGGCAAAAATACCTGTATCGTGCCTGCAAATCCGCCGCCGTGAACACGTGCGGAATACTTTTCGCCCTCAAGCAGCTTGCGTGTAAGACAAAGTCCGAGCGCAATTCCCTGATTTTCGGGGTTATGCTGGGGATAGATGTTCTGCAAATACAGCTCACTTGAATTGCACGATGCGTTTTCAAAGCCCAAAAATGCGTCGATGTCGTTATTTTCAAGTGCTTTTTTCATACCCTTTACACGCTTACATTCATCATAGAAGTGAACGGCACGCATAACGGCTCTGTCACCGCAGGACTTCTTTATTTCGGGGAGCTTTTCGTAAAAATCTTCCTCGCTGACATCGGCTAAAATATTACCGCCGAGGTATTTTGCCACAGACTTCATTTCACCGGGGATCGCCGCATAGTCGTTGTCAAGACCTGCGTGGCTTCCGAACGTATTTACAATACACATAACGTAACCAAACGTGTCGGGGGCAAATTCCTTTTGCTCAATAACAGGGGGCGATGTCTTGAAATCTATGTAAACGAAGCCGCCGTAGGCACAAGCGACCTGGTCCATAAGTCCGCAGGGCTTGCCGTAGTAGACATTTTCTGCAAATCTTGATATTTCGGCTATCTTGACAGCGGACACCTCGCCGTCATTGTAGAAATGCGAAAGAATATTTCCGACCATATCCTCAAAAGCCGCAGAGGAGGAAAGTCCCGAGCCCTTTGCAACGTCTGACGTCGTATATGCACAGAAGCCGCCTATATTAAAGCCGTTATCCTCAAAGCCCTTGCAAACACCTCTGATAAGTGAAAGCGATCTGCCCGTTTCAGCTTCATTTACCGAAAGGTCGGATATGTCGCAAACGTCCTCGTCAAAGCCGTGGCTCTTAATGCGGACCGTCTTATCGTTCATCTTTGCGGCAACAGCGATTATGTCAACGCTTACTGACGAAGCAAGCACACAGCCTCCGTTATGGTCTGTGTGGTTTCCGAGCACCTCGCTTCTGCCGGGAACGGAGAAAAGCTCGCAGTCAAGCGCACCGTAAAGCTTTTCAAATTCACCTACTGCCGCTGTAAATCTTTTCTTTGCCGAATCTATATCCGTGTAGATACGTGAAAATCTTTCATCGTATTCACCGTTTTGTATTGCCTTTATCAGTTCTGTTGTTACCATTTTCCTCTCTCCTTAAATCATTTTCTATCTGCTTCAACGTGAAATCAAAAAGTCTTTTTGCCGAGCGTATAAGATACTCAAGCTTATTTTTAGTTATATCAAGCGGTTTGTCGGGCGGATACCTCGTCTGAATGTAATAGTTATTCGTTTCTATACATTCATCTATCCACTGTTCAAACTCACGGTATTTACCCGAAAGCTTACGGCACAAAAATATTATGTTGTGACCGTCCGGGGCATAGCCGTCCTCGTAAAGAAAATACGCCTTGAGTGTTTTTTCTATTGCCTGCTGACAGTGGAATGCAGAGCAAAGATACGTTTCCTCTTTATCCGAAAGATCAAGTGCGGCAGTTATGTCAGCCTCTGCATAATCGAGCCAATCGTAGTATCTTCTGCTGTCGGATGTATTACTTCGTCTTCCCATAGTACAGCCTTCCCACACGCAGAATACGGCTCACAAATGAGCCGGGATCCTTTGAAAATTTTTCAAAATCCTCAGGTGTATACAAAAAGATGTCAAACGGAACATCACAGTCCGTCTGCATATACGCCTTTTTCAAAAGGGCATTTCTGTCCTCTTCCTCAAATTCGGCAACGATGCACACGTCAAAGTCCGTGACATATTCCATTTGCTGTGAATTGTATTTTACACCGAAAATATAGACGGCTTCGGCGTTAAAAACCTCTTTTATCTGCTCAACGGCAGGAATTATATTGTCATACATATTTTTTCTCCGTACTAAAATATGATCGAAATGAATACTATATAATTGTTAGGGGGTTATTATGACCGTTGATGAAAAAATAACAAACGATACATTTAATAATAACGGTGCGGTATGCGGTATAAAAATACGCTGTCCGAAATTACTCGGTGCAAAATGCAGTAAAAAAATGAACGCATTTTTCGATGAATTGTGCCGTGATTTTACCGCCCTTGCAAAAAAGAAAGGGGGCGACGGCGATATTTTTTCGTTTGATTTCGTGTCAGTATATTCCACCGACAGCCTTTGCAGTATTTTCTTTGAAAAAAGCGTAAGAAACGGACGGTACATCACGGCATATACACCGTTTTCCGTCACGTTTCTGCAAAAAAACGGCATTTTCATTCCGCTTTACCGTGCAGACACTTCACTGTCATCACGCTTTCAAGAAGTGAAAGGAATGGCAAAAAGAAATGGACTATCCATTTCATTTTCCGAATTTTCACGCTGCTATTACCTTAATGAAAACGGTGCTGTTATATACAGATCCGTTTTCGTCCCGAATAAGGAAATAAGAAAAACAAGCGAGTGCGTACGTAAATTTTATATTTCTTCGGATGGATCAAGTCCGAGCTTATGCAAAACAGATACAAAATAATCGGGAAGCGGACTTTCAAAATAAAGCTCCTGCTTGGTTATAGGGTGAATAAAGCCTATACGCCTTGCGTGAAGGCATTGACCGCACAAAAGCATTTCGTTTGAAATTTCAAATTTCGTTTTACCTGCGCCGTAAACTGTGTCGCCCATAAGCGGATGGCCGAGTGATGCCATATGTACACGTATCTGGTGCGTTCTGCCCGTTTTAAGTCTGAATTTTACGTAAGAAAAGCCGACAGCTTCGCCAAGCACCTCGTATTCCGTGACGGCGTTTTTCGAGTTTTTGAGTGTCACCGCCATCTTTTTTCTGTCCTTTTCGTTTCTGCCTATCGGCTTATCTATGACACCTGAGGACTCTTTCAGCTTGCCGACGGTAACTCCCTCATATTCTCTTAAAAAGCTGTGCTCCTTTATCTGCTCGGCAAGGCCCACGTGCGCCTCGTCCGTCTTTGCGATTATAAGCAGACCGCTTGTGTCCTTGTCAATTCTATGTACGATTCCCGGACGGATAACACCGTTTATTGATGAAAGTCTGCCCTTCATTTTGTATAAAAGCGCCGAAACGAGTGTTCCTGTGTAATTACCCGGTGCGGGATGCACGACCATACCCTTCGGTTTATTTACAACGGCTAAATATTCGTCCTCATAAACTATTTCTATCGGAATATCCTCAGGCACGACCTTGTCTTCAACCGCCTCGGGTGCTTCGTACGATACAGTATCGCCCGATTTCAGGCGGTATTTTTTTTCGGATGCTTCACCGTTTACGGTTATATTTCCGTTTTCAATGCATTTGACAGCCGAGGCTCTCGTTATATCAAAAAGCTCGGCTGATGCCGTATCAAGTCTTGCACCGTCAAGGCTTTCGTCAACCGTTTTTATCATTTTCTTTAACCTCAACAGCGGCTTTTTGCTCTCTGAATATCGTTTTATCGATAAATATCATATACACGGCAAGGCATATACAGCCAAGCGTGACGAAAATATCCGCAACGTTAAAAACGGGAAAATCTTTATAAAACTCAAAACGCAAAAAGTCAACAACGTAACCGTTTGCAACCCTGTCTATCATATTTCCGATGCCGCCGCTTATGACTGCGGCGAGGCTTATGCAAAACATTTTATGCTCTTTTGCATAGAAAAACAGCACCGCCGTCATCAAAATAACGGCAAGAGTCGAAATGCTCATAAACACCCAGCGGTGGTCGGCAAACATACCCCACGCCGCCCCTCGGTTTTCAACGTACACAAGGTCAAAAACATAGGGAATAAACGGCTGAACGCCTTGTCCTTTAAGTGATGATACAGCCGCAATTTTAGTCAGCTGGTCAAGCACGACGCCGACTGCGGCAAAAAGCACCCACAGAGAAAACAAAGGAAGTCTTGATACTATATCCCTTTTTGTAAACTTCATCATCAGTTGTCCTTTTTGTCTTCGGTGTCTGTTATAAGCTCACCGATTTCTGCGGTTATTTCATCATTGGAGGTGTAGTTTATCGCCTTTATTTTATCTCTTATCGTTCTGCCCTTGAATTTTGCCGCCTCACCCCTCACAGGTGTCGGTCTTTTTTCATTTGCTTTTTGAACGGGGGCTTTTTCACCCTCTGCAATATCCTCCTTGATGCCCGAAAGAACTGTCTTTACAAGCACATCGACATTCGTTTCGCTCTTGTATTTTTCATCGGGCGCAAGCGTTTCCGCTTCCTTTATTGCATCACGGTATGTCTTTATTATCTGCTTTTTCATCATATCCGTGTGCTTTTTGAGGTAATCGAGCAGTCTTGCCTCATCCTCTATCTGACGGCGGAAGTCCTTGAGCACACGATCGGCATTTTCCTGCGCCGCCTTATAAAGAAGACGTGACTTTTCCTCTGCTTCCGCTATTATTTCGTCAGCCTTCTTTTTTGCTATCATTATCGCTTCCTGTGCTTCGTCGGAATTGAGCTTCTTATCGGATGATGAAAGTCCGTCGACAGCGGCATCAAGCTTATACTGAAGCTCATCCTTTTCAAGGCAAATCGACTCGTATTTTTCACAAATAAAATCTATATATGAATCGACCTCATCGGTATTATACCCGAATACGGTTTTACCAAAGGTCTTATTTTTTATATCCTGCGGTGAAAGCATTTTTTCCTTTCCGAGCGTACAGATGACACTCAACTGTAAATATTTGTAAGAAAATCATTAAAATGGGAATTCAAAAATAAAAAACAACCACGCCAACCGGTCACCGTTATTTTTTTTGACCGGCAACAATAGTTGTTATTTATTAATTTTGTCGCTTTTTATTAGTTTTCTTCGCTCTGCTTCTTTTCTTCACGGCGCATAGCTTCGCCTGAAACGTCAACGTTGGGAGGTGTTATAACGTATGTATTTGATGCAACCTTCTTGAGCTGACCGTCAAGAGAGTAAGCAACACCTGACAAGAAGTCAATAACACGTCTTGCTGTTTCCTTGTTTGTTTCCTCAAGGTTGAGTACAACTGTTCTTCTGTGGAGAAGGTGGTCTGCGATCTGGGGAACAGATTCGAATTCCTTGGGTCTTACGACCTTGAGCTCAAGGGAAGCGCCCGATGCTACGTTGATGCCGTTTCTTACAGCCTCACGAACGGGAGCTGATGTCTGTGTCTGCGGCTTTTCTTCCTTTACCGCTTCCTCTTCGTATTCGTAGTCGTAGTCGCTGTCCTCTGATACTTCAGAATCCTCAAAATCCTGACCGTTGAATTTAAGCTTGTCAAAAAATCCCATTTTAAACTCCTTTATATTTGATATTTTTTTACATTCTTTTGCCGAACACCGCAGAGCCGACACGAACCATATTCGATCCGTTCATAACAGCTTGCACATAACTGTCCGACATACCCATAGATAATATGGGTTCTATTATATTATCTAACTTTTTTTCGCAAATGTCAATAAATAATTTATAAATTTGTGAAAAATAATTGTGATAATCTGATTTATTTTCGCATTTCGGTGCCATTGTCATAACACCCACTATCCTTATATTGGAATAATTGGATATTTTTTCAAAAAAGTCATAAATATCCTCCGGCATAATACCGCTTTTGCTTTCCTCTTTACCGCAGTTTATCTCTATCAAAATATCCTGAACGATACCGAGCTTTCCTGCACGCAGGTCGATTTCCTTTGCTAATTTTTCAGAATCGACTGAATGGATAAGGTCGACCTTACCGACTATGTACTTCACCTTGTTGCTTTGAAGCGTTCCGATGAAGTGAAGCTCACAAGGAAGATCCTTGACGTCCTCGTATTTATCGAGAAGCTCCTGCACACGGTTTTCACCTATTGCCTTTATTCCGCATTCGTTGACGGCATACGCAATTCTTTCCGTGTCGACCGTTTTGGTCGCAAGCATCAGAGTGACCTCGGGGGAGGTTTTGCCCCCGTCGATCTCTGCCTTTATTCTTTCGATATTCGTTTTTATTGCTATTTTATCTGCTTCTGTCATTTCATTCTCCCTCGGCGGCTATGGGCATAGGCTCGCTCAAAAGTATTGACGGACAAGATATTACATCTCCGAACGGATTTGCATACACATCGCATCCTACAGCCTCTATATTTTTCAAAAGATCATATACATTTCCGCTTACGGTGATACCCGTCACGGCTCTGTCAGGCTTGCCGTTCTTGATCAGAATTCCCTGCGCTGACAGCGAAAAGTCGCCCGTTGCGGCGTTTGCGCCTGCGTGAAGTCCTTCAAGAGATGTGAGCATTATTCCGTTTTCCGCCTTTTCCATAAGCTCATCACGTGTAAGCGTGCCCGCTTTCAGACAGAAGTTTGAAAACGATATTGCAACAGCGGAGGAATATGAAGCCTTTGAGGCACTTGCCGTTGACTCACATCCTGCCTTATTTGCTGTCTTGAGGTTATACAAAAGCGACTTCAGGACACCGTTTTCGATGACTGTAATCTTACGTGAAGCAACACCCTCATCATCAAACCCACGTGAGCCGAATGAAAAGTCTGCTGTCGGCTCGTCGGTTATCGTCACGCACTCAGAGGCGATTTTTTCGCCCTCTTTATTCACCAGAAGCGAAAGTCCCTTTTGCGTACATTCAGATGAGAAAATACCGCTGAACGTCGAAAGCAAGTCGCAAACGGCACGTGCTTCGATGATCGTTTTAAGGCTTCCGCCCTCACACGAGCCTGCTCCGCAGAAGCGGATTGCCTCATTTGCACTTTCTTCAGCCGCCGACTTTATATCAAGGCTGTCAATATTGAAGCCTGCCGTATATGCAAAGCCCGAATTCATATCATCGCCTATTTTTGCAATCGGTATAACGTATGCGGCAATAAATCCGAAATCCTCGGAAACATCAAGTCCGCTTGAATTTTTTATCATTCTCGACGAATTCTGCGAAATAACATACGAGCCCATCGTTCTTATTATCTTTTCGTCATATTCCAAGGCGTATTTTTCCATTTGCTTTGCAAGCTCTATCTTTTCCGATGCGCTGACAGAAGCAAGCGATGAGTCTACTGTTTTCGGTGTCGGGTATTCTTTATCGCCGTGATAAATGAACTGCTCGTCGGGGGACTCTATTACCCTTGCGTTTTCTATCGCCTTTTCTATAAGCTCCTCTGCACCGCCGACGTCGTAAGACGTGGTTGAAGCATAGCCCATTTTACCGTCAGTCTTCACACGAAGTGAAATTCCGATAAAATCGTGAACGCTGTAGTTATCTATCTCCCCGCTTATGACCTTTACCTGGAAGCTGTCGCCCCACGTTGCGTATATTTCATATTCAAGACCTTGCTTTTCGGCTGATATTCTGTCAATTTCCTTTGCAAAAGCAATTATTCCGTTTTTAAGCATTTACGTCACCTCCCACAAGAATGTTTGAAATGCGTATTGTCGGCTGGCCGACGTTTGTGGGTATCGAGCCGGATGACGAACCGCACATACCCTGCGCAAGCGTCATATTGTCAGAGACCATATCAATGTTCATAAGCACCTCTGCGCCCTTGCCGATAAGAGTTGCACCACGTACGGGCTCTGCTATCTTGCCGTTTTTAATGAGGTACCCCTCCTGAACGCTGAAGTTGAATTCGCCCGTCACGGGATTGACCGAGCCGCCGCCCATGTGTGCGGCATAAAGACCGTTGTCAACGGATGCGAAAATATCTTCTTCCTTATCGGCTCCTGCGGCAATATACGTATTTGTCATACGTGAGGTAGGTGCATAGCTGTAGTCCTGACGTCTGCCGCTTCCCGTTGAGGGCATACCCATACGGATAGAGCCGAGCTTATCTATCATATAATTTTTCAGTATTCCGTTTTCTATAAGCAGTATTTTAGTGCTTTTTTCGCCCTCGTCGCTCATAGCAATCGAGCCCCACTGTCCTGTCATCGTTCCGTCGTCGTATGCGGTGACCTTTTCGTTTGCAATTTTCTCTCCCATTTTACCGCAGAATACGGAGTTGCCCTTTGCAACGCTTGTGGCTTCAAGGGAGTGGCCGCAAGCCTCGTGGAATATAACGCCGCCGAAGCCGCCGCCCATTATAACGGACATTTTACCCGCAGGGCATTTGCCTGCGTGAAGCATCGTCACCGCCTGGCGTGCGGCAAATCTTCCGCCCTCCACGGGGTCTATCGTGTCAAAATACTCAAATCCTCCGCAGGTTCCGGGGGAAAATCTTCCGTTTTGATTTTCACGTCCGTTTGATGCTATTGCGCTTATCGCTATGCGTACGTACGCACGGCGGTCCTCGCCGTACACGCCGTCGCTGTTTGCAACGAGCACGTTTTTGTCGCTTACGGCAAGTGAGCCTGTAACCTGCTTTATTTCATCGGAATAGCTCTTTGCCGCATCGCATCCGAGCTTCAGATACTCTGCACGTCTTTTCGCCGAAACGTCGCACGGCGGTACTTGAACAGGGCATATCACAGGGAAAACCGTCGGGGTAAGTACGATATCAAGACCGCTTTTTCCGATACCTCCGACAGCATCGCACACCTTGTCGGCAACAGCCGAAAGCCCCTTTTCGCTTATATCGTTTCCGTAAGCGTAAACAGAGTTTGTTCCCTTTATCGCTCTGATACCTGCGCCGATATTACGTGCGGTAAGCGCATTTTCAACGTTACCCGATATGACCGAAACCGTATCGCTTCTTTTATCCTCTGCGTATATTTCCGCATAATCTGCTCCGCTTGCAAGTACACGGGCAATTATTTTTTCACATATTCGTTTATCTATCATAATTCCCTCTTATCCGACGGTCCTGCCGTCATAAAGTTCTTTTCCGCCTAATATTATACGGTCGTGCTCACGAAGGTGTCTTTCGGTGTCGCCCTCACCGTAATCGGTTTTGGAAATGTAATAGCCGTCACCCTCGTGTATTATATCCGTCTTTATAAATCTTATCACATTTTTATCAAGAATATACACGCCGTGCTCTCCGTTTGACAGATGAAGTGCATCTGACGGTATTTTTATACCCTCTGTTGCTTTGTACGTTATCTCGATATTCTGACGTCTTTCAAAGCTGAAGCCTGATGGCACGGTGTCCGTTTTAAATATCAGAAGCGACTCCTCATCATTCGGTGCGGACACGGTACGTTCAAGTGTGAATTCTATCGTCATTCCTGCCTCATACGGAAAATATATGCCGTATAAAGAGTCCTGCTCAAACTCCGAGGCTGTCATTTTGTCAACCGTGCATACGATATACCAATCGTGGCTTCCCGCTATTTTGCCTGCGGCATATCTACCCTGTCCGCTGTTTTTAACAGGCGAGGAGGTTGAAAGCGCTTTGAACTCATCAACCGTCATATTTTCAAGCGACTGCACGGTAAATACTGTTTCATATCCGTCTGTCGTCGAATAATAATAACCCGGTATTTTCGTCTTTACTGTGTCAGACGGCACATCACCGTTTCCTACGAGCGACTGTCTTTTCGATTCATACACAGATATTTCATTATTGAAGTTAAGACGCTTGTTCGTTATTATCTCACGCTTATTCAAAAGCACTAAAAGCTCCTTTGATTTTTCGCCTGCATACTCAAAATCACCCTGTGAAATTTTTTCACAGATAAGATAATAAAGCTGATTTATCTGCTTGTCTGTATATTTCGTGTCGTAAGCCTCAGCGCCGAGTTTTACGTTGCTTTTTTTCAATATGTCAAGCTTTTTGTCTATGACCTTGAGCTGTTCGCTTACATCTGAATATGTACCCGAATAAACGCACGCAACCTCCGAATGAGCCTTTACGTGCTCACCCTCCTCACAGTAGCTGTTGAGTATACCGTCAAACGACGTGTACAAAACCGTTTCATCTCTGAAAATATATCCGTCTGAGATAACCTTTTCGTCACTTACGGTATATTTTGCCTCTTCAAAAATAATATCGTTTGAAAAGGAATTTATGATGTGATACACGACGTACACAATGGCGAGTATCGAAAGAAGCGTCATTGCAACGTATACACCGACACGCTTTAGATATTCCTTATCCAAGTTCGTTCCTCTTTTCCTTTATCGTGTTAATAATGTACTTTGACACTTCATCCTTTGACGAAAACTCATCAGCATAAACGAAGTGTGCGTCTTTATACCGTGAAAACCACGTTATCTGTCTTTTTGCGTAATTTCTCGTTGCTTGCTTCAAGGATTCGACCGCCTCGTCAAGTGACATCTGACCGTTTATGTATCCGATAAGCTCCTTATAGCCTATTGCCTGATACGCCGTTGTTCCCTCTTTAAGCTCGCCGCTTGACAAAAGCTCTCTTATCTCTTTTTCAAGCCCCTCTTCAAGCATCATATCGACACGTCTGTTTATTCTGTCATAAAGGATCTCACGATTTCTGTATGACAGCACAAATATCGTATAATCGTACGTTTCGTCCTTTACAAGCTGAGTTTTGTCAATTTCCGACTTTGTTTTACCCGTCAGATAATATATTTCAAGCGCACGCACAACACGCTTTACGTTGTTTTCGTGTATTTTTTCAGCCGATTCGGGGTCAATTTGCGAAAGCATCAGCCAGTTTTCGTGCTTGTCCCTTGATAAAAGCTCTGCACGCAGCTTTTCGTCAACCGAGCACGCTTCATCAGGGCGGATAAACATAAGCGAGTCAAGATAAAGCCCCGTACCTCCGCAAAGAACGGGAAGCTTATTCCGTGATGACACATCATCTATTGCACGCTTTGCAAGGGAAACGTAGTCAGAGGATGAAAAATCCTCCCACGGCTCTCTTACGTCTATCAGGTGGTGGCGCACGGCTTCCATTTCAGATTTCGTCGGCTTTGCCGTGCCTATATTCATTTTGCGGTATATCTGCATACTGTCACAGGAAATAAGCTCACCGTCAAGTGAAGTGCATACGTCAAGTGCCGCACTTGATTTACCCGATGCGGTTGCCCCCGCAATTACAATAACATTTTTCTTCATATACAAGTCCGTTTAAATTTGATTATTACTTACCATTATGCATTATATATTATAATATATTTAATGTCAAGAACAAAAAAGAAAAGAAGCTATGATAAATCACAACTTCTTTTCTTAAAACTGTTCCGGTTTAATCACTTTTCACCTGCTCACGGCATTTCACATATTCAAGTATCATTTTTGCCGTCTTTTCACTTCCGAGGGGATAACTGCTTATTGCCAATTCATAATTGGAAACGTTGCCCCATTCTCGGTTCGTGTAAAAATTATAGTAATTTGCACGTCTTTTATCGGTTTTAACGATCTTTGATTCTGCCGCATCTGCGGGAATGCCGTCTTTCTTTTTTATTCTTTCTATCCTTTGCTCCATTGGAGCATAGATAAATACACTCACACAATCGGGATTATTTCTTAAAATATAATCCGCACATCTTCCGACGATAACGCACGAGCCTTCTTTTTCTGTAATCTCATTGATAATTTTATTTTGGAGGATATACAGCTTGTCATTCATCGGCAACTCAACCGAGGAGGTAAAATGACTTGAGAACATAAATGCTCCGGTTGACAAAGCATACAATAAGCTGTTTGTTGCTGTTTCGTCAACACTTGCATAAGTTTCGGGTGCAATACCGCTTTTCTGTGCCGCAAGAGCTATCAGCTCTCTGTCATAAAACGGTACGTCCATCATTCTTGCAAGCTTTTCACCTATTTCTCTGCCGCCGCTGCCGTATTGCCTACCTAAGGCAATAATTGATTTGTAAGCCAACGGTATCACCCCTTTCAAGTTTTTAGTCCTTCCTTCTTTCCGTCTTTATGATACCATAAATTCGTTTGTTTGTCAAGTATTTTAAGCAAATTTCATAAAAAATATAATGGTTTTGATATAAGTTTGTTAAAGTTGCACAAAATCAAGACGCTTTAAAAAATGTTAAAAACCCATAAATTGTACATTTGTTATAAATACCGAAAGTTAACATATTTGTTTTTTGCAAAGAAAAAGTGCAGTCTTAAACAAGACTGCACAAATTTGCATTTAAATTATTCAGCTGCTGTGTCCTCAGCGGGTACTTCTGTTGCAGCCTCTGTAGCTGCATCTGTAGCTGCGTCTGTTGCAGCAGCAGTATCAGCAGATGTACCTGCAGCTGTGTCGTCGCCTGTAGCAACAGCTGTTGTTGTAGCAGCAGTTGTATCAGCGGGCTTTGTGTTCTGCTGGTAATTTGTTACCATAGCAGTAGCAAAAACGATAACAACGAATACGATCGCAATTATCATAGTAACACGGGAAAGCATCTTGTCCTTTGCACGCTGCTTATTCTTACCGATGTAGTTATCGGATGAACCGCCTGCGATAGTTGTTGAAAGCTTGCTGGACTTACCGCCTGTCTGGAACAATACTGTTATAACAAGTGCGATAGCCGAGATTATTAAAAGAACTGCAAGTAAAATATTAACGAAACCCATAATTTTATATCCTTTCGATTATGTAATTACCTCAATTTGTCGGGTAAATTTTAGATTTAAGCCCGAAAAAATAATCTTCGAGCATAACAAGCGTTGATATTCTATCATATTTTTTGAGAAAAATCAATACCTTACACAAAAATTAACAAATTTTTCTTTTTAAAAAATCAACTGCCATACGAATATCTGATGCAGGATCCTCTCCGCACTCACGTTCGATGGTCAAAAAGCCTTTATATCCTATATTGTCAAGCTCACGAAGGTACTCATCCCACAAAACGCTTCCCTGTCCAAGAGGTACTTCCTTGAAATATTCCGAAAGACGCATATCCTCTATTCCGCCGTAAGCAAAGAAATCGTATATTATTCTCGGCTCTGTCTTTTTGAGCATTATACCGTCCTTTGCGTGCGTGTGCACGATGTACTTACCCAAGACCTTTACGGCATCGGGTGCTTTAACGTCCGTCACCATTGCGAAATTTGCAGGGTCAAGGTTGACACCGACACCAACGCCGACGTCATCAATAAAGCCTTTCAGCGTTTCGGGTGTTTCGGGGCCCGTTTCAATGGCAAGAGTCACACCGTTTTCATTTGCAAACGCACCAAGCTCCCTTGCGGCATTTACCATAATTTCATATCTTTTTTCGTTTTTATCATTCGGAACCGTGCCTATATGAGTCGTCACGACTCCGACACCGAGCGTATTTGACAAAGAAATTATCTTTTTTAAATCGGGAAGCTTCGTTTTGTTTTCCTCAGCCTCCATAATTCCGTGGCCGCCGAGGTCGCCGCACAGTGCAGAGACCTCAATACTGTATTTCTTTATAAGCTCATCAAAAACACGCTTGCGGCTTTCGTCAAACGTTCTGAAATCGTTTTCGCCCTCTGTAACGTAAAGCTGTATGCCCTCAGCGCCGACCTCCTTTGCCTTTTTCAAGGAAGTCTCAAAATCGGTTTTGAAGGATTCAACAAGAACACCTATTTTAAAATCGTACATATTATTCTCCTTTTTTATATATGAGAGCCTGTGCATATTCAATGAGCATCTCTCTGTCATTTCTTATTTTTTCAGAAACCACCGCATCAAGCACACCGGACAGTATTTCACCGACTGTCTTCCCCGGCTTTACACCGAGGGACACAACATCGTCGCCGTTTATCATAAGGTCCTTCACAGCAAGCGCCGTGCCCTCCTTGACTATACTGCAGGCAAGCTCGTAAACACGGTTCTGATTTTCAAGCCGGTAATAAAATTTCGGATTTTGCGATAAAATATCAGCCTTTTGAAGCTTCAGAAGATCGAAGAAAAATTCATCTCCGTGCTTTGATAAGAATTTTTTTATTCTTATGCGTTCGGGCTTTAAACGTTCATCGTGGTATTTTACAAGCTTGCATACGCTGTCGCACAGCTTATTTGGCGCTTTAAGCGCTTTAAGAGTTGCAAAGGCAATCGCCTCGCTTGCATCAGGATGCCCTTTGTAATGCGAAACACCGTCATTGTCAGTCGTGCGCTTTAACGGCTTTCCCGTATCGTGAAGCAGGGCGGCAAGCCTTAAATGAAGCTCGGGAGCAACGTAGGAAACACAATTCGCCGTATGCTCATAAAGCTCAAAGCAATGGTTGTAATTATTCTGGTCATATCCGTCTATGCGCTGTAAGCACGGCACGGCTGACGTCATAACGTCACGGTACTGCATAAGCACACGCTTTACACCGTCACCGCACAGAAGACGGCATATTTCGGAAAATACACGCTCATATGAAAGTCCGTCAAGCTTATCTGAAAATGCGTGCACAGCCTTTTCTGTTTCTTCTTCAAGCTCAAAATCAAGCTGAGAAGAAAATCTCACCGCACGAAGGACACGCAAGCGGTCCTCGTTAAACCGTCTTTCGGGAGTACCGACACATTTTATCGTCTTTGCGTTTATGTCGCCGATACCGCCGAACGGGTCAATATACCCTGTTTTTTCACTGTACGCTATGGCGTTCATCGTAAAGTCACGGCGTGACAGATCTTCTTCTATCGTTTCGGCATACGCAACATCATCGGGGTGTCGTCCGTCGGCATAACCCGTTTCACTTCGGAACGTCGTTACCTCTGCCGACATATTGCCGTCAAAAATCACCGTCACAGTTCCGAATTTTTTACCGAGCGTTGCCACGGTCTCATCTTTAAATATTCTTTCCGTTTCATCGGCGGGCGCCGACGTTGTAATATCGTAATCGTTGACTTTTCTGCCCATAATATCGTCACGCACAGCTCCGCCAACAACGTAGGCTTCATAGCCGTTATCCTCGAGCTTTTGCAAAATACGGGCGATCCCTTCGGGAATAAACAACAGTTCTTCACTCCATAATAAATATTATTATTAGTTTATCACGATTTTCCCATTTTTGCAACACCATACGAAAATATTTAAAAACATATTGAAAATTTTGTAATTTTACAGTCAGTGCATAAAAAACGTCCGTGCGTCTGAAAATAACAGTAACATAATTTGAAAAGAGGTTTAAAAAATGAAAGAAAAATTTTCTGAAATAATGTCGGTTTTGAAAAAGCCTGCCGTCACAGTTCACGGTCAAAGCACCTGCACGCTGACAGTCATCGGGATAACGCTTATTTTCATCATAATAGCATTTCATATTATGATGTGCAAAATGCATTCATTCTGTACGAAATGCAAGGTAAAAAAGGCAGAAAAGAATTCCTGTGAGTGCAGATAAAAAATCGGCAGACTCAATTTATTTTGAGTCTGCCTTGACTTTAATAAGACCTTACAATCTGAACATTACTTTTTCCGAATCAAACATTTTCGTCATTGCAAGCACGCCGAGCGCCGCATATACGATATTTGACACGCAAGTGACAAGCAAGCCTACACTGTTGGGCGCAAGCGAGAATATGTCGCCGAGGCACATTGAGCTGTTATAAAGCGGTATAAGATACATATAAACGTTATGTCCGCCCTCCATTCCTGCCATTGACAAAACGCCGATAGCTATGGAGATCATCATAAAGGGGGATGATATCATCTGCGCTTCCTTGACGGTATTTGCGTACGTTGAAAGTATCGACATCAACGTAACAACGAAAAGGACAGTCGAAAGTATTACGGGTGCTACCGTTATGTAATCATTCACCGTATATACAGAAGAAATATCCGCACCGCTTCCCTCTATCAGCTTGGGAAGCGCAAGCAGCGTTCCTGCTGTGCTTGATGCGCCGCTTACAAGCGCAATAACGGACAGTGAAAAGACCTTACCTAGTGCTATCTTCGTTCTTGAAACGGGTGATACAAGAAGCGTTGCCATCGTTCCTCTTTCCTTTTCGCCCGCTATCGATTCGGGTGTTATGGCAGATGCGCCTGTAAACAGAAGCATCAGAAGAAGCATCGGCATAAGCGAGGAGTAAAACATCGCCGCCATATCTTCATCGCTTGTTAGATCGTATGATACATCAACGTTTCCGTTTATATCGAATTTGTTGGAAAGCGAGCTTTCGTATGTATCGAGTAAAGCATAAACGATCGAATAAGCCTCCGAGGAGTTTGCAGATGCGGAATTATAAAACACCTCAACGTCAGGAGCTTTTCCCTGTGATACATCATACTGCATCACTTTACTGTCGAAGTTTTCGGAAAATACCAAAAGAACGTCGGCATTTTCATTTGCTATATCGTCCTTTGCTTTTTCAATATCGGTCACTTCAGTAAGCTCAGCACCTGATGATGTGAGCATTTGAGCGACAATTTCAGAGGAATTTACTGTAAGCACTACGGGCTTGTGTCCTTCGTCAACAGTCGTCATATCCGTTAAAAGTCCGCCCATAAGGCTGTACATTATGTATATGAGCACACCCGGCATAAACAGCGTTACAAGCATACGCTTGTCTGTAAGAAAACGGACAAGCTCTTTTTTCATTATTATAAGAATATCCTTCATCTTGCCGCCTCCGCTTCATAAACCTCAAAAAATCTTTCCTCAAGACTCTTGCCGCCGCAGAAGGCTTCAAGCGTATCCTCTGCTGTCATTTTACCGTCGATTATGATACCGATACGGTCACAAAGCTTTTCGGCAAGAGAAAAGATATGGGTTGACAGAATTATCGTTTTGCCGCTTTCTTTGAGCTTAAAAAGGAAATCCGTCACTACCTTTGCCGTTATTACGTCAAGTCCGTTTGTCGGCTCGTCAAATATAATGATGTCGGGATCGTGCGCAAGCGCAACGACAAGCGACGCCTTTTGCTTCATACCCGTTGAAAGATTGCCGACCTTAACATGGGCAAAATCATTTATTCCGAAGCTTTCAAAAAGCTTCGCTTTTCTTTCGTTTGTCTGCTCCTCGGTCATTCCGTGGAGCTTTGCGAAAAAGTTGAACATATAGTCAACCGAGAAAAAGTCCTCAAGCTTCAGCTCACTTGTAAGAAATCCTATCTTTCCTCGTACATCCGCAGGTGACTTTACTATACTTGCCCCATCAATAACAGCATCTCCCGCATCGGGCTTTATAAGTGTCGCAAGCATACGGAGCGTCGTAGTTTTACCTGCGCCGTTAGAGCCCAAAAGCCCGTATATTTCGCCTTTTTTAACACCGAATGATATATTATCAACGGCGTGCACCGTTTTTCTTTTTGTTTTTTCTGCCTTTTGCTGTTTTGCCGACAGCTTGAAGCTTTTGTCAAGCCCCTTTACCTCAATGGCATATTCCATAGCGACCTCCTTAAAAATGTTATTTTTCAAAACAAAGCTGGCTCATTTTTAGGAATTATTTCCAAAAATGAGCCAGCCATCGTGTTTTTTGTAGTGGACGGCGTCCTCGACGTCCCGCTTGAAACAAATTTATACGCTTTAAAGCTACGGATTACCCTGTAATTAATCTATTTTAGCGGTTGCCTTATCGTTTACTGTTACTGTGTGCTTCTTTGCAAGCTCTTCATAGTAAGCATCGTAATCAGCGGCTCTCTTGTCAGCATCAACTGCTACCTTCCATGAGGGCATACCGACACCGTCGATGTAGAATGCGGCATATATACCCTTATCCTCATCTTCGAATACCTTTATGTCGCCTGCCTTTGTGCCTTCTGCGAATGCCCAATCGTCAAAGCCTTCGATACCGAGCTGGCTGTCAACAGTATTCTTGTCGATATTTTCCATAAAGTCGCTTCCGTAAACGTACTTATCTTCTGCAAAATCCTTTGCTATAGCAACGAAAGCTTCGCCTGTCTTATCAGACTTGTTCTTGAATTCGTCAACCTTTGCCTGAACAGCTGCTGCTGTTTCCTTCATAACTTCTTCAGACGTCTGTGTGCTTGTTGCCTTGTAGTTGTCTGCAGAAAGTGTTATAGCGTAGAAGTTAACTGTATTGTATTCGTGTCTTTCGGGAAGTGAAACGACCTGGTATACCTTGTAAGCATCTGTGCTTTCAACGAGCTTTGTTTCGTTAACAGCGGGAGCCTTTTCAGCGTAAAGCCATTCGCTGAATTCGTCATCCTTCGTATATGTGCCGTTTTCGGTAAGAACCTTATCCTTAAGCTCTTCCTTCTTTTCTTCCTCTGTCTTTTCTTTTTCTTCTGTTGTGCTGCTTGAAGATGAGCTTGCAGTAGTATCAGCAGTTGTTTCCTTGCTTGCTTCTTCCTTCTTTTCTTCTTCAAGCTTCTTTTCGTACTCGTAAACAGCTTCTACGAAATCCTTACCGCCGTCGATAGCAGCCTTGATCTCCTCAGCCGCCTTCTTTGCTTCTTCGTTAGCTGCCTTCTTTTCGTCGTCTGTTGCCTTGCTGTCGTAAGTTGCGCTTACTGTGTAGCTGTAGTAGTCAGCGAAAAGATATGTGTTCTTGTTTTCGCCGTAGTACTTTTCGTAATCCTCGTCTGTGTACTCAAAAGCATCTGTTATCTGCTTTGCGTACTTGCTTGCAAGTGCCTGAAGCTCAACAACATACTGAACATCTGATGCCTTGATACCCTTTGAGCCGTACATCTGACCTACGGAAACGCCCTGGCTCTTTGCGTATTCCTTCATTTCTGCAACCTGAGCTTCGATATCCTTTATCTCGTCTTCAGTAAGAGAAACGTTGTTCGCCTTTGCTTCCTCGCAGATAACAAGACACTTGGAAAGGTTTGCTATTGCCTGTTCAAGGAAGTAATCAAGCCATGACTGTGTAGCTGAACCCCAGTACATCTGCTGGCTGAGGGGCTTTGACGTATCGAAGCCTGCGCTCTGTGCGTAGCCGTACTGTGAATATGTGCTGTATTCCTGATTATAGTAGTAATATACCAAATATGTCAGGTGAGCGTTATTGAACTTGTAATTCTCTGTTTCAATGGCTGTTGTTGTGTGCATTGACACATAATCTGCAATACCTGTGGGCTTAATTATTGCAAGAAGTGCGCCGAATACAAGCACGACTGCGATGAATATCGCAATTACCTTGTACCAGATATCGGACTTTGACGAGTCCGCACCGTTTGCTTTTTTAATTTTTTCTTTTGCCATAATCCTTCCAACCTTTTAATATAATAATAATCGTTGACAGTATATCACAGCTTGTCTTCAAACTGAAACACATAATATTGAATAAATTGTAAAATTATTTGCGGTATGTCTTTTTAACAAGACTTTTTACTCCGTTTTCAAGTGCAGACACCAATATTTCGCACTCATCCATAGTGTTTTTTGGCGATATGCTTATTCTCACCGTGCTGTCTGCTTCATCGGGGGAAAGCCCGAATGATGTCATTGCCGTGCTTGTGCCGGGATGGTTTGAGGAGCACGCAGAGCCGCTTGAAACGAACACACCGCACGAGGAAAGGTGGTGAAGCATTACCTCGCTTTTGATGCCGAAAACGGTTACGCTTATAATTGACGGCGAGCACTCACCCTTTGTAAGGTTCACTCTGACGCCGTCAAGCCTTGACAGCCTTGAAATGATGTCGGTGCGCAAATCCTTCATATATGCAATATTTTCCGAAAGCTTTTCCTGCCCCTCTTTTACAGCGGCGGCAAACGCACGGATCAAAAGCGTGTTTTCTGTTCCGCTTCGCAAGCCGCTCTCCTGCCCTCCGCCGAAAATATGCGGCTTAACGGCACGTCTTTTCATCATTTCAGCGCTTACGTAAAGTGCGCCGACACCCTTGGGAGCGCCTATTTTATGTCCCGAAACGCTCAAAAGGTCAACTCCCGTCTTTTTGACGGAAACATCCGTTTTCATAAATGCCTGAACGGCATCGGTATGAAAAATAACATTGGGGTTCTTTCTTTTGCACAGCGCACACAGTCTTTTTATATCATACTGTGCGCCCGTTTCGTTGTTGACGGTCATAATCGAAACAAGAAACGTTTTATCGTCTACCGCATCAAGAAGTGCGTCCTCATCAACGACACCGCCCTTTGTAGGTATCTTCGTCAGCTTAAAGCCTCGCTCCGCAAGCTCCTCGGCGCATCTTGACACCGACGGATGCTCACTGTCCGAAATAATAATTTTCTTGCCGTAGTTTGATTTTTTCGCATAGGCTGTTCCGAAAACCGCAAGGTTGTTCGCCTCGCTTCCGCTTCCCGTGAAAATGAGCTTGCCGTCCTTTGCGCCAAGTGCATCAAGCACGGTCTGTCTGCATTTTTCAAGTGCTTTTTCAGCCGTATGGCCTATGGAATGGAGTGATGACGGATTGCCGAAAACGTCAAATCCCTCTATTATTGCCTCCTTCGCCGCCTCGCAAAGCGGTGTGGTGGCAGAGTTGTCCATATATATTTCTCTCATATCAGTCCGTAATGCCCGACTTTATCATAAAATTGTTGCAAATGGAAGTAAACGCTTCGATATTTGCATCGTATCTGTCGCCTATCGCCGTATACGTGAGCATATAAACGCTTCCGTCAAGCACGCAGATAACAGAGCAATACTTGTACGTCTGTCCCGTAAGTGATGCTGTATAAACGTATTTGCACGCATCCTTACCTGCAAGCGTCGTCTTTTCATTTTCAGTAACGACCGTGAAGTTTGTAAATGACTCGTTAAAGTCCTTTTTATAGCTTTCCCAATAAAGCTCCGCAGTTGTGACATTGGCATCGGGTACCGAAACACGAACGGCGGAAACGTTCGTCGGATCTATATCCGAAACGTAAGCGCACGCACTTCCGGA
Organism: Clostridia bacterium; assembly: GCA_017520505.1. Lineage (GTDB taxonomy): Bacteria > Bacillota > Clostridia > Oscillospirales > CAG-272 > RGIG7213. The sequence goes on from JAFXFN010000001.1 coordinate 33,976, forward strand.
TGACGTGTCAACCTTCCATTCCGCAGGAACGAAGAAGTTGAAATAAGCCGCCTTATCGGAGGCAAGCTGCATCCCCGATGGTACGGAAACGTCGATATTTTCCGTCTGTCCTGTCGAACAGCCTACAGACAGCATCATACAAACGAGTAAAGCAAATATAACTATTTTTTTCATTTTTATTCCCCTTAATTACCTTCGAGCTGTGTGCGGAGCGCTTCTGCTCTTTTTTTCACAAAGCCCATCATTGAATTTTCCGCACTTGCATTGAATTCGTTTTCAAAAAGCTCATACGCATAAAACGCTTTTGCATCGTTTTTAACGTGGCTTGCAATAAGCTCCTTTACAGGCTGTACCTTTTCGGGAAGCTTTTCAAGAAACTCCGTCAGCTTTTCAACGTATTGCTTATATTCGGCAAAATAATCCTCATTTGCAAGTATATTTGCAACAAGCGGTCTTTCCTCCGGCAAAGCACCGAAATACGGATTTTTGAAATCAGCGTTCACAAGCTCCGTTTTTATCGCATATTCGTCCTTTCGGTGTGAGGTGTCTGTACCGAAAGCGAGGTTGAAGTCCCACGGGATCATTGAAAGCTTGCCGTTTTGCGAATAAAAATAGTAGTTACGTGCCTTTTCTCCGAGATATGAGTCCTCGTTTGCGATCACCGCATTTACAGCCGTATATTTAAGAACGCCCGAAATGTCAAGACAGCTTGCAAGCTGTGTCATATCAGACATAGCGGATACCATCTTGCGAAGCTGTGACATCGAAACATCATCTCCGTTTTTAACCTCAAACGTCGCTGTGTCAGCTCCTATAAGCGTACTGCCTCTGCCCGCTTTATAAAGCGTGCCGTCGGAATTTCCGTATATACGGTTCAGAAAGCTGTCGTCAACAGACTCAACGGCAAGGTAAAGCCCTGCAAATTCACCGTTTACCGTAACGTTTGCAAAGGTTGAAAGCGGCGACGGTGCTCCAAGCTCCTCAAGTGCCGTGTACGTAAGATACTCACGGATATACGACGGATCGTAAGCCATATTGTTAAGGCACAGCTCGTCAAGTCCGTTGAGCGTTCCGTCTGTATATTTTCCGAAATTTATTTTGTATGAAAATCTGTCACCCTCCGTCGTACTGACGTAGGATACGTTTCCTCTTGTTCTGAAGCCGACGTTCTTACATTCAACGCCGTCAACTGTAACGTCGGCGTTGTAATACTCCTCTGTTTCAGGGGAAGCAAGCATCGCCGTGCGGTCGGTCGGTGCCATCGTTATGTTGATATTTATGACCTTACCGCTGTCAAAAAGTCCGTCGTAAGGCCCTTTTTCAACGATGACCGTGTCACCCTGCGCATCTGTGACGACCTGCGTTTCGGGCGGCTGTGTCGCCATACCGAGCTGTTTTTCAATATCCCCGCAGGAAAAAAGCGAGGACGCACAAAGCACGCAAAGCGCTGTTGCCAGCGCTTTTTTGTAATTTACAACTGAATTTTTCTTCATATTAAAACCCTTTACAGTCTTATTTTTCTTCATCTGCCGCATAAGTGATAACGATATTCAAATTACCGTTGCGGCATCTTATCTTATCAAGAAAAGCTTTCGTTTCAACGTTGTTTTTGAGCTTGAGTCTGTAAATCAGCTCAAACATCGTGCCGAAGTCACTCGTTTTCACCTTTGCAAGACGCCAGTAAGCAGTATCGCTTTCCATAATATCGTCAAGAAGTCCCTCAAAATTGAGGTTTTCGGGAATAACGACCTTCAACTGCATTTCACGCTTTTTCGGATAACCGAAGCCAGTAACGGAAATGATGAGCATAACGAGAATGAAAATTACGCAGAAAAGTGCGGAATAACCAACATATCCGATACCGCAGCCGAGACCTATCGCAAGGGACATAAAGACATATGAAATATCCTTGGGTGTTGCAGGCAAACTTCTGTAACGCACGATAGAAAATGCACCTGCCAGCGTAAACGCTCTTGCGTAGCTGTTTCCGACGAGCATAACGATGACCGCAACAACTGCGGGAACCATTATGAGAGATATCGAAAGCGACGTATCAGCACCGTTTTTCTTCTGTGTCCATATGTAAACCAAGCCTATAAGCGCACCGAGTATGAGTGCAGAAAACAGTATCAGAAGCACGGACGGAAGCGTAAGCGTTTCCGATGCTATCTGCGCATTGAATATTGAATCAATAATTGAATTTACGGAGCTTTCCGTATCTGCCAAAGAATTTGTAAGGAACATAACATTAACCTCGTCTTTATTTTATCTAAGCATCATCCTCGGGAGAAACGTCAAAGTCATCGAGGATATATTTTCTGTATTCTCGTCCGTATTTGGAAAAGCTTGTCATATATATGCCCTTTTCCGACAGCATGCGTGTCAGCCATAGGGGTACTGCACCGGGAATTTTAACCTCCATCAGCATCATATCCTCGGGGATAAGACGCTCACCTGTAACGGGGGAGGTAAGGTCAAGGTCATCTCTTCTTGTCAGAATATTGAAATCGAACGTAATTCTGACGTCCCCGTTATTTTTTTCAAAATAAGCACGTCTGTCATAAGCGATGAAAACGACAGGCTTGCAATCATTGATCTGTCTGAAATAATCTATTTCGTCAAGCACCTGATTGTCAAGATATTTTTCTTTTTTCGGTCTGATGCCGTTATATATGTAATCGTTTGCTTCCTCGACGGTCATACCGACACGTCTTTTTGTCACTATTTTGCCTGTTTTTTTCTTCAGCTCAAGAAATACTCTGTCTTTTGGCTTTGCCCTGTCATAGCTTCGTAGCCGCAGTTTTTCTTTGTGGTAGGGCTTTGAAACGGAATGACGTATAATGTCGTTTTCTTCCGTGTCGAAATACAGGTTGCATATTCTGTATGATTTTCCGTCAAGACAGTACTTGTCGGCATCCATATGCTGTTCTATTACGGGTAGCAGCTCTTCGCATTGTTTTTTCGTAATCAAAAACTTTTTTTCGTACCGTTTAAAGGTCGCTATAGCCATTGAGCATCCTCCCGTCTTTAGAATTAAAGTATATTATACATTCAAGATGTTTTTTTTTCAAGTAAATTTTAATCAAGTAATTATTTATTTTTTTATTTTTACATTTTATTTACATAATTTCAGCCCGAAAACAGCAATGATAATGTATAATTTACACAAAATTCAAGAATCTGTACGCATAATAACGCATTTTCCTGCAAATTATGCGACAGCTTTTTGATAATTATGTGAAAAATTCCGAGGTACGAACGTGAAATATTATCTTGCAACAGACTGCGGAGGCACAAAAATAGCCTCCGTAATATTTGACGAAACGCTTAAAATACACGCAAAAACAGAGTTTTTGGGAGGCGCAAACGCAAAAACTCTGTCAGCCGATGTTTTGAATGCCAACATAAGAGGCGCTTTGGAGGAAATCAAAGCGCAACTTGGCGGCAAAAAAATTGAGAAAATGTACGGATTTTTTATGCACAACGAGGAGCTTTTCGCAAAACACGGGGGTGACATCCTCGGCTGTGACGACGTCACGGAGATTCCCGAGGGCTCGCTCGGTGTGCTTTGCGGCGGAATTTACCCCGACGGTGCGCTTCTTCTGTGCGGAACGGGCGGAGATGTTTTCGTCATCAAAAACGAAGAGGTTGCAGACATTATCGGCGGATACGGCGCAATTTTAGGAGAAAAAGGAAGCGGCTTTGCAATCGGCAAGGCGGCAATAAATGCAGCTATTGCGTACCACGAGGGCCGTGGTGATTACACGGTGCTTTACGACGTATTAAAGGAAAAATACCCTGCCGAATCATTCAGGCAGAGCGTTTACGGAATATACCGTGCGCCCGAAACGGTAAGAGCCGTGGCAGGCTTTGCCATCGACGTTGAAAAAGCGGCCGAAAAGGGGGACTGTGCGGCACTTGACATACTCAACACCGCCTCGCATGACCTTGCCGATATGGTCATCACCGCATACAAGAAGAACGGTCTTTCAAATGATTTTCCCCTCACCTTTTCGGGCAGTGTAATAAAGCACGACATTTCAAGAAAAGAACCGCTTATGTTCACAACCGTTTGCTCCATTCTTGAAAAACACGGAATAACGAATATAAACACACCTCTCGTACAGCCCGTGTACGGCGGTATACTTTACTATGCTTACACACACGGACTCCCCGTGACGAGGGATAAGATAAAAGAATATTTTTCCGACATCGAATAACAGCTTTATTCTGCAAATTTATAATCGTATAAACATATTTCCGCAGGAAATATTCGGAGAACTTGTTTTCTCTACCAATTTGTATTATAATATAATTATATTATAGTGTATGGGATTACTCATGCAGTAACTAATGATTTATATCGAAAAAGCGACTATTATTAAAACAAAAAACGAGGTACCAACGCATATGATAAAAAAAATAAAAGGATTCTTACTAATGTTATATGACGCTTTAAATGTAAACTGCAACGAATGGATAATAGCAATTCGGAAAACTGGCAAAGAAAAACTTTATGATGGTAATAATAGCGAATTTCATTTAATAAAAAACAGCATCAGATATTGGCGTGCAGATCCTTTCTTATTCAAACATAATGGTAAAAACTATCTGTTTGCAGAAATGTTTGACAGAAAAAAGAAAAAGGGTGTTATCGGGGTAGCATGTGTACATAACGGTAAAGTTGGGAAATTCAAAGTAGCATTAGAAGAAAATTTTCATTTATCTTACCCTTGCATTTTCGAGCATAAAAAAAGTATATATATGATTCCAGAAAGCAGTGATTCTCAAGAATTATGGCTTTACACATGCGACAAATTTCCATATAAATGGAAAAAAATCAAAAAAATATCAAACGATTGTGTAGCCGACGCAACACCTTTTTTCGTCGATAATACATACACTCTTTTAGCTACAAAATTCAATAACCCAAACAATAGACAAAATGATAATTTATCAATTATCAACAAGGACACGCACTTTAATATCATAATGAATAATCTTTTGGCACGCCCGGCAGGCCATATTATAAAACTAGAGAACAACAAACTTATACGTCCTTCCCAAAATAATACGCATACATATGGTGGAAATCTTGTATTCAACGAAATACAACAATATGATAAAGAAACATTTCTCGAACATCCTTTTCTACAAATATATTCTGACAAAACATTTGCTGATGAAAACGACATCATCATCCAATGTTCAAAAAAACACTATTGGAATTACAAAGGAATACACACATATAATTTAAATGAAGACTACGAGGTTATAGATTTAAAATATAGCGGCGGAAAAAGTATATACTCTCTACTTTCTTTTTTAAAAAGAAAGTATTTACACATTTGAAATCTATTTTCCAAGTTAAAAGTATTATCACAGTAAGAAATACAAGTTCGTCAATGATTAAAAAATACATTTTCTAATTAAATTACTTTAATGCGAATAAATAATGATTTCAACGCACTTACAATCAAGTCGAATCTATATGTTGTTTCTCTATCAAATCTTCTAATTGGTTGTTTAATATAAACTGTTACTAGTAATTTTACAATAGATACTCAATTATGTTATCACACGTATCTTGTTGTAAGATTGTAATACAACATTTAATAATTGTAATAATGATATTATAGAACATAATAAAAATGCTGAGCAGATAACTTATTCGTAAGTATCTGTTCAGCGTTTTTTATTTATATTCAAGCTCTGTAAAATCTTTTATGCAAAGCATTGCATCGGGGTGTTTGATTCCGCCTATTGCAACGACCTTCATTCCCGCATTGAGTGCGGCGTTTACTCCCGCCATTGAGTCTTCAAACACAACGCAGTCGGATGCTTCAAATCCGCAAAGTCTTGCCGTCAAAAGGAAAAGATCGGGCGCAGGCTTCTTGGGTAAAGGCAACGAGCCGTCACAGATGACCTTAAAATATTTATCAAGGTCAAGGTCTTTGGCTATTTTCGGTGCAAAAATACTTGATGAGCCGACACCGCAAGGCACTCCCTTGTCGTTTGCCAGCATCAGAAGCTTTTCAATACCCGAAACTATATCCTTTTCGGAAAGGTCACGTGTTATTTCAACATACGTGTTTTCCTTTGTGTCGCCGACGTACGTTCTGTCCTCATCAGACAGCGTCATCTCTGACTTTTCCGCAATATAGTTTACGATATAGTCACGGCCTGTACTTTTCAAGGGGAGATATTCCTCATCACCTATCGTAACACCGAACTTTTCACCGCCTTTATTCCAGGCGATAAGGTGGTATTTTTCAGTATCGACCACTACACCGTCAAAATCAAAAAGACAGCATTTGAACGTGTGCTTCTCTCCGTTTTTGTCGGTTATCGTAACACTTCTTTTATAGCTTTCGTCAACGAGGTCTGCAATTTCTTCATTTGCCGAGGCAACAACTCCCTCGTCGCCGTAGGAGTATTCCTCGCCCTCAAGATTTCTGATTATCGCCCCTGCTTCCTTGCAGATTATAACACCGGGCGCAATATCCCAGAGATTTTTTGTAATGACCACCGTGCAGTCCGTTTTACCCATCGCAACATACGCAAAGTCAAAGCAAGCCGCACCGAACATTCTTATTTTTGCTATCTTCGGGTAAAGAAAGCCCATTGAATCGTGCTGTCTTTTGGCAACCTCTCCGTTCACGTGCGAATAGTCGCCCATGCTTGCAATGACGTTATTTATCGTAACACCTGCATTTACGTGTATTTTTTCACCGTTGAGAAATGCTCCGCCGCCGACGGATGCGTAAAAGATTTCGTTCGTGTGTGGCAGATAAATAACGCCGAGTGCAGGCTCGCCATCAACGAACAGCGCACACTGAACACCGTGCAAGCATATATTTCTTGCCATATTGCACGTGCCGTCAATGGGATCGATTATCCACGTTCTGCCGACAAGCGCCTGTGTTGACGAGGTTTCCTCGCCGTGTATCTTATCATCGGGATATTTTTTGACGATCTCTGCTGAAAGATATTTTTCAATATTTATATCAATATCCGTTACAAGGTCAAAATGCGACTTCTGCATAACGGATGAAGCGCCACACTCGGCATACGTTTTGTATGCCGAGCGTATTTTTTCTGTTATAAATTCAATTTCGGATGTGAAATTCATAATCAAAGCTCAAATCCTTCGCCGTAACCGTAATGCTCTGCAACGTAGTCAACGTCCTTGTCGCCTCTGCCCGAAAGTGTTGCAAGGATAGAACCGCCCGTCGTTGCGTGTTCCTTTGCGTATCTCATAGCAAAAGCAACTGCGTGAGAGCTTTCAAGTGCGGGAATAATTCCCTCGTATCTTGAAAGGGCAAAGAATGCCTTTACGGCTTCCTCATCGTCAACCGTTACGTAATTTACACGACCGCAGTCGTGCAGATATGCGTGCTCGGGACCAACGGAGGGATAGTCAAGACCGCTTGCGATCGAGTAAACGGGAGCAGGCTCACCGTTTTTGTCTTTAAGCATAATGCTTTCAAAGCCGTGCATAATACCGGGCTCACCGTATGTCATCGATGCCGCATGGTCACCGAAGCCTGAACCCTTTCCGAGAGGCTCGATACCGTATATTTCAACGGGGTCAGCCAAAAATCCCGTAAATGTACCGATGGAGTTTGAGCCGCCGCCGACACAAGCCGCAACGGCATCGGGCATAATGCCAGTCATTTCAAAAAACTGCTCTCTTGCTTCAAAGCCGATTACAGACTGAAAATCACGAACCATAAGCGGGAACGGATGCGGACCGAGAACCGAACCGATGCAGTAGATTGCATCCTTATACTCTCTCATATACGCATCAAATGCCGCATCAACAGCCTCTTTAAGCGTTTTAAGACCGTGCGATACGGGCACAACTCTTGCGCCGAGCATCTTCATTCTTGTTACGTTGGGCGCCTGCTTTGCAATATCGACTTCACCCATATAAATATCACATTCAAGTCCGAAATAAGCCGCCGCAGTTGCAAGGGCTACGCCGTGCTGACCTGCGCCAGTTTCGGCAATAAGCTTCTTTTTGCCCATATATTTTGCCAGAAGTCCTTCACCCATACAGTGGTTGAGCTTGTGCGCACCCGTGTGGTTAAGGTCCTCACGCTTCAAGTATATCTGGCAGTTACCGATCTTGTTTGAAAGTCTTTCGCAGTGGTAAACGGGTGTGGGTCTGCCCTGAAATTCCTTGCGGATACGGCGAAGCTCATTGATGAACTTTGCGCTGTGGCAGATAGCCTGGTATGCGTCGCCGATTTCCTTGAACGCAGGCTCAAGCTCAGGGGGAAGGTACGCACCGCCGTAGCGTCCGAAGCGTCCGTCCTTTGTGGGGAATTCTTTTGAATATGTTACAAAATCCTTGTAGGTCTTCTTTTCCATTGTTTTTTCTCCTATATATTTTAGTGTAGTTATCTCTTTTGGGTTGATTTACGGCACTCACGCCATCGCTTTGAAAATATAAACATTTTCACCCTCCAAAATAAAAAATTCCTGTCCTACTCATAGGACAAGAATAAAATTCCTGCGGTGCCACCTAAATTAACGGTTATCCGTTCACTTTGCCGTACACGCTCGATGTACGCATTCATATAACGGTGAATCTCCGTCGGCCATTACTCACTTTCGCTTTCCTGCCGCCCTCATAAGTCCATTCATTGACCGCTTCACTATGGCATCGCACCCCCTGCCACTCTCTGAAAGCTTTACGGAAAACTACTAATCTTAATCAAAGGTTTCATATATTGACAACATTATACACCTAGGAAAATATTTTGTCAAGTGCTTTTTTGTAAAAAGGCACACCTGCGTTTTATTGACAGATCGCCATATGTGTGCTATAATAAATTTAGACAATATGACTCCCTCAGTCAAGTGTTGTCCACCCATCATTCAAATCAATTCTCGCATTGTTTTACCGCTTTGCTTTTTGGTAAGCGGTATACCTTTTTCCGCATCCGCCGATGAAGCTGTGCAGGCACCGAACTTGGAAGATAATCTTAATGACATGAGGAATTATTAACCGAAAGTCAAATAGGAGAACTATATGGAAAAACGAAAAAAAATTGTACTGTCAATCGGATTTGCATTAATTTTGATTACATGTATTGTACATGTTGTTTTATTTATTCATGAAAACACAATTGAACCGGTAGGTTTCTTTGATAAACGCATAAATGTTCCTTTTTATTTTATATTTGTCTTTCCGATAATACCGGAAGAATTTTTATTATTGATAAGTGTGTATCAACTTATATGTTATAGTCCGAAAATTCCGGCTAAAATCTGTCATATCATTTCTATCGTTGTTCTTTGTGTTGCTTTGGTTTTTCAATTGTTAGTATTCACAGGAGTCATAACATATGATATAATGCCGAACGGACCAACAGCGGCAAGTTCACGTTTTGCGAGACTGATTTTATTAACTGAATGGCCGGTGATTTTCTTATCAATCATTTTAGAAAGTGTAAAAAGCGGGATAAAATTCAGACCGAATAATATTGGCTGAAATTGATCTGTAGTCGCAGAAAAAATAAAAACAAATCGGCGGAGATATTTTTCTCCGTCGATTTTTGATTATTGGCGTAAACATAAAATGCAACGAAAAAGGGCGATTCGCAAATCGCCCCCACGAAGTCCTTGTGAGAACCTCGAATTTAATTATGCCTGTGTTTTTTTGTCGAGTGCAACTACGACCTTGCGGTTAGATTCCTGACCTACAGAGAATGTAGTAATGCCTTCGATACCCTGAATTTCAGAGTGGATGATACGTCTTTCCTGCGCCGGCATAGGCTCAAGAGTTACGTTTCTTCTTGTTCTTCTTACTCTCTCCGCTGTTCTTCTTGCAAGCGCACGGAGTGTATCCTCACGCTTTGCACGGTAATTTTCGATGTCAACCACGATTCTTGTATACGCTCTGTCATCGTTTTCACCGTCTTTTTTGTTTGCGGCAAGATTTGTAAGATACTGGAGCGAATCAAGCGTGTCGCCGTGGTGACCGATGAGGATGCCTGCATCCTCGCCGCTGATGCTGATGGTTGCGCCGTCGTTGTTTTCAACAACGTTTACTTCAGCTGAAAGCTCCATATTTTTGATAAGTGTTTTTATAAATTCTGTTGCTGTTTTAAGCGGGGGCACGGTATAAGAAACCTTTACCTTTGCGGGGGTTGCACCCATACCGAGGAAGCCTTTTTTCGCTTCTTCAACAACTTCGTAGGTAACGTCGGAAAGCTCAACTCCGAGCTGTGCGCAAGCATCTGCAAGTGCAATCTCAGTCGTTTTTCCGACAACTGTAATTTCCTTTTTCATTTTGTCTCCGACCGCTTATGCGGTAATTTGATTTTTGAATTATTCCTCGCCGTCGTTCTCTTTTTTGTCGTCTTTAAGCTCCGCTTTTGCTATTGACTTTTTGCCCTGTTCGTTTTTCTTTTGGAATACGGAGTCATCCTCCATACTGTCGTCAGCTTTACGTCTGGGGATATATTCCTCGTCATCGTCAATGTGGTGCAGTGAACGCTTGGGATTTTCCTTTTTCTCTGCCGCCTGAGCCTTTTTAGCCGCTGCCGCTTCCTTTTCGGCTTCCTTCTGCATCTGTCTTATCTCCTCATCCGTAAGCTTCGGAATGGGGTACATTTTAGAAAGAAGTATCTGCTGGCCAAGACCGAGCACGTTCTGGTATACCCAGTAGAAAGCAAGCGCTGTGGGAAGGCTGTAGCTGATGAAGGCGGAAAGTGCGGGCATCATTATATCCATCATCTTCATGGACATATTGTTTGCCGCATCCTGCGACGCCATAGGCTGATATGTGAATTTCTTCTGTATCTTCATTGTGAAGTACATAGCAAGAAATACGATAACGGGAACGAGCAAGTAAAGTCCCGATGCGAGATTCGGCGCTTTGCCGAGGTCGATAAATCCGAAAAGATTGAAGTTCGGAAGATCGGGGGAATTGAGTCTTGCTGCAATATCAGAGCAATACGTGCTCCAATCCGATATTGCCGCACCGCTTACGTCAACCGCACCCTCGGGAACGATACCGTCCTTGGGGAAAGCGTTGATTATAGATTCCGCACCGTTTTTGTTGATATAACTGAGTACGTTAATAGCGGCGGTATACGTTGAATTGACAACACCGTTAAGATATCCCGTTGCACGGTTATACGCCTCTGTTATCGTTTCGATCTGTGCTGTTGAGAAACGGCACACGTAATAAAGCGGATTCTGAATGATGGAATAAAGCGACAAAAGCACGGGAAGCTGTATAAGCATGGGAAGGCATCCGCCGAACTGGCTGTAGCCCTCTTTCTGATACATTTCCTGTATCTCCATTGTCATCTTCTGCTGTGTTTGTTTATCCGTACGGCCTCTGTATTTCTTGCGTATTGCAAGCTCCTTAGGGCGAAGCTGTGCGGATTTCACCGAGTTTTTCTGCTGCTTGATACTGAGTGGGAAAAGAATGATCTTAACGATCAGCGCAAACAGAAAAAGCGCCAGTGCGTAGTTATGGAACGATATTTTATCGCAAAATATCATTACATATTTAAGTATTTCGGCAAGCCAATCGAACATTTAATGCCTTACTCCTCTTTTTTTCGCTGTGGCGGGCGTATGCCTTTTTCGGGTACGGGATCGTAACCGCCTTTACAAAAAGGGTTACAACGCAGTATCCGCCAAACACTCAGGCACAGTCCCATAAAAAATCCTCGTTTGGAAAAAGCCTCGTACGCATATTGCGAGCACGAGGGTGTGAACCTGCAGCATCTCGGCTTGATAGGGGAAATAAAACGCTGATATATACGTATAATAAACATAAAAACGTATTTCATTCAATTATCATTCCCGTTTTTCTGAAAGCTTCCGTCAGGTCTTTAAACACTTCGTCGGTTTTTGCTTTTGTTGCCGCACCTCTTGCGGCGATAACGACAAGCTGACCTGTTTTTACGTTATATTCTTTTTGGGCTTTATAGTATGCCTCACGCATAACTCTCTTTGCTCTGTTACGCAAAGGAGCACCGCCGAGCTTCTTGGTGACGGTAAAACCGACACGGTTAATCCTCAATTTTAACGGATGCGCCCGCTGTAAACGGGAAGCGTGATAATCGGGTAAAACATAAACACAGACCGTATGCGTAATGGCTTTTTTGCCTTTTGCATAGGCCTTGGAAAACAAATGGTTTTCAGTAATGGCGTAAAGCTTCATTTACCAAGTCCTGCCTCGGTACAAATTTTGTAAATAAAAGTATGCCCCCGTTTTATCAAAAAACGAGGGATGGGCTGATGACATTATGTCAACAGCCCTTTGAAAACATTTTTTTCGCAAGAATTAATAAGTAAGTCTTGCTCTGCCCTTAGCGCGACGACGCTTGAGGACTTTTCTGCCGTTAGCAGTCTTCATTCTCTTTCTGAAGCCATGTTCTTTCTTTCTCTGGCGTTTCTTAGGCTGATATGTTCTGAGCATTTTGGAACCTCCTTTGTAATAAGCGGAATAATTATATACAGATGCCCCGATTACAGCACCGACATAATCAATCATTCTGCCCTTTATACGGGCAAGCGGATTTATTATAGAACAAAGGGTGTGTTTTGTCAATAGTTATTGCGATTTTATTTTGTAAATTTTTTAAGAATCGGTATTTTTCCATAAAAAACCACGGATATTTGTATTTTCCCACGGAAAAACTAATCTCGGCGCAGTAAGAAAGACACTGCGCAATTAAGAAAGGATATACGGACTATGAGAAAAATATATTTACCGATTCTTGCTTTGGCAGTGTCACTTTCGTTTTGCGCATGCGGAACAGATGATATGGGCACGGGAACATCAGACGGTACAAAAGCACCGTCAACAAGCAAGGTAACGGACAGAGTTACGGAGCGTGTAACGGACGAAGTGACTGTTTATGAAACAATACCTTCCACAGATGACGTAAGCGACACCGTTAACGACGGTGATAGTGGCGGTCTTCCCGAAATAGTAACCGATGCCGTGAGCGACATCAGAGGCTTCTTTGGAAGAATGACCGACAAATAATCAAAAAATACCGATGCGGATTTATTTTTTCGCATCGGTATTTGAATTTCAAAACGTGCCGTCCAGTTCGCTTTGCGAACTGATTGGCGCCGACCTCTCGCCGATTTCAAACGGGTCGTCCGGTTCGCTTTGCGAACTGATTGGCGCCGCCCCCTTGTCGATTCCAAACGGGTCGTCCGGTTCGCTTTGCGAACTGATTGGCGCCGACCCCTCGCCGATTCCAAACGGGTCGTCCGGTTCGCTTTGCGAACTGATTGGCGCCGACCCCTTGTCGATTCCAAACGGGTCGTCGAGGGCGCCGACCCCTACTTTATTTTATCCCAATATGCTTTTGCGGCTTGCTCCGTTTTGTTTGAGCCGTATTCATAGTATATTCTGTCCTTGATGTCGTCGGGCAGGTACTGCTGTTTTACATAATCGTTTTCGTAAGCGTGAGGATATTTATACCCTATGCCGTGGCCGAGCGTTTGCGCACCTGCGTAATGGCTGTCGAGCAGGTGGTCGGGGATATTTTTACCAAGTCCCTGCGATATATCCGCCGCCGCACGCTCGTACGCTTCGAGCGCCGTAACGGATTTGGGCGACGTTGCAAGCATCACAACACAGTTTGCAAGCGGAATTCTCGCCTCGGGTATTCCGAGGGTGAGTGCCTGCTGACAGCAAGCGTAAGTTATTGCCGATGCCATCGGGTATGCCGCACCGATGTCCTCAGAGGCAATTACCGACAGACGGCGCACGACGCTCAAAAGCTCACCTGCGCCAAGCAGCTTTGCAAGATAAAACACAGATGCATCGGGATCAGATCCTCTTATAGACTTCTGAAGCGCAGAAAGCAGATCGTAATGGCTGTCGCCGTCCTTTGCAAATGCGCCTTGTCCTCTCATTGCATCGGGAATGAACTTATCCGCAAGCTCACGTGTTATCTCATTTTCTGAGGCATACCAGATATGCTCAAGCATACCGATGGAGCGTCTGACGTCACCTCCGCACACGGATGCGATATATTCAAGAATATCGGTATTACACGCAATGCTTTTATTATTTTCATTATTTAAGAGATTCAACGCCTTTTCAAGTCTTACGGCGCACATTTTCGGTGTGACGGGCTTGAATTCAAACACGGCACTTCGGGAAATAACGGCGCTGTAGACCGAGAAAAACGGATTTTCAGCCGTTGAAGCGATAAGCGTTATACGTCCGTCCTCGATGTATTCCAAAAGCGACTGCTGCTGTTTTTTATTGAAATACTGTATTTCATCGAGGTACAGCAGTATTCCGCCCTCTCCCATTGCCGAATCCGTTTGCTCTGCAATGCTCTTGACGTCGGCAAGCGATGCCGTCGTGGCATTGAGCTTGTACATCGTCATATTTGATTTTTTTGCAATTATATTGGCACTCGTCGTTTTGCCCGTTCCGGGAGGGCCGTAGAATATCATATTCGTAAGATACCCCGACTCCGTCATTTTGCGAAGCGAGCCGTTTTTGCCGAACAAATGCTCCTGCCCTACGATATCGTCAAATTCCTCGGGCCTCATTCTGTCAGCCAATGGACGTATTATCATATATTTCTCCGAAATTTATTTATACACATCATAACACCATCACCGGTACATTCGAAGCACCTGCCTTCTCCGGTGGGAGAAGGTGGCACGCAACAAGTTGCGTGACGGATGAGGTGTTTGAAATCAATTCATTACAATATTATACACCCACCGCACCGAATCGTCAAGTGAGGCGGTGAATTTTAATAATTAATTCATTGACACGGTGTTTTTTGTATGGTAAAATCGTCTTAATGAATATAATGGAGAATAATATGAAAAAAATACTTTTTATTTTACTTGCCGTTTCCCTTATTCTTTCATCGTGCTTCGACAATACAGCCGATGAAAGCACGAATGCGGAAACAAAGGCTGATGAGGTGATCGACAGCAGCTGCTTCCACGCAGATGATGACGATAACGGAAAATGTGACAAATGCACGGGCTCTGTTTTAGCAACGCTTGATTTTTATGCTATAAATGACTTACACGGAAAATTCGTCGACACATCGGCAAACGAGGGTGTTGACGAGCTGACGACATATCTTAAAAACTGCACGTCTGCAGACGATCACTCCGTCATTCTTTCATCGGGCGATATGTGGCAGGGTACGTCGGAATCAAACCTCACGAAGGGTAAGCTTATAACCGATTGGATGAATGAAATCGACGTCGTCAGTATGACGCTCGGCAACCACGAATTTGACTGGGGATGTGAATTCATAAAGGAAAACAAGGAAATAGCGGAATTCCCATTTCTTGCGATAAACGTATACGACAGAACGACAAAACAGCGTGCGGACTTTTGCACTCCGTCGGTTCTCGTGCAAAGAGGTAACGTCACAATAGGTATCATCGGTGCTATCGGTGACTGCTATTCGTCAATTTCGCCTGACAAGGTTGAGGACGTTTTCTTCAAAACAGGTGACGAGCTGACAAACCTTGTCAAAACGGAATCAACTAAGCTTCGTGCCGACGGTGCGGACATCATCGTTTATTCGCTTCACGACGGCTACGGCAGAACGAAAGGCGGTGTTTCGTCAGTTTTCGGAAATGAAATTGCATCGTATTACGACATAAGCCTCTCACGTGACGGCTACGTTGACCTCGTATTTGAAGGTCACACGCACAGAAGCTACGTGCTTAAAGATCCTTACGGTGTGTATCACCTGCAGGACGGCGGTGACAACCAGGGCATTTCGCACGTTGAGGTAGAGGTCAATTTTGCCAACTCAAACGTGAAGACGGGCACGGCTGAATTCATATCCATTGACAAGTACGATTCATTGAAGGATGACCCCATCGTTTCCGAGCTTCTTGAAAAATACAAGGACGACATTGCGCAGGGCGGTCTTTCAATAGGAAATAATAAATATAAAAGAAGCGGCGATGAAATGCGCCGACTCGTTGCAGAAACGTACTACAAAAAAGGCGTTGAAAAATGGGGCAGCCGTTACGATATCGTCCTCGGCGGAGGATTCGTTTCGATAAGAAGCCCCGGTTATCTTGCAAAGGGCGAGGTGACGTATGCAATGGTGCAAACACTTTTCCCGTTTGACAATCCGCTCGTGCTTTGCAGTATCAAAGGCTCTGACCTTTTAAACAAGTTCATTAACACAAACAACTCAAATTATTTCGTTTACTGCAAGGAAGACCTCGGGCAGATAGACAAAAACGGTACATACTACGTGGTGGTCGACACCTATACATCGCAGTATGCACCGAACAATCTTAAAGAAATCGAAATGTACAGTGAAAGCATTTTCGCCCGTGACTTAGTGGCTGACTACATTGCCGCAGGTGGTCTTTCCTGACAGATCATTTACATCTCGGACGCATAGCGGCGGAAACACGGAGCGCAAAATCCTTATCCGCCGCTTCAAAATATGAAAGCACACGTTTAATGATGTCGTGACGGCAGAGCTTCAGCTCTACGGCGATGTTATCGGCAAGCGTGTTCTTTTCTTTTTCCGTCATACCTCTGTATCTTTCACCCGCTTGTGTGAAATAATCGGGAGGTATAACGGGATGCGCTTCAACGCTTCCCTGTGCGCAAACGGGCTTAGGCGTCTTTATTTGCGAGACCTCAGGGCGGTTATTCGCAAGGCTGTTGGGGGAGTAGTTTATCGGACTCGGATTGAAAACGTACGTCATTTCGCCGTCACGCTGATTGTTTTCGGGCATAAACTTCGGTCTGTTTACCGGAAGCTGTGCAAAGTTCGTGCCTATTCTGTAACGCTGTGTGTCGAGGTATGAAAAAACTCTGCCCTGAAGCATTTTGTCGTTTGAAAACTCAATGCCCGGTACTATATTTGCAGGACAGAACGCCGACTGCTCGACCTCTGCAAAAAAGCTTTTGGGGTTTCTGTTAAGCGTCATCATACCGACACGGATAAGGGGAAAGTCACGCTCGCTCCACACCTTTGTGTCATCAAGTATGTTGAAGCTTTGGTGAGATGCTTCCTCCTCCGTCATAAGCTGAACGCAAAGCTCATACTTCGGGTAGTCGCCCCTTTCTATCGCTTCGTAAAGCAGCCGCACCGCAATATCGGGGTCGGCACCTGCTAAATATTCAGCCTCTTGTCTTGTTATCGTTTCGATTCCCTGCTGTGTTTTCCAATGGTATTTTACGTATCTTCTTTCGCCCCTTGCGTTTACCCAAACGAAGGTGTTTACGCCGAAGCCGTCAACGTGGCGGTAATCCTTTATCGTGCCTCTGTCGGAATAAAGCCACGTTATCATATGCGTGGCTTCGGGGGAAAGTGACACGAAATCCCAGAAGCGCTCGCTGTCACGCAGGTTTGTGTCGGGTGACGGCTTCAGTGAATGTATGACGTCGGGGAATTTGATAGCATCGCTTATGAAGAAAACGGGGATGTCGTTTCCGACAAGGTCGTATATTCCGTGGTCGGTGTAAAACTTCACGGCAAAGCCTCTGGGATCACGCACGGTATCAGCCGAGCCCCTGCCGCCGATGACCGTCGAAAAACGCACGAAAACGTCAGTCTGCTTGCAGGGGGACTGCAGAAAATCAGCAGACGTGTACTTGCTCATGCTCTGATAAGGCTTAAATACGCCGTATGCGCCCGCACCCTTGGCGTGCACGACACGCTCGGGCGTTCTTTCACGGTCGAAATGAGCCATTTTATCTATAAATCTTACGTCCTCTAAAACAGCGGGGCCGTTTTCGCCCACGGTTAAAGTATTCGTATCATTCGTTATAGGTCTGCCCAGCGAATCCGTCATATAGCCGGGCATATTTAAATTGTGTTTAAAGTTATCCATATAAAGCCTCCTTTACTTAAAGTATATTCAAAAATACTCTTTTGGTCAAAGGCGCGCATACGATAACGAAAATAAATTACGCCCAAAGGTCTTGTATTTTTCATTATTATGTGTTATAATAAATAGGATAATTTCGCAAAAAACTATATTCAAGCGTTTTGTTAACGTATTGTTTACAATTATTGCAATAAAACACACATATTTTTATTGACAAACGATAAAAAATGTTGTAAACTGTAATTGCTTACACAGATAGCGCCCACCGGCGGAGGCGGTATCAAAAATACTATGCGCCGGAGATAGGATAAATGATGGATAATGCAAAGGTTTCAGAGCTTGAGAAGATCGCAAACGGCATCCGCCGTGATATCGTGACTCAGGTATATTCCGCAAACTCGGGACATCCGGGCGGTTCGCTTTCCATTGCGGACGTTTTGACGTATTTGTATTTTGAAAAAATGAATGTTATGGTTGACGATCCCAAGTGGGAGGACCGTGACAGATTCGTTCTGTCAAAGGGCCACGCTTCCCCCGCAATTTACGCAACACTTGCGGCAAAGGGATTTTTCCCGAAGGAGGAGCTTGTTAAGTTCCGTAATATCGAAAGCTTCTTACAGGGACACCCCGATATGAAGCATACACCCGGTGTTGATATGTCAACAGGCTCACTCGGTCTTGGCATTTCCGCCGCTTGCGGTATGGCGCTCGGCGGCAAAACACAGAAGAAGGACTTCCGTGTATATGCCGTACTCGGTGACGGTGAAATTGCGGAAGGTCAGGTATGGGAGGCGGCAATGTTCGCAGCTCACTACAAGCTTGATAACCTGTGCGCATTTATAGACAACAACGGTCTTCAGATAGACGGCGAGATAACAAAGGTCATGAACTCCACACCCATTGATGAGAAGTTCAAGGCATTCGGCTGGAACGTACAGATGATAGACGGTCACGACTTTAACGCTATTGAAGCGGCTGTAAATGCGGCAGAAGCATTCAAGGGCGCACCCTCCGTTATCATTATGAAGACGACAAAGGGCAAGGGCGTTTCATTTATGGAAGGCAAAGCAAGCTGGCACGGTGCCGCACCCAATAAAGAGCAGTACGAGCAGGCGATGAACGACCTTGCTATGGCTGACTGAGAAAGGGAGGTCTTTAAAATGGCAGATAAGATAGCTACAAGAGAAGCATACGGAGCAGCCCTTGCGGAATTCGGTGCTAAATACGATAATCTGGTCGTGCTTGATGCAGACCTTGCGGGCGCAACGAAGACAGGTGTGTTCGCTAAAGCATTCCCCGAAAGATTTTTTGACTGCGGTATTGCCGAGGGCGATATGGTAACTGTTGCGGCAGGACTTTCAACAACGGGTCTTATTCCCTTCGCTTCCTCCTTTGCAATGTTTTTGGCAGGCAGAGCGTTTGAACAGATAAGAAACTCCGTGGGTTACCCCCACCTTAACGTAAAGCTCGGCGCAACACACGGCGGTATTACCGTCGGTGAAGACGGTGCTACACACCAGTGCCTTGAAGACTTCGCTCTTATGCGCACTATCCCCGGTATGACTGTAATTTGCCCCTGCGATGCTGTTGAAACAAGAGCAGCGGTTGAAGCGGCAATCAAATATAACGGCCCTGTTTACCTCCGCTTCGGACGTGCGGCAACACCCGTACTGTTCGACAAGGAAACGTATGAATTCACTTGGGGCAAGGGCGTCGTTATGGCAGACGGCGACGATGCGGCAATTATCGCTTGCGGTACAATGGTTGACATTGCTCTTTCCGCACGTGAGCTTCTCAAGGCTGACGGCATCAACGCAAGAGTTATCAATATGCACACAATAAAGCCCATCGACAAGGAGCTTGTTCTCAAGGCGGCTGCTGAAACAGGCGCTATCGTAACGGCTGAGGAGCACAATATCCTCGGCGGTCTCGGTGAGGCTGTTGCAGGTGTCGTTGCGGAAGCAAACCCCGTTCCTGTGCTTCGTGTGGGAACAGAAGACACATTCGGCAGAAGCGGTAAGGTTCCGCCTCTGATGGAAATGTACGGTCTTACAGCAGAAAACATTGCCGCAAAGGTAAAGAAGGCAATTTCTCTGAAAAAATGACGAAATTTAAATGTTTAAGCAGATTTGCGCTTAAAGTTATTGCATTGCTCGCAATGGTCATTGACCATTGCGGGCTTGTCTTATATTATTGGCTTGCGCATTTTCACCAATACCCCGAAGAGCTTTATACAGCCATGAGATACATCGGCAGAATATCGTTTCCGATATACTGCTTTTTGCTTGCCGAGGGATTTGTGCATACGAAAAACGTAAAACAATATGCCTTTAGAGTGCTTTTGTTTGCGTTTGCTTCTGAAATTCCGTTTGACTATATGCTCAAATACAAGCCGTTCACGCTTGAATGTCAGAACGTTATGTTCACGCTGTTTTTAGGAATTTGCGCAATGTACTTTGCAAAAATGGTCAAAGACGGTAAATATATTTTTTTACCGCTTACGGCAGTTCCGTTTCTGCTTGCGCACTTCGGCAATACAGACTACGGCGCGTGGGGCGTTTGTCTGATACTTTTGTTTTATTTACTGCGCTCATCCTCTGCATTTATGTACACAGGTGTGTCGGCGGTGCTGTTTGTAAAGCACACAGCATCAACTTTTGCCATTTTACCGATAATGATGTATAACGGTCAGCGTGGAAAAGTAAGGCTTAAATATTTTTTCTATGCCTTTTACCCTGTTCATATTATCATTTTGTGTGTTATAAGATATTTCCTTTTCGGATTTTGACATATTTTATAAGTGACGATAAAAAGCGCCCTGCCCGTCCCCCCTCGGCAGGCACAGCCTGCCGCCCACGGGCAAAGGGCGCACACCGCTTGCGGTGTGTAAATATATTGAATAAAATAAAACACATATACCGCACGGTGGCAGTATATGTGTTTTTGTTTATCTGTGTGTCCTTTTCGGCTTTTGTGTTTGTTTCTTAAAGGGCTTTGCAGAGCCTTTTTTTGTTTGCGGTTTAGTATTTTTCGTCTGCACTTTCGGCGCTTGGTTCATCGGGCGTACAAGACAATCGGGAGAAAAACCGATAAGGTCCTCACGGTGGCACTTTTTAAGCGCATCAATGACCGTTTTTCTGTTTTCGGGGCGGTTGTACTGTAAAAGCGCACGCTGTAATTTCTTTTCCTCGTACGTACGGGGGACATAAACGCTCTTGCCGTTAAGCGGATTTATGCCCGTATAGAACATAGTAGTTGAAACCGTACCGGGGGTGGGATAGAAGTCCTGCACCTGCTCGGGCGCATAGCCACTTTTTTTAAGATACACCGCAAGCTCAACAGCGTCGGCAAGCGTGCTTCCCGGATGACTGGACATAAGATACGGAACGAGGTACTGCTCCTTACCGTATTCACGGCACAGATCAAAATACTTCTTCTTGAATTTTTCATACACGGAAATATTCGGCTTGCCCATACAGTTCAAAACGTTCGTCGAGCAATGCTCGGGTGCAACCTTAAGCTGACCGCTTACGTGGTCACGCACAAGACGGCGGAAGAACGCATCGTTTTCGTCAAGCATAAGATAGTCAAATCTGATACCCGAACGGATGAACACCTTTTTGACTCCGGGGAGCTTTTTGATCTCATCAAGAAGCTTGATATACTCCGTATGGCTTACCTTGAGATTTTTGCACGGCGTGGGTGCCAAGCATTTTTTTCTCGGACAGATACCGCTTGTTTTCTGCTTATCGCACGAGCTGTAGCGGAAATTCACCGTAGGTCCTCCGACGTCGTGTATATATCCCTTGAAATTGGGCATTTTCGTTATAAGCTCGGCTTCTCTTACAACCGACTGTATACTGCGGGACACAACGCTTCGTCCTTGGTGGAAGGCAAGGGCGCAGAAGTTACAGCCGCCAAAGCATCCTCTCGTGTGGGTAACCGACAAAGATACCTCCTCAATGGCAGGTACACCGCCGTCCTTTTCATAAGACGGGTGGTATGTACGCATATAAGGAAGCGCATAGACACGGTCAAGCTCCTCACGTGTCAAGGGCATCATCGGGGGATTTACAACGAGCATTTTGCCGTCATAATATTCTGTCACAGCTTTGCCGTTTACGTGGTCACACTCTGAATACTGCTCTCCGAATGCCTTTGCATAAAGTGCTTTGTCTGTTTTCAGATTTTCGTATTCATAGCCCTTGACAAAATCAAAATGCACCTTGTCGTCATACGTTGTAAGGTATGCTGTGCCCCTTACGTCATGTATCTTTTTGACGGGAACACCGTCATTCAAAAGCTTTGCAATACGCAAAAGGATATTTTCACCCATTCCGTACGTCAAAAGGTCTGCACGGCTGTCAACCAAAATACTGCGGCGCACCTTGTCGTCCCAATAGTCGTAGTGGGCAAAACGGCGCAGCGATGCTTCAAGACCGCCTATTATTATCGGCACGTCGCCGTATGCTTCCCTTATTCTGTTACAGTAAACGATAACAGCCCTGTCGGGGCGTTTGCCCGCTTTACCGCCGGGGGAATAATAGTCGCTTGAGCGTTTTTTCTTTGCCGCTGTATAGTGCGCAACCATTGAGTCAATATTGCCCGCACTTACAAGAAAGCCGAGGCGGGGGCGTCCGAACTCCTTGAACGCTTCACAGCTTTTGTAATCGGGCTGAGGGAGCATTGCAACCGTAAATCCCGCACTTTCAAGCACACGGGAAATAATTGCCGCACCGAATGACGGATGGTCAACGTAAGCGTCACCGCATACGTATACAAAATCGGGAGCGCCCCAGCCGAGCGCATCGGCTTCAGCCTTGTTTATAGGTAAAAATCCTTTGTTTTTTTCTTTGCTCATTTTAAAATTCCTTGCTATTATGCCTATAGTGGCGTATTATTTTCTTTTCAATATTTAGACAATACCTCACGATTTCAAGGTATAATCAACATCGTGTTTTTAATTAAATAATTGGTGAACAAACCTCAAAAGTCAATATAAAAATTTCATAAAAATTAAGCTTTATATTCGTACATTTTGACGGAATATTTTTTGCCGTCTTCCCTTGACTTTTGGATTTTTGTGATATATAATTGTAGTCACCTACACACAATATATTGTTGTGTGTAATGTGTAAAAACAATATATTGAACAAAAATACACTTTATCCGCTTACTGTCTATATGTATGAAAAGTGCGTTTTTTCTTATTATATAACACTTTTGTGCATATTTCAAGTATTCGGTGAAAGAAAGGAAATTAAAATGATAACAATGATAAGAAAAAGGGACGGACGTGAGGTTCCGTTCAACATCGAAAAAATAGCAAATGCCATTTACAAGGCGGCAGAGGTTCTCGGCGGTCAGGATTACTACACAGCAATGAAGCTTGCGTGCGAGGTTGCCGAAAGAATAGAGGAAGAATCAAAATCGCTCGGCATTATGCCGACGGTCGAACGCATACAGGATATGGTCGAAACGGTGCTTATCGACAACGGACATGCAAGAACGGCAAAGGAATTTATCATTTACCGTGCAGAAAGAACAAGACTCCGTGAAATGAACACGAAGCTTATGAAAACGTATGAAAACCTCACGTTCAAATCGTCAAGTGAGGTTGACGGTATGCGTGAAAACGCAAATATCAACGCTGATACCGCTATGGGTACGATGCTTAAATACGGCTCGGAGGGTGCAAAGCAGTTTTACGAAATGTTCGTGCTTGACCCGAAGCACTCGGCAGCTCACCGTGAGGGCGACATACATATTCACGACCTTGACTTCTTCACCCTTACGACAACGTGCTGTCAGATAGACATCGAAAAGCTGTTCAAAAACGGATTTTCAACGGGCCATGGCTACCTCAGAGAGCCGAACGACATAGCTTCCTATGCGGCTTTGACATGTATTGCCATTCAGGCAAACCAGAATGACCAGCACGGCGGTCAGAGCATACCGAATTTTGACTATGCAATGGCAGAGGGTGTAAAGAAAACGTACAAGAAGCTTTACACACGAAACCTCAAAAAGGCAATAGAGCTTCTCGGAAATGAAGAAGATCCGACAAGCGTTACTGCATCTGTTCTCGATGCAATAGAAAAGAATACAGGCAAGCGTCCCTCCCTCGGTGACGATCCGCTTTATTCACTTGAAGAAACAAGAATACTCACAGAAAAGTACGGTGAGGACACAGCAAAGAGAATATCCGCATTTGCAAAGCGTGAAACGCTTCCCGAAATCGAAAAAGCAACGTATCAGGCAATGGAGGCACTCGTTCACAACCTCAACACGATGAACTCACGTGCGGGCGCACAGGTGCCGTTCAGCTCTATAAACTACGGTACTGACACATCGGCAGAGGGTAGACTTGTCGTCAAAAACCTCCTTTTGGTAACGGATGCGGGACTCGGCAACGGTGAAACACCCATATTCCCCATTCAGATATTCAAGGTAAAAGAGGGCAAGAACTTTGAGCCGGGTGACCCCAACTATGACCTTTTCAAGCTCGCTTGCAAGGTATCGGCTAAGCGTCTTTTCCCGAACTTCTCATTCCTTGATGCACCGTTCAACCTCCAATACTACAAAGAGGGCGACAAGAGCACGGAAATAGCATATATGGGCTGCCGTACGAGAGTTATCGCTAACTACTACGACAAGACGAGAGAAGTCGTTTCAGGCAGAGGAAACCTCAGCTTCTCCTCTATCAACCTCCCCAGAATAGCAATAAACGCTCACGGAAATATAGACACGTTCTTTGACGAGCTTGACAGAAAAATAAACCTTGTTGTTGACCAGCTTCTTGACAGATTCAAGATACAGAGTCAGAAAAGAGTATATAACTATCCTTTCCTTATGGGACAGGGTGTGTGGATCGATTCCGAAAAGCTCGGTCCTACTGATACTGTCGGCGAGATTTTGAAGCACGGAACGCTCACTATCGGCTTCATCGGCCTTGCAGAGGCGCTCAAAGCCCTCATCGGCAAGCACCACGGAGAAAGCCGTGATGCGCAGAACCTCGGCCTTGAAATAATCGGCTTTATGAGAAAGAGAGCCGACGAGGCGACGAAGAAGTACGGTCTTAACTTCTCGCTTATAGGTACTCCTGCTGAGGGACTTTCGGGCAGATTCGTCAGAATCGACAAGGCTAAATACGGCATCATTCCCGGCGTTACAGACAGAGAATACTACACAAACTCCTTCCACGTTCCCGTATATCACGGAATATCGGCGTTTGACAAGATAAAGCTTGAAGCACCTTACCACGCACTGACTAACGGCGGTCACATCACATACGTTGAGCTTGACGGAAATCCGCTTGACAATCTTGATGCATTTGAAGCAGTTGTCCGCTGTATGAAGGAAAGCGGTGTCGGCTACGGTTCTATCAACCACCCTGTTGACAGAGATCCCGTTTGCGGTTATACGGGTATCATCGAAAACGAATGTCCCCAGTGCGGAAGACGTGAGGACGACGGCGGTCCTAAATTCGAAAGAATCAGAAGAATAACGGGTTATCTCGTTGGTACGCTTGACAGATTCAACGATGCAAAGCGCAGCGAGGTAAACGACAGAGTAAAGCACGGAATTTCCGAAAAGGTAACAGAGCTTTGATATGAACGTCACTCTTATCGGTATGCCGGGTGCAGGCAAAAGCACCGTCGGCGTACTGCTTGCAAAATCAATGCTTATGGATTTTGTTGACACAGATCTGCTTATACAGCGCAAATACGGTATGAGTCTTTGCGAATTTATAGAAAAATACGGCGAGGAAGAATTCAAAAGGGCTGAAAACGATGTAATTTCCTCTTTAAACTGTGAAAACACGGTCATCGCAACGGGCGGAAGCGCAGTTTACAGTGAGGGAGGAATGAAGCATCTTTGTAAAATTTCAACTATCGTATATTTAAGCGTACCCGTTGAAAGTCTCAGCGAAAGGCTTTCCAACATCAGAACACGAGGTGTTGTGATGAAAAAGGGCGAAAGCATCGAACAGCTTTTCCAAAGACGTTCTCCTCTTTACGAAAAGTATGCGGAAATAACGGTTGACTGCTCTGCTTTAAGGGCGGAGGAATGTGTCGATGAAATAATCGGAAAACTGAACGGATAATAAAAATGGGGCTGGCTCATTTAAGAAAAATATAGGTCACATTGCAGGAGCGACCGCAGATCGTCCGCCTCAAAATGTATAAATATTCTAAACATGGGAGTGCGTAGTTCTTCGAACTGCAATGCACCTCCCATACAGAATGAATATGCAAAAAAACATATAGGGCGACTCATTTTGAAAGTTATTTCTTTAATGAGCCTGCCCTGTATTTTTTTCGAATGAAATGAATTAAAATATATTTCCGCAGGAAATATGTGCGCCGCTTGCCCGCCCCCACCGGAATAAAATTAACGAAAATGGGTTTTAAAAAAATTACGGCTCAGACGGAAATTACCTCTGAGCCGCATTTAAATTATTTCTTATACGTGATGATCGTGGAGGAATACTGTTCGGGAAGCTCTATGGTAAGGTCTGCACCGCCGACGAACGATGCGCCTGTATCAAGGCTTGTAAAGGTATAGTCACCCGAAAGCTCCTTGAGGGTTATTTTTGATGTACTGCAAGGAGATTCTGCCCTGCGGAATGCCATAACCATTCCTTCGTCAGCATCCTTATCGTGATACTGCCAGATGACCCAAGACGTATTATCAAGCTGATTTGAGCCGAAGTTGTGGAAGTGGCAGGTAAAGTAGTTGCGTATCTTTCTGTACTCCTTGACCGTTTCGGCAAGCCATTTTATCTCCTCGTCCGTCATCGAATGGAATATCGTAGCATAAGAGCCGATGCCCCACGTTGCCGAATACGTGCTTCTTGCCGCATAAGTGTCCATTTTTCTCTTTGTTGAACAGCCCGTTATCGGGAAAAGGCGGGAAGCGTTCGTGTTGTGTACGTTCGTAACGTCGGGATTGGGGTTGAAGATACACTGATAGTCTGTTTTATAGAGCATCAAAGAACGTCTAAGTGTTTCAATATCTATTCTTCTTCCGCCCGATGCGCAGTTGTCGATAATGAGGTCGGGGAATTCTGCTATAAGCTTATCCCAAAGCTCATACATACCTAAAATGTGGTATATTTCCGTGATACCGCGTCTATTCTCTTCGTCTGCTTTCTTCCAGAAAATATCGGGGGTGCAGTTGAAGTCCTGTCTGTAACAGCGGATATTGAGTGTTTTTATGTGATTTCTGAGTATTTCGTAATAATAATCTCTTACTTCCTTCTTTGAAAAGTCAGCAAGCAGATACACATCATCGGCATCGATAAACCATTCCGGATGCTCCTTTGCAATGGGTGCGACCTTTGCCGCCTTTTCCGTATCAAACCACAGCATAAAGCCTGCACCGCTTTTTTCAGCCTCTGCAACAACATCAAGGAAGCCGTCGGGGTGAGCATCGAGCTTTACCTCCCAGTCGCCGACCTCGTCAGCCCAGATGCTGTCGAAGTTGCAGTCACTCTTTGCCTTTTTGCCGTTCCATGCGGCATCTATCCAGTATTCATCAAACTCAACACCGTTTTCACGGAAGCGCTTGATGCGGTTTATCATTTCATCGCTGGGAAGGCTTCCCCAGAAAAGATTTGCCAGAAGTCCGTGGCGCTGCTTTACAAGCGCCTTGGGTGTGTATTCAGCCCACATAAGGTCACGGAATTTGTTGTAGCGGTCATCATTTTCGTCATACTGCATAACGAGAATGGATGCGCCTCTGACCTTTTCGCCCGGCTTTAAATAAAATTCAGCATAGCGAAGACCTGCCTTGAAACGGATGCCCTCATCCTCACGCTGAAGTGTAGCTACCCAGCTTCCCGTCCAGCCGACAGCGATGATGTATCCCTTGCCCTTGCAGGCAACCTCGAAAAACGGCATTATCTCATCAGAGCATCTGCCCTCGCCGTTTTCAAACGTATATGTCACATTTTTATTGTAGAAATATTTTGTGTGATATGAAAATTCCTCAGCGGAACGGGCATCATCATAAGAATAAGATTCACCCTCAACGAGTCCCTGTGTCCAGATTACCTTGGGAGCTTCCGAGGTATAACGGTTTCCCATAAATTCGTGAACGTATTCGGGAAGAGGAAGCACGGCGTCTATATCTTTTATTTCGGAAAGTATTCCGCTGTTTTGCTCTGATGTGTTTTCATACCATACGACCCATTCAACAGCATCGAATTTTTCGTGTTTTTTTACTTCAAGCGTTGTCTTTATTGCTCCGTTTCCGTCATACGGCTTGCCGTCATACAGAAATGAAAATTGCGGTTTTATCATAATGAGATTCCTTTCGTTTAACGTATTGATACATTTCGATTGACAGTATATCACAACGAAAATTGTTTGTCAACACGAAAGGAGGATAAAAGCCGTTCAAAAAAAATTATCACGTATATATAGAAATGTAATTTTTATTATGGTATAATTGCGTTTATAAACACTTTTCGGAGGTCAACGTGAAGATTTTTTTACGTCAGATTATATGTACAGCACTTTGTGCACTTATGATATTTTCACTTATTTCCTGCTCACTTTTCAAAGGAGATGCCCTTGAAATAGGCTCGGTTTCGATGAGCGAGGAGGTATATGCTTATTATATGTCCTGTTACCGTCCTTATTGGATATACACATTCGGCGAGGATGATACGGAAGAATTCTGGTCATCGTCATCGGGCGGTGTTACCGTTGCCGAATATCTTCAGGACGTTTCCCTGACGGCTATCAAAACGAAGCTCGTTGCAGAGTATCTTTTTGAAGAAAACCGTCTTACCCTGTCAGATGCCAAAAAACAGGAAATAGACTCTATAATAAGCGGTCTTTTGCTCGGCATCGGCGGTGAGGAGGAATTCAAGAAGGACGAGCTTATGCAAAAGCTCGGTCTTACGGTTGACGATATGCGTGAAATATTCCTCAAGGATGCCAAGGCTGAAGCCGTGCAGGACTATTTTTACGGCGAATCGGGCAAGGAGGTCGTAAACGCCTCCGACCGTGATGCTTATTATAACGAAAATTACTACCGCTACAAGCAGGTCTACATAATGGACGTTGACTTCGTATATGACGAAAACGGCAAGATAAAGTTTGACAAAGACGGATACGCCGTAACGGAGGAGCTGACAGATGAACGCTGGGAGGAAAAATTCACCCACGCACAGTCGCTTTTAGAGCGTGCCGAGGGCGGTGAGGACTTTGATGCACTTATCGTTGAAAACACCGAGGAGCTTTCGTATGACAAGTACCCTTACGGTCACTATTTCAACAAGCTTACAACGAACTCCGACAACTATTTTTCAGACATTTCCGACACGGTCGCCGATATGAAGACAGACGAGGTGCGCCTTATCAAGTCAAATTACGGTCTTCACCTTATAAAGAAGCTTGCCCTTGACGAAAAGGGATATGAGCATACCGAAAACAAAGACGATTTCAAGAACTTCGGAGAGCTTGTTGAAGAAGAAAAATTCAAAAAGAAGCTTATGAGTTATTTCGATAAGATCGAGGTCGATGAGGATATAATCGCAAAATACCCCATAAACGAGGTAATTTACAGCGAATCCTGGACTTATATGTTTTAAGGTGAAAAGATGAAAAAAATAATTTCGGTCCTTATTTTATCGGCTTTTTGCCTCTACGCTTTTTGTGCCTGCGCCGAAACAAAGGAATACGTTGTTTTTTGCGGTGAGCACGGCATAACCGAAAAGCAATACGATTATTGGGTAGCTTATTACAAAACAAAATTTTTAAACACTTTTTTGCAAAGCGGAACTGTCACCGAGGCTGACTATACGGAGGACTTCTGGGACACCGAAATATCAAATGAATCGCTGTACGCTTTGACAAAGGATCAGGCGGAATCTTATATTTCCGACATTGTTGCGTGTCTTGCGCTTTACGATGAATACAAGCTCGGAGAAATAGAGGGCGCTGAAGAGCAGATAAAGCTTTCGGTCGACAGCTTTATTGACGACGACATAAAAGCGGCAGGCTCAAGAAGCAAGCTCAATTCCCACCTTGCGCAATACAATCTCAACATAAACCAGCTTCGTGACATATACGAAATCGAGATAAAAAAGACGATGGTAGATGAATATCTGTACGGTGAAGGCGGAGTTGACAAGGTCACAAGCGAGGAAAGAGAAGAATATTACACCGCCAATTATGTACGTGTTAAGCACGTGCTTGTGAATATCAAGGACAAATACGTGCTTGATGAGGACGGACAGCGTATTATGGACCCGTCAACGGGTTATTATAAGACAGAGAAGCTTACAAGCGAGGAAATAGCCGCCAAAACCACACTTGCCGCAGATATACTGAAAAAAGCACAAAACGGCGATGATTTTGAAAAGCTGATAGAAGAATACGGCGAGGACGAGGGAATGACGTATTATACCGACGGATATTTTCTCACGAAAAGCTCACCGTATGAAGAAAACTTTTTAAAGGCTTCCCTTGAAATGGAAGACGGCGAGATACGAAGCGTAAGCAGCAGCTACGGTATTCACATAATGAAAAAATATCCGCTTGAAAAAGACGGCTATAAAAAGGAAATAAACGAAAACTTCTTTTCAGAGCTTGATAAAGATATAATATCACAGAAAAAAGAAAAGAAATACGGCGAAAAGGAAATAACCGTCACAGCACTTTGCACTGTCGACAACTTCAAGGCATATCCGCTTATGGATAACTCATTGCTTTGATTACCGTCTTGAGCGTCCTATAATCCCAAGCCCTACAACAAGTGCAAACAAAAGCACACCGATGATGATAACCGTCCATATAACGGGTAATGAATAAGACGGGGCGGGCACATTTGCCCTTTCGATACCGTTTTGAAGTACGATCTCGGTTTCATCGGCAAAGGGCGGTGCCATATCATTATAGCGGTTTACGGCGCTTCCGGCATAAACACCGAGGCAAAGAAGGAAAGCCGTGATAACAGGCATTACAGCTTTATATATTTTTTTAAAACTTATCATAAAATATCTTTCGGGATAAAACAAGATAAAAATATTTTGTGTAAAAAGGTTTGATTTATGCAAACAAAACGATTTACAAAAAACGATTCGGGCTTTATATGCGCCAACTGTAAAAACGAGGTGTCCCCTCTTGTTTACACATCGAGAAACCATTGTCCACGCTGTCTTTGCTCACTTCACCTTGATGTAAACCCCGGTGACAGAGCATCAGAGTGCGGAGGTGTAATGCGCCCCGTATCAGCTGAGCCCGATTCAAAAAAAGGATTTATAATAACCCACAAATGCGATAAATGCGGAAAGGTAGGACGGAACAAATCAGCATCCGACGATGACACCGATCTGCTTATTGCGCTTACCGTTAACCGTGATTTATGATAAAAAGTCGAGAAAATAACATTTTTTCTAAAAAGTTATTGACAAAATCAACTGTTAGTGGTAAAATAAAATTACGATCATAAGACGGAGTTTTTTATGGATAAAACAACAATTTTTCTTTCCACTTCCCTGAAGGGCGGCGTCGGTAAGTCCACGGTTGCCGCAAATGTTGCTTTCCAGCTTGCAAAGGCAGGGGCGTCCGTGCTTTTGTGCGATCTTGACTTTGACGTCCGTTCTCTTGATCTTATCATGGGATATGAAGATGCGCTTATGTTTGATATAAGCGACGTCATTTCCGGCAGATGTAAATATTCCGATGCCGTAATTACCGACAAGCGTGCTGAAAATCTTTGTTTTTTGGGTGCGCCGTACAAGTTTTCAAATGATTTGTCATGCGAGGATTTTGCAAACGGAATAAAGAAGATCGCCGAAGAACGATCCCTTGATTATATCATTCTCGATACGTCGGGTGCCGACACGTTTATGCTTAAATGTGCGCTTGCAGCATCAAGCGAAGCACTCGTTATCGCAAGCCATACTCCCGCATCGCTGCGAGGTGCACAAAAAAGCGCTGAGCTTTGCGAAAAGGCAGGTGTAAGACCGAGGCTTATAGTCAATAATTTTGACTACAGCTCCGTTGTCGGCGGAAAACGGCTCGGAATGATAGATATGATCGATACAACAAAGGTTCCTCTGCTCGGTGTCATACCGTACGATGACCGTCTTATCTATGCGCAGGAAAGAGGTATACTCGCATTCGGCGACAGCTTCATTTCGCACAAGGCGTTTGAAAATATCGCATCGAGAATTCTTGCGGATAAGACAGGACAGCGTTACGTGCCGATACTGAAAGGCGTCAAAAAGATAAATCGGAGGAAGGTTCTGACAAAATAATAAGTTTTCACAGCACAGCAAAGAAAGGTATTATTTGTTATGGAAATAGCAATAATCGCTCATGACAGAAAAAAAGAGCTGATGGCACAGCTATGTATCGCATACTGCGGTATTTTGAGTAAGCACAACCTATGTGCCACAGGTATTACAGGAAAATATATTTCCGATGCAACAGGACTTGAAATAGAAAGATTGCTTTCAGGCCAGCACGGCGGCGAACAGCAGATCGCTTCCAGAATAGCATACAATGAAATAGATGTGCTTCTTTACTTCCGAGATACGAAGCCGGAAGCAAACACAGACGAGGCATTCGACCTGATACGTATGTGCGACTTGCACAACGTACCCGTTGCCACGAACATCGCCACAGCCGAGGTGCTTATTTGTGCGCTGGAGCGAGGCGACCTTGATTGGAGAGAAATCGTAAATCCCCGTTCGCAGTACAATTTAAAAAAGAAACATAAATAAAAATATCATCAGGAAGCCCGTTATGACCTCGCACAGAGAGATCTTGAATTGCTGAAACAAGATTCCCGGGAGTAACAAGGGACACCGCCTGCTGTAAATGCCGTAGGAAATGACGGCACGGCGCCCGCCGTTATCGGGTGAAAAGTTATAAATTCGGGTGGAACCGCGTAACAACGCCCCGAGGGAGTTTTTTTCCTCGGGGGCGTTTTATTTTTTTTAGGAGTTTTCAATGAAAAATGCAAAAATACCGCTTATAATATGCGGTATAATAACGCTTGCACTTGTTGCAGGACTGCTTATCATACAATTTATATCCCCGTTGCCGTCGACTCCTGCAAGCTTGTATACAGAAAAGAAAGCAACTGCAATAACTTCATTTCTTGACGGTGTCAGCGATGAAACAAACGAAGACGGCGAAAAAGCACCGATGGAAATACTCGGCATCACCGTTGAGCTTGCAGATTATGAAAATCTGTCAAAGCCTGCATATTTTTATTCATTCGGAATAAATAAAAACAGTATGACCTCATATTTTTCAAACGGTGAAGAAAACACTTTAACACCCGACACGGTCAAAAACAGAGAATGCGCAGAAGCGGCTCACACGGAATTTGAAAAATTTGAAAAGATAATAAGCAATATGCGCTTCGACGTTCCAAATGACAATGACACGGTAAAGGTCTACCTTACAACAACATACGGATATTATCTGTGCGAATATACAAGGGCTGAATTTGAAGCCTCGGTATTCGCCGATACATATATATTATACGGATCAAATTATTAAAGGAGATACATTAAAATGGTTAATGTAAAATTTTCAAACGGAAAGACGTTTTCAGCAGACGCTCCCGTAACGATCTACGATGCGGCAAAGGCATCTGATCTTATCGACAAAACGGTTTTCGCCGCTTTGTTGAACGGCGAACCTGCAGAGCTGACACAGACGATAAGCGGTGACTGCGAAATACAGCTTTTAACATTTGCTGACCGTGAGGGAAAGCTCATTTTCCGCCACACGGCATCACACATTCTTGCGCAGGCAGTTCTTCGCCTTTTCCCCACAGCAAAGCTTGACAAGGGCCCGTCAACAGACAACGGATTTTTCTATGACATCGACTGCGACACATCATTCTCCCCCGACATTTTAAAGCAGATCGAAGCGGAAATGAACAAGATCATCAAGGAAAACCTCAAGATCGAGCGTTCTGTTTTATCACGTGCAGATGCGCTTGAGCTTATGAAGGATCAGCCCTACAAGGTTGAAAAGATAAATTCACTTCCCGATGATGCAGTGCTTTCATTCTACCGTCAGGGTGAATTCGTTGATATGTGTACAGGTCCTCACCTTTTCTCAACGGGTGCTGTCAAGGCTGTAAAGCTCATTCAGTGCACGGGTGCATACCACGACAACGACAGATCAAAGAAGATGCTTCAGCGTATCAACGGCGTTGCGTTCCCATCCAAGCAGGAGCTCAACGATTATCTTGCCGCTGTCGAAGAAGCAAAGAAGCGCGACCACAACAAGATAGGCAGAGAGCTTGGATATTTCACAACAAGCGAATACATCGG
This sequence comes from Clostridia bacterium, assembly GCA_017520505.1. Classification (GTDB taxonomy): domain Bacteria; phylum Bacillota; class Clostridia; order Oscillospirales; family CAG-272; genus RGIG7213. The sequence goes on from JAFXFN010000001.1 coordinate 68,141, forward strand.
TCAGGGACTTCCCTGCCTTATGCCCAAGGGTACGAAGCTGTTCCAGATACTCAACCGTTACGTTCAGGACAAGGAAGAATATGAGTACGGCTACGTTATGACGAAAACGCCCCTTATGGCTAAATCCGATCTTTATAAGATCTCCGGTCACTGGGATCACTACCGTGACGGTATGTTCGTTCTGGGCGATCCCGAGGCTGAGGGTGAGGTTCTTGCGCTCCGTCCTATGACTTGCCCCTTCCAGTATCAGGTATACCTTGCAGAAAAGCATTCATACAAGGATCTCCCCATAAGATATGCGGAAACGTCAACGCTGTTCCGTAACGAGGATTCGGGCGAAATGCACGGTCTTATCCGTGTACGTCAGTTCACGATCTCCGAGGGACATCTTGTTTTGCGTCCCGACCAGCTCGAAGAAGAATTCAAGAACTGCGTAAAGCTTCTTAAAGAGATTATGACAGACGTCGGTCTTATCGGCGACCTTTCCTACCGTCTTTCCAAGTGGGATCCTGCGGATACGGAAAAGTATATCGGAACACCCGAGGAATGGGATATGGCAGAAGGACTTATGCGTAATATCCTCAACAACATCGGTCTTGAGTTTACCGAGGCTGTCGGCGAAGCGGCATTCTACGGCCCGAAGCTCGACGTTCAGATGAAGAACGTACACGGCAAGGAGGACACAGTCGTAACTATCCAGGTCGACCTTATGCTTGCACGTCAGTTCAATATGACATATACAGATTCAAACGGTCAGCAGCAGTATCCTTACATCATTCACAGAACATCACTCGGATGCTATGAAAGAACGATTGCTTACCTGCTTGAAAAATTCGCGGGTGCGCTTCCTTTGTGGCTCTCGCCCGAGCAGATCAGAATTCTCCCCATCGGTGACGATCAGGCAGAATATGCTGAAAATGTAAGAAAGACACTTGCAAAAGCAGGTCTTCGTGTTAAGTGCGACACAAGAAACGAGAAGATAGGCTACAAGATAAGAGCCGCACAGCTTGACAAAGTTCCCTATATGCTCGTTATCGGTGAAAAGGAAATGAATTCCGATTCCGTTGCAGTACGTGAAAGAGGTACAGGCGACATCGGTGTTATGACAGTTTCCGAATTTATGGCACGTGCGCTTGAAGAAAATAACAATAAGGTTATAAAATAAAAAATGAAGCAGGTGAGAAAATCTCACCTGCTTTTCACATTTAAACTCCAGAATATATTTCCGCAGGAAATATGTGCCATTCGCCTGCAGGGCGGCTCAATGCGTTACAGTGGTACGCATTGAGCCGTGGGGGGGTGCAGGCGTGGCACAGTCGCTGTAACGATTTCGATCAAACAAGATAGTAAGGGCAGATTTATGCATTTTTTGCTGTGCTAACTGCAATCATCCGTGTTAAAATGGATGCTCAAACACCTGAAGCTCTGCGCTTGCTTACACCGTATGCAATACCGACAGATGAAACAGCCATACAAACAGCGATCATCAAAATGTTATCGCCCGTTTCGGGGTTTTGCGCTTCGTATTTCACAAAGCCTGCCATAAAACGCTCCACACCTGCACCGCCTGAAATACGCCAGCCGTTTTCGGTATGCTCAAAGTCTATTCTGTATTTTGTCGGCTCATATCCGTCAAAATGCGCTTCAAGCAAAACAGTATCGTTATCTATCAATGTTATATGTTCTTCAAGCGTAAGACCGCATCCGCACAGAGTAGGAAAATCGGGTGCTCCCGAATAACAAGCAGGGTCGATAGTATATACTTTGTCACCAAGCTCGATAAGTCCGTGATGCAGATCAAGATTATTTTCAACGTAATCGTCTGTCATAAACTCTTTTATATACTCATGCCAGAAGGAAAGCTTTCCGTATTCGCCGTCAAGCAGTGAAAAAAGATCTATTGTATATTGATGGTAATTCAGCACGTCACACAAGCGTTTAAACACAGTCTTATCGGTTATCGGTGTGGATGGAAGCCCCCCTAAAAACACATATCCGTCATCCGTCTTTATATAATGCTCCTTGAACTCACACATTGCGGTTATAAGATTTGCCGCTTCGGTTTTTGTTATCGCTGTATCTGCATTTGCAAATATCAAAAACAGCGGTGAAAACAGTGTGATACATAGAATTAATGATATTATTTTTTTCATAGATCTATATCCTTTCTAAAATGATTTCTGGCAATTCATCGGATAAATCTGTTTTACATCATCCGTTTGAGCTAAAGCTTCCATTTACAATTTAAATATATCATAAATTTTCTTGATTGTCAACAAGTGTCGACAGTTTTATTGAAAATTGTAATACTGCACAAAAAAGTCCCCTATCATTTGTAAAAGTATCACAACAAAAAGGGGGCGGCTCATTCATGGAAATAACTTCCGAAATAAGTCGCCCGGTGTGCTTTTTTAAATATTTATTCTTTAGGGGAGATGCATTGTAGTTTGAAGAACTACGCACTCCCGCTTTTAGTATATTTACACATTCAGAGGCGGGCGACCAATGGTCACCCTGCAAAGTTTACCATATATTCCCTTAAATGAGCCGGCCTCTTTTTTATTTATTTTTTCTTGTGAACGTGAATGTGTGAAAGCTGTCTGTAGAAATCAAAATCAATATCCTGAAGCATTTCTTCAAGCTCTATATCACCCATCACCGTGTTACGTCCGTTTGCATACTGTTCGTCAACAAGCGCTTTCATCTTCAAAATAACGGGGTGGCGCTTATCGACCTTTTCTTCACCTACAAGTGCAAAGTAACCGTTCATCCAGTGCGCAATACCTGCCACACCGCTGTGAGAATCGACCGCAACTGAGGCAGGACGGTTGAGTATCTTTGCCGTGTTGAATATATTGTATATTTCCTCATCCTTGAGAAGTCAGTCGGCGTGAATGCCTGCTCTTGTCGTGTTGAAGCTTCTTCCGACAAACGGAGTTCTTGCGGGAATTTCATAGCCTATTTCTCTTTCAAAATACTGTGCAATTTCGGTAATTACGGAAAGATCCATACCGTTTGTGGTACCTCTAAGCGATGCATACTCGATTGCCATAGCCTCAAGCGGACAGTTACCTGTTCGCTCACCTATGCCGAGAAGCGAGCAGTTAATACCCGAACAGCCGTACAGCCAAGCCGTTGCGGCATTACCGACGACCTTGTAAAAGTCGTTATGACCGTGCCATTCGAGGTTTTCGCTCTTGACACCTGCAAAGTGTATAAGACCGTAAATGATACCCTGAACGCTTCTGGGAAGTGCCGCACCGGGGTACGAAACTCCGTAGCCCATTGTGTCACACGCACGAATCTTTACGGGCATACCGTATTTTTCGCCAAGCTCCGTCAGCTTTTCGGCAAGCGGAACAACGAAGCCGTAGAAATCCGCCCTTGTAATATCCTCAAAATGACAACGGGGCTTTATACCGTAGTCAATGACCTTTTCGACCATATTGACGTATTTTTCAAGCGCCGACTTTCTTGTAAGTCCCATCTTGTTGTAAATGTGGTAGTCAGAGCAGCTTACGAGAATACCCGTTTCCTTAATGCCTATATCCTTAACGAGCTTGAAATCATTTTCGTGCGCACGGATCCAGCTTGTAACCTCGGGAAATTCAAGGCCGAGCGACATACATTCCTTTACAGCCTCTCTGTCCTTTTCGGAATATACAAAGAATTCACTTTGTCTGACGATGCCGTTTTTACCGCCGAGCTTATTCAAAAGCTTGAAGATATGCACGATCTGCTCAACCGTAAAGGGGGAGGTCGACTGCTGACCGTCACGGAACGTAGTATCTGTTATCCAGATATCCGAGGGCATATTTATCGGAACGTGTCTGTGGTTGAATGCAACCTTGGGTATTGAATCGTAATCAAAAAGATTACGGTAAAGGTTGGGTGTTTCCCTTTCCTGAAGCTGGTATTTATATGCCGCCTGCTCAAGCAGGTTTGTGTTTTCAGAAAACGATATTTCTCTGTTATCGACCATATTCTGATTTCTTTTTTCGCCTATATCCATCTATCTGTCTCCTATTGGGGTTCATTTATATTATTCTTTCTTATATTATATCACATTTTTTGCATTCTTGCAATAGTAACCCTTGCATTTTTTCATTTTTTTAAAATTTACTGTTTATTAATTGACAAATGAAACGACGTATGCTATAATAAAGCCAACAAATTAAACATTAAAAGGAGAATTTTCATGGCTTACGTTATAAACGATGAATGTCTCGGCTGCGGCGCATGCGAATCCGAATGCCCCGTAAGTGCGATTTCCGAAAAGGACGGCAAGTACGTTATCAACGCTGACGAGTGCATCGATTGCGGCGCTTGCGCAGGCGCTTGCCCTGTTGGCGCACCCAACCCTGCAGAATAATTTTTACTTACAAGCCTTTACCCCTGCTTTTTCAGCAGGGGTGATGTGCGTTTTAGGGGGATTTTAATTTGGATAACGTAAACTGCGACATCGTTTTAAAGCAGGAGGAGCACGGACTGAAATACGGAACTGACGCATATTTGCTTCACGCCTTTATGCCGAGGGTATCGAAATCCTCGGTGTGCGAGGGCGGATGCGGTTCGGGCATTATTTCCCTTTTGCTCTTGAAAAACGGCAAATGCGCCCGTGCATTTTGTATAGACGTGCAGGAAAGCTCCTGCGAAATTGCAAAAAATAATGCTTTGGTAAACAAAATGCAGGACAGAATGACCGTACTGTGTACCGATGTTCTTGATTATAAGCCCGAGCGTGAATTTGATGCATTCGTATGCAATCCGCCGTATATGAAGGAAAACAGCGGAAAGAACAACGTGCATACGGAAAAATATATTGCCCGCCACGAAACGACGGCTGACATCAGCGGCTTTGCCGCCTGTGCATACCGTGCCTTAAAAGACGGTGCGTGTGCATATTTTGTTTACCGTCCCGATAGATGTGCGGATATTATCTGCGCTTTAAAGCAAAACAAGCTTGAACCGAAGGTGCTGACGTTCGTTCACGCAACAGTTGAGCACGAGCCTTGCTTAATGCTTATAAAAGCAAAGAAAAATGCACAAAGCGGTATGATACTTACGAAGCCTTTGATAATATACGAAGGTAGTGTGGGCGGTGAATATTCATCCGATATGAAATATATTTACGGAAACGGAATGTTTCCGAGCGGATTTTTCAGATAAAGTACAAACGCATTCAACGAAACAAACGAAACCATATTTCCACAAGGAAATATGCGCACCTTTGCCCGTGGCAGGTGCGCCGTCATCACGTTGAATGAAATAATCGAAAGCGGATTTTAAAATGAAATACCGTTTTTGCAATAACATATTTTGAAGGTACAAAATGAGCAGTATGAAAAACATAGACCGACTTTATGAGGAAGAGGACGGAAAGAACAAAATCGAAAAAGGCACGCTTTATCTTGTGTCAACGCCGATAGGCAATCTGTCGGATATGACATACAGGGCGGTGCACGTTTTGTCGGGGGTTGATTTTATCGCCGCCGAGGACACAAGAAACACACCGAAGCTTCTTATGCACTACGGCATCAAAAAGCCGCTTGTATCGTACTTTGAGCATAACAAGGCGCAAAGAGGCAGGGAGATCGCCGACCGACTTCTGTCGGGCGAATCCTGCGCACTTGTGACCGATGCGGGCACACCCGCAATAAGCGACCCAGGGGAAGACCTTGTAAAGCTTTGCAGAAGCCTTAATATACCGACAGTTCCCGTACCCGGTGCGTGTGCGGCGATAACGGCTTTAACGATAAGTGCGCTTTTCACCGCAAAATTTTCATTTGAGGGCTTTTTAACGACCGCCAAGGGTGACAGACGTGCAAGGCTTGAAGCGATAAAGCACGATGACAGAACGGTTATTTTCTACGAAGCTCCCCACAAATTGCAAGATACGTTAAAAGACCTTTTGACGCATCTCGGCAACAGAAATATTGCCCTTTGCCGTGAGCTTACGAAGATAAACGAGGAAGTCATAAACACAACGCTTGAAGAAGCGGTCGGGTATTACGAAACAGTACGGCCGAGAGGCGAATTTGTCATCGTTGTCGAGGGGTACAAGCAAAGCGACGAGGACTCATTCTGGGCAAAAATGACCGAGCACGAGCACGTTGATTTTTACATAAACCAGGGGCTTTCAAAAATGGATGCGATAAAAGCCGCCGCAAAGGACAGAAAAATACCGAAGGGTGAACTTTACAAAAAACTATTATGAAGCTTGAAAATATACTTATCTACAACACAGAGGAAAAACGGTTTTTGCACGGCTGTCTTTCTTTCGAAAACGGAATAATTACAGAAATAGAATACGACGGAAAAACGTCAGATGGATGTAAGCGAGTGATTCCCGGTCTTGTTGACGTGCACACGCACGGACGTGCAGGTGTTGACATTATGACCGCTGACGAGGATGAGCTTACAGCGCTTTCAAGGTCCTATGCATCTTTGGGCGTGACGACTGTATTTCCCACCGTTATGACAGCGGAAAAGGACGAGATCATAAACGCTTTGAAGCGGATAAAGTCGGCAAGTGAAAAGGCTGTTTGCCATTTTGCAGGCGTTCACATCGAAGGTCCTTACATAAGCGAAAAGCGCCCCGGCTGTCACACAACGTCACTTATCAGAAAGCCCGTTTTTGAAGAAATAAAGGCACTTTCAGACATCGTGTCTCCTTTAAAAACACACGTAACGCTTGCCCCCGAAGCAGGAGAATATGACACGGTGAAAAAATGCAGAGAGTACGGTATCACAGTCGGCATCGGTCACAGCGATGCTTTGTACGACGAATGTATGAAAGCACTTGAAAACGGCGCTTGCACGTTCACCCACACGTTTAACGCTATGCGTCCGCTTTTGCACCGTGAGCCGGGCTGTGTCGGTGCGGCACTTTCCTCAGATGCCTTTGCGGAATTTATCGCCGACGGCTTTCATTTAGCGCCGAGCGTTGTAAACCTTTCCTACAAGGCAAAAGGAAACGACCGATTTGTGCTTATTACCGACTCTATTGCCGCGGCAGGTATGCCCGACGGAAAATACGCCCTTGCGGGAATCCCCGTAAACGTAAAGGACGGAAAGATACTGACGGAGGACGGCACCATTGCAGGCTCGTCGCTCGATATGAACACAGGCGTTAAAAACCTGATGAAATTCACAGGCAAGCCCCTTGAGGAAATATTGCCGTGTGCCACGGAAAACCCCGCAAAGCAGGTGGGAATTTACGACGTCTGCGGCTCACTTGATGCAGGCAAGCGTGCCGACATTCTCATTCTCGGCAACGGTGAATTTGAAATTGACGAGATCATAATCGGCGGAAAATTTTTCAAATAACGAATTAAAATACAAAATACTTCCGATAATCAAAAAAAATCGGAGGTACACCAATGAACTTTCAAAAAAGATCGTCGGCAGGACAGAAAAGACGCACACCGTTTTTTCCGTCATTACACACATCGTATTTTATAAAGCAGGAAGCGAAATATCTCGTTTCAAAAAACGAAAACCGTTTGTATTCGGGTTTTTGCACCCTGCTTATTTTCGGTGTTTTGTCGCTTGTGTTTTGCATTTGTGCGACTTCATTTTATTTTCTTGAAAAATACGGCTTGCCGACCTTGACACATTCATCGCAGAAGCTGCTTTTTTACACATTTTCGTTTTGTGTCTTGTTTTTTGGCTTTTTCATTTGCTTTGCGCTGTTTTGCGGTCTTTTGCGCTTTGCCTACAACGACGAAAAGGAAAGAGGCGAAAAAAACGTACTTTTTGCCTTTTACAGCAAAAAAGCCTTCGGCAAGGTGTTTTCGGAATATCTGATGTATCTTTTATCAAATGCCGTGATATCATCATTTCCGATATTCTGCGTGATGTTTACCCGTGCGAACGCAAAATTTGATATTGCATCGGGTATAATTTGCACGGTTTTTATATTGACATATTTATATTTATTATGTATAATAAACGGTGTATTTGTAATTATGTCCTGCATTGACGGCGACGGTCGGCTGTTGCGTGCCGTGTCGCTTTTCAAGGGGCATATATGCGAATTTATATTTTTAAATATCCGACTTGTACCGTCTGTGTTGGTGTCGGTGATGTCACTCGGTATACTTCACGTGCTTCACACCTCACCGCTTGTATACGCATCGTATGCCTGCTTTGCTTCATACGCTGACGATGTCGGAAAATACGGAAAAATTCTACCGAAAGGAACATATACAAATGAACAGTAAGGGTAAATTTTATTTGTCAACCGCTATTGCCTATGCGTCAAAAAAACCGCATATAGGCAATACATACGAGGTTATTTTTGCCGACTGTATCGCAAGATACAAGCGTATGTGCGGATATGACGTACACTTTTTGACAGGAACTGACGAGCACGGTCAGAAAATTGAGGACCTTGCAAAGGAAGCAGGTATCTCACCGAAGGAATACGTTGACAACGTATCCGGAATTATCAAAAACATCTGGGACAACGTCGGCGCAAGCTACGACCGTTTTATCCGTACAACGGATGAAGACCACGAGCGTGCGGTAACACATATCTTCAACAAGCTCTATGAGCAGGGCGATATATACAAGAGCGAATACGAGGGCTGGTACTGTGTTCCCTGCGAATCGTTCTTCACGGAAACACAGCTTAAAGACGGCAAATGCCCCGACTGCGGTGCAGAGGTAAAGAAAACAAAGGAAGAGGCTTACTTCCTTGCTATGAGCCGTTATCAGGATAAACTGATGAAGCACATCGAGGAAAACCCCGACTTCATCGTTCCCGAATCGAGAAAGAAGGAAATGGTAAACAACTTCCTGAAGCCCGGTCTTCAGGACCTTTGCGTTTCTCGTACGTCATTCAAATGGGGCATTCCCGTTGAGTTTGATGAAAAGCACGTTATCTACGTATGGATAGATGCGCTTTCAAACTACATCACGGGACTCGGATATGATGTAAACGAGCAGGGTGAGCTTTATAAAAAGTATTGGCCTTGTGACGTTCACATAATCGGAAAGGACATCCTCCGTTTCCACACGATATACTGGCCCATCGTGCTTATGGCGCTCGGCGAACCGCTTCCCAAGCAGATATTCGGTCACCCGTGGCTTTTGTTCGGTCAGGATAAAATGAGTAAGTCAAAGGGCAACGTAATTTACGCCGATGACCTTATCAAGCACTTCGGCGCTGACGGCTGCCGTTACTACGTGCTTGCGGAAATGCCTTACGCAAATGACGGCTCTATAACTTATGAAAGCGTTATAACAAGATATAACAGCGACCTTGCAAATAACCTCGGAAATCTCACGAAGCGTACAGCCGCTATGACTAACAAATATCAGGGCGGTACGGTCATCGCCCCCACGTGCGAGGATGAGCCTGACGAAAGCCTCAAGGCAGAGGTCAAGAAGACACTTGACGAATACTTCAAGCTTATGGACGAGTTCCGTGTTGCGGATGCGGCAGAGTCGGTATTTACAATGCTCCGCCGTGCAAACAAATATATCGATGAAACTATGCCGTGGTCACTTGCAAAGGACGAGGCAAACAAGGAACGCCTTGCAACGGTTCTTTATAATCTTCTCGAATGTATCAGAATCGGCGCCGTTCTTCTTTCACCGTTTATGCCCGAAACAAGCGAAAAGATATTCGCACAGCTTGGCACAACAAAGCGTGATTTTGATTCCGTGGCTGAGTTCGGAGCACTTGAAGCAGGTCTTACCGTAACCGATGCAGATGCGCTTTTTGTCAGAGTTGACGAGGCAAAGGTTGCCGAAGAACTCAAGGCAGAGGCTGAAAAAGCAGCTGCAGCGGCGGTAAAGAAGCCCGATCCTATGCCTGAGATCGGCATTGAGCAGTTTATGGAAAACGAGCTTCGCACAGCACAGATAATCGCTTGTGAGCCCGTACCGAAGTCAGACAAGCTTCTTAAAATACAGCTTGACCTCGGATATGAAAAGCGTCAGGTCGTATCGGGTATCGCCAAATTCTACAAGCCCGATGAGCTTGTAGGTAAAAAGGTTATCGTCGTTGCAAACCTCAAGCCCGTGAAGCTCAGAGGCGTTGATTCCTACGGAATGATACTCGCAAGCGGAGAAGAACAGGTAAGGGTCATCTTCCTTGATCCCGAAACACCGCTTGGCGAGCGCATAAGATAATGCTTTTTGATACACACGCACATTACGATGACGAGCGCTTTGAAAGTGAGCTTGACAAACCTCTTGATGACTTCATAATAGAGCTGTTTTCGGGTGATGTCGGCGGAATAATCAATGCGGGAACGAACATAGAAACGTGCAAAAAAAGTATTGAGCTTTCGGAAAAATTTAATCGGATGTATGCCGCAGTCGGTATACATCCGTCGGATTGTTACAAATACGGTGATATAGACGGGATCCTCGGGGCTATCCGTGAATTATCACGTCATAAAAAAGTTGTGGCTATCGGCGAAATAGGGCTTGATTATCACTACGATTTTTCGCCCCGTGATATTCAGAAGGTGTGGTTTGAAGCACAGCTTGACCTTGCGTGCGAGCTTGGCTTGCCTGCAGTTATTCACGACAGAGAGGCACACGGCGACGTGTTTGATATGATAAAACGCAAAAAAGGCGTCAAGGTCGTGATGCACAGCTGTTCGGAAAGTGCGGAAACTGTCCGTCAGCTTACCGATATGGGACACTACATATCATTTTCGGGAAGCGTAACGTTCAAAAATGCAAAAAATACGGTGCTTGCGGCAGAGGCTTGCCCGCTTGGGCAGATGCTTATAGAAACAGATTGTCCGTATCTTGCGCCGACACCTCACAGAGGAAAGCTCAACCACAGCGGACTTGTCCGCCACACAGCGGAAAAATTGGCTGAAATAAAAGGCATATCTTATGATGAAATATGCCGTATAACTTATGAAAACGCACTCAGATTTTTTAATATAAGTGAATAAAGGAGCTTAGGTTATGAAAAAACTGACAATGCTTATTGCCGCACTTTTGTGCGCATCAATGCTGTTTTCCTGTGCAAAGGACACAGCGACGGGGACTGACACTACCCCCGACACAAACGAAATAACAAATGAAGTGACAGACAATGCTGATGACACCGAAGATGGTACAGTAACCGATGCTGTAACTGACGCTGAAACAGATGCAGAAACAGAGCCTCCGATGTCAGACGAGGAATATAAAAAGACACTTATGGATAAGGGATTTCCCGAATCGTATGCGGTGCTTCTTTGTGATATTCACAAAAGATTTCCCTCATGGCAGTTCAATCCCATTATGATAACCGACCTTTCAGGCGGTAAATACACGTGGGACTACGTCATCGGCAAGGAAATAGAGGATGATGAAAATAATACAGTATACCACACGCTTGAGGGTGTACTTGACTATGCAATCGACACAAAGCCCGTTGAATCGGGCATCTGGTTCCGTGCGAAGCCCGAAAGCGTCAGATTCTTTATGGATCCGAGAAACTTTTTGGATGAAAAGAATATGTTTATGTTTGAACGACTCAATTCAGACACGGTAACGTATTCGGCAACGGTTGTTGAAAGTCTGCTTGAGGGCACGTTTATGTTCAGAAAGAATATGGGTGATGAGGGCAGCAATATGAAGTATTCGGAATGCTTCGTTGAGGTTGCCAAAAATCTCGGTATAAGCCCGCTTGTTATTGCGGCACGTCTTCGCCAGGAGCAGGGTGTCAACGGCACAAGCCCCCTCATTTCGGGTACGTGCGGTGATACTCTGTGGCAGTATTACAGCGAAAAATCAAACAATGCACCTGCATCGGGTTACACCGAGGCACAGCTTAAATCATATAACGGCTATTATAACTTCTTCAACATTCAGGCAACGGGCAACGGATATTTTGAAGTATTCTTAGCAGGTATGAACGAAGCACGCCAGGGCGGCTGGACAAGCAAATATAAGGCTGTTGAGGGCGGTGCGGCAAAGCTTAAATCACGTTACATAGACGATTATCAGCAGACGCTTTATTTCCAGAAATTCAACGTTGACCCCCGTTCGGGCAGAAACTTCTGGGGACAGTATATGCAGGCGGTGCACGCCGCTTATGACGAAGCACGCTCAACGTACAATGCGTACAGACGTGTAAATATGCTCGGCTCTGAATTTGTATTCGACATTCCCGTATATGCAGGTATGCCTGCTGAGCCGTGTCCTAACCCCGGCACAAGATATTCTTAATAGGGGGATAACAATGGATAGATGTAAATATGCCGCAGAGCTTTTTGTCGGCGGCTGTAACTGTTCGCAAGCTGTGTTTGCGGCTTTTGCGGATGTGATGAATATGGATCGTGATACGGCACTCCGTCTTTCCTCATCGTTCGGAGGCGGTATGGGCAGAATGCGTGAGGTATGCGGTGCGGTATCGGGTATGTTTATGGTCGCAGGCTTTCTTTACGGTACGACCGATAAGGACGGAGAGGCCGAAAAGGCGGCGCATTATGCGCTCATTCAGGAAATGGCACGCCGTTTTAAAGAAAAGAACAACGGCACTATCATCTGCCGTGAGCTTCTTGGAAATCTCGCAGCGGCAAAATCCACATCTCCCTCACCCGACAAAAGATGCCCCGAATATTATAACACGCGTCCGTGTCTTAAATTCGTCCTCGATGCTGTCGAGATAATGGAAGAAATAATAAAGGAACATAATTAAAACGATAAGGCGGTTCAAATGAACCGCCTTTTGTTATATAAAATTATCAAACATACACCGCTTTGCGGTGTGCGCCCCATTGCCTGTGGCAGTTGACGTGGTGAACTGCTGTTACACCCGTCAACTGTGGGGGGCAGGCAGGGGCGCTTACTTGATCATTTTGTCCTCACTATATTTTATTATTAAACCGTATTTATATCATCAGTTGAAGCAGTTTTCTTTGAGATATTCAAGTTCTTTTTGTTTTTTACCGAGCTTGGATTTTGATACAAAGCCCATTATGATAAAAACGACTGCACCGGTAAATACCGAGATGATCAAAGGATAGAAGAATAATGTCATTATACCGCCTGCAATCGGATTGCTTATTGCACCGATCAGGAATTTAATGAATGTGAACGCCAAAATTCCGCCAATTGCCCAGAAAATAAAATGCGTATATTTACACTTTTTTATTTCCTCTTCAAGATTTTGAATATTACGGAATTTTGTTCCGCAGTCAGCACAGAACCAAAAATTTCTGTGCGTGTTTGATACGCTGGTAACAGACATATTTCCGTGCGTGGATGTCACCGCACCGCCTACGCTTGACTCAGTTGAAATTGAGATGTTGTGCGACTTGCAGTTTGGACAGTGAAGTTTTCTTGCATTTGATTCGTTCATTTTCTTGTTCCTCTCTTGTAATGAAATATAATAATTAACTACAAAAACTGTAGGTTTATGTCATTATACACCAAAAGTTGTAGTTTGTCAACCCTGAAAGTTTATTTTAATTTATAACTTTTTGGGTTAAACTGTATAAAATACTATGCAGAGGTGTAATTATGGATTGGGTAAGCGTTGGCAAAAGAATTCGTAAGCAACGAGAGTTTTTGGGGTATACCCGTGAGGTATTTGCGGAAAAATTGGACGTTACACCTAAATTTTGTTCCGATATTGAGCTTGGCGTCAAGGGAATGTCCGTTCCGACCTTATGCAATATATCCTCAATTCTCGGCATTTCAACCGACTATATCCTATTTGGAAAAACTGACGATAACACCGTAAATCCTCTTACCGAAATGATAAAGCAATGCCCCGATGATAAGCGCATTTTTCTTGAAGAAATAATCAAATTATATTTGCTTGCTGTAAAATAGACGGATATAAAAACAAGGTTGGAATGCTATAATGCTTAGAAAACGGTTTTGAAGACACCTCATCCGTCGGCTTCGCCGCCACCTTCCCCCGCTGGGGAAGGCTTGGTGCAGCGCAAGTCTTTTATGCATCTGTAAATATGTCAGATATCAAGTAGGGGACGGCGCCCTCGACGTCCTTTTTTTAAAAAAACCGTCTGTCTTTATAAAACGAAAACAAGGTTGATTCGGCCGAATCAACCTTGTTTATTTATTATAATTTACATTTTATCAGCGGCGATGCGTACACGCTTCTGGTATTCATTGAGTGCGAAGCATTCCGCATACTCAAATTTACCCTCAAGGCCTCTGATGCGTTTCAGCGCACAGTAGTAATCCTTATACTTGAAGTCACGGCTGTTGACCGCAAACCAATGCGTGTCAATGGCTTTTTTCCAAAGCTCAAAGCCTTCCTTTGTTACCTCAAAATATGTATGGGGAACAAATCCGTCGGAATCCTCCCAGTTTTCAGCCATAAACGGTCCCTGCGCATAGTGTGCGGGAAGCTCTCTTTCAACACTGCGAAGACCTGCCAAGAACTGTGCTTCTCTTACGAGGTTACTGCACTTTATATGGTCACGGTGCATTGAATTTTTCCAGTGTGTGAGAATCTTATTGGGCTTATACTTTCTGATGATATCGCAAAGCATATATCTTGCCGTGTCATCGTCCTGAAGATCGCCGTCAACGTAAGGAAGCACGACCGCTTCACCGCCGAGCATTTCAGCAAATGCCTTTGCCTCGGCAAGCTTTTGCTCTCTGTACTGCTCAACCGTCAGGTGAGGGGGATTTCCACGCTCTCCGCCTGTTGCGCCGACCGTTACTATCTTCCAGCCCTGAAGCGCAAGCGTTGCGAGCGTACCGCCGCACGTAAGCTCTGCATCTCCGATATGTCCGCCTACTGCCATTATGCACTTATTTTCCATTTTTTCATCCTCTTTTATTAAGATTTCTTTTCTTTATGAACATAATAAGATAATATATGCCCGATGTAAGAAGTGCGCCGCACACAAAGCCGAGCATATCTATTCCGACGTCCTTTATCTGTCCGCTTCTACCGGGCACAAAAAGCTGTATGCTTTCATCGCAAACCGCTGTTGTAAGCCCTATAGCAAAGACATTAAAAAGCCTTGAAAATTCATATCTGCGGTTGAAGATATACAAAAGGATCGCTTCTGTACCGAGCACGGCAAACTCCGAAAAATGACCTACCTTTCTTACGTTTACCTCAATACCCGTAGTATCCTCGATAAAATCCGTTACCGCCTGCATCTGCTGTGCCACCCAATTACTTTGATCTGTTGATTCTTCACCGTTTTTCAATGAAAACGAAAAGATGATAACAACAGTTAAAGCCAATGCAATACGCAGAGCAAAAATCAGCTTTTTCAGGATCATTCCTCCTTTTGAACGTGTATAGGCACGATCTCACTGACTGCCGCCTTTATATCTCCGTTATTTGCAAGCACCGTGCGCATAGACTCAACCTTTTTCAGAAATTCATCGGAATCAAATGTAACGGGCTTACCGATATATATCATTTCGTCAGAGGTTGCTTCAAGTCCTTCCTCGCTCATAAGAAGCTCCTCATAAAGCTTTTCACCGGGACGAAGACCTGTAAATTCAATCTTTATATCGACATACGGTGTTCTTCCCGAAAGTCTTATAAGGTTTTCCGCAAGATCAAGTATCTTGACGGGCTTACCCATATCAAGAACGAATATTTCCCCGCCCTTTGCAAAAGCACCTGCACGGAGCACGAGGCTTACCGCCTCGGGAATCGTCATAAAGTATCTGATGATACCGCAGTGTGTGACCGTAACGGGTCCGCCATCTGCAATCTGCTTTTTGAAAAGCGGTATAACGCTTCCGTTCGAGCCGAGAACGTTACCGAATCTTACCGCAACAAATTCCGTTTTGGATATTTTGTCATAGGTTTGCACGATCATCTCGCATATACGCTTCGTTGCGCCCATTACGTTTGTGGGATTTACCGCCTTATCGGTGGAGATCATAACGAAACGTGAAACGCCGTTTCTGTCAGCCGCACGGACCGTATTGAGCGTACCGAATACGTTATTCTTTACAGCCTCAGCGGGCGACACCTCCATAAGCGGAACGTGCTTGTGAGCCGCAGCGTGGAATACGATGTCGGGACGGTGCTCTCTGAATATATCGTCTATTCTCTTTTCATCTCTTACAGATGCGATAAGAACCGCAATTTCAACCTTGGGGCAAGTTCTTATAAGCTCCATCTGTATATCGTATGCGTTATTTTCGTAAATATCAATAATTATAAGCTTTTTCGGGCCGTGCGATGCTATCTGACGGCAAAGCTCGCTTCCTATTGAGCCGCCGCCGCCCGTGACAACGACAGTTTTATCCTTTATGTAACCTATTATTGCTTCGACATCTGTTTTGACAGGCTGACGGCCGAGCAGGTCATTTACGTCAACATTAACAAGAGAGTCGGAAATTGCTTCGTTTTTGACGATCTGGGATATACCCGGCAACGTCTTCATTGAGCAGTTGAGTGTCTTACATATATTGAGTATTTCAGCCTTTTCCTCAGGCGGTGCTGACGGAATTGCAAAGATTATTTCCTGCACACCGTATTTTTCAACGGTTTCCTTTATCTTATCTCTGCCGCCAACAATGGTTATACCGTACATTCTGCTTCCATGCTTTGACACGTCATCATCTATAATGCAAACAACACGGCGTGTATCTTGCAGATTGCTGACATTAAACTCACGAAGGAGCATATTTGCCGCATCGCCCGCACCGATAAGCATAACACGGCGCATATTTGCATTTGATTTGAATGCTGTGTGACGGTGGTTGCGCAAAACTCTGTAAACAACTCGTCCGCCGACAGCGGCAAAGCAGAATATTACAAAGCTGATGAAATAGCACGACCTCGGCAGGGTCAGATCAAGCAGCAGCCTTAATACGGTGCTGATGGTATACGATATGAGCGAAGCGTAAAACACAAGGCTGTATTCATAGACGCTTGCGAATTGCCACAGGCTCTGATAAAGATGCATAAACAGAAAAACTGCCAGCGTAATGATGATGGTTATCGGTAAAAATTTGATAAGATTATAAAAATACGTCGAATAATTTACAGGTGTTGTAAAGTCAAATCTTAAAAACAAAGACATAATATCTGCCAGGACTATCATCAGTATATCGTACAGCACGAGCGCCGTTACTCTGACCGCCTTGACAGAGTTAAACTTCTTCATGATTTGTTTTTCCCTCTCTTGTATAATTATCTTTGCGTTTTTTTCAAACGGTTGAACTTATTTGATAAGTCCGAGATTTATCTTCATATTGAGTATACGCTCAACGGCTTTATCAAGTATTTCCATTGCCACCTCGCCGTTTTTAACAGCCTCAAGCACGCAGGCATAGCCCTCCTCGTATTTTGAGGTGATTATCATATCGTTTCCGCACAAAAGCGCACGGACACAGGGGTCCTTGCCCTCTGTGAATTCTCTTATCGCACTCATTGTCAGAGAGTCTGTAACGATGACACCGTCATATCCGAGTGTGTTACGCAGATATTCGTGAACGGGATAGGAAAGCGACGACGGATAATCCTTGTCGAAGCACTCAACGATGTTATGCGACACCATAACGGAGTCAGCACCGGCTTTTATACCGGCAATAAAGGGCAAAAGGTCCTTTTCCTCAAACTCGGAAAGCGGACGTCTGTCACTTGACATACCCTTGTGTGTGTCGGAGTTTCCGCCGTAGCCGGGGAAATGCTTGAGAGATGAGCCGAGCTTTTCCTTTTTCATCACGCTCGTGACGATATCTACAAATTTTGCGGTATCTTCGGGCGACACACCGAACACACGCTTTCTTATGTATGCGTTTTCATCGGGTGTGTAGTCGCACACGGGCGCAAGGTTCATATTGACACCGACGGAAAGCAAAAGCTTACATTTTCTGTACGTTTCGGATTCAACACCCTCCCAGCCTTCGGTATTGAAAAGGTCAGAGGGGGATTTAAAAGGTTGTTCGCCGAATTGGGGGAATTTACTTACACGCAAAACTCCTCCGCCCTCTTCGTCGGTTGAGATTATCATAGGTATTTTCGACACGTCCTGATATGAGCCGATCATACTTCTTACTTCATCGGGGGAAAATGTTTCAAAATCTCTTGCGAACATTACGAATCCGCCAAATTGATATTTTTTCGTCTTCTCTACCGCAGGCTCGCCTGTGGGACAATGTGCCAGGAAAAGCTGACCGACCTTTTCCTCGGTAGACATACCAGAAATAATTTCGTTTATTTTAGCTTTAACGTCCATATTTACGTATATCTCCTTGATTATTTACCTTTAAAATTAACTGTTTTAATAAATTATATCATATAAGTTCAATAAAATCAACATTTTTTTATTTACAATATCAAATTTTTATGATATAATATGTCGATTTCAAAGAAATTTAAGGAATTTGTATGCAAAACAGAACGATTGCCGCAATATCTACCCCGTACGGACGGGGTGCAATATCGCTCATACGCATCACGGGTGAGGGTGCTTTTGCCATTTGCGAAAGCGTTTTCAAGCCGAAAAGCGGTAAAGCTCTCAGTGAGTGCCGCCACGCATCTGCCGTATACGGCGATATTATTTTTGAAAACGAAATAATCGATGACGGTATTGCCACGGTCTTCAAGGCTCCGAATTCCTACACGGGCGAGGACACGGTTGAAATTGCCTGCCACGGCGGAATACTCGTGACAAAAACCGTGCTTGATGCCCTTCTTAATGCGGGCGCATATCCTGCCGAAGCGGGAGAATTTACAAAGCGTGCTTACGCAAACGGCAAGCTGAGGCTGTCGGAGGCGGAAGCAATTATGGACATAATCGACGCACGCACGCCGTCGGCTCTGAAGCTTGCAAACGCTTCGGGCAGAGGCAGACTTTCAGACGAGGCGGAAAAGATATATTCAAGAATAAAAATGCTTTTGGCAAGCATTTATGCATATATTGACTATCCCGATGAAGATTTGACGGACGTCACCGTTGACGAGATGAAAAATGAGCTTAAATCCCTCCGTGACGTAACGGCAAGGCTTGAGCGGTCATACAAAACAGGCAAGGCTGTACGAGAGGGTGTAAGGGTCGCCATCTGCGGAAAGCCCAACGTCGGAAAATCATCTGTTTTGAATATGTTTACGGGTGAGGACACAGCCATCGTCACCGATATTGAGGGTACGACACGTGACGTTATAAAAACGCAGGCTGTGTGCGGTGACATTTTGCTTGACTTATCCGACACGGCAGGCATCAGACAGACGAGCGACACGGTCGAAAGCATCGGCGTTGAACGTGCCGTTGAGGAAATAAAAAAGGCTGAGCTTATTTTAGCCGTATTTGACACCTCACGAGCCCTCGATACACTCGACCGTGACATTTTAAAAACACTTGAAAACGAAACGGCTGTAAAAATCGCCCTTTTCAACAAGACAGACAAAGAGTGTCTGCTTGATACAAAGGAAGTAAAGAAGCATTTTGAGCATTTTGTATGTATAAGCGCTGAAACAAAAGACGGAAAAGATGAGCTTGATTCGCTCATCAACCGCCTTTTCACCGACGGTGCTATAGATTACGGCACGCCGTACATTTCAAACGCACGTCAGTATTCAGAGGTATGCAAGTGCAAAAGCGGTCTTGAAAGCGCTTTGTCAGCCCTTGAAAACGGCTTGACGCAGGATATGGCATCATTCGACCTTGAAGATGCGCTGTCAGCCATTTCACGTCTTGACGGACGGGAAATGACGGACGACGTTGTAAATGAGATATTCAGTAAATTTTGCGTAGGTAAATAGCGAAAGAAGGTAATAAAATGAACGTAGGAGTCGCAGGACTAGGACTTATCGGCGGTTCATTCGCCAAGACTATGAAAGAAAACGGCATCACCGTTTACGGATATGATATAAACGAAAGCTCATATCTTGCGGCGAAAATGACACACGCAGTTGACGAAAGACTGACAGCTGACACGATAGGTCTTTGTGATATTATAATCGTCTGTCTTTATCCGTCAGCCGCAGTTGATTATATTAAAGAAAATGCACACCTCATCAAAAAGGGTGCGGTCATAACGGATACCTGCGGTACGAAGAGATATATTTGCGAAAGCATTTCCGGGGTTGCCGACAAGCAGGGATTTTATTTCATCGGCTGCCACCCTATGGCAGGTACGCAGTATTCGGGATTTTCGCACAGCAAGCCGACACTTTTCAAGGGCGCATCGATGATAATGTGTCCGGGAAACACACCGCTTGACATAACGGAGAACACAAAGCAGTTTTTTATCTCGCTCGGCTTCGGCTCTGTCGTATTCTGTACACCCGAATTTCACGATTCGCAGATAGCATTCACCTCCCAGCTTGCGCACGTCGTTTCCAACGCTTACATCAAAAGCCCCGCCGCACAGGAGCATAAGGGCTTTTCGGCGGGAAGCTACAAGGACTTAACACGTGTTGCAAGGCTTAATCCCTCTATGTGGGCGGAATTATTCCTTGAAAACCGTGAAAACATCTGCCGTGAGATAGACACGATAATCGATGAACTTAAAAAATACAGCGATGCAATAAAAGCAGACGATAAAGAGGAGCTTGAAAAATTACTCGCTGACGGCGTTGCCAAAAAACTGTCGGCAGAAAACAGAAAGTAAATTATGAAAGAAGTAAAGGTAACAGCATCAAAGCCCTACTCCGTTTTGATAGGAGCAGGCATAATGAAGGATTTCAAAGCCTTGTGCGGTGACATCATATCGGGCAAAAAGCTTGCGGTCATCACAGACGACACGGTAGACGGACTTTATTTTGAAAAACTCGGTCTTGACGGTGCTTTGAAATTTGTTTTTCCTCACGGCGAGGAATCAAAAAATATGAATACGCTGTCGGATATTCTTGAATTTCTGGCAGATAACAACTTCACAAGAAGCGACGTGCTTATCGCCCTCGGCGGCGGTGTCGTCGGTGACATAACGGGCTTTGCCGCCGCAGTTTATATGCGTGGTATAAATTACATACAAGTACCCACTACTCTCCTTGCAATGGTTGACAGCAGCGTGGGCGGAAAATGCGCCGTTGACTTACACCACGGCAAAAACCTTGCAGGCTCATTCCATCAGCCGAAGCGTGTTATATGCGACACCTCGGCACTTGAAACACTCCCCGACGAAATGTACAAAGCAGGAATGGCAGAGGTCATAAAATACGGTGTTTTATCGGGTATCAATTTGGATTCGGACATTGAAACACTTGTTTTTGACTGTGTAAGCGTCAAAGCCGACATCGTAAGATCGGATGAATTTGACAACGGCACACGACAGCTTTTGAATTTAGGGCACACACCTGCACACGGCATCGAGGCGCTTTCCTCCTACACCGTGCCGCACGGCTTTGCAGTTGCCGCAGGTATGGGAATAATCGCACGTGCAAGCGTTAAAAACGGCTTTTGCTCAAAGGAAACAGCCGACAAGGTGATCGGGATACTTGAAGAAAACGGACTTCCGTGTGACACCGAATACAACTATGAAAAAATTGCAGAGGTTGCAATGCGTGACAAAAAGGCAAAGGGCGACAAGCTGACACTTGTGCTTATTGAAAAATACGGCAAATGCATACTTCACGAAATAAACAAAAAGGATTTTGCGGAATTCATTTCCGTCAAATGATATGAATACAGTTATAACTCCATCAAAATTAGAGGGTACGATAAATGCAATACCGTCAAAATCACACGCGCACAGGGCGCTCATCTGTGCCGCATTGTGTCAAAGCGGTGATGAAACGGTAATCGATATAACCTCTTGCGGTGAGGATATTGACGCAACGATGTCCGTTTTAAAGGCAATCGGTGTCAATTTCACTCAAAACGGCGGTCTTTTAACGGTAGAACCGCCCGAAAAATACACGTGCGGCGGTGTTATAAACTGCCGTGAAAGCGGCTCCACGCTCCGCTTTATGCTTCCTGTGCTTGCCGCCCTCGGAATTTCGGGCACGGTAACAGGCTCAGGCAGACTTCCCGACAGACCGATAGGTGAGCTTTTAAATGAGCTTTCCTCACACGGTGCGGTATTTTCAAGCCCCAAGCTTCCGACGGATATCGGCGGTACGCTTTCAGGCGGTGAATTTCGCTTTGACGGCGGTGTAAGCTCGCAGTACATAACAGGCTTGCTTCTTGCATCCGTAATAACGGGTGAGGAATGTAAAATACATATTGACGGCGCACTTCAGTCAAAGCCTTACGTTGATTTAACCGTCAAGGTAATGCGTGATTTCGGCGTTGACGTTTATGAGGACGACGGCACGTACACCGTCAAAAAGGGCAGTAAATACAAATCGCCCGGTAATTACTCCGTCGAGGGGGATTATTCAAACGCCGCATTCTGGCTTTGCGCAGGCGTGGGAATGAGGGGACTTTGTGAGGACTCATTTCAGGGCGACAGCAAGATAATCGACATACTAAAATCGGCCGGGGCAGAATTCAGACGTGAAAACGGTGTGATCTATCCCGACGTATCAAATCTTCACGGCTTTGAAATGAACGCAGAAAACACTCCCGACATCGTTCCGCCTTTGGCGGTCGTTGCCGCAACGGCAAACGGTAAAACCGTAATTTACGGTGCTGAAAGGCTGAGAATAAAGGAAAGCGACAGGCTTGCAACAGTATACGAAATGCTCAAAAACCTCGGCGCTGACGTAACGATGACATCCGACGGCTTCGTTATAAACGGAAAAGAAGGGCTTTCAGGCGGTACGGTCAACAGCCACAACGACCACAGAATTGCAATGTCGGCTGCACTCGCATCGATAAAGTGCCGTGATAAGGTCATCGTAAACGGTGCTGATGCGGTCAATAAATCCTACCGTGATTTCTGGGAGGACTTCAAAAAGCTCGGAGGTGTTACCAATGAAATTCGGTGAAAATCTTAAGCTTGAAATATACGGTGCATCGCACTCCGAAAAGCTTGATGTAATACTCAAAAATATCCCATCGGGGCATATAATAGACCGTGAAATGATACTTGAATTTATGGCACGGCGTGCTCCGGGTAACGATCCTTACTCAACCCCCCGAAAGGAAAAGGACGAGCCGATAGTCACCTCGGGTATTGAAAACGGTATGACCACGGGTGATGACATAAAAGCGTATATTCAAAACACTAACCGCCATTCAAGCGACTACAGCTCAATAAGATACACTCCCCGTCCGGGACACGCAGACTATGCGGCATATCTGAAGTACGGCCCCGACTACGATCCCACGGGCGGCGGTGCGTTTTCGGGACGAATGACAGCTCCCTTATGCTTTGCAGGCGCTGTGTGCTTGCAGTTGCTCTCCGAGCTTGGCGTGAGCATTTCCGCAAAGCCTGTAATGATAGGCGGTGTGTGGGATGATGAAGTCAAAATGAAAGAGAAAATTTTGAGGGCAAAGGCCGAGGGCGACAGCGTCGGAGGTATAATCGAGTGTACCGTTAAAAACTTCCCTGTCGGCATCGGCGGTCCTATGTGGGACGGCATTGAGGGCAAAATTTCATCGTGCATTTTCGGCATTCCTGCCGTCAAGGGCATAGAATTCGGCAAGGGCTTTGAAAGTGCCGAGCTGAACGGAAGTGAAAACAACGACGCTTTCATTTATGACGGTGAAAAAATAACAACAAAAACAAACAACTGCGGAGGTATCCTCGGCGGTATAAGTAACGGCTGCGACATCGTTTTCCGTGTTGCATTCAAGCCGACCCCATCTATAGCAAAAACTCAGAAAACAGTTGATTTAAGAACAAATGAGCCTGTGGAAATAAGCGTGCCGGGCAGACATGACCCGTGTGTGGTGCTTCGTGCAGTTCCCTGCGTTGAAGCAGCGTGCGCCGTCGCACTTTACGATATGTTATTATAATTTTACCTATTTATATATGTGCATTTTGCCATATATCAAGGATTTTCGGTGCATTTAAAAACAGAATTCAACAAAAGTGCATAAAAAGCAAAAAATATTCAAAAAACTATTGACATTATACAAAAAAGGTGTATAATAACGGTATAATTATTCACGATGATGAATATTCACCGTGAAGCTTAAATTTCATAAATATTTTTCACAAATAAAAGGAGAAACTCATCATGGCAAAGAAAGAAGTTAAAAAAATCGCACTCGCTTATTCAGGCGGTCTTGACACATCAATCATCATTCCGTGGCTCAAGGAAACATATCCCGGCTGCGAAGTAATCGCAATATCCGCTGACGTCGGTCAGGGCACAGAGCTTGACGGTCTCGAAGAAAAGGCAATAAAGACAGGTGCTTCCAAGCTTTACATTGAAGACCTCAAGGAAGAATTCATCACAGATTACATCTACCCCACACTCAAGGCCGGCGCTGTATACGAGGGTGAATACCTCCTCGGTACATCCTTTGCACGTCCTATCATCGCAAAGAGAATCGTTGAAATTGCAAAGGCTGAGGGCTGTGACTCCATCTGCCACGGCTGTACAGGTAAGGGTAACGACCAGGTTCGTTTTGAGCTTACAATAAAGGCATTTGCTCCCGAAATGAACATCATCGCTCCCTGGCGTGTATGGGATATCAAATCCCGTGACGAGGAGATCGACTACGCTGAAGCGCACAACGTTCCCCTCAAGATAAACCGTGAAACAAACTACTCCAAGGATAAGAACCTCTGGCATTTGTCACACGAGGGTCTCGACCTTGAGGACCCCGCAAACGAGCCTCAGTACAACAAGCCCGGCTTCCTTGAGCTCGGCATCTCCCCCGAACAGGCTCCCGACACACCCACATACATCACACTTGATTTTGAAAAGGGTATCCCCACGGCGCTCAACGGCGAAAAGCTTTCCCCTGTTGCACTCGTTGAAAAGCTCAACAAGCTCGGCGGTGAAAACGGTATCGGTCTTGTTGACATCGTTGAAAACCGTCTTGTAGGTATGAAGAGCCGCGGCGTTTACGAAACACCCGGCGGAACTATCCTCTACCGTGCACACAAGGTTCTTGAAACTCTCACGCTTGACCGTGAAACAACACACTACAAGGAGCTTATCGCTTCCAAGTACGCTGAGATCGTTTACTACGGTCAGTGGTTCACACCTCTTCGTGAGGCACTTGATGCTTTCGTTGACGAAACACAGAAGAATGTTACAGGTACAGTTAAGCTCAAGCTTTACAAGGGCAACCTCATCAATGCCGGTGTTACTTCCCCCTACTCTCTGTATGATGAGGAGATCGCAACATTTGATGAAGACGAGGTTTACAACCAGTACGATGCTGAGGGCTTCATAAATCTCTTCGGTCTTCCCTTAAAAGTTAAAGCAATGGTTGACAAAAAGAACAAATAAGATGTATAATATATTTATAGACGGTTCTGTAGGCACGACGGGATTGCGCATTGCATCCCGTCTTGCCGCAAGAGATGATATAAACCTTATCTCAATTCCTGAGGAGCTTCGCAAGGACAACGATGCGATTGCCGAAAGGATAAACGCATCAGACGTTACATTTCTGTGTCTGCCCGATGCGGCGGCAAAGGAAGCGGTGACGCTTTGTACAAATCCCAACACGGTCATAATTGATGCCTCCACCGCACACAGAACGGCTGACGGTTGGGCTTACGGCTTTGCTGAGCTTGGCGAAGAATTCAGAAATAAGATAATAAACAGCAAGCGCATTGCAAACCCCGGCTGTCACGCCTCAGGCTTCAACAGCATCGTTTATCCGTTGGTAAAGGGCGGCTTTATTGCCCCCGATTACCCTGTTGTGAGCCATTCGATAACAGGCTACAGCGGCGGCGGCAAGGGAATGATAGCATCTTACGAGGACTGTGAAAGGGACGAAAAATATGACTCCCCCGCACAGTACGGTCTTACGGCAAAGCACAAGCACCTTCCCGAAATGAAGGCGGTGTGCGGTCTTGCCTCTGAGCCCGCATTCAATCCCATTGTAAGCTCGTTTTACAGCGGTATGGCGGTAACAGTTCCGCTTTTCAGCCGTTTAATGGCTAAAAAAGCAACGGTGAAGGAGCTTCACGAATATTTCACTGAATACTATAAAAATTCACGTCTTATATCGGTTCTCCCACTTTGCGAAAAAGGAACTGAGGACGGATTTTTGTACGCAAACACACTTTCAGGCAAGGACAGTATGCAGATAATCGTCTGCGGAAACGATGAACGTCCGCAGATATGCGCACTTTTCTGCAATCTCGGCAAGGGCGCTTCGGGTGCTGCAATTCAGAATATGAATCTTGTTCTGGGTGCTGACGAATGTGCAGGCTTGATTTTATAAGAAAGAGAGAATCCACATGAAATACATATCCGGCGGCGTATGTGCCGCCACCGGCTTCAAAGCTGCCGGAATTCACTGCGGAATCAGAAAAAATAAAACGAAAAAGGACTTGGCGCTTATCGTAAGCGACGTGCCTGCATCGTCCGCCGCAGTATATACGACGAACCTTGTAAAAGGCGCACCTATCACGGTGACGAAGAAAAATCTTGAAAACGGTATCGCACGTGCCGTTATCTGCAACAGCGGCAACGCAAACACTTGTAATGCTGACGGTATTGAAATCGCAGAAAAAATGTGCGCTATGACAGAGAAATTTACGGGAATTTCCGCCTCTGACGTCATCGTTGCTTCAACCGGTGTTATCGGACAGCCCTTGTCAACTGAGCCTATGGAAAAGGCAATGCCTGAGCTTGTTTCCCTGCTTTCCTCAGACGGAAGCACGGATGCCGCACACGCAATTATGACAACTGACGTAGCACTTAAGGAAATCGCCGTTGAGTTTGAGCTTGACGGTAAAGTATGTCATCTCGGCGGTATCGCAAAGGGCTCGGGTATGATCCACCCGAATATGGCAACGATGCTCGTATTCGTAACGACGGATGCGGCAATCTCCCCCGAAATGATAAAAACAGCTTTGACCGAGGACGTTGCAGACAGCTTCAATATGATAAGCGTTGACGGAGATACCTCCACGAACGATATGCTGTCAATTATGGCAAACGGTCTTGCGGGCAATAAAGAAATAAACGAGAAAAACGCTGACTATTTCGAATTCAAGAAAGCACTTGCGGCTGTTACAAAGAAGCTCTGCCGCGCTATTGCAAAGGACGGCGAGGGCGCAACGAAGCTTATCGAATGTGTCGTTGCGACAGCTCCCGATAAGTCGTGCGCACGCAATGTCGCAAAGTCGGTCATCTGCTCCTCACTCGTTAAGGCGGCAATGTTCGGTGCTGACGCTAACTGGGGCCGTGTGCTTTGCGCTATCGGCTACAGCGGTGAGGCTGTTGACGTTACAAAGACAGACGTTTACTTTGCCTCACGCAAGGGCGAGATCGCTGTCTGCCGTGACGGCTCAGGTGTTCCCTTTGATGAAGACAAGGCAAAGATAATTCTTTCAGAAGACGAAATTCAGATATATATATGCCTGAATATGGGCAATGATGTAGCAACCGCATGGGGCTGTGACCTTACATACGATTACGTCAAAATAAACGGAGATTACAGAACATAATGGAATTTAACAACGCTCAAAGGGCAGAGGTTCTTATAACAGCTCTGCCGTACATAAAGGAATACTGCGGTAAAACGGTCGTTGTGAAATACGGCGGAAACGCAATGATAAACGAGGAGCTGAAAAGCGCCGTTATGGGTGACATCGTGCTTTTGTCGCTTATCGGTGTCAAGGTGGTGCTCGTTCACGGCGGCGGCCCCGAGATCACGGAAACGCTTGCAAAAATGAACATTGAAAGCCGTTTTATAAACGGTCTTCGTGTAACGGATGCGGAAACCGCACAAGTCGTTCAGATGGTGCTTGCAGGCAAGATAAACAAGAGCCTTGTAAATCTGCTTGAGAACACGGGCGGCAAAGCACTCGGCCTTTCCGGTATTGACGGTCACATGCTTGAAGCAAAGCCCATTTCAGAGGAGCTTGGCTTTGCAGGTGAAATAATCAACGTAAATACCTCCCCCATTGAGGACGTGCTTGATAAAGGCTACATTCCCGTTATATCAACCGTCGGATGCGACAACGACGGAAACGTTTACAACATAAACGCAGATACGGCGGCATCAAAAATTGCCTCCTCCCTCGGTGCGGAATGTCTTATTTCCATGACGAACATAAGCGGAATACTCCGTGATAAGGACGATCCCTCCTCACTCATTCAGGTAATCAAGGCAAAGGATGCCGACAAGCTTTACGAAGAAGGCATCGTATCGGGCGGTATGATACCGAAGGTTCAGTGCTGTGTTGATGCGATCAACAGCGGAGTTAAAAAGGTATTCATCATCGACGGAAGAATTCCTCACTCTATCATCATTGAAATGCTCACCGATGAGGGTGCAGGCACTATGTTCGTTTAAAAGAGGTTTATTATGAGCATTAAGGAAAACGATAAAAAATATATTGCTCCCACGTACGGCAGATTCCCTGTGGAATTTGCCCGTGCGGAGGGCTCGACCGTCTACGATACAGACGGCAAAAAATACATAGATATGGGTGCGGGCATTGCCACGACAGTTTTCGGTCATTGTGACAGCGAATATGTTAAGGCCGTTACAGAGCAGCTCAACAAATATGCGCACGCATCAAACCTTTATTATACCGAGCCGCAGGTAAAGCTTGCGGAGCTTCTTTGCGAAAAAACGGGTATGAAAAAGGTGTTTTTTGCAAACTCGGGTGCGGAAGCCAACGAGGGTATGATAAAAGCGGCAAGAAAATACTCATTTGACAAATACGGCGAGGGCAGAAGCAAGATAATCACGCTGAAAAACTCCTTCCACGGCAGAACAGTGACAACGCTTTCAGCAACGGGACAGGACGTTTTCCACAACTATTTCTTCCCCTTCACCGAGGGCTTTGACTATGCGCCCGCAAACGATATTGAGGGCACAAAGGCGCTCATCACTGATGACGTTTGCGCCGTTATGGTTGAGCTTGTTCAGGGTGAGGGCGGCGTTTTGCCTCTTGAAGCTGATTACGTAAACGAAATATACAGTCTTTGTGCAGAAAAAGACATACTTTTCTGCGTGGACGAGGTTCAGACGGGCAACGGCAGATGCGGTGCCCTTTACGCATATATGCGGTATAATATAATGCCTGACATTATTTCGACCGCAAAGGGTCTCGGCGGCGGTCTTCCCATCGGCGCTGTGCTTTTAGGCGAAAAAGTGGAAAACACACTCGGTCCGTCAATGCACGGCTCGACCTTCGGAGGTAACCCCGTATGTGCGGCAGGTGCTTACAACGTTATTTCAAGAATTGACGATGGCCTTCTCGACGGTGTACAAAAGAAAAGCGACTACATCGTATCACGCTTGAAGGCTTGCAAAAACACAGTATCCGTAAGCGGTATGGGACTTCTTCTCGGCATCAAGACGACAAAGGATTCCAAGGAGATCGTCAACGCTTGTATTGCCGACGGTGTACTTCCCCTTACGGCAAAGGACAAAATACGTCTTACGCCTCCCTTGAACATCTCGTTTGAGGATCTTGAAAAGGCGCTCGACGTTATCTGTGCTAACATTGACAAATAAATTCTTTTATATAAAGGTAAAATAATATGAAACATTTACTTAAGCTTTCCGATTTAAGCGAGTCGGATTTTTCGGAAATTCTCGACCTTGCGGACAAGCTGAAATACGAACGCAAAAACGGTATTTCGCACAAGCTTCTGCAGGATAAGACACTCGGTATGATATTCCGCAAATCCTCAACACGTACACGTGTTTCCTTTGAGGTAGGTATTCACGAGCTCGGCGGTCAGGGACTTTTCCTTTCCTCAAACGACCTTCAGATAGGCAGAGGCGAGGATGCGGCTGACACCGTACGTGTTCTTTCAAGATACCTCGACGGTATTATGATAAGAACGTTCGACCAGCAAGAGGTTGAGGATATGGCAAAATTCGGTACTATACCGATAATAAACGGTCTTACGGACTACGCTCACCCCTGTCAGGTGCTTGCCGACCTTATGACGATAAGAGAATACAAAAAGGACCTCAAGGGTAAGAAGATGACGTTTATCGGCGACGGTAACAATATGGCAAACTCACTTATCGTCGGCGGTATCAAATGCGGTATGGAGGTTGCCATCGCTTGCCCCGATGAGTATAAGCCCGATGCTGACATCATCAAATGGGCTGAAGCAAACGGCAAATTCACCTGCACACCCGACATTATGAAGGCATCTGACGGCGCCGATGTGCTTTACACAGACGTATGGGCATCTATGGGTCAGGAGGGCGAAGCGGCAAAGCGCCGTGTGGCTTTCGAAGGCTATCAGATAAATTCAAAGGTCTACGGTGCGGCAAACGAGGGCGCTATGGTGCTCCACTGCCTGCCTGCACACAAGGGTGAGGAGATAACGGCAGACGTTTTCGAGGCTCACGCAAATGAAATATTTGATGAAGCGGAAAACCGCTTGCACGCTCAGAAAGCGGTTATGGTCTTACTGATGAAATAATATGCCGAAAGGATATTAAGTATATGAAAAAAGGTTATCTTGCTCTTGAAAACGGCAAAATTTTTGAAGGATATTTTGCCACCGAAAATGAAAAAGCTGTCGGCGAGGCGGTATTTACAACGGGTGTTGTCGGTTACAACAATACTCTTTGCGACCCTTGCAACGCAGGACAGATAGTAATTCAGACATTCCCTCTTATCGGTGTATGCGGAATCATTCCGGGAATGAAAGAAAAAAAGGCTTATCCCTCCGCTTATATAGTGACGGAAATGGTAGATACTCCGTCAAACCATAACTGTCAGGGAAATCTCACCGATTATTTAAACGAACAAGGCGTGTGCTGTCTTTGCGGTGTTGACACACGTGAAATCACAAGAACACTGCGTGACGAGGGCGCAATGAATGCAGCAGTTGCAAAAACAGCCGAGGAGGCTTTGGCGCTTGCAAAAGCATTCTCTCCCACGTCAAAGGCAGGTATTGCAGGAGTTGAGGCTGCCGTATCATTCAAGGCGAAAGCCCCGCAGCACAACGTGGCGGTGATAAACTACGGCTCGGTACGTGACATTCCCGAAAGACTCGTTGACAGACGCTGTAACGTAACGGTATTCCCTTATAATACGAAGGCGGATGAAATATTAAACGGTAATTTTGACGGCGTACTGCTTGCAGACGGTCCCGGTGATCCTGCAGATTACACCGAACAGACAGAAGAAATAAAGAAGCTTATGGGCAAGCTCCCCGTATTTGCGTGCGGTCTCGGTCATCAGCTTTTGGCGCTTGCAAACGGATTCGAGACAGCCAAAATAAAAACAGGACACCGTGGGGCTAACCTCCCTGTGCGTGACCTTGACGGCGAAAAAACATACATTACGTCTCAGAATCACGGCTATACGGTCAAGGCTGATTCGGTTTGCTCAGATACAGCCGTAATATCCTTCACAAATGCAAACGATAATGACGTCGAGGGTCTGCGTTATACAGCGCATCCTTCGTTCTCGGTCCAGTTTATACCGCAAGATAATTCAGCACCTGCTGACACAGCTTTCGTATACGACAGATTCGTTTCAATGCTCGGAAACAACTAAGGGGGAATAGGTCATGCCAAAAGATTTAAGCATTAAAAAAGTTCTTGTAATAGGTTCAGGTCCTATTGTCATCGGTCAGGCGGCGGAATTCGACTATGCGGGCGCACAGGCGTGCCGTGTGTTGAAGTCCGAAGGCGTTGAGGCAGTGCTTGTAAACTGCAACCCCGCAACGATAATGACAGATTTTTCAATGGCAAACGAGATATATCTCGAACCCCTTAACACAGAAACAATAAAGAGAATAATTCTTAAAGAAAAGCCCGACAGTCTGCTTGCAGGTCTCGGCGGTCAGACGGGTCTTACAATAGCGATGCAGCTTTATAAGGAAGGATTTTTGCAAAAGCACAATATCCGCCTTATCGGTACAAATGCCGAGGCTATCATCCGTGCCGAGGACAGACAGCGCTTCAAGGACACAATGGATGAGATAAATCAGCCTTGTATCCCCTCCGATACGACACACGACGTTGAGGAAGCTATCGAAATCGCAAACAGAATCGGTTATCCCGTTATCGTTCGTCCTGCATTCACGCTCGGCGGTGCCGGCGGCGGTGTTGCTTACAACGAGGAACAGCTCAGAACGACGGCAGGCACGGGACTCAGTATGTCCCCTATTCATCAGATACTCGTTGAAAAATACATATTCGGCTACAAAGAAGTCGAATTTGAGGTTATGCGTGACGGCGCAGGTAACGTAATCACGGTTTGTTCAATGGAAAACGTGGACCCCGTTGGTGTTCACACAGGTGACAGTATCGTTGTTGCTCCTGCTCTTACGCTTACAGATAAAGAATACACGATGCTCAGCACGGCGGCTTTGAACATAATTGCAGCGCTGAAGATCGAGGGCGGCTGTAACTGTCAGTTTGCACTTGACCCGTACAGCGACGATTACTTCGTAATCGAGGTTAACCCCAGAGTTTCACGTTCATCAGCTCTCGCAAGTAAAGCAACGGGTTATCCTATTGCAAAGGTAACGTCAAAAATCGCTCTCGGCTATACGCTTGACGAAATCCAGAACGACGTTACGGGAATTACCTGCGCTTGCTTTGAGCCGACTGTTGACTACGTCGTTTTGAAAATGCCCAAGTGGCCCTTTGACAAGTTCCCGTATGCATCCCGCAAGCTCGGAACTCAGATGAAGGCAACGGGCGAGGTTATGGCTATCGGCGACAGCTTCGAATCAGCATTGATGAAGGCTGTAAGAGGTGCTGAGCTTTCGCTTGACACACTCCACGCACCCATGCTTGATGATTGCGAGGATATAAAGAAAAAGCTTGCCGACATCGACGACGTCAGAATATTTGCCGTATATGAGGCACTTCGCCGAGGTGTTTCCGTTGACGAAATAAACGAAATTACAAAAATCGACAAGTTCTTTATAAACAAAATAAAGAAGCTTGCCGAATATGAAAATAAAATTGCAAACAACGCTGTTGACTTTGAAATGTACAAAGAGGGTAAACGCCTCGGCTATACAGACAAATCAATAGAAAGAATATCGGGAAACAAATGCCCCGACAAGCTCTTCCCCGTTTACAAGACGGTTGACACGTGTGCAGGTGAGTTTGATGCTAAAACTCCTTACTTCTATTCTGTTTACGGCAAGGCTTGCGAAGCACGCCCTAAGGCTGAAACAGGCAGAGAAAAGATAATAGTTTTAGGCTCAGGTCCTATCAGAATCGGTCAGGGTATCGAATTTGACTACTCCTCCGTTCACTGTGCAAAGACACTGCGTGAGCTTGGATACGAGGTCATAATCATCAACAACAACCCCGAAACGGTTTCCACCGACTTCGACGTTTCCGACAGACTCTACTTTGAGCCCCTTTCACCCGAAGATGTTATGGGTGTAATTGAGGTTGAAAAGCCTATCGGCGTCGTTGTGGCATTCGGCGGTCAGACAGCTATCAAGCTCGTTAAGTTCTTAAGTGATTCGGGAATCCGTATTCTCGGCACATCCGCCGAGGGCATTGACCTGGCTGAAGACCGTGAAAAGTTCGACGCACTTCTCAACTCCCTCGACATCAAGCGTCCGAAGGGGCTTGGCATTATGACGATGGAAGAAGCGCTTGATGCGGCACATACGCTCAAATATCCTGTACTGCTCCGTCCGTCTTACGTTATCGGCGGTCAGAATATGACTATCGCTTACACAGACGACGACGTGCGTCAGTATATGGAGCTTATTCTCTCCCACGACATCGAAAACCCCGTGCTTGTTGACAAATATATGTCGGGTACAGAGCTTGAGGTCGATGTTATCTCCGACGGTGAGGACGTGCTTATCCCCGGTATTATGGAGCATATTGAACGTGCAGGCGTTCACAGCGGTGACTCTATCGCAATTTATCCTCCGCAGAACATTTCCGATAAGCTCATTCACAGAATTATCGAATGTTCAACACTTCTTTCAAAATCACTCGGCACAAAGGGCCTTGTAAATATTCAGTATCTCACTTATGAAGGTGAGCTTTACGTAATCGAGGTCAACCCCAGAGCATCACGTACTATCCCCTACATCAGTAAGGTAACGGGAATTCCGATGGTCGATATTGCTTCCCGTGTAATGCTCGGCGCAAAGCTTAAGGACCTCGGATATGAAAGCGGTCTTTACAAGATACCTCCGTACGTTGCCGTTAAGGTTCCCGTGTTCTCGTTTGAAAAGCTGTCAGACGTAAACTCCTCTCTCGGTCCGGAAATGAAATCAACGGGTGAAGTCCTCGGTGTCGGTAAAAACCTCACCGAAGCTCTCTTCAAGGGTATGGTTTCCGCAGGCTTCAGAATGGACCTCGGCAAGGGCGACGGCGTGTATATTACAGTCGGTGACAACGATAAATTTGAAATAGTCAAGCTTGCAAAGAAATTTGCTGACCTCGGACTGAACATCTACGCAACAAAGGGTACTGCAAAGGCAATTT
Source organism: Clostridia bacterium (assembly GCA_017520505.1). Taxonomy (GTDB): domain Bacteria; phylum Bacillota; class Clostridia; order Oscillospirales; family CAG-272; genus RGIG7213. The sequence continues at coordinate 102,496 of JAFXFN010000001.1, forward strand.
CAGCCCTCGGCGGTATCGAGGTAGGTGTAATTCAGGAGGATGAAAGCCATTCGCTTCTTGAATGTGCAACGAGCCTTGTAGACAACGAAAAGATAAAGCTTATCGTTTACACTGGCGCAAAGACAAAGCAGGCACAGGAGGACTACATTTCGCTCCACAGAACGGCACTTCTTGCAGGTGTTGCTTGTATCACATCGCTTGACACGGCAAATGCACTTGCTGACATCGTTGCATCCCGTTTCAACCTCCACAACACGGAGCTTGTTGACATCAACAATATGAGAACAGAGCGCAAGAAGCTCGCATTCACAAAAATGCAGGCTTGCGGTAATGACTATCTGTTCTTCGACAATACAAAGGGCGAGATAACCTGCCCCGAATCACTCACGCTCTCCGTATGCGACAGAAACTACGGTGTCGGCGCTGACGGTATCGTGCTTATCGAAAAGTCACGTATTGCAGATGCAAAGATACGCATCTTCAACAAGGACGGAAGCGAAGGCAAGATGGCAGGTAACAGCGTACGTTGTATCGCCAAGTATCTGTACGACAACGGAATCACCGATAAAGAGGAGCTTGACATTGAAACCGCAAGCGGTATAAAGCATCAGAAGCTTTACATTTACAGCGGTCTTGTTCGCTCGGTAAGCGGTGATATGGGTGAGGTGTCGCTGAAAGCGGCAGACGTTCCCACAACGCTTGAGGGTGATGAAATAATCAACAAATCCGTCAAGGTCGGCGGTGAGGATTATAACATCACGTGCGTTTCCGTCGGAAATCCGCACTGCGTAATATTCTGCGACAGCGTTGACAAGGTGAACGTTGAAGCGGTCGGTTCGATGTTTGAAAACTGCGAATACTTCCCCGAACGTGTCAACACGGAATTTGTAAGAGTGGTCAATAAGAACACACTTAAGATGCGTGTCTGGGAAAGAGGAAACGGCGAAACACTTTCCTGCGGTACAGGCGCTTGTGCGGCGGCTGTTGCGGCTGTTGTAAACGGCTACTGCGAGGAGGGCGCTGACATTACAGTCAAGCTTCGCGGCGGCGACCTTATCGTAAATTACAAGGACGGCAAGGTAACGCTTACAGGCTCGGTTGAATCCGTATTCGACGGCACGATAATGATGTAATAAAAAATAAATCGACAGAGGATAAATGATATAATCCCCTTAGAGTAGACACTTGAAAAAACAAAAAGTTTTCAAGATTACTTTAAGGGGGTTGTTTTTATGCCGAGAAAATCACGCAAGAACAAGAAATACAGTACAGAATTTAAGAGATCAGCAGTTGAAGC